>JACPVI010000069.1 GCA_016191815.1 Myxococcales bacterium
CGATGAGGGGGAAGCGCACGAGGAGTCGGGAGGCGGCGGTGCGGCGGAAGGAGCTGGCCTTGGACATGCGGAGGTGCTGGTTGCAGTAGGCGAAGGCCGACTCGTAGCCGAGCTGTGCGTCGAGATGGCGCCGCTCGACTTCGGCGAGGTGCCAGAGGAAGTCGACGAGGGAGGAACGTTCCCGGGCCACCATCTGCCGGAGCCGGGCGTCGAGGACGTGGGAGGACAGCGAGGACAATTCATCGAGGCGAGGATTCATGACGCAGCACTACCACGAGTTTTTCGGGGCGGTTTCGAGGGTCCTGGGGGCTCCGAGGGGCGAAGTCCGCAGCGTGGTGGCCGCGACGCGGGAGGGAAGCCGACTTCGTCGAGCAGCGAGCGGCCTGGAGCGCGAGGGAGGCGCTTGCGAGCGCGTCAGTCTCGACGAGGGAATTCTCGGGCGGATGGGTGTCAACCGAATTCGTACGGCCGATGCATTTTTTCGGCTCTTCATCCGTTTACGGGACAGCGTGATGGAGACACGGCGATCGCCTCGGTATCCCTTCGGTGGGGGCTGTCGTTCTCCGCGCGCTGTTGACGGGTAGCTCGTAACGGCGGCCGAGCGCGCGCTTCTACCCCCCCCCGAGACCGGGCACTTCGAACAAGGCGGCGTGGGGGTCAAGCTACTCGGTGCTTCGAATGGCCCTCGTCTCGTTAGGCAGGTAGGGCGAGGAGCGCTCAGGCGGCCAGAGCTAGGAAGGCGCGGACGCCCTCGGCGGTCTGGAGCGGATTGACCGCGAGGAAGCGGAGCTTGCGGAGCAGGAACTGGTAGTCGCGGTAGCCGCGGCCGCGGCGAACGAGGGTCTCCCAGTTGTTGTTGAGGGCTTCGATTCGGCCCACCGGCGGGCGGTACTTCCCGAGGGCCAGAATCTGCGGGAGGTGGTCGAGCAGCGAGTCGTGGAGCTTGCGTAGAGGGGCGTTGGCTTTGCGCTGCGTCCGGCGCAGGACGTGGGCCAGGCCCTTGGCCATCGCGGCCTCGTTGGGTGCGGCGAGGACCTCTCGGAGCTCCTCCTTGAGCTGGTAGGCAGCGGCCAACTTGGCGTTGCAGGCGAGGAGCTGCTCAAGCCTGGCTTGCTGTTGCTCCGTGCAGCGTTCCCAGGCGCGCAGGAAGAGCCACCGCGTGCCACGGCCCACGGCGCGCATGTCGGGACCGGCACGGAAGAAGATTTGGCGTCGGAGCTCATCGATGGCTGCGTTGGCCCGCTTCATCACGTGGAAGGGGTCGTGGACCACGGCGACGTGGGCCAGGAGCGGGTCGTTGGCGACGGCGTTCTTGAATGCCTCATGCATGTCCATGGCGACGAGCTGGATGCCCTTCTTCTGCTTGGGCGTCAGGGTGTCGAGCCACTGCATGCGCGTTCGCTTTGCTGGGGCGAACCGCCTGATTTCACTTGAGAAGGGCCATCGCATCCGCCTCTGCTTGGAGCTGTCAAGGAACCAAGCTGGAGGAGAAAACGATGGCCCGAGGAAGATCGTCCGATGTTCGCAGGGAGCTTCGCAAGGTGATTCCGGAGTCGGCCGTGAACCAGCTGGCCCGCCTGACCGGCGCCGTTCAGCGACAGCGCCGGGTCCGCATCTACGAGCTGGTCTGGGTGCTCGTGCTCGGCTTCGCGATCGGCCGGAAGCGGACGCTTTCGGCTCTCCGGCGGAGCTACGAGCGGGAAACCGGGCAGACCATCGAGGAGAGCAGCTTCTACAAGCGCTTCTCGCCCGGCCTCGCGAGCTTGCTCAAGAAGCTGCTGGCGCGGGCATTCGAGGAATGCCTCGGCGTGGCGCGGGGCCTGGAGGGACCGCTCGCCGCCTTCCGGGATGTCATCCTGACCGACTCGACCGTCATCCGCCTGCGCGACCTGCTCGAGAAGCGCTTCCCGGCGTGCCGGACCAACCACACCAAGGCCGCGCTCAAGGCGCACACCATCATGAGTGTCCGCGGCGTTGGCGAGCAGTCCATCAAAGTGACCGCCGAGCGCGCGCGCGACGGGCCGGTGCTCCGCGTCGGGAAGTGGGTTCGCGACCACCTGCTGATGTTCGACCTCGGCTACTTCCGCTACCAACTCTTCGCGTGTATCGGGCGGAATGGCGGCTACTTCCTCACGCGCCTGAAGGGCAACGCGGACCCGACCATCGTCGCGGTCAACCGAGTCCACCGGGGACGAGCCATCTCGCTCGTCGGCGAGCGCCTGCGCGACGTCGTCGCGCGCATGCGACGGCAGGTGCTGGACGTCGAGGTCGAGGTGCGCTTTCCGCGCCGGCGCTACGCCGGGCGCGTTCACCGAGACACCCAACGCCTGCGCGTGGTGGGCCTTTTGAACCGCGGGACGGGCGAGTACCACCTGTACGTGACCAACGTGCCCCCCGAGAAGCTCGCGGCCGAGGACATCGGCGCCGTCTACTCCCTCCGCTGGCAAGTGGAGCTGCTCTTCAAGGAGTTGAAGAGCCACTACCGGATCGAGGACATGCCCAGCAGCAAGCGGGTGGTGGTTGAGGTCCTCCTGTACGCGGCGCTGCTGACGATGGTCGTAAGCCGGCGCCTCCTCGCGCTCGTACGCCGACGGCTCCCGGCAATGGCCGACCGACTCCCGGAGCAGCGATGGGCCGCGGTCTTCGTCTCCATGGCGCACGACCTTCTGACCGTCGCGACGCATCCCCTCCGCGTCGTGCGGCTTCTGCTCCAGCGGCTGGACCGGGTGCTCCTCTACAAGGCCGTCGATCCCAACGCCGCGCGGCGCGGGCTCCTCGCGTCCGTTGAGCAGCGCTCGCATCATCTTCACCCGAGGGCCGCCGCAGCATGAAACCGCCGACAGATCAGACACATACACCTCGCAAGGCGATCACGCATGCGAGCCACTGCTTCAGGGTGGCCTCACTGCGGCCGTACCCCATCCAGACTGGCTCGCCGGTCTCGAGGTTGCTGACGATGGTGACGAAGTTCTCCTCGCGCTTGTGGCGCCGACCCAGGTACTTCTCGTCGACGCCGACTTGCCGGAGGCGGACCTTGGGGCGCTGAATCTCCCAGCGGGCGATGGCGTACTCCTCGGCTCGGCGGACGGTGGACCAGCTCAGGCCGTACTGCGCGGCGACCCGAACGATGGGCATCGACGCTGACTGGAGCCCAAGGTGCTGCTGAAGCCGGCGGGTTTCTCGCTGGTACGGGTCCGCCCAGGGCAAGTCCTCCACGGGCGTCGCCCCCGCAGCGGTCGCAGACGACGCGCACCGGGGTGTACGCGATGGAGACGGGGTGGCCCGCCCATGGCAGGTCCTTCCACCGGCGCGGCTCGCAGAGGTCGTGCTTCTTGTGGCACCGTCCGCTGCACCGACTGCAGCGGGGCAACCACCGGCGCTCCACGCTCAGGACGAGACGAACACCCTGGGGCAGAAGGTGCGAGCCGAAGGGCCACACCCGAGTGCCCTCGGGGGCCTCGAAGCGGACTTCCGTCACCTTCCAGCCGTTGAACCCGAGTATCTGTGTGAGAATCTTCGTGCGCTGGCCCAGGACGACCTCCCATCGATTCCTGTCGAAGGAAGTCAGGCCCTCGCACAGGGCGAGGGTCAATCTCTGACGCCAGCGCGTTCGCTACGAAGCTCCGACCGGCTCACCCCCACGATGGGTCTCAAACCGTCGGAACGATTCCGAAAAACCCGTCCCGTAAACCGACGAAGAGCGATTTTTTCTGGGTGCACCCGGAGGCGTCAGGGGGCGCGACACAGCGTCGAGGTCGAGCCGGCTCCGAGCTGGAGGCCGGGCCGCGTGCCTCGAGCAAGTGCATTGCTGGCGGCCCACGCCCTCCGCCACAGGAGCCCGCCGCCGGAAGCGCATCGATGCCATCCGTTCGCCTCGCGCGGCGCTGCACCGCACCGAGCCAGGTTGTAGCGTGCCCTCAACCGAGTCGAAGCCGGGAGTGCGCAGGATCAAAGCGGCACGCCCGCGGTTCGCCGGGCAAGCGCGAGCCTCGAGCGATTCATGTACGCTTCCTCGCCGAATGCGGCCGAAAGCTGAGACACGCCTGCTTCTCCTCGCCTTGCTCGCGGCGAGCATGGCGACTGGAGCGCCGCCCTCCCGAAAAGTTGCCGTTCTTCCGCTCGAGGCGGGCAAAGACGTCGACGCCAAGCTGGCGGAAGCGCTGACCGAGGCGTTCGTGACCGCGTATTCGCGCGGCACGAGCGCGAGCGTCATCTCGTCCGGGGACATGCTGGCGGTGATCGGGCTCGAACGCCAACGGGCCCTGCTGGGCTGCGCGGACCAGGACTCCGGTTGCTTGGCGGAGCTCGGCGGCGCCTTGGGCGCGGACTTTCTTGTCTCAGGGGCGATATCGCGGGTCGGACGTTCCTTCATCCTCACCGCACGGGTCTACGAGCTCGCCCGGTCAGCCGTGGTGGGGCGCGCTGAGCAAAGAGTCGATTCCGAGGACGGACTGCTCGACGCCAGCGGTCGACTGGCGGCGGATTTGACCACGGGAGCGGATACCCCGGTGAGGGGTGGCGCCGGTCGCCGCCTTTTCGGGTTTGGGCTGCTGGGCATCTCCGGCCTCCTCGCGGCCGGCGGTGTTTGGGCTGGCCTCTCGGCGCAACAGCAGATGTCGATCGCCGCTCGGCCCGAAACGCCTCAACCTTCCGTCCCCCAGATGTCCTCCGCAGCGCGAACGACCGGGCTGATCGGGGATGGCCTCTATGTCGGAGCGGCCGCTGCGGCATTCGGCGCCGCGTGGATTCTCCTCGTGCAGGGCGACGGGAAAGGCGTGGCTGTCGCCACTGCCGCCGGCTCCGGCGTGATGGTCCTGGGAACGGGGAGCTTTTGAGGTGCGAGCGCGGATCGCATGCACCGCGATGGTGGCCACGTGCGCGGCCTGCTCGCTCCTGCTCGGGGATCCAGGGCTGGAGGGCCACGCGTGCGGCGCCGGCCTGCAGTGCCTCCCGGGCTACGCGTGCAGGGATGGGGTGTGCGTGAGGCAGGACGGCACCGGCGGAGGTGGCGGGGCAGGTCAGGATGCGGGCGGCGGCGGTGGGATCGGCTCGGACGGCGGTAGTGGAGGCGGAGGCGGAGGTTCTGACGGGGGCCCAGTGGTGTGCCTGCTCGATGCGGGCGCCGACTGCGAGGGGTGGGGTTTCTGCGGCGGGGCCTACGCCGCCTTTGCGTGTGCCGCCGATGCCGGCGCGCTCGGGGAGTGCCTGCCAGCGCTGGTTTCGCCGTCGTGCGGTCCTGCGTTCTACGTCTCCTCGGATGGAGGCAAAGACAACGCGGCCGGAAGCGCCGGCGCCCCGTGGCAGACTTTGACAAGAGCGCTGTTGGCGCCCGTCCCCGGCTCGCGGATCTACCTGGACGACGGCCTCTACCAAGCGCCGATCGGAGCGATCGACCTCAAGCCGGACGCTTCGATCACGATCGCCGCAAGGCCGGGGGCGGCTCCGCGCATCCGGGGCCATTTCCTGTTCTCGGAGGCAAGCAACATTCGGCTCAAGGGGCTGCGATTCGATCTTCCGACTACGACCCCGGAGACCCCGCTGATTTGGATCCGCTTCTCTTCGAACATCGAGGTGTCCGGGACCACGATTGCCGACGCCGGCGTGTACGGGATCGGAGTCGACTTCTCGGACGGGGTGTTCCTCATCGGCAATCGCATCGAGGGAAATGGGCGGACCGATCCTCTCCAGAGCGCGGGCGTCCGCGCAAAGGGGTCGAGCCGGGTGCTGATCGCGAACAACGTGTTTCATGCGAACGAGCTGGCGTCAGGGGTCGATGGCGGGCCGATCGGCAGCGCTCTGCTGGTGTTCCCGGCAGCGAAGGACACGACGATTGTCAGCAATACCTTCGTCGGCCACACCAGCTTCGGGGTGCAGGTCGGAAGCCCAAACGAGCTGCCTGCGACGGAGAGGACCGTCCTCGCCAACAACATCTTCGTCCAGAACGGCACCGCGATTTGGGGCGGCGGCATCGGAGAGAAATCAACCATCATCGCCAGGAACCTCTTCCACCAGAACGGCACGGACGTCGAGAACCTGGACGGGGGGGCGGACGTGGTCCCCGGCGACCCAGGATTCGCGGACGCGGGTGGTGGCGATTTCCGCCCCTCGGCGTCAGGGCCGGCAGCGGAGCAGGCGATTCCGGCGCTTTCGTTGCCGTTCGACGTGCGTGAGCTCCCGCGCGGGGCTCGGCCCGACCTCGGGGCGTACGAGGTGACGCCGTGAGGGGCCGCGCGAAGCCGGTGATTCACCAGCAGCCGACGAAGTAGCTCACCTCGAGCCGCTGGCCGGGCCCGGGGGTATAGCCCGGCTCGAAGTCGATGGCGTTGGAAGTCGGGTCGTACGTCCACACCGTCACTCCGCGGCTGTCCACGCTCGGCACCGCCGCTCCGTCTATCTGGACCGTGATGCTCTTCCCTCCGGCGAGATCCGGCACCGCGTTGAGCGCGAAATGGGTGCGGAAACCGAAGGCGGTCTTCCCCAGCGTCTGGAGGGACTTCGCCCAGTCGGCAGTACAGATGCTCTCCTTCACGCCTGCGGTGAGCGTGGCCACCGCTGCGAGCCTGCCGTCGTCCGGGTCCGCGGCGCACCCCGGCGGAGGAGCGGTGAAAAAGCCGGCAATCGCGTTGAAGGTGAACAGGTGCGGGCGCGTGGGGCCCTTGAGGTTCCTGAATCCGTCCAGATAGTAGGCGTAGGGCAGCGGCGACTGGTCAGGCTCGTCCGTCACTCCGACCACCGCCAGCACGGCCTCCTGCCTGAGGAAGCCGGCGTTCACGGTGGTCACCAGCGGCGCGGAGAGCGCCCTGAGCGCGGGGCCCAGCACCTGCTCGGGACCGGCGCCGGAGGTGCCCACGCTCACCTTGGCGCGGAACTTCGCCTCGAGGTCGGCCGTAGTCTGGGTGAGGACCGTCTCGGGGTGAGCCGCTCCGGAGACGAAGCGTCCCTGCTCCCCGGAGGAGCTGTCATCGGTGGTGGTCACCGCGATGCGGAAGTCCACCGCTTGAGAGGAAGCGTGCTGGATGAAGGAGGCGAAGTTCTGCGCGAGCGACTGCTGCTCTTCCGACATGGAGCAGGAGTTGTCGATCACCAGCAGGATGTCCGCCTTGGGCTGCGCGTCCTGGACGAAGACGTCGGTGTTGAGGCCGGAGGTGTCGGCGCGGCCCTGGAGCGTCGCCAAGTAGCTCACCGGCTGGCCTCCCTGGAGCGCAGTGACGGCGACCGCGCCGAAATCCGCGCCGAGATCGATCGGCCGGTACCTCAGGCTGAACGCCGCCGGCGAGCCGCCCGGGGACAAGGAGAAGCCCCCGTCGGGCACGGGTGCGGAGGCGAGAAGCAGCTCGGGACAGGCGGCCGGCCCGGGACAGGCGGGGCCCCCGGCGCGCTGGCCCGCCGCCGCCGCCACCTCGATCGAAGTCACCGTCATCTCCGCCGCGCAGATGTTGTAGACGCTGAAGCTCTTCGCGGCGGACGTGCATCCGAGCTGCACCGTTCCGAAGTCCGCCTCGTCGGGCGCTATCGACAGGCATCCCAGCCCCACCGAGGCGGTCAGCGGGAACTGCCGGAGTGGTTGCGCTGGAGCTGAGAGGTGGACCTGAAGGTTTCCGCTCGCCAGCACGATTCCCGCCGTCGTCGGCCCCTGCGGCCAGGCGCGAACGATGAGATTCGCGGTCTCTTGCGGCCCCAGCTCGAGCGAGGGCACCGGCCCCGCGGGAAGAGAGAACAGCGGGTGCGAGCCGGGCAACAGCTCGATCGAGGAGAGGAGGCACAGCTCGCCAGGCTGGGTCCCCGCGTTCGCGAGCGTCAGAGCCAGCTCCTTGAAATCCGGCGGGACGATGTGCCCGAAGGACAGCGACGAGGCGCTGGCGACGAGCTGGCACGGAGGCAGAGCGACCGCGTCGGCCGTGATCACCACCCGCGATTCCGGCTCGAGGCGATCGTTCGAGAAGACGGTCAGCTCCAGCTCCTTGCGGCCGATCGAAGCCGGGGAGAGCTTCACCAAGAGGTCGACCGAGGACCCCACCGCGATGCCCAGCGCCGGGTCGTACGCCCCCGGGCCCGAGCGCGGCGGCTCGGCGACGGTCAGCTCGGAGGGACTGGTGCCGGCGTTCAGGGCTCTCACCGCCCAGTAGGGCCGGGCGCCTCCGCGGCCGAGCTTGAGGGCGGCGTCCGGTGTCCCCACGTTCGCGACCGTCAACTTGCGCGACTGGTACGAGGGAGGGCTCGCCTGGGCGAAGAACTCCACCTTCCCGAACGCGAGCGGCGCAGGGCGGAGGCGGATCCGCGGACCATCGGCCCCTCCATCGGACGAGCCGGCGTCGAGCGGACCTCCGTCAGGCGCGCCGGCGTCGCCTCCTGCGTCCGAGCCAGCCCCGGCGCGGGGCAGGCAAACCCCGCCCAGACAGCCCTGGCCCTCCAGGCAAGGCACGGAGGTGGAGCACCGGCGCGGGGGAAGCTCGCCGAGGAAGACGGTCGTCCCGCATGCGGCGGAAAGCAGCAGCACCGCGGCGAAACCGGGTCTCACTCTCGCCGTTGTTAGCACCTCCGCCGCGCCCGGAGCCAGCCAGGCTTGGCCCCGAGCTCTGGGTGAGGCTCGTCGAGTCCCTACAGGCAGGCCACGTAGTAGGTGATGCCGATCGTCCTCCCCGGCTCCGGCACGAAGAGCGGCTCGAAGTTCACCGAGTTGGCCACCGGGTCGTACGCCCACACCGTGGAGCCGCGCGCGTCGACGCTGGAGATCGGCACGCCGTCGATCGCCACCCGGATGGTCTTCCCGCCCGTGAGATCGGGGGTCGCCTTGAGGAAGAAGTTGGTGCGGAAGCCGGAGGCGATCGTGCCCAACCGCTCGAGCGTCTTCGACCAGTTCGGCGTGCAGATGCTCTCCTTGAGGCCGTTGGTCTGCGACACCATCCACCCGTACCGCCCGTCGTCGGGCACCGCGGAGCAGCCCGCCGGCGGCGAGGTGAACATCCCGGCGATGGCGTTGACCGTCAGCATGTTGGCGTTCTTGGCGCCCTTGATGTTCAGGAATTGGTTGTAGTAGTAGGTCGCCGGCTGCGGAGATTGCTCCAGCTCGTCACTCACGCAGACGATCGCGAGCGACGCCTCGCGCCGGAGGAAGCCGCCGTTCTGCGACGGGTCGCTGATCAGCGGCGGCGTGAGCGCCCTGAGCGCCGGCTCGAAGCACATCTCGGTGGCGCTCCCGTTGGTGCCGACCGCCACCTTCGCCTTGAACTTGCTCTCCACGCTCGCGGTGGTGGGTTTGAGGATCTTCTCCGGGTGGCTCGCCCCGGAGACGAACTGCCCCTGCTCACCGCCGGGGTCCATGTCCGTGGTGGTGACGGCGAGGTGGTAGTCGACCTTGGCGCCCACCGCGTACTTGATGAAGGCGTCGAAGTTGCTCGCCAGGGCCTGCTGCTCGTCGTACATCGAGCCGGAGTTGTCGATCACGAGCAGGATGTCCGCCTTGGGCGCCGAGCTCTGGTTGAAGACCTCCGTGTTCAGGCCGGCGGTGTCGCCCTCGCCCGCGAGGGTCACCACGTAGGTGACGTTCTGCCCACCCTGCACGGCGCCGATGGCGATCGCGCCGGAGTCGAAACCGATGTCGATCGGGCGGTACTTCGCGGCGAAGGAGGTGGGGGCCGCGCCAGGTGCGACCGACAGCCCGCCACTGGGGATGAGCGGCACCTGGGTGAGGAAGAACTCCGCGCACGGGCTCGTCCCCGGACAATCCGGGCCGCCCGCCGGCTGCCCCGCCGCCGCCTGCATCGCGATCGAAGTGACCGTCACCGCGCTGGCGCAGTTGTTGTAGATGGCGAAGCCTTGGGTCTGCGAGTTGCACCCCTTCTGCACGGTGCCGAAGTCGAGGTCGTCGGGGGAGATGGAGAGGCAGGAGCCGGCCACCGCAGCCTCGAGAGGGATGATCCGCTGCGGCACGGTGGGGGAAGAGGCGAAGAACTCCGCGGTGCCCTTCGCCGGAGTGATTGCGGTGGGCACCGGCCCCTGCGGAGAAGCGCGCAAGAGGACCTGCATGCTCTCGCCGGGCTGCAGCTCCTTGGAGCTGACTGGCCCCGCCGGGAGCGAGAAGGCGGGGTCCGAGCCGGCGCCCAGGTCCAGGTTCGAGACGAGGCAGATCTCTGCCGGGTTGAGGCCGAGGTTCTTGATGGTGAAGGTGAGGTCCCGGTAGTTCGGGGGGGTCACCAGGCCGAAGTTCAGCGCGGTCGGCGCCACCGAGTACTGGCAGGGTGGCAGCTGCACCACGTCCGCGGTCACCGTCACCCTGGTCTCGGGCTCGTCGGGATCGTTGGAGAAGATGGTGATCAGGAATTCCTTTGGCCCCAGCGAGCTCGGGGTGAGCTTGACGGTGAGGTCGACGAAGTTCTTGCCCGCGGAGGCTTCGAGGCCGACCGCCGGATCGTACGGGCCCGACGACACCTCCAGCTCCGCTCGGTCGGAGCCCGCTCCCACCGCGACCACCTTCCAGGCCGCGCCGTTGTCGCCGTGGGGAAGCAGCTTCAAGTTTGCGTTGGGGTCCGGCACGGCCGGGCGGGTGCCGACGTTCAGCACGGTCAGCTTGCGCGTCTGGAACGAGGGGGGGCTCACCCCGGCGAAGTAGGCGACCTTCCCGAACGGAAGCGGCGCAGGGCTGATCTGGATGTCCGGCCCGCCGCCGTACCCCTGGAGCTGCACGCGGCCATCGCGCTGCTTGGGAAGGTCGGTGGTGAAGGTGAGCTGTGTCGCGCGCGGCCCGAGGACGGTCGGCTTGAACCCCAGGCCCAGCTTCGCGGTGCCGCCCTTGCCAGGCACGGTCAGCCGGGTGGGGTCCTGGCCAGGCTCGGAGATGACCCGGAACTCGGCGCTCAGCGACCGGAGCTGCGAGATCTCAGCGTCGGAGTTGCCGCTGTTGGTGAAGACCAGCTGGCGGGTGACCTCCACGCCGGGGCTGACGTAGCCGAAGTCCACCGTCTGCGGAGCCCAGGTGAGCACGCTGTCCACGCCCGTGCCGGCGAGTGACACCACCAGCTCCGGGCACTGGATCGAAGCGCGTACCCGGACGAAGGCCAGGTAGCTCCGGGCCTCGGTCGGAGTGAAGGCGAGCTCGACCTGCCGGGTGGTGCCGGAAGGGAGAGGAACCGTGCCCCGCGCGGAGGTCGCGCTGAAGGCGAACGCCAAGTGGTCGCCAAAGCTGGACTGCAGGTCTCCCACCGTTGCCTGGGTTTCCAGCCGCGAGAGGTTGGCGAGCGGGAAGCCGGCGATCCAGGTGTCGCCCCTGGCCACGCTTCCGAAGTCGATCTTCGTGGGCAGCTCGCACTGTCCGGGGACCGACTTGGCCGTGAGGGTGATGGTGGCCGATTCGCCCCCGGGCGCGGTGTTGGATGCCCTGAGGATGAGGCGCGCCTCGAACGCGGCGACTTGGCTGCTGTCGTTCAAAGGCGCGCGGAAGAGCATGTCGTATTCCACGACGTCGGAGGCGCCGAGCCTCCGCGGCTCGAACGCGATCTCGAACACCGCGTCCGGGTCTCCGGCAGCTCCGATTTGAACCGGCGCACCGGATTCCTTCTCCAGGGCTTCGAGCGTGAGGAAGCCGCGGCCGAGGTTCCGCACCACGAGCCTGAGGGAATGGGTCTGGCCGGCGAAGACGCTGCCGAACTCGTAGCTCGCGTCGCGCGTGGGGACCTGGACGCCGTCCTGCTCGTGGACGACCCCGATCTCGCCCACCGACTTCTCGATGCCCTCGTGGTCACGCCCACAGCTCGCGCACCCGCTCGCGACGAATGACACAACGGAAAGGGCGGCGCAGACTCGGCTGGGCTTCATCTCGACCTCGTTCAGTGAAGGAGCACGCTTGGGTGCTAATGGAACGAGGTCGTCCGCCTGATCACGGAATCGTCACTTGGGCGCGCGCTCGAGGAGGGCGCGCAGCCGCGCGGCGAGAGGGCTACGCGGGTGGCGGCGGAAGAACTCCTCCGCAAGCCGTTCTGCCGCAACGCGTCGGCCACCTTCGAGCTCCACCTCGATTTTCAGGGCCTCGGCCTCCGGGGCCAGCACCCCCGAGGGGAACCGCGCGGCATATTCGGCCAGCGAGGCGGACGCAGCCTCAGCGTCCTTGCGGGCGAGGGCAACTCGCACCGAGTCAAGCAGCGCGATCTCCTCGGCGAGCGTCGAGGTATCCGGCGCTGCCGCCGGAGCCCCGGCCGCGGGAGCTTCGCCGGCGATCGGCTGCTCCAGGGGCGCTTGGTGCCGCCGCTCCGGCTCCGGCGGTCGTGGCGGCTGAGAAGGTGGCGCACGGGGAGCCCGCACCTCCGGAGCGGGAATGGCGGAAGGTGGCTGCGTGCGCGTGATGGGTGGCGCCGTCACCGGCGCGCTCTGCTCGACGCGGCTCGGCGCGGAAGGGTGGACGGCTGGCGCCGTCGCTTCGGGAGCGGGGTCGGCTCTGAGCAGGGCGAAGTGGAAAGCCCCGCCCGCCATCACGCCCCCGAGCGCCGCGACCACGGCCCACTTCGCGAACGCTGAGATCCCGGCCTTGGTCACCGCGGCGCCCGATGGAGAGGGAGTGCCCGGCCCCGGCGCTCCAATGCCCAGCGCTGCCGCGGCCGCTTGCCGCGACGCCTCCGAGGGAGCGTCGGAGAGCGCGGAGCGAAGGAGCGACCTCTCCAGGTCGCTCCCCGAATCCAGGAGCCGGGTGGGCTCACTCACGGCACTCCTGCGAGCCCATCGCGGGTCAGGATGCGGCGTACCTTCTCCTGGAACAGCTCGCGGGCTCGCCGGAGCCGCGAGGCCACCGTGCCCTGGGGCAGCTCGAGGACGCTGGCGATCTCGCTCATCGTCATGCCCTCCAGCTCGAAGAGGACGAAGACAGACCTGAGGTCCGGCTCCAGAGAGCCGATCACTTCGTCGAGCTGCGCCCGAGCCCGCTGCCGTTCGGCGACCTCGTCGGGCCGCGGAGCAGGATCCTCCGCATGGTCGATCGCGCTCGGGGGCGCGTCGTCTTCTCGGACCTCGGGGCGGCGACTGCCCGCGCGCCGGGCGTCGGAGGCGATCCGAGCCGTCACTCCGAACAGGAAGGCACGCTCCTTGCCGGGGAGGATCTGCGGCAGCTTCCGCGAGGCGATCAAGAAGACCTCTTGCGCCGCGTCATCGACCGCCTCGGCCGGGACGCCCAACCTCCTCGCGGATCGCCACACGAAGTCATAGTGCGCCTCGAAGAGCTCCCGGATCACTCCACCCATGAATGGCGCCAGGCCCGAGGATTGATCACCAAAAGCGCATCCGCATCCCCGCCGCTCCCATTCCGGTCATCGCCGGCACCTGGTGCACGGTGGTGTCGGGGCCAAAGGCGAAGCGGTCGCGGAACAGCGTGAACGCGACTCCTCCCTCGAGCGAGGCGGAAACCGCCCGCGCCAATGGAAGCTCGACGCGGACCAAGAGACCGGCGGATGCCCAGGGCCGGGTCGCACTTCGAGGATCGGGCAAGTCGAGCCCCGTGGCGGAGAGCGCACCCACCTCAATCCTGGCACACGGCTCGGCGAGGAGCAGGGGCGTGACGACCGCCACCTGACATCCCTCCACACGCCCGGCCAGCATGGAGAAGCGCGCCGCGGCGCCGGCGATGGCGGTACGGGCCTCCGGGAGGTAGGCCACGCCCGCACGGACCTCCGGTCTCCAGGAGCCTTCACCGAGCCGCCGCGCGCTGGCGCCGAGCGAAGCCCCCAGACCGACTCCCGGCGAAGCGCCGGACTGAGCGAAGAGCCCAGCCTCCGCGGCGAAGGCCCAGCCGCGCTCGTCGATCGGTGGCGGCGCTGGCAGCCTCGCCTTCGCGGTGGACGGCTCCTCCGGAGGCGCCGCATCGAGGACTGCCTCGGGGAGGGGCTCCAGTCGCCCCTCGAGCGCCACGGCCGCCACCAAGGCGAGTGCGGAGACGACTTCGTCGCAATGGTCTCCCGCGATCGCCCGAGAGGTTTCAGCTCCATCAGAGTCTCGGATCGAGAGCGTGCCGTGGAACGTCTCCGCCTCGGCCGCGATGGAGACCACGAGCGCTTGCGCGGGCTCTCCGGCCACCGCGCGCCGGACCCGGGGGCTCCGCTCCCTCAGCTGCTCCTCGAAGGCGGACTGATCGGGGCAGCCGTCCGGAGCGGTGTATCCGAGGTGGACTGGGATCGACTCGGCGGCGAAGCTTCCGCTGCCAAGGAGAGCGGCGGCCAGGGCCCCGACGCGGCCGGCCATGTCGCTCAGCGGCATTCGAATCGGCGCACCTGCAATCCTTCCTCGGTGCGGATCGAGTAGAGGACTCCGCCCTGATCGAGGACGACCAGCTCGCGGAACGTCTCCTCGGGAGAGGTGTTCGCCGGAAGCTCTGCCTTGCCAAGCGTGCGCCCGTCGAGCGGATCGAGGCAGAGCAGGAGCACCGCCGGAGCCGAGGCAGGCTGGGGCTTGCCGGTGGGCATTTCCACCGCGAGCCCGAGGTGGATCACCCCCGCGCGATCCGTGTCGAGGAGCACGATGGCGGCCACCGGCATGCCGGCGCGAAGCTCGCGGGTGAATCGGTGCTCGAGCCCGGGACGGGCGATCGAATTGACGTACAGCCGGCCGGCGGGCGGATCCGTGAGGCCCGCGCTGATGAAGGACTGCCCGTCGCGTGAGGGACGGCCGGGAACCTCCGGCCGATCGGAGTCCGCCCGGCCCTTGATGTCCCCGACGCGCACGAGGTCGGCGTGCTCGCGCTCGACGTAGACGTCCTCGCCGTCGACGAAGATTCCGGTGACGGCGCCGCCCTCGTCGATTCCTCTTCCCTCCACCTGTAGCTCGCCGACGAGCTGCCCAGTCGGATCGAGGATCGCGATGGAGCGGTCCGCCAGCCGATCGAGCACCAGAGTGGTCCCGTCACCCGCCACCACCACGTCCTGAGGGGCCTGGACCGTGACGGGGATGGAATCGACCGGCTTTCCGTCGGGCCCGTAGCGGACCAGCCTTCCATTGACCTGATCGAGCACCATCAGTCCGCCGCGTGGATCCCAGGCCATGCTCATCGGCGCCTCGGGGTTGCCTTCCGCCGGCCGGTCTCGGCCGAGCTGGCCCGGACCCGCGCCCCAGCCGGCGGAGAGGTAGACGCCGCTCGACGACACCGTCACCCCCCAAGGCGCCGAACCGTCCGCCACCGAGGAGTAAACGCGAGCGCTCGAATTCGGCGGCGAGGGGCTAGCCGCATCCGGCTCCGCGCTCGGCGAGGCGTCGGCCGGCGGCCTTCCGCGTCCAACGAAGACGGCGATGGCGATGGCGACCGCCGCCACCACCCCGAAGGCCACAAGGCGCGTCCGGCGCATGCCGCGCAGCCAAGCACAGATTCGGTGTCGCGTGCGCGTGACAGCCAGCGACGCCTAGGCGTGACGCCGGAAGTCAGGACAGCAGGGCGTGCGCGTGACTCGGACTGCGACGGCTCCCGCTGGAAAGCCGCTTGGCAGATTCAGGCGGTTCTCAGGTGGTGAGAGCTCGCTGGTACGGATCTCGCTAACCCATCGAATGCATGCGCGGGCAGCCATCACGCCGCACGGAACAGGGGAAATGAGATGAACGCCAAGGTGACACCTCGAGTCTTCTGGATTCCGGTGTTCTTGTTCGCAGCGGGCTGCGGAGGGGCGGGGGGCGAGCTGGAGATCCAGAGCGACGAGCTTCGGGGCGTGGAGGAGACCGGTGAGGTGAGCGCGGAGCTGTCCTCCTCGGTGCCGATCGGCTCGACGCTGGCGACGACGGCGAACTTGAACCTGCGCACCGGTCCGAGCACGGGCTACCGGATCCTCCACGTGATTCCCCAGGGCGCGCACGTCACCACGGTGAACCGGACCACCCCTTCGGGCGGCTGGTACAACATCAAGCACAACGGCGTGGTGGGGTGGAGCTATGGGGGTTACCTCAAGCTGGTGTCGACGCCGAGCGGAGGGACCAGCTCCGGTCCGCGCGATGCGGCGATCGCCCGGGCCAAGACCGGCGTCGGCTTCTCGTACTGGTGGGGCCACGGCCGGTGGCTGGCGAGCGGGCCGACATCCTCCACCCGGGGCTCCTGCACCGGCTCCTGCCCGAGCTGCAGCCACTCGGGCGGCTACGGAGCGGACTGCTCAGGCTACCTGGCGAAGGTGTGGGTGGTGCCGTCGAGCAACGACGTGCTCTCCGAGGAGGCGCACCCCTACAGCACCTGGAACTTCTACTACGAGAGCACGAGCTGGCACGGCGTCTCGCGGGGCAGCGTCCGGAAGGCCGACGCGATGGTCTACCGCAGCGACGGTGGCGGGCACACGTTCCTCTACGAGTCCGGAGATCCCTGGGGCTCGATGTGGACGTACGAGGCGCGCGGCTGCTCGTACGGCATCGTGCACAACATCCGCACTGCCTCCAGCGCGTACAAGGCGATCGCGAGAAACGGCTACTAGAGTCGAGCGTCGAGGGTCGAGCGTCGAGTGGGCCGTCCAGCGTCCGTCGCGCGAGCGAGGAGGTTTGGGGTCCGGCGGCCGCTCAAGACCGGGTGCGCCGACGCACGGTGAGTCCAGCGAGAAGCAGCGACATCAGGCCGGGGAGCCCAGAGGTCGAGGCGCACCCCACCCTCGGCGGCACGTAATCCCGCGGCGGCTCTTCTTGCGCCGGGGCCGATGGGTCAGCCGCAAAGACGCCTGAAGCCGGCGGCGGGGCGACCGACCCGGGCAGCTCGCACGCCGATGCAGCGAGCGGCTGCTCGTCCACGTCGCCCGAGACGACGGTCGCTTGCAACGGAGCGGTGCTCGATCCGTAGCGGACGTTCCCGGCGTGGTCGACGAGGTCCGTGAAGTACACCGTGTAGGTGCCCGACAAGGGTGCCTCGAACGCCCCGTCGCATTCCCAGGAACTGCCACAGGGGTGGCAGCCCAATCTGACGGTGTAGCTGCGCGGCTCCAGCCCCACCGGCCGACTGACGTGGACAAATGCCTCCGCGGCTCCCGACGAGTCGTCTCCCGCGACCAGGCGCACCCGCGCGAGACCTGGCGCACGAACCGCCGCCGACGCCGCCAGCTCGACCACCCACGGTGGCTTGAGGTCGTCCTCGCAGCTGCGGCCTCCCCGCACCTCGACCCGCACCGCTTCGACGGTGGGATTGGGCTCCATCGTCCGAATCGCGTACCGGCCGTCCTGCTGGCACTGGAGCACTCCCACCGTGCCGCGGAACACTCCGTCCGCGCCTCGGCTCAGGTAGCCCACCATCGCTCGCGTGCGGTATCGAGCGGTGCCGGTGTCCTCCTCCTCGCGAGCCAACTCGAGCCAGGGGTAGCTGAGCGCGCTTGCCGAGAGCTGCTCGCAGTACTCGCTCTCGAAGAGCTGCGTGCGCGCGCAGAACCCTGGGACGTCGACTCGGGCGCTGATCTCCAGCGCCTCTCCTGCCCGGACCACCGACGGCACGTCCAGCGACGCGATGACGTCGGCAAACGTCGGACCCTTGGCCTCGGCGCCCAAGGCCGCCACCGCAAAGGGCAGCACCGAAAGCCGGGCGATGCGCTTCGTATCCATGGTTCCTCCCCGGGAAGGCCGGCTCCGCTGCCCGCCACGGCCCATATGCCCGGGGCTGCGGGAAGGGACAAACGGACCTACTGGCAGCCGGAATCGTCGCAGGAGCAGGGCACGTCCGCGGGCGCCGAGGAACAGCCGCCCTCCGGCTCGAGCTCGATCAACGGATGGGGGTTGAAGCCGGCCGCCAGTGAGCGCTCGGTGAGGTAGCCGCGATAGCCAGGCTTCCCGGCGGAGAGCGTATGTGGTCCACCCGCAACGAGCCGCCGCAGCTCGAAGTACGGCTTGATCGCTCGCGAGCACGTCGAAGCGCCGGCGATCGTCACCCGCGCGGACAGCGCGACACCGGTGCAGGCGTCGACCACGCCCCCGGTGAGAATCGCCGCCACCGCGCACCGCGCCGTCTCTGGGTGGCAAACCTCGTTCTGTGCGCAGCCGGTCGCCCCACACGACATCGGCTCGAGGGCGAAGTCCTTTCGGTTCGCTCCGGCTCGCAGCTCGAGCTCGAAGGAGGCGGGGTAATAGCCTTCCTTGGAGCCGGCTCCCTCGACGAGGCCCGGCTTCAGCCGGTCGAGCAGGAAAGCCCCGTCTCCGCCGCTGGTGGTAGTGGAAGATTCGACCTGAATCGTCACCGAGGCGAGTGGAGCGCCGCTCCGCCGGTCCATGGCGATGCCGGAGAGCCAGGCGCGCGGCGAGGGCGACAGACCATACAAGTCTTCGCTGCTGAGGCCCGGGAATCCACAGCCGGCGAGCACGAACGCCCAGAGCGCTGCCGTCGGAGTCACTCTCATCGGTCCTCCTAACGCCGCAACGAGAGCCCCACCCGGGCTGCCACGCCTCCGAAGGGTTGCCGCCGGCCGTCGATGCGCACCCACACCAGCTCGGCGCGCGGCTCGAGGAACGCCGCGAGCCCGGCGCCGAGGGGAAATTCGGCGCGTGCTCCCGCCTCGGCCGCGGGCGCGGTGAGGTCGCCCCGGGACGGCGCTCCCGCCTCCTCCCGCCAGACGCTTCGCAGCCCGAGCCCCGCCCACCCGGTCAACTCCACCGCCTCCCACGGCGAGAGGCGGAAGCCCGCCCTCGCGCCCAGGCTCCCACGGCGGATGAAGACCTGGCTTCCATCCGCCGCGGCACGGTGCTCGGAGCCGGCCATTCCCAGGTGTGCGCCAACCACCATCGGGCCTGCGGTGAATCGGTAGCCAGCCTCGAGGGCGTGCTCCGCGCCTGTGAGCCCGAACGGCGCGGGGGCGACCGCGTACGAGATGTCCCCGGCGTGACGCCAGCCTCGCGGCGGCGTCCCCCCCTGGCCGGCGCGGTAACCCATCGCCAGCGCCGCCACCGCCTCGTCGGTGAACGGGGCCCAGAAGCGAGTCTCGTCGGGCTCGGCCGCTTCCTCTCCGCGGGACGCAGCCACCAGCGGTTGCCAGGCGCCGGCCGCGGGCAATTCCACGCGCGCGCCTCCGGCGAGCTCGACCTCCACCGCCTCGGCATGGCGGGCGCCCATCCGTACGACCTGCAGCCGCACCTCGGGGAGCGTCAGCTTGAGGGCGCGCCCCGGAGCTTTGTGGACCTCGACGAGCAGACGCCCACCGCGCGAGGTGCGCACCTGGAAGCGCCCGGCCACCTCGGGGCCCAATACCAGGCCTCCGAGCGCTCGCAGGTCGATCACCGTCGCGGAGAGATCTCCCTCCGGGGGCTTGAACCAGGGCCGCTGCGAGGTGCGGCGCTGGATGTTGAGCGCGACGAAGGCCGCCAACTCGCCATAGCTCACCAGCTGGTTACCGTCCGCGTCCGCGCCTCCGGCGATTCCCGAAGCGAGCACGTGCGAGAAGTAGCCGGCCTCGAGCCTCGCGTCCTCGCCGGCGGGCTCGCCCGAGAGGGCCGCCGCGAGCATTCCCAGCCGGACGCCGCGCGCCCTGGATTCGAAGGCCTCGATCTCCGCGCTCAAGTCCGGGGCCGGGCCGCGATCGGCGAACAGGCTCTGCGAGCGGCAGGCGTCGAAGAACAGGCTGGCCTGATCCGGCCGCGCTTCCGCGATCGCGGCGCGCAGCTCTCGGCCGGTGATCGCCGCCTCCTCGCCGACCTCGGGCGCGAGGAGGAACCTCCCCTCCAGCCCGTGCCCCGCGTAGACGAAGTAGAGCGTCGCCTTGCGGCCGGGAGGACGCCGGCGCATCCGCTCCGCGACTTCGGCGAGCGCAGCGGACAGCGCGGAGCGAGTGGGCGGCCGCGTCGTGGGTGCCAGAAGGCCTGCCGCTTCGAGCGCCCGCCTGGAGTCCGAATCGAGTTTGGTGAGGAGCCACACCTGCTCCGCGCCTGCGATCGCTCCGAAGAGCATCGCGAAGCGGAGGGCGTCGTCGTCGGCGAAGCGCAATTCCGGCAGGCCTCTGGGGGCGGACGGGGAGCCGACCGGCAATCCTCCGTTGTGCCCCACCACCACCGCGTAGACCTCGTCCCCGGACGCGGAGGCGAGCAGCGCGAGCAGCAGGCCGGAGGCGATCATCGCGCGATCAAGAACAGGCCGCTCGCCTGCTGGCCAGTGGTGTCCAGTCGGTGGCGCCCGCGAAGGTCGCTCGCGGCTTCCCGCGCCGCCGCCTCGAGACGGCCAGCGTCCAGCCGTTGGGGCGAGAGCACCGCGAAGACGCGAACCAGCCCGAGGCGGTGTCTCTCGCTCAGAGAGACGCTGGAGCCGACCGGCCGCGGCTCTCTCGTCGGCGGGAGCGGGCCTTGCCCAACCTGTGGCGGGAAGTACCAATGCACCTCTCCGCCGGCCTGCACCCCGAGGATCGCCAGGTAGCCCGGGGCGAGCTGGTGCGCATAGCTGAACTGGACCAGGTCGCGGGCAGAAAGCTGCCCCTCGCCAGAGCCGGGAAGCTCCGCCACCAGCCGCAGCGTGCCGGGGGCGTCCGCGGCGCGAGCGTGGACGAGCACCGAGAGATCAGCTGCCTCTTTGCCGCCGCCGCGGAAGCCGACCTCCGCGCCGCGATCCTCCGCCGGCCTCCCAAAGGTTACGAACAGCGCGACTCCGGCTGCTGCGGCGGCGAGCCCCGCGGCAGCCCATCTGGCCCAGGCTCGGGTTTTGCCCTTTTCCGCCTGCTGCGGCCGGTCTCTCCGGGGCCGGGCATCGGTGCTCGGCACATTTCGGTCTCGACGTACGTCCAGTACGCCGTCGACCGAAATGGCCTGCGCGCCTCGCGCGGCCTCCGGCGATCCTCGGCCTCGCGACGCCGGAAGAGGGCGAAACCCGAGCCACAGCCACGACGGAGAACCGCCTGCGACGGCCGGCGAAGGCGGAGGCGCCGCCAGCGCCTCTTCGAGGCGGGCCAGCTCGCGCCTCGATTGGTCCTCGGTCGCCTGCGCCGCGCCCCTCAGCGCGCGGGCGGCGAGGCTGAGCGCGTCGTAGTGCCCGCGACAGCTCTCGCATCCCCCTAGGTGCGCGCGCAGCCGCAGCTCTGCCGTGGCGTCCAGCTCGCCAGCTACCGCCCGCTCGATCTCCCTCCTCCGAAGCAACAGGCTCATCCGGCGCCCTCCGGCTCGAGCTCCGCCAGCGCCTGGCGGATGGAGGGATCGGCAGCCGCGCGCGCCAGCACCTTCCGGCGCAGGTACTTGGAGCGGCGGACCGAGATCCCCAGTGCCAAGGCGACCTCCTCGTGCGAGCGCTCCTCGACCAGGCTGAGCGAGAGCGCCATCCGCTCATGCTCCGGCAACGAGCGGGCGAAGCGGGTCACCGCCTCTCTCGCCCGCGCGCGCCTCGCCTCGTGCTCGGGGCCGGGCTCATCGAGGGGCAGCTCCTCGGACAGCTCCTCGGACGCGCTGGGCCGGCGGCCCTTGGCCCGCAAGAGCTCCTTGCAGCGATTGGCGGCCAAAGCCCTCAGCCAGGGCCGAAGCTCGCCCGCCTCGGGCTGGTAGCGGGTGCTCATCCGGTGCACCGTGAGCCAGATCTCCTGCACGGCTTCCTCCTGCTCGAAGGGGCTCGAGAAGAAGCGCGAGGCCCACTGTCGCACGTCCGCCGCGTGAGCGCGGTAGACCGCGAAGAAGGCGGTTCCCTCGCCCAGGCTGAAGCGGCGCAAGAGCGCGGGTGCTCGCGCCTCGTCCTGTTGCGCCACCCTCTCACCTCCTCGAGGTATGCCGGGGGCCCCCTCGCAGGACAACGCGGCGGGGCGTGGCTACGGCGTGATGCGCTCCATCATCCGCGCGAAGGGGATCGTCTCGCGCACGTGGTGCAGCCCGCACAGCCATGACACCGTGCGCTCCACTCCCAGCCCGAAGCCGGCGTGCGGGACGCTGCCGTACTTGCGGAGGTCGAGGTACCACTCGAAGGCCTCTACCGGCAGCTTGTGCTCCTCGATGCGCCCTAGCAGGGCGTCAAAGTCGTCCTCGCGCTGGCCACCGCCGATGATCTCCCCGAAGCCCTCCGGGGCCAAGACGTCCATCCCCAGCGCCACCCGCGGGTCGGCCGGATCGCGCTTGAAGTAGAACGCCTTGAGGTCGGCTGGGTAGCGGTGGACGATCACCGGCCGGTCGAACTGGCTCGCCAGGACCGTCTCCTCGTCTCCGCCGAAGTCGTCGCCCCACTTCGATGGGTGCCCGGCCTTGTTCAGCCGCTCGATCGCCTCGCCGTAGGTCATCCGCGGGAAGGGCGGCTTCACCGTCTGCAGCTTCGAGGTGTCGCGCTCCAGCACCTCGCGGATCTCCCGCTCGTGCTTGTCGAGCACGCGCTGCACGATGGAGCAGATGAAGCGCTCGGCCAGCGTCATGTCCTCCTCGAGGTCCATGAAGGCGACCTCCGGTTCGACCATCCAGAACTCGGTGAGGTGGCGGCGGGTCTTGCTCTTCTCGGCGCGGAAGGTGGGTCCGAAGCAGTACACCTTGCCCAGCGCCATCGCGGCAGCCTCCATGTAGAGCTGCCCCGACTGGGTGAGGTAGGCCTTCCCGAGATCGAAGTACGGCACCTCGAACAGCGTGCTGGTGCCCTCGCAGGCGGCGGGGGTGAAGATCGGCGCGTCCACCAGGGTGAACCCGTCCTCGTCGAAGAAGTCGCGGATCGCCTTCTCCACCGTGTGGCGCACCCGGAGGATGACGTTCTGCCTCGCCGAGCGCAGCCACAGGTGCCGCTTCTCCATCAGGTAGGCCACCCCGTGCTCCTTCGGGGTGATCGGGTAGTCCTTGGCCTCGTGCACCACCTCGACGTGGTTGACCCCGAGCTCGAAGCCCAAAGGGCTCCGCTTGTCGGCCCGCACCGTGCCGCGGACCACGATCGAGCTCTCCTGGAGGATGTGGTCTGCCCTGGCGAACATCTCCGTCGGGACTTCGTTCTTGAACACCACCGCCTGGATGACCCCCGAGCCGTCCCTGACTTGAAGGAAGTGCAGCTTGCCGGAGGAGCGCTTGCCGTAGAGCCAGCCGCGCAGCTCGACTTCCTGGCCCTCGTACTTGGAGATCTGGGAGATCCTGGCGACGGGAGGTGGCATGCGGCGCTCTATAGGAGCGGAGCGCGAAAGGGACAAGCCGATCCTGGCGGCCGGCCGCCAGTGGGCGAACCGGGTTGCGCGTCCTTGGGCGGTCCCGTAAGAGGTTCGGGCGATGGCACCGATGAACGAGCGGTACGAGCCGCAAGCGATCGAGTCGAAGTGGCAGCGGCGCTGGGAAGAGGAGGGGGTCTTCCGCGGCGGGACCCGGCCCGGAGCGCCCGAGAAGTACGTCCTCGAGATGCTTCCCTACCCCAGCGGCAAGATGCACATGGGGCACGTGCGCAACTACCTGATCGGCGACGTCTTGGCGCGCACCTACTGGATGCGCGGGTTCGACGTCTTGCACCCGATGGGCTGGGACGCCTTCGGGCTGCCCGCCGAGAACGCCGCCATCAAGGACGGCGTCCACCCCGCCGTGCGCACCGCCGAGAACATCGCCTCCTTCAAGCAGGAGATGCGCTCGCTCGGCTACTCGTACGATTGGTCGCGCGAGGTCAACACCTCGGAGCCCGAGTACTACCGCTGGAACCAGTGGTTCTTCCTCGCGCTGATGGAGAAGGGCCTCGTCTACCGCCGCTTCGCCAAGGTGAACTGGTGCACCCACTGCCTCACGGTGATCGCCAACGAGCAGGTGAAGGACGGCCTGTGCGAGCGCTGCGAGTCGAAGGTGGTGGACAAGGAGATGGCGGAGTGGGCGTTCCGGATCACCCGCTACTCTCAGGCGCTGCTCGATGGGCTGGACCAGCTCACCGAGTGGCCCGAGCGCATCATTAGCATGCAGAGGAACTGGATCGGCCGCTCCGAGGGCGTGGAGGCCGACTTCCAGGTGGAGGGTCGCCAGGAGCGCCTCCGCGTCTTCACCACCCGCATCGACACCGTCTTCGGCGCCACCTACGCGGTGCTGGCCCCCGATCACCCGCTGGTGGCGAAGATCTGCGCGGTGGAGCGCAAGAACGAGGTGGAGGCCTTCGTGGCCAAGATGGCGACGCAGAGCAAGACCGAGCGCACCGCGGAGGGCGCGGAGAAGGAGGGCGTCTTCACCGGCGCGCACGCGCGCAGCCCCTTCGGAGGCCCGCCCATAGCGGTGTGGATCGCGAACTTCGTGCTCGCCGAGTACGGCACCGGCGCGGTGATGAGCGTACCCGCCCACGACGAGCGCGACTTCGCCTTCGCCAAGAAGTACGGCCTGCCGATCAAGGTGGTGGTGCAGCGCCAAGGAGGCGAGCCGCTCCCGCCGGGCGAGGGGCTCTTGGCCGCTTCCGTGGAGGACGGCGTGCTGGTCGATTCGGGCGAGTTCACCGGACTCTCCTCCGAAGAAGCGCGGGCCAAGATGGGAGAGGCGCTCTCCCGCAAGGGGCTGGGCAAAAAGACCATCACCTTCCGCCAGAAGGACTGGGGCTTCTCCCGGCAGCGCTACTGGGGCACCCCGATTCCGATCGTCTACTGCGACCGGTGCGACCCGGGCCGTGGCGGCACCCCGGTGCCGGCGGAGAAGCTGCCGGTGCTCCTGCCGGAGATCGAAACCCAGGCGGTGCTCACCGGCCGCGGCGAGCCGCCTCTCGCCAAGGTGCCTTCGTTCGTCAACACCACCTGCCCGCGGTGCGGCTGCCCCGCCCGGCGCGAGGTGGAGACGATGGACACCTTCGTGGACTCCTGCTGGTACTACGCTCGCTACCTCTCCCCGCGGCACCAGGCGGCTCCGTTCGATCCGGCCGAAGCTCGGCGCTGGTTGCCGGTGGACGTCTACGTCGGCGGCCCCGAGCACGCGGTGATGCATCTGTTGTACTTCCGCTTCTGGAGCCGGGTGATGAAGGAGCTGGGGCTCAGCCCGGCCGGCGAGCCGGTGGTGAAGCTCGTCACCCAGGGCATCGTGAACGGGCCCGACGGCCGGAAGATGTCCAAGCGCTGGGGAAACGTGGTGACGCCCTTCTCGATCGTCCAGAAGTACGGGGCCGACACCGTCCGCACCTACGTGCTGTTCGCCGGGCCTCCGGAGCGGGACTTCGACTGGTCCGACGAGCAGGTGGAGGGCGCCTTCCGCTTCCTCAAGCGGGTGTGGGTGCTGGCCCACCAGCACCAGGATTGCGCGGGCGCGAGCTGGCAAGGGGCGTATGAGGGCAAGGCGCTCCAGATCCGCCGCGCCGCCCACCGCTGCGTGAAGAGGGTCGGCGAGGCGATCGAGCGGCTGTCTCTCAACACCGCGGTGGCCTTCATCATGGAGCTATTGAACGCGCTCCACGCAGCGGGGAAGCCGGAGACGGTCGCAGAGAAGGCGGCGATGGCCGAGGCGGTGCGCCTGATGTCCCTGGTGCTGACTCCCTTCGCCCCCCACGTCTCCGACGAGATCGCCTACGCGTACGGGGCCACCAAGGTCACGGTGGCGCAGAAGTGGCCGGAGTACGATCCCGCCCTGGTGGTGGAAGAGGTGCTTCCCTACGCGGTGCAGGTCAATGGCAAGCTGCGCGCGGAGGTGCGGGTGCCGGCCGCGGCCGGCGAGGCCGAGGTGCGCAGCGCCGCCGAATCCGAGGAGAGGGTCAGGCTGGCCTTGTCCGGCAAGCAGGTGAAGAAGGTGATCTTCGTGCCGGGGAGGCTCATCAACTTCGTGGTCGGCTGAGGTCCGATGCCGGCGCAGATCCTGGTGATGTGCAAGCAGTGCCACCGGCCGCAGTTCACGGCCGGGCGCACCTGCGTGAGCTGCGGAGCCGTCCTCCCCGAGGTACCTGCCTCGGGCGAGGAGGTGAAGGGGGCCCGCGAACGGCTGATCGAGGCCGACCAGCCGCTCCTGGAGGCCACGCTCGGAAGGGGAAGGCGGATCCTCATCTCCGACCGGCAGCTGTTGTGGCACCCGGGGTTTGGCGAGCCGGTGCGCATCGAGCTTTCCAAGCTCAAGGAAGTCCGGCTGGAACGGCGGCCGGCCTACGAGGCGCTGATCTTCTTCTTCCTCTTCGGCCTTGGGGCGGCGCTCACGCCGTGGCTCTGGCTGCGCCTTTTATTCGGGGTCCTCGCGGGCGTGAGCCTTTTGGCTTGCTTCGCGCAGAGGCGCTACGCCCTGGTGATGGAGGCGGAAGGCCTGCGGCTGACTCCGATGCTCGGGATCGGCACCTTGGGCTCGCCGATCGCCCGGCGGATCCACAGCGTGTGGGCGAGCGTCCGCGATGAGTTGGAGCGGAGGAGCGTGCGGTGCGGGCCCTAGAGGCTGTGAGGATCTCCCTCGCGACGGTCGCCTTGGCCGGCTGCGGCTACCGCTTCGCCGCGGGCGGCGCGCCTCTGCCGGAAGGAATCCGCTCGGTGTGGGCGCCGATCTTCGAGAACCACACCGCCGAGCCGGGGGTGGAGGCGATCTTCACCCAGGCGTTCCGGGAGCGGCTGATCCGCGCGGGCGTGGACGGAGAGCCGAGCAGCGAAGCAAGGGTGGAAGGGCAGCTCTTGTCCATCTCCGCGGCGGGGACGATCTTCTCGCCCAGCCAGCGGCTGGCGAGCTACCGGCTGACCGCCTCTGCGGTCCTGAAGCTCAAGAAGGGCGAACGGGTGCTGTCCGAGGCGCAGGTGACCGGCAGCGAAGACTATTTGCCCGGGGCCGACGCCCTGCACTCCGAGGCGAACCGGATGGCTGCACTTCACCGGCTGGCGGAGGCGATGATGAAGGACGCCTACGCCCGGCTCGCCAGCGGGTGGTGAGCGGGCGATCGCCGGTCGCGTTCATCCCGCGGTCCGAGCTGGGCTGCCGTGGCTGACGCCAGCAGGGCTAGGGCATGCCCGCCGCAGCGTGAGCCAGCCGGGCAATGTGCCTAGAGGCGTTCCCCTTGTGCAGCACGCCCTTGGAGGCGGCCTTCTGGAGCGTCCGGGTAGCCTCCGAGAGGGCGGCGCTCGCCTTGGCCTTGTCCTTCTCCTCGATCGCCTCCCGCACCTTTCGAATCGCGGTCTTCACGCGGGTGCGGACCGCCTGGTTGCGGGCGGCGCGCTTGAGCGCCTGCCGGTTTCTCTTCTCTGCGGAGCGGGTGTTAGCCACGTCGGAAACCTCGTCTGGAAGCGCGGTTACCTACTTCGCGAACCCGCTCGCGTCAAGCGGCGGCAACCCGCACGACCCTCTGCTCCGCCGCGCAAGCACCAGCCCGGCGCCCGAACGCACCCTGTGGACAACTGCTCGCGCGCCTTTGGCCAACTCGCCTCGCCAGCGGCGAATTCTCTCGTGCAGCACCGGGCAGCACACACGCGCGCACCCCTCTCGCTCCCTCGCAGCGGCGCGTCAATGCGCAGTTAGCCCACAGGTTACCCAGAACCTTCCTCACAGCCTTTGTGGAAAAAACGATGCGCGGCAAAGCCATTCACGCCTTTTCCCTCTGCTTGGCGCGCTGCCACAGCTCGTCCATCTGCTCGAGGGTGGCCTTGCCGAAGGGGATTTTGGCGGCCCTCAGGCCTTCTTCGATGTAGTGGAAGCGCTCGGTGAAGCGCCGGTTCGCTTGGCGCAGGGCGTCCTCGGCGGGCGTGCCGATGAAGCGCGCGAGGTTGGCGAGCGCGAAGAGCACGTCTCCCAGCTCGTGCTCGAGCTGGTCGCGCTCCCCGGACTCGATCGCAAGGTCCAGCTCTGACAGCTCCTCGTTCAGCTTCTCCCTCACCCCGCGGAGGTCCGGCCAGTCGAAGCCGATCCGCGAGGCCTTCTCCGTCAGGCGCTCGGCGCGCTGGAGCGCCGGCGCGCCGCTGGGAACTCCGTCCAGCACCGAGCCCTCGGTCCCCGTCTTTCGCCGCTTCTCCTTGGCCTTGAGCTGGGCCCAGTTGTGGAGCACCTGCTTGGGGCCTGCCACCTTGGTCTCTCCAAACACATGCGGGTGGCGGCTGACGATCTTCTCGGAGATCGCCCGGCAGACCTCGGCCATGCCGAACTCGCCCAGCTCCGAGGCCAGCTGGGCGTGGAAGACGATCTGAAAGAGCAGGTCCCCCAGCTCTTCGCACAGGCCGTTCCACTTGCCTCCATAGGAGACGCGGTCCATCTCGTCGAGGACCTCGTAGGCCTCCTCGATGAGGTAGGGCCTGAGCGACCGCAAGTCCTGCTCGCGGTCCCACGGACAACCGCCCTCGCCGCGGAGCCGGGCCATGACTTGAAGCAGCCGCTCCAATTCACGGGCGGCGGCAGCCAAGTCGCCCGGTTGCCCCTTCTCAGGATCGCTTCCCATCGGTTTCCCCGAATAGCCGAGATTGGGGCGAATGCCGAGCAACATCCAGCCGGCGGCCGGCATGGAAGACCGTCTCACGCTCGTTCATCCACACTTCGTGCGGCCGGGCGCGCGGGTGTGGTGCGCATGGTGTCGATCTCCGCTAGTGGCGCGGGCGACGGTTCTTCGCTTGCCCGGGCGATCGCGGCCTTGAGCTCCTCCTGCCCGTGCGGAATCGGCGCCAACTCCGGTGGCAGCCTTGCCAGCTGCTCCCGAAGCACAGCGCCCGTGGCCGTGCGCTGCGAGGGCTCCGGCTGCAAAAGCCCGCTCAGCACCGCGCACAGGCCCTGCTCGATGCCGCAGAGGTCGAACTTCGCTTCCGCCGGCGCGCGCCGGCCGGACAACATCTCGTAGAGCGTGACGCCCAGACTGTACAGATCGCTGCGGCCGTCGATCGGCTCCCCGCACGCCTGCTCCGGGGACATGTAGCCTGTCTTGCCTTTCACCACGCCCGCCTCCGTCAGCGAGGGTCGATCCGCGGCGCGGGCAATGCCGAAGTCGGCCAACTTCACCTCGCCCATCTTCGACAGGAGGATGTTTGGCGCGTTGACGTCGCGGTGCACGAGGTGCAGCGGCTCTCCAGAGGGCGAGCGGCGGCCGTGGATGTACTCGAGCGCCGAGGCCACTTCCGCGGCGACATAGGTCGCGGCGCGGACGGGCAGTGGAGCCTTCAGACGCTTGAGCAGGATTGAGAGCGGAGGACCATCGACGAAGTCCAACGCCATGAAGTAATCGCCCGCATAGCGCCCCACGTCGAGCACCTGCACCACGTTCGGGTGAGAGAGCGACGCGCCCACGCGCGCCTCTTCGCGGAACATGTGGAGGAAGGCGGCGTCGTCCCGGTACTCGGGCAGCAAGCGCTTGAGCGCGACGACCTTCTCGAAGCCACCCTCCGGGCTGTAGGTGGCGCGGAACACCTCGGCCATGCCCCCCGCTCCGAGGCGCTCATGGACGAAATACTTGCCGAACACGTCGCGCGCTCTGACCGTGGCCAGCGCCTCTTCGCCCGACTTGATGATGACGTGAGCCACGGTCGCGGTGATCGCTCCCACGGCCACGAGGAAGAACGCACGCAGCAAGAGGTACGGAGGGGTCAGCGGGGGCTGAACGTCGGTCATGCGCGGAAGCACCACCGCGAAGTAGACGGTGAGGTACGCGGCGGCCGCCAGCGCGCCCGCGATGAGCGCCATCTTCCGGCTCGCACGCAGACCTCCGGTGCCGATGATTCCGCAATAGAAGACGATCGGCGGAGAGGTGAGCGCCCACACCGGGCCGCGCTCCATGGTCTCCAGGACGACTACCGCCGGCACGAAGCCCACCTCGACCATCAGATTGAACCAGCTCATGGAGCGCGCATACTTGCCGCGGCGGATCAGCACCCAGATCGCCAGGTAGTAGCTGGAAACCAGGCCCAGCAGCACGAGGAGCTGCTGTGTCAGCTTTGCCCCGAGCGTCTCCCACAGGGCGATCACGCAGGCGCACGAGGCGCAGCTCGTCAACGCAAAGAGGCGGGCCAGGAGTGCCTCGCGCGAAGGCGCGGTGCGGTCGAGGTATGCACGCAGCGCGGCGAGCGGAACCGGGGCGGGCGAGGCCACCTCTCGATGCTATATCAAGGCCTCAAGGCCCACATCAGAGCTTGACGGGCTTCGCGTCGAGTTCCCACCGAGCAACTGCCAGCCGACAACCCCGCCCGCGGCGCTCCGTTTGGCTTCCGCGGGGGCTGACGGCCGCCTATCATCGGCGCCTTCAATGCGCGCCGCCTCGATCTGGTCGCCACGCACGGCTCCTCTCGCGGCCTGCCTGCTGCTCGCCGGCGGCGCCGCGCATGCCCAGGGCGATCGGCGGGCCATCGAAGAGGTCGATCCGGATGCCGTCCGGGCCCGTCTCGAGGGAGACGAGCCGCCGGCGGTCGACCCCGAGTCCATCCCGTTCCCTGCGCCGAAGGCCACGCCGGCTCCGCCTGCCTCCACGCCCGACGCCGGCGCGAAGGCAGTCCCGGAGGCCGCGAAGGCGGGCCCTGCCGTCGAGCCGAAAGCGGACCCGGCGCCGGCCTCGGTGCAAGGCCCACCCCCCATCCTGCTGCCCAAGAGAGGGGAGGGTGATTTGGCCGCCGTCTGGGAGCAGTGGCGCAGCGCGACCATGGCCAAAGATCCGAAGGCCGCCGAGGACGCCCGCGCCAAGCTCAAGAAGCTCCGGGGAGATCTGGGGGCTACCAACCTCGACGAGTATGCGGTGGGGTTATCGCGCTCTGCGACCCAGAAGCTGGAGGCAAAAGACGCCGTGGGCGCGATCGAAGATGCGGCGGCGGCGGCGGAGCTGGCGCCGGACCTCCCCTACGCGCAGCTCGCGCTGGCGCGCACCTACTTCCTTGCCGATCCAGGCCAGCCGGGACGCACCCTCTCGGCCGCGTGGCGCGCGGTGGTCGCGGTGGCGCGAGATCCGCGGTACCACCGCCCCGCCGCGGCCGACCTGGGAGCGGCCTTCCTGGCGGCGCTGGTGGCCACCGCGGTCGCGGTGACGGCGGTGCTGTTCCTGCGCCGGGTGCGGTACTTCCTCCACGACTTCCACCACCTCTTCCCTCGCTCGGCGGCGCGCTGGCAGGCGGGGATCCTCGCGCTGGTGCTGGTGGGCCTCCCGCTGGTCTTCCGGCTCGGCGTGGTCCCCGCCCTCTTGGCTGCCTTCGGGGCGGTGGCGCTCCACCTCCGGTTCGGCGAGCGCATCGTGGCCGCGGTGCTCATCGCCGCGGCGGGCCTGGTGCCGGTCGCGGCCACGTTGCTCGTCCGCCACACGGCCTTCGCCGGCACGCTCGCCGAGCAGATCTATCTGCTCGAGCGGGGCGGTTCGGGGGCCGACTACGCCGCCCAGGTGATCGCCGAGCGCGCTGCCGCCGAGCAGGCCGAGTTCGCGGAGCTGTTCGCCCTGGGGCGCCACGAGCTGCGCCGCGGAGAGGCGGAGGCCTCGATCGAGCACTTCAAGGCTGCGCTCGCGGTCAAGACGCTGGACGCGAGGGCGATGACCAACCTCGGGAACGCGATGATGGCCAAGGGCGATACCGAGGGCGCCCGGGCGATGTACGAGGAGGCGGCGCGGGTCGAACCCAGTCTCGCCGCGGCGCATTTCAACCTGGCCAAGGTGCACCAGCGGAGGGCGAAGTTGCTCCCGCCGGACCAGGCTCCGATGGAGATCGACCGCGCCCACGATTCGCTGGGGATGGTGCGCTCCTTGGAGCCTTCGCTGGCGGCGCGGGCCGACCCGCCGGAGGACGATCTCCAGCTGAACCGGTACCTGGAATCCCCGCCGCTTCCCGACTCGGCGCTGGTGGAGCTGGCGACACCGCAGGAGCCGGGCGACGAGGTCTCCGCCCAGATCGCCCGCGAGCTGTTGGGCGGCTCGGAAGGGCCCCTCGGTCCCTTCTACCCTCTCCTTCTCTGTGCGCTGGCGGTGGGACTGGGGACGCTGGCCGGGCCGCTCCGAGCCTCGAAGCCGTGCGAGCGCTGCGGCCGGGCGGTGTGCCGGCGCTGCGATCGGGAGCTGGGGGTGGGCAGCTCGCTGTGCGGGCAGTGCGTGAACGTGTTCGCCCGGAAGAACGCCGTCTCCGCGCCCGAGAAGGTGCGCAAACAGATCGAGGTCGCCCGCCACCAGCGGCAGCGCGACCGGTTGGCCTACCTCTTCGGGCTGGTCTGCTCGGGCGCAGGGCACCTCTACTCGGGTCTGCCGGTGCGCGGCTCGCTGTACGCCTTCGCGTTCCTGTTCGCCATCGCCTTGTTCGTGCTCAGGCACGGCGTGCTCCGGGCGCCCTACGGCGGGCTGCCCGTGTGGCTCAAGCTCGCGCCGATCGCGGTGGCCTTCGTGGCGGTCTACCTCTTCTCCCTCCGCGGCCTGTATCGGCGCCAATCCGGGTGAGCTGCGATGGCCCTCAACGGGACGCTCAAGGACTTCGGCATCGCCGACATCCTGCAGCTGATCGGACAGCAGCAGAAGACCGGCACCCTGGTGCTCCGGGCGAAGGATCAGGAGGTGAGGGTCGGCTTCAAGGAGGGGAACATCGTCCGGGCGGAGTCCACCACCCGCAAGAAGAAGGACCTCATCGGCAACATGCTGGTCCGGGCGGAGCTGATCAGCGAGCGCCAGCTCGAAGAAGCTCTCCAGACGCAGAAGCGCACCTTGCGCCGGCTGGGCGACCTCTTGGTCTCCTCGGGGGCGATCTCCGCCGCGCGCTTCAAGGAGATGGTGCGGCTGCAGACCACCGAAACCCTCTTCGCGCTCTTCCACTGGAAGAGCGGCAGCTACGCCTTCGAGCAGGGCGAGGTGGAGTACGACGCCGACGTGATGGCTCCCCTGCGCGCGGAGGCGGTGCTGATGGAAGGCTTCCGGATGGTGGACGAGTGGCCGATGATCAAGAAGCGGATCACCAGCTACCAGCTCGCCTTCGAGAAGTCGAAGGCGCTGCCGTCGAGATCCGGCTCGGTTGAGTCGTCCGACGGGGGGCTGGGCGACGCCGAGCGCCGCGTCTTCGAGCTGGTGGCCCCGGAGCGCACCGTCCGGAAGCTGATCGACCTGTCCTGCCTGGGAGAGTTCGAGACCTGCAAGGCGCTGAGCAGCCTGGTGAACCTCGACTACTTGAAGCCGGTCCCGGCAAAGGCCGGGGAGGGCGACGAAGGCGAGGGCGGGGCGCTGTTCCTCGAGCGCGCCGGTGGGGTGACCGTGCGGATCCTCGGGGCGATGCTGGTCCTCGGGGCCCTGGCCTTCGTGGCGGTGCGCGCGGACATCGGCTCGGTGAACCTCTCGCGGGCGCCCGCGGCGACCTACTCGGACCCGGCGGCGCAGCGTTTCGTGGCCAGGCAGCAGGTCGCCCGGATCCGCGCCGCGCTGGACGTCTACCGTATCGAGCACGGGGAGGTGCCCGACAGGCTCGACGCGCTCGTCGAGGCCGGCTTGCTGGCGCGGGAGGACCTGCACTACCCCTGGCGCGACACCTACTTCTACCGGCGCCAGGACGCCCGGCAGTTCGTCTTGCTGCCGCCGCTGCGCTAGGCTCTCCGGACGTGGCGGCGGGTTTCCGGATGGTCGGGCGGGGCCCGTGCGTTTTCGGATCGGCTTGACGCGAACCTCTCCAGTCCCATCGATGCTGTCCGTGGCCGGCACCAAGGTGGACCTGTCGGACAACGAGGTGGCGAGGGCGGTAGCCGGCACCCAGAACGAGAACCTGAAATTGATCGAGCGCCGGCTGGGCGTGCGCATAGGCCAGCGAGGCGCGGAGCTGCTCATCTCCGGCCCCCCCGAGCCCACCGCCTTCGCCGCCAGGCTCCTCGAGCAGCTCTCGGCGATGGCCCGGACCGGGCGCCCCCTCTATCCCGACGACGTCGAGCAGGCGATCAAGGTCCTGGGAGTGGGAGAGGAAGTGGACGTGCTGATGGGGCCGGTGCTCTCGCGGGCCGGGCGGAAGATCGTCCCCAAGAGCATCGGCCAGAAGCGCTACGTCGACGCCATTGGCGCCCACGACATCGTCTTCGCCATCGGGCCGGCGGGCACCGGCAAGACCTACCTCGCGATGGCGGCGGCGGTGGCCTCGCTGCTCGAGCACCGGGTGAAGCGGATCGTCCTGGCCCGCCCGGCGGTGGAGGCGGGCGAGAAGCTGGGCTTCCTCCCGGGCGATCTGGCGGAGAAGGTGAACCCCTACCTGAGGCCCCTCTACGACGCGCTCCACGACATGCTGGAGCACGAGCGGGCCGCCCAGCTCATCGAGCAAGGGACCATCGAGGTGGCCCCGCTCGCCTTCATGCGGGGCAGGACCCTGAACGACTGCTTCGCCATCCTCGACGAGGCGCAGAACACCAGTGTCGAGCAGATGAAGATGTTCCTCACCCGCCTGGGCTACCACAGCAAGGCGGTCATCACCGGCGACGTCACCCAGGTCGACTTGCCGGTGGGGAAGATCTCCGGGCTCTCCCACGCGCGGACCATCCTCTCGGAGATCCCCGGCATCGCCTTCTCCACCTTCACCGAGGTGGACGTGGTCCGCCACCCGCTCGTCCAGGAGGTCATCCGAGCGTACGAGCGCGCGCCTGTCGAGCCGGCGGCCGCGGAGGCAAACGGCAAGCCCAAGGCCGAGGAGCCCGAGAAGTAGCCCGCTTGACCGCGCAGGCTTTCTGCAAAAGCAAGTTCGAGGCCCGGCGGCGCCCCGGCACGCCTTGAATCCTGCGTGCCACCTCCGTAGGGTGTTGCCCGCACATGGCCGATCCGTCATCGCCCGAGCCGGCGGGCCCGCCTCCTTCGGGAGGAGCCGGGGGGGAGAGCACGCCTCTGGATGTCCTGGCGGACCGATTGCGGCTGCCGGCGGGGTGGGGCAACCGCGCCGCCCACGGGGTGCTCTTGCTGGCGGTGTCGGTGCTGGCGGCCTTCCTGGTGTCGCCGGGGTTGTACAGCCAGCAGATCCCGGAGATCGGCCCGGAGGACGTGGGCAAGCCGTTCCGCGCCGCTTCCCCGAGCGGCTTCAAGGCCCGCAGGGACTACGAGGTGGTGGACAAGGCGACCACCGAGCAGCGGCGGGGCGAGGCGCGCGCGGCGGTGCGGCCGGTGTTCGACCACGACCCTTCGGTGCAACGGGGCATCGTGAAGGCGCTGCAGGGCGCCTTCGGCGAGATGCAGGAGGTGGTCTCCCAGTTCGAGGCGGAGAAGGGGACCGACAAGGGGCCGAGCCGGCCGCAGACCACCGAGGACGCCATGCTCACCTCCCGAAGAAAGCGGGACGACAGCCGCGAGCGAGACGAGCACGAGCTGCTCTACCGGCTCTCGGAGGCGCGCAAGCGCTTCGAGCAGCACGTCGCGCCGGGCGAGGACGAGGACATGGCGGCCCTGGCCGGGGCCCGCTACTCCCGCGAGGTGGAGAAGGCGGCGGTCAACCTGGTGGAGAGCGCCTACCGGGCCCGCATCACCTCCTCCCGGGAGGAGCTCTCCCGGGTTGACCCGGAGGGGCTGGGGATCATGGTGCGGGTGATCGGCGGCAGCGGCGAGCCGCACCTGTCGACCTCCTCCACTCCGGTGGTGATGGACGTGCGGGAGGCCCAGTCGGAGCTGGAGCGGTACGCCTCGGTGCCGGGGAACTTGCTCCCCGACTCGCCCGGCGTGCTCCGGCGCGCGGTGCTCAGGCTGGCCAAGCGGCAGATCCGCCCCAACCTGACCATCAACATCGCGGAGACCGACGCCCGACGGCGCGCCGCGGCGGACGCGGTGAAGGAGGCGGTGATCACCACCAAGAAGGGCCAGAAGGTGATCGGCGACGGGGAGCTGATCAATGAGACCCACCTGGTGGTGATCAGCAGCATGAGAGCGCAGACCGACCAGATGGACCTGGTTCAGCTCCAGCTTGGCGGCGCCGGCCTGGTGGCGCTGCTCATCGGCGCCTGCTTCGCCTTCCACCGCGCCGCGTTCCGGAGGTTCCGGCCGACCCGGAAGGACGCCCTGCTCCTCGGCGGCCTCCTGGTCGGGATGCTCGGGCTGATGCACCTGTGGGTGATGATCGCCGACGCGGTGCACGACCGGTACGGCCACATCCCGGTCGAGGCGCTGTACTACTGCATCCCGGTGGCGGCCGGGGCGGCGCTGGTGCGCTTCCTGCTCTCCGACGAGCTGGCGCTCTTCTTCGCGATCGTGATCAGCAGCCTCTCCGGGGTGATGATCGGCAACTCGCTGGCCTTCGGGCTTTTCGCCCTGGTGGGCTCGCTGGTGGCGGTGGAGCGCATCGCCCGGGCCAAGGACCGGGTGGCGATCTTCAAGGCCGGGGTGGCCACCGGGACGGTGCAGGCGCTCACGGTGATCTTCTTCAGCCTGGCCGAGGGGAAGGGGCTGTCGGTGGACACCATCGCCACCGCGGGCTTCGCCTTCCTCGGCTCGGCGGCGGCGGTGCCGGTGGTGGTGATGGCGCTCACTCCGCTGGTGGAGTCGGTGTTCGGCTACGCCTCGGACATCAAGCTGCTCGAGCTGGCCAACTTGAACCACCCCGCGCTCAAGGAGCTGATCGTCCAGGCGCCCGGCACCTACCACCACTCGATCATCATGGGCAGCCTGGTGGAGTCGGCGGCGGAGGCGATCGGCGCCAACCCGCTGCTCGCGCGCTCCTGCGCCTACTACCACGACATCGGGAAGGGGAAGAACCCGCTCTACTTTGGGGAGAACCAGAAGGGGGACAACCGGCACGACAGCCTGGCCCCGGCGATGAGCGCGGTGATCGTCAAACGGCACGTCACCGAGGGCCTGGAGATGGCGCGGCAGTACAAGCTGCCCAAGCTGGTGGCGGACGCGATTCCCCAGCACCACGGCACCCGGTTGGTGGGCTTCTTCTTCCACAAGGCGGTGAAGGAGCAAGAGGGCAAGGAAGCGCCGCAGCAGATCGACGAGACCATCTACCGCTACGTGGGCCCCAAGCCGCAGTTCCGCGAGGCGGCGCTGGTGATGATCGCCGACGCGGTGGAGGCGGCGGCCCGCGCGATGCCGGAGCCCACCTCGCCGAAGCTGCAGGCGATGGTGCAGAAGCTCATCAACACCATCTTCTCCGAGGGGCAGCTCGACGAGTGCGACCTGACGCTCAAGGACCTGAACCTGATCGCCCAGTCCTTCGTGCGGACCTTGGAGGGCATCTACCACGCGCGGCCGGCGTATCCTCCCGGCGCGGTGGCGCCAAACCTGCGGCCGGGCGTGGTCGAGCCGGTCAAGGCTGCGCTCTCGGTGGCCAAGCCCGAGGGGAAGCGCTCGGCGATGTGAGCGGCCGCAAGGAGCGCAATCGGGTGGCGATCCGGCTCGCCCATCGAGCGGCGGCGGAGCTGGAGCCGAAGGTGCGGCGCGGGGCGCTCGCCTTCATGCGCGAGTTGGGTCTTTCGGGACGGGAGCTGTCGCTCGCGCTGGTGGGTGACAGGGCGATCCGCCGGCTCAACCGCGCCTGGCGCGGAACGGACAGGCCCACCGACGTCTTGAGCTTCCCCGCGGGCGAGCTGGCTCCGGGGGCTCCTCGCCCTTGGCCGCTCGGGGACGTGGCGATCTCGCTGGATACGGCGAGGCGGGTGGCGGCAGAGGAGGGGGTGAAGCTCGAGGACGAGGTGTGGCGCTATCTCGCGCATGGGCTCCTGCACCTGCTCGGGTTCGATCACCGCCGGGCTGCGGACGCCGGGCGGATGGCGCAAGCCGAGCGCCGGCTGCTAGGAGGTCGAGGGATGGTGTCCCCCGGGCGGGGAGGGGCTCGCACGAGGCGGCGGGCTGCGAGCCGGCCCCGCACCGCGCCACGAGTTGGACGGTAGCTGGCTGCGGCTCAGTTGCAGCGAGCGCCTGGCTTGGCTCAGGTGCTCGCGGCCCTTCGCGGATCAATCGACCGGGTGGGGAAGGGAGTCTCGAACGGCGAGATGCCGAGCGCCTTCATCAGGAAGCTGGTTCCGAGCGATGACGGGGGGTTCGTCGTCTTCGGGGGTGCGGACGGCAAGGGCGAAGTGAAGTTCGACGGTGCCTCGCTCACGGTAGACGACCCGATCCAATCCTCGGTGCTCCAGTGGTTCTTCGGCCGCATCACCTCTTTCGGTGATTTCGCCGCGCTGGTGCCGGTGGACGGACTCGTTCCTGGCGGTATACCGACGGGGTTCGGGCTGACAGCCGAGCGACCGCTCTTGGCAAACGAAGAAGGGAAATGGGTGCCAAGCCTGTCCACAGTGTGCGAGCGCGCTCGGCTGAGCGAGATTTCGTCATCCGGCGAGTTGCGCCAGGTGTTCAACCCCATGCCCTCCACCTGCGATGACTCGCCGGAAACTCGCGCCTCACTGAGGTTCGCCCCGTTGGACGGCCGCCATGTCGCCGTGGCAGGCAATTTCAAAGGAACGGTCCGGTTCGGGAAGCACGAGGCGCACGTCCAGTCGCCCATCGGCTTCGACATCTACGTCGGCGTCATCCCCATCGATTCCGCGGCCCCGTAGCCTCGGCTGCGCGCTCCTCGCCGCGGTCCGGAAGGACCCTGGCGAGGGGGTCAAGAAGTCAGCCCGGCAGATGCGAAAGGCGGTGGTGGCGCTCCAGCAGAACTGGGCAGCCCGAGACGCGAAGAAGGAGGACCCACGCCCGATCGACAACCGACTCGACGTGGGCTGGGGAGCGTTTCACGACCGGCTGGCGGCCTACTCCAAGCTTCCGGTCGACCAATACCCGAAGGCAAAGCGCGCGCAGGAGCTTGTGGCCTTGCTCTTCCCCGAGGGCCTCACCGAGCGGCAGAAGCCCACGGAGCGGCACCCACTCGGACGTGACCGGGCGGCAGAAGCCCCCGGCGCGGTACATCCTCGGAGGTGACCGGGCGCCAGAAGACCCCGGCGCGCGACCGGCTGGCCTTCGCCTGCAATCTCCGCCGCTAAGGGGCTGGCTTGGGCGGTGGGGGTGTCGGACATCGTACGAGCGCGAGGCTCGATCGAGACCGGCCTGGTGACTGGAGCGCATCGAGAACGCCCGGCAGCTTGACCGCCTTTTCCGGGCGGACCTACGCTTCTGGCATGTTCCGGAACGCGCTGTGCCTGGGCCTTGTCACCTCGTGCGCGGCGGTGGCGGGTTCTCCCGCGCCGATCCAGTACGCCTCCAACCTGGGTCGGCCTGTCAGGGAGCAGGTGTGCCGCGCCATGCGGGCCCTGGAGCGGGCCCAGGGGACCTTCCCCTCGGCTGCGGGGCGCTCCGAGGCGAGCTGGGAGTGGACCTCCGGCGACGGACGGGCCGCGGACAACGCCTCCGGGGTGGTGGCGCTGGCGCTGGCGCGATCCGAGGAGCTGTGCGGCTCCAGGGGAGCGCTCCGCCGGTACGCCGAGGCGCGTTCCGCGGTGCACCGCTCCTACGGCTTTTTGTACGACGCAGACGTGGAGGCGCTGGCGATCGCCGCGGCGCGGAGCAAGGACGCAGCCCTGGCCTCTCTGGCGAGGGAAGCATTCGACCGGAGGCACGAAGGGGCGAACGGGAGGGAGATCGTGGAGCGCTCCTTCCTGTTCAGGAGCGAGCCGTCCCTGGTCGGCTACGACGCGGCCATGGCGGTCAGGGCGGCGCTCGCGGTCGGCCGCCTGGAGAAGGCAAGGGAGATCGCCGACGCAGCGCTCGCGGTCGCACCCCGGTGGAGCGAGGGCGAGGATCCCTTCGGGTACCGCACGACCTCACGCGGCGCCCTGCTCGAGGCTCTGGCGATGCTCGATGCCAAGAGCTACAGGCCGCGCGTGACCGATCTGTTGCACCACCTCGCGCTCACCCAGGGGAAGGACGGCAGCTGGGCCGGACGGAACACCCAGGCCACCGCCTACGCGGTGCGCGGGCTCTCCCGCTGGAGCGAGGAGTTCGCATTGAGCAGCGCCGCGCGGGGCCGCCGCTGGCTCCGGCTCACCCAGCTCAAGGCGGGCCCGTGGGCCACCTACAACGATCTCGTGCCAGAGCCGTTCGTGGGGCCGGTGGTGCCCGCGGTGACCGCGGAAGTCCTTCTGGCGCTGGTGGATTGAATCGGCGGCACCGAGTCCCGGAGGCGACCACGAGCGCTCGCTGCGGCTTGACTCGCGGCAGGCTTCGGCGGGAACCTTCCGCGCATGAGCTCTCCAAACATCGACCTCGATTCGGAAACCATCCAACTGGATGGGCAGTGGTGCACGCGCGACGAGCTGGCGCGGAAGATCAAGTCGATGCTCGATGCGGGCGACTACGCCATCTCCCGGCACAGCGCCGCCCTGGAGCAACTGAACGGCACGCTCGCCGCGCTGCGCACCCTGGCGTTCCGCGCCCTTCCGGAGATGTACGAGGCCCTCAACGCCGCCGCCGGCCACGAGGGCAAGACCATCGGCGCCATCCTCCGCGAGGCGGTGAACCAGTACCTCGGCAGCCCAGCCTCCGACTCGAAGCCGGCTTCCGCCCCTGAGCCCCCGGGCCTGTCGAAGCACCAGGCGCCGGTGATGCCCGCCATCGCCGGTCCGGGCGCACTCAAGGCGGCGGCCAGTCCTCCGCCTCTGCCCTCGGTGGTGGTCGATCGCTCGGCGATCGTGACCGAGGAGGCCTCGCCCGAGGACGCCGCCCAGGCGGTGAGCCTCACCCCCAAGAAGAAGGAAGAGGACGAGGCCATCGAGAAGCGCTGGTTCGGCGGGTAGCGCTCCGGCCGGGCGCCATCGCCGGACCTCGCGCCGCCGGGCGCTCACATGTTCTGCCGGCGTGCTACGAAGGCTCGCCTTGCGCCTCTTGGACTCCAAGCGCCGCCTATCCCGCGACGTCGGGCTTCTCGCCTCGCTCGCCTGCCTGGTGTGCGGCACCGCCCGCGCCCAGGCGCCGTGGGGCACCGCAGAGAGCAACCCCGAGGACCTCGCCATCTGGCTGGTCACCTTCGGGCCGGGCGACGACGTGGCCTCATGGTTTGGCCACTCGGCGCTCGTGGTCGTCGACCAGAGGCTAAAGCGAGGGCGCCTCTACAACTACGGGATGTTCTCCTTTGACCCCACGATGCTGACCCGCTTCGCCATGGGCCGACTCACCTTCTGGGTCGGGGACGCTCCGGTCGAGGGCACGCTCAGCTTCTACCAGGCGCAAGACCGGGACGTCCGCATCCAGGAGCTGAACCTCTCCCCCGGCAAGCGGATGGAGATCGCCCGCTTCCTCGCGAACAACGTCCTCCCAGAGAACCGCGACTACCTCTACCACCACTACAACGACAACTGCGCCACCCGGCCGCGCGACGCCATCGACCGGGTGCTGGGCGGAGAGCTGAAGAAGGCCTACTCGGGCCCCGGGAGGATGACGCTCCGGGACCACACCCGCCGGCACTCGGCGGTGCTTCCGCCCATGAGCGTCCTGCTCGACTTCCTGATGAACCACGAGATCGACCGGCCGATCGCCGTCTGGGACGAGGCCTTCCTCCCCGCCGAGCTGGAGCGGCAGGTGGGAGGGCTTCGCTTCGCCGATGAGAGCGGCCAGCCGGTTTCATTTGTCATGCGCGCCTGGACGCCCTACCGCTCCAGCCGGCCTCCGGTGCCCGACCGCCCTCCCCCCTATGGCCCGTGGATGCTGCTCCTCGGCCTATGCCTTGGCGCCGTCCCTCTGGCGCTCGCCGCACGCCACGGCCTCTCCACTCGCCGGCGGAGGGTGCTCGCCGGCCTGCACCAGGTCCTGGTCGGGCTGATGCTCGGGCTGCCCGGCCTGGCGCTGGCCATCATGTGGGCCTTCACCGAGCACACCGTCACCTGGCGGAACGAAAACCTCCTCCTCGCCAACCCGCTCACCTTCCTCGCCTTGCCGCTGGGGATCGCGCTCTGTGCGGGAGCGCGGTGGGCCAGCTGGGCCCTCGATCGGGTGTGGCTCGCCCTGGCGGCCACGGGAATTCTCGCCCTGGCGCTCAAGGTCTTACCCTGGTTCGACCAGGACAATTGGCGGCTCATCGCGCTCATCCTCCCGGCCAACCTGGGGGCGGCGCTGGCCTTCTTCGTCGACCGGAGGGCTCGCCGAAGGGCCGCCACCGATGCCATCATCGAGCTGCCCGCCAGGAGGAGAGGGCGGCCCGAGGGTCGAACCGCGGAGGGAAGTCATGGCAGCTGACACAGGACAGAGAATCGAAGCGCTCCGTGCGCGCATCGCCGCGCTCAGGGGGCATCTTTGACCTCGACCGCAAGCGGTCGAGGATCGCCCAGATCGACCGCGACTCCAGCCAGCCGGACTTCTGGAACGACAACGCCAAGGCGCAGGCCGTCCTCAAGGAGAAGGCTGCCCTCGAGCAAACGGTAGGCGCCTTCGAGCGGTCCGAGCAGTCGCTGGAGGACGCCAAGGTGCTGCTCGAGCTGGCCGAGGAGGCCTCCGACGCGGCCACCCGCCAGGAAGCCGAGCGAGCGCTCTTGGCGGTGGACTTCGAGCTGTCCCGGCTCGAGCTGGCGCGGATGCTCTCCGGAGAGAACGACCGGGCGAGCTGCTTCATGGACATCAACGCCGGGGCCGGGGGCACCGACTCCATGGACTGGTCCGCGATGCTGCTCCGGATGTACACGCGCTACTGCGAGGCCAAAGGCTGGAAGGTCGAGATCAACGACTACGTGGCGGGCGAGGAGGCGGGCATCAAGAACGCCTCGCTCCGGATCGAGGGCGAGTACGCCTACGGCTACCTCAAGGCGGAGATCGGCGTGCACCGGCTGGTGCGGATCAGCCCCTTCGACGCCAACGCCCGCCGGCAGACCGCCTTCGCCTCGATCGACGTGTACCCGGAGATCTCCGAAGACATCAAGATCGACATCCCCGAGAAGGACGTGAGGGTCGACGTGTACCGCGCCTCGGGGGCCGGAGGGCAGAAGGTCAACAAGACCTCCTCGGCGGTGCGGATCACCCACCTCCCCACCGGCATCACCGTGGCGATGCAGAACGAGCGCTCCCAGCACGCCAACCGGGACATGGCCTGGAAGATCCTCCGCGCGCGGCTCAAAGACCTGGAGGTGAAGAAGCGCGAGGTCGCCCGGGACCAGGCGGAGGCGCAGAAGATGGACATCGCCTTCGGCTCGCAGATCCGCAGCTACGTGCTCGCCCCCTACCGCATGGTCAAGGACCACCGCACCGGAGTGGAGAAGGGAAACGTCGACGCGGTGCTCGATGGCGAGCTGGACGAGCTCGTCACCGCCAAGCTGCTCGGGGTGAAGAACCCCAACCGGGCGATCCCCGAGTAGGAAGACCCTCCGGGAAGAGCGCCGAGGCTCACCGGTTGTACGCTCGCCTGATGAGGTTCCTGGCTGCCATCGGACTCCTGGCCGCGGCTCCGTCGCTGGCGGAGGACCGTGTGGCCCAGGCTCGGAAGGACCAGGCAGCCGCGGTGGCCGAGGCGTTTCGCGCCGCCGGCGTCTCCTACCCGCCGCGCGAGCTGTACCTCCGCGCCTTCAAGGCGGAGAAGGAGCTGGAGGTGTGGGCGGGCGAGCCTGGAAAGCCCCTGGTGAAGGTGAAGGCCTTCCCCTTCTGCTACGCCTCGGGCGAGCTGGGCCCCAAGCGCCGGCTGGGCGATCTCCAGGTGCCCGAGGGCTTCTACCGGATCAACCACTTCAACCCCCGGAGCAACTTCCACCTCTCCCTCGGAGTGAGCTACCCCAACGAGTCGGACCGCATCCTCGGCGAGAGGGGACGGCCGGGCGGCGACATCTACATCCACGGGAGCTGCGTCAGCATCGGCTGCATCGCGATCGAGGACGGGCCGATCGAGCAGCTCTACCTCATGGCCCTCGATGCCAGGGAGCGGAGTGGAAAGCCCGTCCCGGTGCACATCTTCCCGCACAGGCTCGATGACGCCGGAATGGCCGAATTGGAGCGCGCGCACGGCTCGAGCCAGCCGCTGCTCGACTTCTGGAAGTCCTTGCGGCCGGGTTATCTCCTCTTCGAGGAGAACCGCCGGCCGCCGCTGGTGACGGTCGACGCCAAGACGGGCGCCTACCGCATCGCCCGCGGGAGGTAAGCTCTCCCGATGGTGCGCTCGTCGCCGAGGCGAGGGCCGGGAAGCGAGCTGGCCAATCTCATTCTCCGCGCGGGGAGGCCAGGAGGCCTCTTGGTCCTCGCTGCGGCCGCCGGCCTCTGCTGGTACGGCTGGACCGTGCTGGACGCCGCCCGCGCAGGCGACCAAGGCGCCGAGGGCGCGTCGATGAAGTACCTGGTCCCCGGGCTGAGCCTGGCGCTCTTCGGGCTGTTCCTGTTGCTCGCGCCAAGGCCGAAGGAGCGTTTCCGGCCGATGCCCACCGCCGACCTGCTCGTCGCGCTCGGTTCGACTCCGCCGCCCTTCTACGTCTGCGTCGACTGCCGCATCCTCCTGCCGCTGGAAGCCGCGATGGGGCGTTGCCCTCGCTGCAGCTCGGCGGCGGCCTGCCTCGAAGTCTCCGGCCCCGGCGACCTGGCCACGGTGCGTTCCGCGCTCGGGGGTTGAAGTGCGAGCGGCGCCCACACCGGGTCTGGAACCCGGACGCCTCCCGGTTGTCCAACGGCCTGGGCGTTCACGCCTGGCCGGCCGGTGAACGGTAGACTCGGAGCGCGGCGGGTTTCCGGCACCCGTCTTCGGAGGGCAGTCGATTGTCGAGCGACGTGCTCGAGATCGCCGTGGGAGAGCCACTCGCGCGCGACGAGGGCCAGCCCGAGGTGATCTCCGAGCGGGTGTTGCTCTCCCGCCTGCGCCGGCGGGACCGGAGCGCCTTCGAGCTTCTGGTCCGGTCTCACCAGGACCGGGTGTTCGATTTCTGCGTCCGCATGCTGGGGGACAAAGAGGAGGCGATGGATCTGGTGCAGGAGATCTTCGTCAGCGTCCACCAGAACCTCGACCGGTTCCGGCAGGACAGCAAGCTCGCGACGTGGATCTTTCGGATCAGCAAGAACCATTGCCTCAATCGGCTGAAGTACCTCAAGCGGCGGGGGCGGGGCCGCTCGGACGAGCTGGGCGAAGTGCCCGAAGGAGAGCTGACCGCCTCGGCGGATCCTCCCCCAAAGCCCGATGAGGCCCTGGAGGCCGCGCGGGAACGCGAGCTGGTGCGCCGCGCCATCGCGTTCCTGGACGAGGACCAGCGGCTCGTGGTGGCGCTCCGGGACATCGAGGGACTCTCCTACGAGGAGATCGTCGAGGTGACTGACCTGCCGGAGGGGACGGTGAAGAGCCGCCTCCATCGCGCGCGGGAGAAGCTGGTGGAGATCATCGCCCGCCTTGAGACAGAGGCCGGCTGTGGAGGAGACTGAGGAAGCCGTGCAGATCCAGCTTTCACATAGCGAGGCGAGGGGCCTGTTCCTGGCGGCGCTGGACGACGAGCTGCCGGACCGGGAAGGGGAGCGCCTGAGGGCCCACCTCGACGGCTGCGCGGACTGCCGGACCGGTTGGGAGCGGTACCACCGCACCGCGGAGTTGCTCGGGCGCGTCGAGCGCGAGAGGGTGCCCCCGGCGCTGGCGACCTTGATCATGCGAAGGGTCCGCCGCCGGCGGCTCTTCGGGCAGCGCGGCCTGTTCCAGGCGCAGGTGTACTACCGGGTGCCAGTGGAGGCGATCATCCCGGTCCTCCTGGGAGTGCTGGTGGCGGCGTTCCTGGTGTTGATCGCGCCCTGAGGCAGCACGGCCGTCGAGCCACGCTCAAACGGGTATGACGGTCAGAGAGGGATCGAGAAGCCGAATGTCATCCTGATCGCTGGTGACGACCACTCGCCCGTTGGTCCAGGCCGCCACCACGACCGACGCATCCACCACGTCGATTGTGCCGCTCCGCCCGCAAAGCTGGCCTACGGCCTCGGCGCGGTTACGCGTCAGGTCGTGGATGCTCACCCGCTCTGAGCCCAGGAGGAGCGCCAGACGTGCCTGACGCGGTCCGCGGCCGCGCCAGACTTGGGCAAGCACACCGGCGGGTATCACGATGGGGCGCCCGAGATCCTTGGCGCGCTGAACCAAGACGTCCATCCGCCGGTCGCGGTTCTCGAATGCCACCAGAGCACCGCTGTCGAAGGTCAGCCCCCGAGGAGCCTGTCTGCCCATGCGCGCTCCCTTCGAGTCATCGGCCGCTCCCTCCACACCTCATCGAGCGCCTCCTGCAGCCGGTCGCGCTCGAGTTTCTCCTCCACTGCATCCGAGATGAAGGCGCTCACCGACGGAGCGTTGCCTGCGCGCACCTCGTGCTCCACGGCCCCAACCAACTCCGATGGGACGGAAACCGCCAGCTTCCGGTAGCTGGCGGCAGAACGCCGCCGGCGGACGCCGGTGGAGGCGCGCTTCGAAGTCATACTGGAATACTACCTGTCGGAAGGGGGCCGATCAATCGCCGGCTGGATCCGCCCCGCGGTTCAGAAGGACGGCGGCGCCGCCGGCGGACATTGTGCTAGCTTGCCGCGCCCCTAGACATCCATGTCCGACGAAGGCGTCAAGGAGCAGGAGATCTACGCGCAGCGCCTGGAGAAGGCGCGGAAGTGGCGCGAGCTGGGGTTCCACCCCTACGGCTCCGGCTACCGGCCCTTGCACCTCGCCTCGGACATCCTCGCCCGCCACGAGAAGGACGCGCCGGAGGCGCTGGAGAAGTCCGCTCCGGTGTACTCGGTGGCGGGCCGGATGGTGGCGCTGCGTTCGTTCGGCAAGGCCGCCTTCATCAAGCTGCGCGATCGGACTGGCGACATCCAGGTACACGTGAAGAAGGACACCCTTCTGGACGCCTTCGAGCTGTTCAAGCTCTCCGACCTGGGCGACTTCGTGGGAGTGGTGGGCACTCTCTTCCGCTCGAAGACCGGCGAGCTGACCATCTCGGCGACGCGCTTCACTCCGCTCACCAAGGCGCTCCGGCCGCTGCCGGAGAAGTGGCACGGGCTCGCCGACACCGAGGCGCGCTACCGCCAGCGCTACCTGGACCTGGTGGCCAACCCCGGGGTGAAGGAGGTGTTCCTCAAGCGGACCAGGCTGGTGAAGCTCATCCGGGACTTCCTCGACGACCGGGGCTTCGTCGAGGTCGAGACGCCGATGATGCACCCGTTGGTATCCGGCGCGGCAGCCAGGCCCTTCACCACCCACCACAACGCGCTGGACATCGACCTGTACATGCGCATCGCCCCGGAGCTGTACCTCAAGCGGCTGGTGGTGGGCGGAATCGAGCGCGTCTACGAGATCAACCGCAACTTCCGGAACGAGGGCATCAGCACCCGCCACAACCCCGAGTTCACCATGCTCGAGTTCTACCAGGCCTACGCCACCTACGAGGACCTGATGGACCTTACCGAGGAGATGCTCTCCGAGGCGGCGAGCGCTTTGGCCGGGGCCACCCGCCTCAAGTACGGCGATCACGAGCTGGACTTCGGCAAGGGGTGGAAGCGCATCCCGATGTCCGAGGCGATCAGGGAGGCGGTTCCCGGCCTCTCCGACAAGGACATGTCGGACCCCGACCGGCTCCGGCACGAATTGCTCAGGACCCGGCATGCCGACGCGGAGGTGGCCGCCGTCCAGCAGATGACGCACGGCGAGCTGGTGGGCGCGCTGTTCGAGGAGCACGTCGAACACCGCCTCACCCACCCCACCTTCATCACCCGGTTCCCCACCGCGGTCAGCCCGCTCGCCCGGCGGAACGACGAGAGCCCGGAAATGGCGGACCGCTTCGAGCTGTTCGTGGCGGGCCGGGAGATCGCCAACGCCTTCTCCGAGCTCAACGACCCGCTCGACCAGAAGGAGCGCTTCCTGGCGCAGGTGGAGGCGAAGCGGCGTGGCCAGGAGGAGACGATGGACTACGACGAGGACTACATCCGCGCCCTCGAGCACGGAATGCCACCCACGGCCGGAGAGGGGATAGGCATCGACCGGCTGGCGATGCTGCTCACCGACTCGCCCTCCATCCGCGACGTCATCCTCTTCCCGCTCCTCAAGCCGCTTCCCCGCTGAGGCGAAAGGCCCGTGCAACGCCCCGAGCGCCATACCTCGTACCGCTGGGAGTGGGTGTGGGGTGGCGCCTTCTTGCTGGTGGTGGGAGCGGCCCTGCTCGCTTTGGCGCTGAGCCGAGCCGACGCCTGGGCGCTGGTGGTGGGAGACCTCCTCTTGGGGACCTTTGGCTGGGGCGCGCCGCTCGAGGCGTTGGTGGCGGCCGGCTACCTGGCGTTCTTCGAGGAGATCGCCGAAGCCGCGCGCGTTGCGGGGGCGACGGCCAAGCCCGCAGTGCAGATCTGGCTGTACGCCGGACCCGGGCTCGCCTTATGGGTGGCGGGCTGGGCGGCGTTGGCCTTCGGCATCCGCCGGAGCGACTCCGAGTCCGAGCCGCCCTCCGAGGCGGTCGGCTCGAAGCTGTACCCCAGGCTGCAGGGCTACCGCGACTTCTACTGGAGCACCCTGGCCGCGTACGGCGGCGGGATCCTCCTCGCGGAGCTGGCGGTGATCTTCCTGCACACCCTTTTGGTGGGCGCGGACAACGAGCCGGTCGGCAATCTGGTGTCTGGGGAGCGGGGGCTGGGAGTGCCTCCCCTGGTCGCCTTCTCGTTCGCGCTGGCGGTCGGGTCGGCCATCGCCTTCGCCGGGGGATTCATCGGCGCGACCAGGGCGCGGAGGCTCTCGGCGCCCGAGTCGACCATCGCGCTCATCTACTTCGGGCTGCCCGTTCCGATCATCCTGTCGCTGATGCGGCAGGTGCCGCAGCTCATGGTGTCCTTGGGCTACCGGCTCCGAGAGGTGACCTACCTCGCCGGGCTCCTGGGCCAGGATCGCCCCGAGCTTGGCTACTGGCTGGTGCTCGCCGGGCTGGTGCTGATGCTCTACCTCGGGGTCACCACCGGCTTCGTGGCCACCTCCAGCGGGCGGCTCGACATCGCCGCCGGCTTCGAACTGTTCGTCGCCCGGCGCCACGTCTCGGTGTTCCGGCCGGGGCTTTTGCTCGGCGCCTTCGCGGTGCTCATCTTCGGCATCATCCCGCCGCTGGTGGTCTGGGCCGTCCTCCACGCGGCGGCGGCGGCGGTGGAGCGCACCCGCATCCGCGCGCTCGGGAAGGCGGACCCGCTCCAGGGCGCCAAGGCGCTGCACCAGCTCAAGCTCAAGGCCCAGAGCCCCACCGCGATGATGACCGCGCTCTCGGTGGGCGGCGTCGGCGTCGGGGTGATGGCGCTGATCATCGTCCTGTCGGTGATGAGCGGCTTCGAGATCGACCTCCAGCAGAAGATCCTCGGCACCAACGCCCACGCGGTGGTCCTCAAGTACGGCGAATCGATGGGCGAGTACGAGCAGGTGATGGAGAAGATCAAGGGCGTGAAGGGCGTGGTCGGGCAGACGCCGTTCATCCTGAACGAGGTGATGATCTCCTCCGAGGGGAACATCTCCGGGGCGCTGATCAAGGGGATCGACCCGGAGACGGTGGGCGACGTCACCGACCTGCCGAAGTACATGCTGCCCGGCGGGTCGCTCGAGGGGCTGGTGGACCCGGAGAAGATCATCCCCAAGCGGATCGCACCCAAGGGCGGGGCGGCGATCGACGACCGGCCGGCGGCGGCCGAGCTGGCGAGGCCCGCGGGAAGCCAGGGAATCATCCGCACCCCGGAGGCCGAGGAGGACGACTTCATCATCGCGCCCGAGGGCGGGAGCGAGGCGCCGCTGCCGGGCATCGTGCTGGGGAGGGAGCTCGCCGCGCAGCTCAAGGTGGTGGTGGGCGACCGGCTGAACGTGGTCTCGCCGCTGGGGGGTGAGCTCGGCCCCCAGGGCCCGATGCCCAAGAGCCGCCCGTTCCGCGTGGCCGGCATCTTCTATTCGGGGATGTTCGAGTACGACTCCAAGTTCGTCTACATCGCCCTCACCGAGGCGCAGAGGTTCTTCGGGGTGAAGGGCGCCACCGGCATCGAGCTCAAGGTGGCCGACATCGACGACGCCCGGCGCATCACCCGCGCGGTGTACGACCGGCTCGAGGGCTACCCCTACCGCACCAAGGACTGGGGAGAGATGAACCGCAACCTCTTCTCCGCGCTCCGATTGGAGAAGCTGGTGATGGCGATCATTCTCTCGATCATCGTGATCGTGGCCGCGGGCTTGATCGTGGCCACGGTGATCATGCTGGTCCTGGAGAAGCGGAAGGAGATCTCCGTCCTCAAGGCGCTGGGGGTGCCCGACGGAGGCATCGTGAAGATCTTCCTCGCCGAGGGCCTGCAGATCGGCGTCGCGGGAGGAGTGCTCGGGCTCGCGGCCGGCTTGGCCTGGTGCCTCTTCATCGAGAAGGTGGGCATCAAGCTCGACCCAGAGGTGTATTACATCCCGGCGCTCCCGGTGCGCATCGAGCCGTTGCAGACGGCGCTCTCGGTGGTGATCGCCGTCCTGGTGACGTTCCTTGCGTCCATCTACCCGGCGCTCAAGGCGTCGCAGGTCGAGCCGGTGGAAGGGCTCAAGGCAGAGTGATGGCCTTCCTCGAAGTCCGCAATGTCTACAAGAGCTTCTTCCTCCACGGGAAGCGGATCGACGTGCTCCGGGGCGTGTCGCTGGACATCGAGCAGGGCGAGCTGGTGTCGCTGGTGGGCGCCTCGGGCGCGGGGAAGAGCACCTTCCTCCACGTGATCGGCACCCTCGAGTCCCCGGCCGCCGGCGAGATGCGCTTCATGGGCCGCCCGGTGTTCGAGATGAACGACGCCGAGGTGGCCGAGTTTCGCAATCGCAGCATCGGCTTCGTCTTCCAGAGCCACTTCCTCTTGCCGGAGTTCACCGCGCTGGAGAACGTCGCCATGCCGGCGCTCATCCGCCGGACGGATCGCGCCAAGGCCTTCCGCACCGCGAGGGAGCTGCTCGAGCGGGTGGGGCTCTCCGGCCGCATGGAGCACCGGCCCGGCGAGCTTTCCGGCGGAGAGGCGCAAAGGGTCGCCCTGGCGCGGGCGCTGGCGCTCAAGCCGGCGCTGTTGCTGGCCGACGAGCCCACCGGGAACCTCGACCCCGCCACCGGCGAGGGAATCCACCAGCTCCTCCGCGACGTCAACCGCGAGCTGGGCGTCACCGCGGTGGTGGTGACGCACAACGAGCAGCTCGCCCGCTCGATGCCCAGGCAACTGCGGCTGGCCGGCGGGAGGGTGAATCCTGCCTGAGAGCGGCGATCGCTCGAGTCGAAGCTCGGCCGCTCGGGTTGGGCCGAGTCGAAGCCGGATCGCTGCCAGCGAGCACCGCCGCTGAGAAACGGGTTGTCGCCGCGCTGCGCCATCCTCTACATTCCGCCGCCCGCCTGGACCGCCAACCGAGAGGCCTTCCGTTCACACCCGACGCGCCGCCGCCCTGGTAGTCAGCTTCGCGCTGTGGGCGCTCGCGCCTTTGGCCGCGAGGGCCCAGGCGGACGCCGGCGTCTCCGACGTCCCGCTCTTGGAGGAGGCGGGCCGCGAGCGCGTGGTCGAGGTCCGGGTGGAGGGGAACCGGCGGGTGGAGCCGGAGGCGATCAAGCGCGCCCTCCACACCAAGGAGGGCCGGCTGTTCGATCCGGCCAAGACCGCCGATGATCTTCGCGCGCTCTGGGCGCTGGACTACTTCTCGGACGTCCAGCTCCTCTTGCAAAGGTTGCCCCGCGGCGGAGTGGTCTACGTGGTGCGGGTGGAGGAGCGGCCCGCGGTGCGCGAGGTCCGCCTCCAGGGCAACGAGGAGCTATCGAGGGACGACCTCAAGGACGCCATCGACCTCAAGCCTCACGCGATCCTCGACCTCGACGACGTACGGAGGAACGTCAAGAAGATCCAGGAGAAGTACGTCGAGAAGGGCTACTTCCTCGCCGAAGTGAGCCACGAGATCGTCCCGGTCCCGGAGACCTTCGAGGCGGACGTGGTGCTGGTGATCCGCGAGCACTCGAAGGTGATGGTGAAGGAGATCAACTTCGTCGGGGTGACGCAGGTTCGGGCGGACGAGCTGAAAGGCGTGATGGCCACCCGCGAGGGCGGCCACCTGTCCTTCCTCACCGGCGAAGGCACCTACCGCGAGGAGCTGTTCCAGCGCGACCTCGCGGCGCTCCAGGCGGCCTACTACGATCGCGGCTTCATCAACATGAAGGTGGAGAAGCCGTGGGTCTCCATCTCCGCGGACAAGCGCTTCATCTACATCACCCTCAAGGTCGAGGAGGGCGAGCCCTACGCGATCGGCAAGCTCGACTTCTCGGGCGATCTCGTCGAGGAGAGGCCGAAGCTGTTCGCCAAGATGTCCTCGCGCGAGGGCGAGCTGTTCAACCGCTCCAAGCTCTCGCGGGACATCCTCTCGCTCACCGACCTCTACTACGACGCGGGCTACGCCTACGCCAACATCACCCCGGTCACCCAGGTCCACGCCGACGCGCGCACCATCGACCTCACCTTCGACGTGCAGAAGGGCCAGCAGGTGTCGATCGAGCGGATCGACATCGTCGGCAACAGCAAGACGCGCGACCGGGTGATCCGCAGGGAAATGCGGGTCTACGAGGGCGAGCTGTTCAGCGGCACCGGGATGCGCCGCTCGAGGGAGCGGGTCACCGCGCTGGGCTTCTTCGAGTCGGTGGAGGTCTCCCACAAGCCGGGGAGCGACAACTCCAAGGTGGTGGTGCAGGTGGAGGTGAAGGAGAAGGCCACCGGCACCTTCCAGGTCGGCCTGGGCTTCTCCAACGTGGAGAACTTCATCTTCACCGCGCAGATCTCCCAGAACAACTTCCTGGGCTGGGGCTGGAGCGTCGCGGCGAGCGCGCAGCTCTCTTCGCTGCGCAGCTTCGCCCAGCTGTCGTTCTACGACCCATACTTCCTCGACACGAACTACATCTTCTCGGCGGACTTCTTCAAGATGCAGGCCGACTACTTCGGCTTCATTCGCGACTCGACCGGAGGCGATCTCAACCTCGGCTACCACATCTTCGAGGACGTGATGTTCAACGTGACGTACAACCGCGAGTACGTCAGCGTGGAGCCGGGCCGCGACTTCGACGCCGGGGTCCAGCTCGCCGGCCAATTCACCGAGCCAGGCAAGCCGAACGTCACCAGCTCCATCCGCGCCTCGCTCACCTGGGACGAGAGGGACAACCGGCTCTTTCCCAGCAAGGGCTTCATGCTCTTCGGCAGCGCGGAGTTCGCGCCGGAGCTGAAGTTCCTGGGGGGAAACATCAACTTCGCGCGCTACACCGCCTACGCGCGCCACTACACCAACATCGGCGACTTCCTCCCCTTCCTCCAGGGGCTGGTGTTCAAGGCCAACGCCACCTTCGGTCTCATCGAGGAGCTGGGGAAGAAGGAAGCCGGCGAGGTCGGCCTGCCGATTTCCGAGCTGTACTACGTGGGCGGCATCAACAGCGTCCGCGGCTACCAGCTCCGCACCATCAGCCCGACCCGGGGGGTCGCCGCCTCCGGCGACCCCGTCTTCGGCGTGGGGCAGTTCCACGTCGGCGGTTTCAAGCAGGCCATCTTCAACTTGGAGCTGGAGTTCCCCATCTTCGAGAAGGTCGGCATCCGGGGCGTGCTCTTCTACGACGCGGGAAACGTCTACGGGAAGTCGGCGCGCTTCTTCGAGGACAAGGAGAACGACCTTCCCTTGGGCATGTTCCACTCGGTGGGGTTCGGCTTCCGGTGGTTCTCGCCCATCGGCCCTCTCCGCTTCGAGTGGGGCATCCCGCTGAACCGCCGCCAGGACGATCTGCCGGTGCTCTTCGAGTTCACGATCGGCAACTTCTTCTAGCCCTTTGCTAGCGTTCCGCTCGTGAAGGTGCTTTCGCGCTGCTGGGTGCTCGCCCTGGCCCTCGCCGGGTGCAGCCGGCTGGGACCGGCGCCCGAGCTGGCTTCGGTCAGCCCGACAGAGGCGCTCACCGACCGGGACACGCCCCTCCGGGTCGAGGGACGAAACCTTCGCCGCAAGGTGAAGGCCGACCTGGACGACCCTGCCCGCTCGGAGGTCGACGTTTCCTACGGGCTGGTGCTGTTCCGCGGCGAGCAGCGGATCGCCATCGAGGAGGTGCGCCTCGCCGACGATGACTCCGCGGTCTACGCGCTTTTGCGCGCTGGCGCGCCGGAGGGCCTCTGGTCGCTCGAGCTGACCGACCCCTGGGGCCGCAAAGCGCTGCTCGAAGATGCGCTGACCCTCCGAGCGTCCTGCCTGGCCGATGGCGACTGCCCGCCCGCCGTCTGCCAGTCCAAGAAGTGCGTCGCCGGTCGGTGCGTACCCACTCCCCTCGCCGATGGCACCTCGTGCGACGACGGGCAGGCTTGCACCGCTGCCGACTGGTGCCTCGGCGGCGCGTGCGGCGGGAGCCCCACCGCCTGCGACGCGGGGCCTTGCGCGGTCTCCTCCTGCCTCGGCGACGGAGGCTGCTCTTATGAGCCCTTGCCCGGAAGCCCTGCCTGCGACGACGGCGACCCTTGCACTTCCCAGGATGTCTGCGCCGCGGGCGCCTGTCTCGGTTCGCCCTACAGCTGCGCCGGCCTCGACGCGGGGCAGTGCGCGGCCTACGCCTGCGCTGGCGACGGCGGATGCGAGCTCGTCCCGCTGGGTGGGGTTCCCTGCGACGATGGGGACTCGTGCAGCTTTGGGGACGCCTGCGACGCCGGTGCCTGCCGCGGCACGCCCTACACCTGCGTGGGCCTCGATGCCGGGACTTGCCTCGTGTACGTGGCCTGCGCCGGCGATGGCGGTTGCCTCGGCACCCCCGCGAACGAAGGAGCCCAGTGCGACGACGGGATGGTCTGTACCTCGAGCGACACCTGCCGGACCGGCTCGTGCAATGGCGTGCCGGTTTGCAACACCGCGCCCGCCGCCTGTTTCACCGTGGAGCCCACCTCAGGGTTGGTCTCCACCAGGTTCAGCTTCGACGCCGGCTGCTCGTACGACATCGAAGACGGCGTTGCACTCGAGTTCCGGTTCGACTTCGAGGGCTCCGGCGCCTACACCCCGCTGCGCCCCAGCCCGGTGGGCACCTACCAGTACCCCGATGCCGGGCTGTACGAGGCGGCGGTGGAGGTGCGCGACGATGCGGGCCTCGGCGCATTCGCCAGCCGCTTCGTCTCCGTCACGTCGCCCTCGCTGGAGCTCTTGGTCACCACCCCGCTGGATGAGGACGATCCGGACGCCTCGCCTCAGGACGGGGGCGGCACCGGCCTCTCCTTGCGCGAAGCGATCAAGCTCGCCAACGCCGCAGGCGGGGGAAGGGTGATCCGCTTCGACGGAGGCATGCAGATCGCCGCCAAGGTGCTGCCCAGCCTCAATGGCCCGGGCACGGTCCTCGTGGGCCACGGAACCTCGATCGACTTCTCGCCGGCCACGGGCACGACGGCGGCGTGCATCCAGCTCGATGGATGGGGGGCGAAGCTCGTCGGGCTGGAGGCGTTCGGCTGCAAGGGCCACGTGGTTCAGCTCAAGGCCGGCACCCAAGTCTCGGAGTGCCGCTTCCACCCAGGAGGGGCGGGCGGAGTGGGGCCGAAGTTGGGTGGAACCGGCGCGGTCTTCGGGCCGAGGAACGAGGTCTGGGGGTTTGCGGCCGAGGGAGTCAGCGTGCTGGCCGACGACGCGGTGGTGACTGGCAACTTCCTCCACGACAACGGCGGGCCTGGAGTGAGCGTGGCCAACAGCATCGACCGCGCCGTCGTGCAGCAGAACCTGATCCTCCGGAACGGCGGCCCGGGCCTCACGCTCGGGAGGAGCGGCACCCGCGTGCGCTTCAACACCATTTACGCCAACAGCGGGGGCGGGGTGGCCTCTGCGCCGAGCACCGCCGGCTCCGAGGTGAGGAACAACCTCTTCACCTCGAACGGAGACTACGCAGTGCGGGCGACCAACGCCGAGTTGTCCGCCGACCGCAGTCCCAACGGGTTTTACGGAAACCCCGCCTTCCTCCCCGGCACCGACGGCGGGACGGGGCAGCTTTTCGCCGACCCGCTTTATGTCAACCCTTCCGCCGGCGACTTCCGCCTCACTCCCGTCAGCCCCGCGGTCAACGCCGGGGTAGATCTCGGAGTCGACGTGAACGGGCCTGGCTCCGGCCGCTTCGACTCGTCTGCCCCGGACCTCGGCGCCTTCGAGAGCCCCTACCCGGACGCCGGCTGAGCCTGGCGTTCCGCCGACAGGCGGCACCACAGGCGTCCCCCTGGTGCGGGGGGCTGAGCGCCCTTTCGTCCGCTGCTTGACGCGCTGCGCCTGCACTCCTACTGTGCGCGCGCCCGTGAGCCCCGCCGCGGGGAATTACCAGGCCGCGCCGCCGTCTTCGGTCCGGTCTCTTTCGAGGAGCATAGGTCCCGATGCCGCAAAGAAGCCTGATCACCTTGTCCTTGGCGCTCATTCTCTCCTTTCCGGCCGTGGCCCTGGCCGAGCTGAAGGTCGGCTACGTCGACCTCCAGCGCGCGCTGCTCGAGGTGCAGGAGGGCCGGGAGGCGAAAAAGCGCCTCCAGGTCCAGCTGGACGCCAAGCAGAAGGACCTCGACCGGGAGCAGGAGGCCCTCCGCAAGGAGAAAGAGGTCCTCGACAAGCAGGCGAGCATGATGAGCGAGGAGACGCGCAACCAGCGGCAGATCGATCTCCAGAAGAAGCTCTTCGAGCTGGCCCAGAGGTGGGAGAAGGGCAAGCTGGAGATGGCCCAGATGGAGCGCACCGAGCTGCAGGCCATCTTCCAGAAGATGGACCCGATCATCGCCCAGATCGCCGAGCGCGAAGGCCTGACTATGGTGTTCGAGAAGACTGACTCCGGGATCGTCTACGCGCCGCAGTCGCTCGATCTCACCAACGAGCTGGTTCGGCTCTACAACGACCGGAGCAAGTCCAGCCCCAAGCCCAAGGACAAGCCGGCGAAGCCCGATGCTCCGAAGGCGGACGCGCCCAAGGCCGACGCTCCGAAGAAGTAGGCCCCTCGCTTGGCTGCCCGCGCCGGTAGGCCCCTGTCGGAGCTAGCCGCCCACGTCGGCGGCGAGGTGTGGGGCGACGCCTCGATTGCCATCGCCGGGGTCAACGGCCTCGCCGAGGCGAAGCCGGACGAGCTGTCCTTCTACGGGAGCCCCAGGTACAAGAGGCAGCTCCTCGAGACTCGCGCGGCAGCGGTGCTGATCACCGCGGACGCCCCACGCCGCGAAGGCGTCGCCTACGTGAAGGTGGGCAACCCGCACCTCGCCTTCGCGCGCATCTCGGCGCTGTTCCACCCGAGGCCCACATTCCGCCCCGGCGTCAGCGCGGGGGCGCAGGTGCACCCGCAGGCGATCGTGCATCCCCAGGCCACGGTGATGGCAGGCGCCACCGTGGAGCGCGGCGCCCAGGTAGGGGCGAGGACCGCGCTCTTCCCGGGCGTCTACCTCGGAGAGCAGGCAGTGGTGGGAGAGGACTGCACCCTCTATCCGAACGTCACCGTCCGCGAGCGCTGCGTGGTCGGCTCGAGGGTGACTTTGCACGCCTCCTGCGTGGTCGGAGCGGACGGCTTCGGCTTCGCGCTCGACCTCGAAGTTCCCGAGCACGTGAAGGTGCCACAGGCCGGCATCGCCCGCATCGAGGACGACGTGGAGCTGGGTGCCTGCACCTGTGTCGACCGCGCCACCACCGGGGAGACGGTGATCGGCAGGGGCTCGAAGGTCGACAATCTGGTGCAGATCGCCCACAACGTCCGGGTGGGCCCGATGTCTCTGTTGTGCGCCCAGGCCGGGGTGTCCGGATCCACCGAATTGGGCGCGGGTGTGGTGCTGGCGGGGCAGGTAGGGGTGGTGGGGCACATCCGCATCGGTGACATGGCGAAGATCGGCGCGCAGTCCGGCGTGGCCCAGGACGTTCCCGACGGCGCCGTGATGTCCGGGAGCCCGGCGTTCGATCACAAGAGGTGGCTCAGGTCCTCGGTGGAGTTCGAGCGCTTATCGGAGCTTTCCCGCGAGGTGCGGCAGCTCCGCCGCCGGCTCGAGGCGCTGGAGAAGTCGCGGGAGGAGAGCGGCCGATGATGGACCTGGTCGAGATCCAGAAGCTCCTCCCGCACCGCTACCCGTTCCTCTTGGTAGACCGGGTGGTGGAGCTGGTCCCGGGACGGAAGCTGGTCGCCTACAAGAACGTCACCGCCAACGAGCCGTTCTTCGTCGGCCACTTCCCCGGCCACCCGGTGATGCCCGGGGTTTTGGTGTTGGAGGCCCTGGCCCAAGCCTGCGCCATCCTCGCCTACAAGAGCGAGGGCATGGACCCGAGCCGGAAGGTGACCTACCTCATGGCGATCGACGGGGCGAAGTTCCGCAAGCCCATCGTCCCCGGGGACCGGCTCCAGCTCGAGGTCGAGGTGCTCAAGCACAAGGGTCCGATCTGGAAGCAGCGCGGCACCGCGACGGTGGACGGGAAGGCGGTCGCCGAGGGCGAGTTTCTGGCCACGGTGGTCGATCGCGACGCCGTGCCGGCGAGCTGACGGAGGAAGTCATGGCCCAGCTCCACCCGACCGCGGTGGTACATCCCGAGGCGCGGCTCCACGAGACGGTGGAGGTGGCGCCCTACGCGGTGATCGGCCCGAAGGTGCGGATCGGCGCGGGCAGCCGCGTCGGACCCCACGCGGTGATCGAGGGCGACACCGCCATCGGCGAGCGAAACCGCATCTTCCAGTTCGCCTCGGTGGGAGCGGTGCCGCAGGACCTCAAGTACGCCGGCGAGGACACCCAGCTCGTGATCGGCGACGAGAACATCATCCGCGAGTTCGCCACCCTGCACATCGGCACCGCCGGCGGCGGAGGAGTGACCAGGGTTGGCCACCGGAACCTCTTCATGGCCTACAGCCACGTGGCCCACGATTGCCAGATCGGCAGCGGCTGCATCTTCGCCAACTGCGCCAGCCTGGCCGGGCACGTGGAGGTGGGGGACCACGTCATCTTCGGAGGCCTCACCGCCGTCCACCAGTTCACCCGCATCGGCAAGCACGCCTTCGTCGCGGGCGGGGCGATGGTGGCGATGGACGTGCCTCCCTACTGCTCCGCCCAGGGAGACCGCGCCGAGCTGGTCGGGCTCAACACCGTGGGGCTCTCGCGGCACGGCTTCTCCGAGGAGCAGATCTCCCGCATCAAGGATGCCTACAAGATCCTCTTTCGCTCCAAGCTCGGGCTGAACGAGGCGCTCTCCAAGCTCAAGGCCGAGCACGGCGGTCACCCGGAGATCGACGACCTGCTCGAGTTCGTCGGCAGCTCCAAGCGGGGCATCACCAGGTAGGGCTGATGGACGCGCGCACCGCTCCGAAGGCCGGGCGTCCGATCGGCCTCATCGCCGGCTCGGGGCGCCTGCCGTTCCTCTTCGCCTCCGCGGCCCGCGAGCAAGGCCTGAGAGTGGTGGCGGTCGCCCACCGGGGGGAGACCGACCCTTCGCTGGAGGGCGAGGTGGAATCGCTCACCTGGGTCCGCCTGGGCCAGGTGGACCGCATGGTGCGCGCGCTCAAGGAGGCGGGCGCCGATCGGGCGGTGATGGCCGGGGGGATCCGCCGGGCCCGGGCGATCGCCGAGGCGCGGCCAGACCTGGGGGCGCTGCGCATACTCTCCAAGCTGAGGAGCCTCCGGGACGATGGCCTGCTCCGGGCAGTGGCGGCTCACTTCGAAGAGTCGGGCATCGCCATCGTCGCACCGACCGCTTTCCTCGCCCGCGCGCTGGCGCCCGAGGGCCTGCTCGCGGGGCCCCCGCTCACCAAGGCGCAGCGGGCCGATGTTTCGCTCGGGGCCGAGGTGGCTCGGGCGCTCGGGCGGGCCGACGTCGGGCAGACGGTGGTGCTCCGCGCCGGACACGTGCTCGCGCTGGAAGCGGTGGAGGGGACCGATGAGACCATCCGCCGCGGCGGCCGCCTGGGGGGAGCCGGCTCGGTGGTGGTCAAGGTTTCCAAGCCCGGGCAGGACGGTCGATTCGACCTGCCGGCGGTGGGGCCTTCTACGCTCGAGGTGATGCGCGAGGCGGGTGCCCGGGTGCTGGCGGTGGAGGCCGGGACGACCATCCTCCTCGACGGCGAGGCGCTCATCGAGGGGGCGAGCCGTCTGGGCATCTCGCTTTTCGGCCTTCATGGGCGACCGGAGGTGCCCCAAGAGGGCCGGCTGCGGTAAGAGGGGGCTTGGAATGCCTCCGCCGAGGAAGCAGGTCTCTCCTCCGTTTGCCAGCCGCGAGCTGAACGGCGAGACGCTGCTCGAGGAGCTGGACTCGCTCCGCGAGGCGCAGGTCGGGCAGAAGCACCTCAACGACTGCGCGGTGGCGCTCCGGCAGCTCAACGGGGTTCGCGTCTCCGAGGCGGCGGCGCGGATCCGGCAGCTTGCCACCGGGCGCTTCGCCGGGCAGCCCGCCCTGGCGAGCCTCTTGGTGCGCTGGGCGGCCCGGCTCAAGTCCGAGGTGGACGTGCCCTTGTTCAGCTCGCACATCGAGCGGCTGGCCCTCACCTCGGCCTTGATCGCGGCGATGCGGCGGGGGGCCGACCGGCTCCGCGGGGGGAGGCCGTGACCACCCGGAGAGACCCGGCCGCCACGGGGGGCCGCGAGGCCGAGGCGGGGCAGAATGCCTCCCTGCCCTCGATCGACGTCCTCTCCTCCGAAGCGCAGGAGGAGCTGTCCCGCTGGAGCGAGGGCGACCGCGCCCTCTTCGGCGAGCTGATGCAGGACGCCGGCTCGGAGGTTCAGCGCGAGATGCTCCGGCGCGCCCTCGCCGCCGGCCACAGCCCCGCCGAGCTGCACGCTTTCGCCGACGCGATGAGGGCGATGCCCGACGAGGAGATCTTCGCGGCCTGCACGCTGGGAGACGGGGGCAGGGCGCCCCACTCGATCGTCGCGCGGCTCCGCGCGGAGGCCGACCCCATCTACGGCTTCACCCTGAACGGCCACCTGCTCACGCCGAAGCTCGATGACGATCCGGGACCGGCCTATTCGCCGGCTGGGCGCGCGAAGATTCCCCTGCCGCCGCCTTCGGTGATGGTGCGGCCGCCGCCCGAGCCTTTGCGGAAGGCGGAGTTCGAGCAGGAGTCCTCGGTCGCCCGGGGGCGGAAGCTGGATCTCCACGACCTCGGCGCCAGCCCGGACAGCGAGCCCTCGGCGATGCGGGAGGAGGGGAGGATCGCGGAGGAGCTCTTGAACGAGGCGGTCCGCCCGCTGGGCATCGCCTACCGCGAGCAGGCGGTGGACGGGCCGAAGCTCAAGCTGGAGAAGGCCATCGAGGCGGCCCACGCCGCGCTGGCGAGGGGAGTGCCGGTGCCGGTGATCCTCGGGCCGGCGGTGGGCGAGTACCGCCGCTACGCGCTCATCCTCCAGGTCGTCACCACCGGGAAGAGCCGGGCCTTCCAGATTCACGATCCCTTCGCCCAGGAGACCGTCTGGGTGAACGAAGGTGACTTGTTCGCCCGCGCCGAGCTGCCGTTCGCGCAGAAGTCGCTCCGCCGCATCACCGCCATCGCGCTGCCGCGCACCGAACCCAAGCCCCTGCTGATGCCATGAGAATCCGCGCCTGCCTGTTCGTCGCCTCGATCCTGTCCGCGGCCGCCGCCTGGGCCGACCAGGTGGAGGTTTCACTCGATCCCAAGGCCCTGATCGGCCAGGGGGTGCCCACGCTGAACGTCCACATCGTCGAGCCCATTGCCGGGTTCGAGGTGAAGCTCAAGCGGAGCGACGGGAAGGACGTCCTGGTGCGCGGCGGGGGCCGGCCCGGGGACGTGAGGAAGATCCAGCTCACTCAGCCGGAAGGGAAGCTCGGCTACAAGGGAGAGCTGAGCGTCAACCTCCCCAACGGCTCCACCTCCTCGATGCCGCTGGAGTTCGACGCCGAGCTCTTCGGCCCCCTGCGCATGAAGCTCGAGAAGGAGGACGTCGACCTGGAGAATCGGAAGTTGACCTTCCGGCTCAGCCGTCCAGCCGGCAAGGCGCATCTCAAGGTGCTGATGGATACGGGAAGGGTCGCGATGGACGACGATGTCCTGTTCATCGGGGAGCCGGCCGATACGCCACTCGAGCTCACTTGGCCCACGGCGAGTGGGAGAGTGATGAGGATCGACCTCCAGGCCTACGACACCTCGACCTTCTTCACCGGAGTGGAGCTGTACCCATGGCAGGTGGACATCCCCCACGAAGAGGTGAGCTTCGACACTGCCAAGTGGGACATCCGCCCGGTCGAGCAGCCCAAGCTCGACAAGAGCCTTTCGGACATTCAGGAGGCGGTGTCCAAGTACGGGCGGCTGGCGGAGATCAAGCTCTACGTCGCCGGGCACACCGACACCCAGGGAGGCACCTCCTACAACCGCGGCCTCTCGCTGAACCGCGCCCGCTCGATCGGCGCCTACTTCCGCAGGAAGGGGCTGCGGATCCCGGTGTTCTACGAAGGCTTCGGCGAGGAGGCCCTGATGGTTCCCACCCCGGACGAGACCGACGAGCAACGAAACCGGCGCGCCGAGTACATCATCACCATTCAGCCGCCGGTCCTGAAGAACCCTCCATTCCCGCCGAAGTGGCAGCGCCTCTGAGCAGCGCCTCGCGCAAGAGCGCGATCGGCAGCTGCCCCTCCGCCATCACCGCGTCGTGGAAGCGCCTGGGGGTGTAGCGCGGTCTCCACGCCTTGTGCACCTCTTCTCGCAGCGCCTCCAGGCCCAGTCGCCCCAGCGTGTAGCCGACGCAGGAAAAGTCCACCGCGCACCTCAGCGCCTCGCTCCGCGCGAGCCGCGGGGAGAACAGGCCCTCATCGCGCAGGTAGGCGGAGGCCTGCTCTAGTGTCATCTGCCGCGCGTGCAGCTCGAGACAGGCCACGCAGCGAGCGGCGCGCATCAGGGCGCCGTGCTCCTTGGAGAGGAGCAGCGAAGGGTCTCCGCGGCGGTACCCGGCCTCGAACACCAGCCCCTCCGCGTAGTGCGCCCAGCCCTCCACGAGCGTGTCCGGGCAGAAGAAGCGCCGGACCGGCGAGGGACAGCGCCGAAGCGCGCCCAGCTGCACCAGGTGCCCGGGAAATGCCTCGTGGGCGGTGAGCCAGTGGATCTGCGCCCGGTTGAAAGCGCGGAGCGCGGTCTCGCGGTCGGCGTCGTTCCAAGTGGGCTCGGGGAGCGTGACGAGGTAACGCGCTCCCTTCGGATCCGGGTCGAACGGGCCGGGCACGTCCATCGCCGCCACGGTCATCGCGGTGAGGTAGGAGGGCATCGGCTCCACCGTGCACCGGGCGGCCTCCGGGAGCGTCACCAGCTCCGCCTCGCGGCAAAAGCGCGCCAGCCCCCGCACCGTCGCGCGCACCTCGGGCAGCACCTGCCTCGCCTCCGGCCTGCTGGAGGACAGCTCGGCGAGGACCTGCGCCGCCCCCCGGCCTCGGCGCCGCGGGCCGACGATCTCGAGCGCCAGCTCTTCGCACCGGCCCCTCAGGCGCCAGAGCTCCTCCCGCGCGCGGCGGGCCAGGTCGCTCGGGCTCTCCACGAGCCGCTCATCGAGGGCCAGCTTCCTGGCGAGGACGTCCTCGCCCACTCCTAGCTGGCCGCCGGCACTCCGTCCTAGCCCGGCGAGAAACCGGGCGAAGCCCAGTGCGGCCGAGCCGGCGGCGGCGGCGGCTTCCTCCAGCCCGCGCCTGGCGGCCCGCGCGCGGACGGAGGGAAACGCGCGGGGAACCACCTTCTCGTAGAAGCGGATGGAGGAGCGGGCCTGCTCCTCGGCGACTCGGACGAGCGGCCTCGGCGGGTCCTCGAGCCGCGAGCGGGCGAGGGCGAACAAGGCGGGGACCTGGCGCAGGCGCTCGGCGCAAGTGGCGATCCGCTCGCTCGGTTCGACCGAGCTGCGCGCCACCAGCGAGCTGATGCCTTCGCCGGCCGTCTCGTTCCAGTAGTCCGGGTTCCAGACCCAGGGTTGGACCTCATCCAGCAAGAGCGCCAGCCCGGCGAGCCGATCGGCGAGCAGCCTCCGGTCCAGCTCGAGCGCCCAAGGCAGCTCCCCAAAGATGAGCCCTAGCTCCCGCTGTGCCCGCCGGACGAAGGCGAGCTGCGCCGAGATTCCCGCGGCCGACAGGTCATCGAGCCGCCCGTCGTGGGCGTGGACTCCCGCCAAGGTGGCGACCACCGGTTGGTGCTCGCACAGCTTCCTGATGGTGTCCCTGCAAAAGGCCCTGAAGCGGGCAGGCAGGCCGAGCATGGGTGTGCAGACATGGTAGCGGCGCAGGCGCCTTCCCGTCGCATTTCTTCACCATGGGGGCGCGCTCAGTTACGGTGCCGGGTAGAGGCCGCCTTGCCCAGACAGCAGAAGTCGCTCCGGGAGAACCTTCACAACCGCCTCGGTCGAACGCTGAACGAGACGCTGCTCCGCCTCTCCCCAGACGAGCTGGTCGCGCTGGACCGGCAGGTGCGCGAGGAGTCCGTGAAGCACGGCCTCTTGTACGAGGACTCCGAGGGCAAGAGCCAGCCCATCCCGCTGCTGCTCAGGCCGCGGGTCCTCTCGCGCGAGCAGCGCCGCTTCTTCCACAAGGTGTGCGCGGAGATCGTCCGCGCCCTCGAACGGCTCTACTTTCTGTGGTCCACCGAGCCGGCGGTGAGGGAGCTTTTGCCCCTGAGCGAAGGGGAGCTGTCGTGGGTTACGTCGATGCCCAAGTCGGCCCCGCGCTCGCCGCAGTCGATCTTCGGGCGGCTGGACGTGCAGGTGGACTTCGCCGACCCCAACTGGGAGGAGAACCTCCACTTCTTCGAGGCCAACACCGTCGGGGCGGGCGGAATCCACTACACCGCGGAGGCGGACCAGCTCGTCCTCCGCACGGTGGCGGCGAAGCTGCGGGAGCTGGCGCCCAACCTGCTCTTGCAGCCGGCAGATGACCCGCGGGTGCTGTTGCTCCACACGCTCACGCATCACGCCGACGAGATCGGCCTCGGGCGGCTCAACGTCGGCCTTTTGCAGGACCGGCGGATCGCCGGCGGTCCGGAGGAGTTCCCCGCCATCGCCTTGGCCCTCCGGGCCCGAAACCTCAAGGCGGTGGTGGTCGATCCGCGCGATCTGACGCTCAAGGGCGAGGAGCTTTTGACGCCCGAGGGGCCGGTGGACCTGCTCTACCGCGACACCACCATCGCCGAGCTGGTGGATTACGAGCGCGAGGGGAGCAACCTGAAAGCGGTGCGGTGGGCCTTCGCCCATGACCGGGTGATCAGCTCGGTGGCCGGCGAGTTCGACCACAAGAGCGCCTTCGAGGTGCTCTCGGATCCGCGCTTCCAGGGGCTGTTCACCGCCGCCCAGCGGAGGGTGTTCGCCCGCTGCATCCCCTGGACGCGCACGGTGCGCGAGGGCCGCACCACCGACTTCCACGGCGCCGAGGTGGACCTCTTGCCCTTCGTCCGGAAGAACCGGGAGACGCTCGTGCTCAAGCCGAACCGCGGGCTGGGCGGGGCATCGGTGGTGATCGGCCCCTTCGCGGAGATCGGCGAGTGGGCCGAGGCGATCGACGAGGCGGTGAAGTCTCCGGGGGCCACCGTGGTGCAAAGGTACGTGCCGAGCCTGGTGAAGGACTTCCCGGTGGTGACGCCCGACGGCCGCTGCCAGCTCGAGGAGTTCTATTGCGTCTGCGGCTTCTACGCGACCGCGGACGGGCTGGCGATCCTCGGTAGGGCTTCCAAGAAGCGGGTGGTGAACGTGGCCCAGAAGGGCGGCCTGGTCGCCTGCATGGTGCTCATGTAGCGGCAACCCTCTCCCGGGCCCGCAAGCGGGAGGGTGCTAGCTGCGCCAGAGGTCGGCCGCGCCATCGGCGATGAACTGCACCGCCACCGACGCCAGGATGAGCCCCATCACCCGCTGGAGGATGGCCACCCCGCTCTGCCTCAGCACCCGCTTCACGTGGTGCGCCCCGCGGAGGATGTAGAACGAAGCGAAGAAGGTGAGGGCGATCGACGCCAGGACCGGAATGGCCGAGGCGAGCGTCTTCCCCCGCGACATCAGCACCATCACCGTTGCCACCGAGCCCGGCCCCGCCAGCATCGGGATGGCGAGGGGGACGATGGCCACGTCCTCTTTCTCCACCCCCTCCCTGGTCTCCTCTTCCGAGGTGCGGGTCGCCGAGGAGCGGGCGCGGAGCATGTCCAGCGAGGTGACGAGCAGCAAGAGGCCGCCGGCCACCCGGAAGGCGCCGAGGGACACCCCGAGGAGCTTGAACAGGATTCCGCCGAAGAGGGCGAAGAAGGCGAGCAGGCCCGCTCCCACCAGGCAGGCCCGGAGCGCCATGAGCCGGACCTTCTCGCGCGAATCCCGGGCGGTCATCGCCACGAAGAGCGGCACCACCCCAATCGGGTCCACCACCAAGAACACCGCGGCGAGCGACACCGCGAACATCTCCAGGGAGCCCCAAGCGTCCATCCGCTACACCTTGAAACGCAGCTTCCAGACCATCACCAGCGCCTCGAGGAAGATCTTCCGGCTCATCTTGGACTGCCCCACCCGGCGGTCCTCGAAGACGATCGGCACCTCCCGGACGACGAAGCCCTTCTTGAGCGCCCGGTAGGTCAGCTCGATCTGGAAAGCGTAGCCGGTGCTCTTCACCTCCTCCAGGTCGATCGCCTCCAGCACCCGCCGCTGGAAGCACTTGAACCCGCCGGTCAGGTCTCGAATGTCGATGCCGAGGATGGTGCGCGCGTAGAGCGAGCCTCCGCGCGAGAGCACCCGCCGCCCCAGCCCCCAGTTCACCGTGCCTCCGCCTTCGACGTAGCGCGAGCCGAGCACCAGGTCGGCGCCCGCTTCGGCCTCGTCGATCAGCCGAGGAAGGAACTTGGGGTCGTGGCTGAAGTCCGCGTCCATCTCCAGGATGTACCGGTAGCCCTGGCCAAGCGCCCACGAGAAGGCGTGGAGGTAGGCTCGCCCCAGGCCTTCCTTGCGCTCGCGGTGCAGCACATGGATGCGCGGCTCGCGCGCGGCGAGCTCGTCTGCCAGCTTGCCGGTCCCGTCGGGGCTGTTGTCGTCGACCACCAGGACGTCCGCCCGGGGCTCGGCCTCCAGAGTCGCCCGGGTGATCGGCTCGACGTTGTCGCGCTCGTTGTAGGTGGGGACGATGACCAGGGCGGGGTTCATCGGGCCGCGACATAGCATCGCCACCGGAGAGGTCGAACTACAATTGCGCGCCGTGAGCGAGAGGCTGGGGCGCTACCATCTCGATCGGCGGATCGCACTCGGCGGAATGGCCGAGGTCTTCCTCGCCCGGGAAGAACTGCCCGACGGCTCGACCAGGGTGTGTGTGGTCAAGCGCGCCTACCCTCACCTCTGCGCCGACCCGCACTTCGCGCGGATGTTCCTCTCCGAGGCGCAGCTGGCCGCCCAGCTCGACCACCCGAACATCGCCCGCATCTTCGACCTGGGCGCGATGGAGGACAGCTACTTCCTGGCGATGGAGTACGTGCCGGGAAACGACCTGTTGGCGATCATCCGCGGACACGCCGCCCGGGGGCAGCAGATCGCCCAGCGGCTCGCAGCCCGCATCGGAGCCCAGGCCGCCTCGGCGCTCCACTGCGCCCACACCGCTCTGGGCCGCGACGGCCAACCGCTCATGATTGTCCACCGCGACGTCAGCCCCCAGAACATCCTCCTCTCCACCGAAGGGGTGGTGAAGCTCATCGATTTCGGCGTGGCCAAGGCGGCCAATGCCCTTCACCGGACGCGGACCGGGACGCTCAAGGGGAAGATCCACTACATGTCCCCCGAGCAGGCCGGCGGAGACCCAGTGGATCACCGAGCGGACATCTATTCCCTCGGGTTGGTCCTCTACGAGCTCTTGACGGGCAAGCGCGCGATCGGCGGCGCTACCGAGCTGGAGACGATCGAGAACGCGATGTATGGCCGGTTGCCGCCGCTGGAATCCCTCCGCCCGGACGTGGAGGCGGAGCTGCGCATGGTGCTCGCACGCGCCCTCGAGCTGTCTGCCGGCCGGCGCTACGGCTCCGCGGCCGAGCTGGAACGAGCCCTGGAAAGTTTCCTCGAGCGCCATCCGCAGGTCGGCCCGTCGGACCTCGAGGCGTTGCACCGGTTCGCCATCCCTCCTGACGCCAAGCGCGAGGGGACGCCCACTCCGTCGCAGACTCCGGACGGCGGCCTCGACCCCACCTTGATACGTGAGCCAGCTGGCCGGCCGGCCGGCGTGCCCGAGGACACCGAGCCTGGCCGCGTCCCGATCTTCACTCCGGTCGAGGTGCCCCATTCTTGGCCGGCGGACACGGCCCTAAGCCGCACCGGCGGCCGGGCCTCCGCCGCCGAAACCCTGCCTCCCGATGGGGACGCGATCGACTGGTCGAACGTCGACACCCTCCCGCCCGGAGTCGTCACCCCTCCCGCGGGTGGTGCCGCTCGCCCCGCCGCGAGCGCGCGTGGACCAGGCTGGAACCTCACCGGCCGCCCGGGCGCGGCCCTCGAGCGCCCCACCGAGCGCGGTCTCCCGGCCTTCCGTAGGACGGGCGAAGACCTTCCGGCCGCCGTCCGCGCCATTCCCGCCGAGCCCGCCAAGCGCCAGCGCTCGAGCGCGCGCGTATGGCTGGCGGCAGTTGCGCTGGGGGCCGCCTTGGCCGGGGCCTCCGTTTTTGGCTACTGGGCCGTTCGCATGGAGCAACGGTCACCCTCCAAGGCGACCGGAGCCTCGCCGGTGCCGGACTGGCTCGAGCTGGCGACCTTGCGGGTGCGCTCCACACCGCCACTCGAGGTGTGGATCAATGGGCAGCCACACGGAAAGAGCCCGCTGGAGTTGGCGCTCCCCGCGGGCAGCTACGACCTCGAGCTGCGCGACGACCGTCTCGGCCTCAGGCGCCAGCAGCGGGTGGATCTCGACCCAGGTGCCGTGCGGCTGGAGGAGTGGCAGCCCGGGCGGGGCCAGCTGGTGGTCGTGGTGAGGCCGCTCGGCGAGCTGTTCGTCGACGGCAAGAGCCAAGGGGTGATTGCCCGGAGGCGCCTCGAGCTATGGGAAGGAAGGCACCGAATTCGGGTCGTCGACCGGGGCAAGGCCGCGGAGCGGGAGGCAGAGGTCCTGCCTGGAGGGAGGGAGAAGATCTCCTTCGACCTCCGCCCGTAGCGGCCTGTTGACCTCTCCCGCTGCGCGGGCTCACTCCCCCGGGTGGGCTTCGAGGAGCTGGACCACCTCCGCGGCGGCGCGGGCGGCCGCCCCAGGCGGTCCGAGCTTGGACCGAACCTGGGCGAGGGCGACGATCATCTCCTCGCGCGCCGGCCCGGCCCAAAGCCGCTCCACCTCGCGGCAGATAGCCGCCGGAGTCATCCTTCCCTGCACCAGCTCGGGAACGACGCGGCGGCCGGCGAGAAGGTTGACCAGCGCGATGTGCGGCACCCTCACCAGGACTCGTCCCACCGCGTAGCTGAGCGGTGAGACCGCATAGACCACCACCATCGGGCGGAGCATCAGCCCCGCTTCCAGCACCGCGGTCCCCGACGCCACCACGGCGACGTCGCAGGCGCCCACCACCTCGGGAGCACGCCCATCGACGAAGGTGGCCGATAGCCCGCAGCCGGCGAAATACCCCCGCACCTTCTCCAGCGCCAGCGACGGCGCCACCGGCACCACCACCTGAACCTCGGGCCTCGCGGCGTGGATCCGGCGAGCGGCCTCCACCATGGCGGGGAGGATCCGCCGAATCTCCCCCGGCCGGCTTCCGGGCAACAGCGCCAAGATCGGGCCCACGACTTCGAGGCCCAGTGCGCGGCGAAACGCCTCGGGCGGAGCCGGGGACGGCACCTGCTCCAGGACTGGGCTGCCGACGTACCGGGCGGGGACGCCGGATCCCCGGTAGAACTCCTCCTCGAAGGGGAGGATGCACAGCATTCGGTCCACCAGCTCGGCGATCTGGCGCGTCCGTCCCTGACGCCAGGCCCACACCATCGGGCTCACATAGTAGGCGATCGTCACTCGCCGCCTCTTTAGCTGCCGCGCTAGCCGCAGGTTGAAGTCCGGGACGTCCACCAGCACCGCCAGCTTGGGCTTCCGCCGCTCCGCGGCACGCTGGAGCCGGTCCATCACCTGCAGGATGCGGGGAAGCTTGGGGAGGACTTCGGCGATGCCCATCACCGAGATCTCCCTTGCGTGGTGGATGAGGTCCACGCCTTGCGCGGCGAGGCGAGGTCCTCCCATGCCGAAGAAGCGCAGCTCGGGCCGGCGCCGGCGCAGCTCGGCCACCAGGTCCGCGGCGTGCTGGTCGCCCGAGGCCTCGCCGGCGACGACCATCACATGCTCGAGCGGCATCGGGGGCGACCTTACCGGACCGGAGCGCGTCGCGCCTGGCGCGTTGTAGAGTTCCGGCGCGCTTGAAGAAAGTCCTGCTCGCCGAAGATCACGCGCCCACCCGCGAGCACCTGTCTGCTCAGCTCGCGCAGGCCGGCTACCTCGTCAGGGCCGCAGCCGATCCGGGTTCGGCGATGGAGCTGTTCGCCTCCGACCGGCCGGACATCGTCCTGGTCGCGGTGGAGTTGCCCCTGCTCAACGGCGCGCACGTCGGGAAGCTCATCCGCGCCAGCGACATCGGCAGCCGGGCGGTGCTGGTGGCGATCGACCGCGGGCACCTGGGAAAGGCCAAGGGCGTGGGGGCGATTCTCGACCTCAAGGTCAACGCCTACGTCGTCGACCCGATGAAGACCGCCGAGCTGTTGTCGAAGCTCGAGTCGCTCCGAGGCCTGTTCCGGAGCGCCCCTGCCCACTCGGTGGGATCGCAGGCGACCTTGGGCCGGCCGCCGGTGGCCTCCGGCGACATGCGCAAGCAGGAGCTGCCACCGCTCTTGCACTCCTGCCATCGCCTCCGGCGCGACGGTATCCTGGTGGTGGCGGTCCGGGAGGTGACCCGGCGAGTGTTTCTTCTCGGGGGCGCCCCGGTGGGTTACGACTCCACCTCGGCCCAGGACTCCTTTCCTGCGCAGCTTTCGGAGAAGGAGGAGCTGTCCAAGGGACAGGCCGAGGCAATCGCCAAGGCGCTGGCGGCGGGGGCGCGCCTGCCGGAGGCGCTCTTCCAAGCGGGACTGTCGTTTGGAGCCGAGGAGCTGCGCGCTCGGCTGCGCGACTACACCCGGGAGAAGGTGGCGCAGGTGGTGGGGATGCGCGAGGGCCGCTACGCCCTATACGCGGGCAGCGAGTTCGCCAAGGACCTGCAGGCGACCGAGGTGCCGGCGCTGGCGCCCATCCTCGAGGGAGCGCGCCGCAGCTTCCCGCTCACGGTGTACGCCCAGGCGCTCAAGGAGCACCGGCCCGAGTTCCCCTACCGGACCGCCGATTTCGGACGGGACCTCCCGGCGCTGGGGCTTGGCACTTCGGACCTCAAGATCGCCATGCAGGTGAACGGGCGAATCGCCCTGAGCGAGCTGCTCGCCCACGGCCGGGGGGATCTTCGAGGCTCCTACAGTCTTTTGTGGTTCCTCTCGCTGATCGGGGACGTGGCCTTTTCCAAGATTCCGGTGGCGGCCGGGGAAGGCGAGGCCCTCGCGAGCGAAGACCACATCTCTCCCAGGAAGAAGAAGCCGCTCCCGAGCGAGCTGGTCTCCGAGCTTCGCGAAGCGGCGGTGAGAATCATCACCTCGAGCTACTTTCGAGTCCTCGGTTTGGACATCACCGCCGACACCGAAGCGGTCGAGCGCGCCTACCATCAGGTGGCGACCAAGTTCCACCCCGACAGCTATCCCGAGCACGACACCTCGGAGATAAAGGACCTGCTCGAGTCGCTGCAGGACAAGCTATCGGCCTCCTACCGGGTGCTCGCGGCCGAGGAGAAGCGAAGGGCCTATCTGCAGTACCTGCTCTCGCGCCAGGGCTCCCGGCGGGTCCAGCCGGTGAGCGTCGACGCGGAGATCGCGCTTCGGCGCGGAGCCGCGGCGCTCTTGCGCAAGGACCCGCGCTCCGCGCTGGCGGCCTTCGAGCAGGCGGTCTCGCTCCACCCCAAAGAGCCGGTCTACTGCTGCTACCTCGCCTTCGCCACCTACCTCTCGGAGCGAGGCACGCCGAAGGAGCGCTCGAAGCAGCCACTCAAGCTGATCAAGAAGGCGCTGGCGCTGGACGCCGAGAGCGAGCGGGCGGCGGTGATTTCCGCCATCCTCGAGAACGAATCCGGCGACGCCGCCTCCGCGCGCAAGCGACTGCTCAAGGCGCTGGAGCAAAACCCACAGTCGCATCTGGCCAAGGCGGCCCTGCGCAGGGTCGGCCGGTGAAGCGAGATTCGCCCCTCGCCGCTGGGCTCGGGGTGGTCCTCCGGCTCCTGGAGCTTGGACGCCCGCACCGGAGGTTGCTCTACCTCTCCTTCGGCTGCATGGCGCTGCTCGGGGCCGCGACCGGAGCGTACGCGTACCTGATGGGGCCGGCGCTCAGGTTCTTGTTGACCGGCGGCCGGGATGGGCTCTCGCTCGCGGCGAAGCTCGTCCCCCACCTCGCGGAGGTGGACCGGGACGGAGCCCTGTGGCTCCTCCCCCTGGTGGTGGTGGCGATCGGCGTGGTGAAGGGCCTGGGGTACCTCGGGCAGTTCTACTGGATGGGGCTGTACGGGCAGCGGGTGGTGATGGATCTTAGGCGCCGCCTCTTCGCGCGCCTCGGAGCGCTGTCTCCTTCGCAGCTCGGCCGGGAGCGCTCGGGCGATCTCCTCAGCCGATTCTCCGCGGACGCCGCGGCGATCGAGTCGGCGGCGACGCTCACCGTGGCCTCGTTCGTGCGCGACGGGCTGCAGATCCTCATCCTGCTCGCGGTGGCCCTTTCACTCCACTGGCAACTGGCTCTCGGCGCGATCGCCGTCGTGCCGCTGGCCGCCTGGCCGGCTTCCCGGCTGACCCGGGCCTTGCTCGGGAAGATGCGCGAAGGCCAGGCAAAGCTGGGAGAGCTGGCGGCGCAGGTCCAGGAGGGGGTGGGTGGACTGCGGACCATCCAGGCCTACGGAGGCCGGCAAGCAGAGCTGTCGCGCTTCGACGCCCACGCACGGGCTCACCTCGGGGCGATGCTCCGCGCGGGCTGGACCCGCGGGGCAGTGCCGGGGCTGATGGAGCTCCTCGCCGCGGCGGCGATCGCTCTCTCGCTCTCCTTCGCCGCCGGCACCCGGGCGGTGCCTCCGGAAGACTTGATCTCGCTGCTCACCGCGGTGGTCCTCATCTACCAGCCCGCCAAGGACCTCGGCCGGGTGAGCCAGTACGCGCTGCAGGCGGCGGTCGCGGGCGAGCGCGTCTTCCGTGTGCTCTCGCTGGAGCACCCGGTCCGCGATGCGCCCGGTGCGAGGAATGCGCCGCCCTTGCAGCGGGGAATCAGCGTCGAAGCGGTGTCCTTCTCCTATTCGGGGCGGCCGGTGCTGGACTCGCTCTCGCTCGAATTGCCCGCCGGCAAGGTGACCGCGCTGGTCGGGCCGAGCGGGGGAGGGAAGAGCACCCTGGTCTCACTGCTCTTGCGCTTCGAGCTGCCCTCCGGCGGGCGGATCCTCTTCGACGGCGAGGACGGCTGCCGCCTGACTTCAGCGAGCATCCGCGCGCAGTTCGCCCTGGTGACGCAGGAGCCCTTGCTCTTCGCCGGCTCGGTGCTGGAGAACCTGCGCCTCTCGAGGCCGGGAGCTTCGATGGAGGAGGCGGTGGCCGCCGCGAGAGTGGCGAACGCGGAGGAGTTCATCCGGGCCTTGCCGCGGGGCTACGACACCGAGGTGGGCGAGCGCGGGGTGGTGCTGAGCGGAGGACAGAAACAGCGCCTGTGCCTCGCGCGAGCGGTGCTCTCGGCTGCCCCGGTGCTCGTGCTGGACGAGGCGACCAGCAACCTCGATCCCGAAGGTGAGCGCGAGGTGCAGCGGGCGCTGGCCGAAGTGTTGCGCGGCAGGACGGCGCTGATCATCGCGCATCGGCTCTCCACGATTGCCTCGGCCGACCGGATCTACGTGGCGCAGGGCGGCCGGGTGATCGAGCAGGGCACGCACGGAGAGCTGCTCGGCCGAGGGGGCCTCTACGCCCGGCTGTGGTCCCTCCAGAGCGGCCCCGATGACGCGAGGGCGAGCGTGGCATGACCTACGGCGCGGGAGGGAGGAGAGCCGGCCTCGGGCGGAAGCTCGCGGGGTCGCTGTTTGGCCTCTTGATCCTCGTCGCGGCGTGGGTGGGCGTCCATTCGATCGCCGCGGGAGGGGTCGAGTACCCGGTGACTGGCGGGCAGCCTCGCCGCTCCGGCGTGAGAGGCGCCTACCACGTGCACACTTCGGCGTCGCACGACGGCCATGCCAGCGCGGAGGCGGTGGCGGCGGCAGCGCGCGCCACGGGTTTGCAATTCGTAGTGCTGACCGACCACAACCTGGAGCAGATACCGGAGCCCGCCTTCGTGGACGGGGTGCTGCTCATCCACGGCGTCGAGCTGAGCACGCCGAGCGGCCATGCGGTCGCCCTCGGAGTGCCGCACGGGCTGACCGAGGAGCAGCGGCGGGGAGACGCCGTGGGCGCGGTGCTCGCGATGGGCGGACAGGTGTACCTCGCTCACCCCGTCCACCCGCACAACCCGTGGCGAGACCCCGACGCGGGCGCGCGCGCGACGGGGTTCGAGCTGTACTCCGGCGACACGATGTTCCGGCGTGCCGTCACGTCCCCGGCGAGTCTGGCCTGCGCTCTCGGGGCCTACTTCGCGAATCCGGTGCACGGGATGATGGTGTTGTCTCGGCCGGATCCGGACGCGGTCGCCGCGCTGCTCGGCCCGGGGATCCCGCGGGCGGGCCTGTGCTCGCACGACGCACACGGGGTTCCGCCGCACGAAGCGCCCTTCTCCGCGATGGCGATCTATGTGCCACTTTCGTCGCTCTCCAAGGAGCCCCGGGAAGCCGCGCGTGAAGTCCTGGAGTCTCTGGCGTCGGGGGAGGCGCTCTGTGCGTTCGACGCCTTGGGCGACCCGGCCGGTTTCGAGCTTCGAGGGCTGGGGGCGAGCCGCTCCGCCGCCGTGGGTCAGCCGCTCACCGTGAAGCTGCCGCCGACTGGCAACGCGAAGACAAGGGTCGCGGTATTCGGCGCGGCGCGGCTGCTCGACGAGGGACTGACCATCTTGCCGGAGCGTCCCGGATTGGCACTGATGGAGGTCCAGCTCCTGGCCCCGGGGTGCCTCTGGTCGGAGGAGTGGCGGCCGTGGATCGTGCCGAGCCCGATCGTCGTGCGATAGGCAGGCTCGCTTTCACCGGAGGTGCCACGGGCGTACACTCCTCGCCGCCTTCCCTCGGGGGTGCGTATGCCGAGCAGAACGAGGTCAGCCGGAACGATTCCGAAGGTTCCCGCCGCTCAGCCGAAGGTCGCGACGGGTGCTCCGAAAGTTGCGAGCACTACCGAGAACAAAGGATGGGTCCGGGCTGCCGTTTCCAAGCCGAAGCCGCAACCCACCGGAGATCCTGGCCCGGGGCTTCGAATCGCCGACATCAAGGATCCGGCGCTCCAGAAAGCCGCTGCGGGGTTGATCGACCAGGCTGGGAAATCCGGACGCGACGGAATTCTCTCGCAGCAGGAGCTCGACGCGGCAGTGCGGCGCGCCGACCCAGCGCTGATGCGCAAGCTCGAGAAGGCCTTTGGCGCCGAGGCCGTGAAGGCCTTGAAGACCGGCGCCGACCTGTCGACGCTGCTCACCTCGCAGGTGTCCGCTCCCGGTCGGGTGAGCGGGGATCTCCCGGGTCCGTCTCCCCGGTACGACCTCCTTTTCCATGGGCCGAAGTCCGAATGGGTGGTGGCCTTCGGCGGCGACACTCACCACGCCTCGAGCGAGAAGGCGCCGCCGGACGTGTCCCAGTACAGGGGTTTCAAGTCTTTCCTCGAGAGGCAGGGCTTCAAACAGGAGAACCGCCAAGCCGGTATCGACGAGACCGGCTTCGCCACCTACTCCAAGACGATCAAGGCCCCCGATGGCCACGACCACCAGCTCACCGTGAAGGTCTTCAACACCAGCCAGTTCGAGGGAGCCGCCGACGAATTCCTCAAGACCGGCGCCGAACGGCGGGGATACTTCTCGGTCTCTCACGCCGGCGAAGGCCTGGGGATGAGGATCGGCGGCCAGTTCATCCGGCCGGAGCACCTGCTCAAGACCGAGGCGCCCGGCATCATCATTGCGCCGATCGCCTGCAAGTCCTTCGAGCACTTCGGGAGCAAGGTGGAGAAGTACCTCGATCAGAACCGGATTCCGATGGAGAAGCTCACCTTCCTCGGCACCTCCCAGGAGATCGAGATGACGCAGGCCGACGGCGCGATGGCCATCCTCAAGCAGGCGTTCTCCGGGGCGCTGGCGGCGAAGAATGGGCCGACCATCCTCAAGGCCGCCGATGACGCGTACAACCCGATCATGGCCTCGTACGATCCTTCGGCCTACGAGGCCAACCGCGACCGGATGGTGATGGACAGCGAGATCAGGGCGACCCCGGTACTAAGAGGGCTCGTGGCCGGCCAAATGGTCGAGCTGCCCAAGAAGTCCTGATCGCGCGAGCGCGGCGCAACCGGCCGATGTTCTGATAGAGCACGGCCGCCGATGCGGCTCCTCTACGTCCTCGCGAGCTACCTCGCCTTCTGGGTGCTGTTTCCGGTCCTCTCACTGCACCGGAAGACCCGCGACGGGCTTCTCCAGAGGCTCGGCTTCTACCCGGAGGGGAAGGTCCCCGCCGGCGGGGCTCCGCGGCTGTGGCTGCACGGTGCCAGCGCCGGCGATCTGCTCGCCCTCTCGCCGATGGTGGAGAAGCTCCGCGCGCGCTTCCCGGACGCGAAGGTGATCCTTTCGACCATCACCAACAGCGGCTACATGATGGCCAGCGAGCGGCTCTCCTCGCAGATCGATGCGGTGGTGTACGCGCCGTACGATCTCTGGGGCGCCACGCGCAGGGCGGTGCGGGCGCTGCGGCCGGACCTGTTGGTGCTCGAGTACACCGAGATCTGGCCAAACCTCATCCGCGCGGCGAAGCGCCACGGGGCCAAGGTGGTGCTCACCAACGGCCGCTTCTCGCCCGCGGGAGTGCCCAGGTACCGGACCCTCTTCTCGCTGATCGGAAACCCCCTGCCGGAGCTGGACCTCTTGCTCATGCGAGAGGACGACGAGGCCGAGCGAGTGGTGGCGCTGGGAGCGCCGCTCGAGCGGGTCTGGGTGACCGGGAACACCAAGTTCGACGCGCTCGCTCCTCCCACTCCCGCGGCGGAGGACGCCGAGCTGCGCCGCGCGCTGGGACTGCCGGAGGGCGCGCGGGTGCTGATCGCCGGCAGCACCCACGAGGGGGAGGAAGAGAAGCTCCTCGAGGTCTACCGGCGATTGCTGAAGGAGCACCCGGACCTCAGGCTGGTGATCGCGCCGCGCTACATCGACCGCGCCACCCGGATCCTCGCGCTCGCCCAGGAGGCGGGGCTCTCGGCGGGGCTGCGCTCACAGGGGAACCGCTCCTCGGGCCGCGTGGTGGTGCTCGACACCATCGGAGAGCTGTCGCGCGCCTACCGGCTGGCCACGCTGGTCTTCGTGGGAGGCTCCTTCACCACCCGCGGCGGGCAGAACATCCTCGAGCCCGCGGCCCAGGGAAGGCCGGTGCTGTTCGGCCCGCACATGGAGAACTTCCACGACAGCGTGCAGGTTTTGGTGGGGCGCGGAGGCATCCAGGTCAACGATCCCGATCACCTGCACCGGGTGGTGGCGGAGCTCTTGTCGCGCCCGGAGACGCTGCACTCGCTCGGGGAGCTCGCCCAGGCAGCGGTACGGCAGGTGTCCGGGGCCAGCTCGCGGAACGTGGAGCTGCTCGACAAGTTGCTCCGGAATCCCCTCTCCCGCGGCGCGGGAGAGGGGTAGGCGTGAGGGGCTACCGGGTGATGGTGGCGGTGGTCCCAGCGCTGGAGGAAACGCCGCCGTTGTCCTTCACCGTCAAGGTGACACCGTAGCTCCCGATCCTCTTGTAGGTGTGCGTCGGGTTGGCCTGGGCCGAGGTGGCTCCGTCGCCGAAGTTCCACAGGTACGAGGAGATCGTCCCGTCCGGATCATAGGAGCCCGCCGAGCTGAACTGCACCGACTTGCGGACCACGCCGGAATAGGGGCCGTTGGCCACCGCCACGGGAGGCTGGTTGGTCGGCGAGGGGGCGATGTCGGCCACCGTCTGCTCGCTCCCGGTCATGCCGGTGTTGTCGGTCACCTGGAGCGTCACCACGAAGGAGCCCGCGGCCGAGTAGGTGTGCAGTGGGTTCGCTCCCGTCGAGGTCGCGCCGTCGCCGAAGTCCCAGGTGTAGGCGACGATCGAGCCGTCCGGATCGTACGAGCCCGCGGAGCTCAGCTGCACGGCGCTCCCGGCGACTCCAGCGTACGGCCCGTTCACCTCCGCGATCGGAGCCAGCCCGGCGGCGGGGGCCTCGACCAGGACCGCGAAGTTGGTGTTGTTGGCCAGATCGCCACTGGTCCTGCCGTTGAGGTTGACCGAGTTGCTCGCCGCGTAGAGGACCGCAGTGCCGGCGGCGGCCGGCGCGACCCAATCGAAGGTGAACGTGAGGTTCCCTTGGGCATCCGCCGACTGCGGCGCGGAGTGCGTCACCTCGCCCGACGAGACGTAGGTGCTCGGCATGGTGGAGATGAGCTGTCCCAGCGTGGCCGAGACATCCAAGCCCGCGGCCACCTGTTGCCCACCGCTCACCGACAGCGTGAAGTTGCTCCGGCTTCCGGTGGTGACCTTCGCCGGGCCGCTCAACGTCACCGTCGGCGAAAGCCCTCCATCGTGGCACTTGTTGCAGATCTGCCCTCCGTTGGTGGCCGGGTTTCCTGAGTAGCCGGTGATGCCCGTGCTCTTCGCATGCGCGAGCAACGGGATGAGCACCGAGGTCGAAGCGAGCGCCAACAGTGTCCTTCGCATGAGTTCCCTCCGAGTGAACGGCGCGGGTAGTTGCCACTTCCGCTCCCCTGCCGTCAATAGACGCGCTTATTTTGAATCGACCACGCACTTAGAAGGACTTATTGGTTGCATACCGAGGCCTGCTGTTCCCATCTGGGGCGTCGGGTCGTATGAACCGGCCGTGCTCGTGGTCCACCCGCACTTCCATCGCCGCCGCACCGGCGTCACGGCGCACGTGGAGTCGGTGCTCGCCGCGCTCGACGGCGTCGTGGAAGGGCGCGCGCTGGGCTCTTCGCTCTCGGCTCGGGTTTCTCGCATCGGCTGGGGAGAGCTGTTGCGCCGCTCCAGGCGCGAGCCAGTGGTGTGGCACGCCCACCGGAACAACGAGCTCTTGGTCGGACTGCTGCTCAGGTTCGTGGGGAGGCGGGTGCGGCTCGTCTACACCCGCCACTCGGCCGGGCCCCCAGGGTTTCTCACCCGGCTGCTCGTGCGCGCCGTCCACCGGATGGTCGCGCTCACCAGCCAGGTCGCGGCCGGCCTGGAGCGTCCCGCGGCGGTGATCGGCCACGGAGTGGACACCCGGAGGTTCCATCCTCCAGGCGATCGCGAGGCCGCGTTTCGCGCCCTCGGCCTGGGAGGGCGTTTCGGAGTTGGCGTGGTGGGCCGCATCCGCTCTCCAAAAGGGCAAGCGGACTTCGTGGAGGCCCTTTCTCCGCTCTTGCCGAGCCACCCGGAGTGGCGCGCGGCGCTGGTCGGCCTTGCCAAGCCCGCGGACCGGCCCTTCCTGGATCGGCTCCGCGCCGCTGCGGGCGGAGCGCTGCACCTGCCAGGCGAGCAGGCCGACATCGTTCCGTGGTACCAGGGCCTCACCGTGCTGGTGCAGCCCTCGCGCGAAGAGAGCTTCTCCCTCGTGCTGCTCGAGGCGATGGCTTCCGGCTGCTGCGTGGTGGCGGCCCGCCTCCCGCACTTCCCCGAGCTGGTCGAACACGGGCGCACCGGCTTTCTCTATCCTCCCGGCGACACCGGCGCGCTCAGGCGATTGCTGGCTCCGCTCTTGGCAGATCCGTCGCGCGCCGGCGAGGTCGGCCGGAGCGCCGCAGAAGAGGTCCGCCGCCGCTTCGGCATCGAGAGCGAGGCCTTGGCGCTCGCGGAGCTCTACCGGGCGGCGGCGGAGGCGTAGGTGCGCATCCTCCACCTGCTCGCCAGCCCGGCCTACAGCGGACCTGCAGAGAACGTCGCGCTTCTGGCCACCGCGCAGCGCGCCCTCGGCCACGAGGTGGCGGTGGCAGTGGACAGAAAGCGCGCCACGGTGTCCTCCGAGGAGCCCTCCGCCCCCCGAATGCGCAAGCTGGGCCTTCTCGATGAAGGCGGGCTGGAGCTGTCGGTGAAGTCCAGCCCCGCCGCGGTGCTGAGGGATGTGCGGGCGCTCAGGCGGCGCGCAGTCGACGTGGTGCATTCCCACTTCTCTCACGACCACTTCGTGGCCCGCTTCGGCCGGCCGAAGGGCGCCAAGCTGGTGCGCTCCATTCACGCGCCGCGTTCCATTCGGCTCACCTTGCCGTCCGCGGACGCCTTCACCGTCTCCAGCCAGACCGAAGTCTCCAGGCTTCCGGGGAAGCAAGTGATGGTGCTCCCTGCCCTGGTGGCGCCCGAGTTCCGGCCTCCCCGAAGTCGCCCTGCGCTGCGACGGGAGCTTCAGCTGGAAGGCGACCCGGTGATCGGCATGGCTTCCACCTTCCAGCCCTCGCGCCGGCACGGCCTGGGGTTGGAGGCGTTCTCTCGGCTCAGGCGCGAGCGGCCCGGGGCCCGGATGGTGCTCCTCGGAGACGGCGAGCTGGAACCGGAGCTGCGCCAGCAGGTCGCTCGCCTGGGCCTTTTGCCCGCGGTCATCTTCGCCGGTTACCAGCGAGGAGAAGCCTACGTGCGCTGGCTCCAATCCCTGGACGAGCTCTGGGTGCTGGGCCTGGGCAACGACTTCAGCGGCAGGGTGGCCGCCCAGGCGCGAGCCTGCGAGGTGAAGGTGGTGGCGATGGACGAGGGCGCGCTCGCCACGCTCGCCGACGCCCTGGTGACTCGGCAGGACCCCGCCCTTGTCGCCTCGGCCTCGCTGTCGTCGCAGCGAATGTCCAGGAATCTCCCCGCCAGCGAGGAGA
>JACPVI010000070.1 GCA_016191815.1 Myxococcales bacterium
CCCGGAGGGGCGGCTGACGCTGAAGGATGCGGCGGGGAATGTGACGTGCGAGGAGGACTCGCCGGGGAAGGTGTGCGGCCACCCGGGAGGCACCCCGTTCGGCTTCGCCTCCGCCTGGCGCTCGCAGGCGACGGGCCTCGTCTACATGAGAAACCGCTGGTACTCGCCGGAGCTGGGCGAATTCCTGAGTCAGGACCCGCTCGGCTACCACGACTCCTTCAACCTCTACGCCTACACCGCCTTCGACCCCATCAACGGCTGGGACCCGTTTGGGCTCGAAACCCAGAGTCTGGCGAAGCAAGCACCAAAGATTTCAATCGCCGGCATGGAGCCAGGTGTCGAGCCTCCTCCACCGATGAAACCTCCTCCCGGCGCTCCCCCGAAGCTGCCGCTCCCGCGGCCCCAGTTCGAACCGCCTATTCGTCCGTTGCCAAGGCATCCGGGTGTCGCTCTGGGCGCCGGAACAGCGGTGTCTGTTTCGGGTGCATTTGGGATCGGCCTCATCATCGGTTTCCCGCTCGGGTGGCTTTTCGGGCCTGACGACCTCTTCCAAGATCCCAACCCGGTGGAGGCTCCACCCGCGGTCAAGCCGGAGCCGCCCAACGCATGCCACGAGCCCTGTGGCCCTCCAGCATCTTTCCCGTCGCAGAATCAGCCAGCACCAGCATCCCTGCCTCCTCCGCAGCCATCGCCCCCACGACTAGAGGACCCGGGTGCGCCTGAGCCCCCTGCGCAGGCCGGCTCGGTTAACCAGATGAAGCGGCTCGGTCCTGGTGAGATCAACTGATCAAAGCAGGAATCGATCCCGAAGAACTCAAGGGCGGCGTACGAACGGGCCAATGGGATCTCTATAAGGACAAGGAAGGGAACATCTACATCAACCCGAAGAGCGGCGAAGGGCCCGGCGAACCCACCGGGATCAACATCAACGAGCTGCCATGACCGCCCAAGGAACGGCGCTTGCCGACGATATGAAGTCGGAGGTTCGAGTCTCGATTGTGCTGGCCGAGTTTGTGTGCGATCCGGGCGCGATCGAAGGAGTCTTGGGCGTTCGACCTTCGAAGACTTGGCGCGCTGGAGATCGGATTGGGAAGTCCTCGAGAACCTATCGCGTCAACGGATGGGCGCTTCAATCCGAGTTGCCCAAGGATCGGGCCCTCCAAGAGCACGTCGACTGGCTGCTTGCCCGCATGCCAAGGAGCCTTCAAGCGCTGAAGGTCGTATCCCCATCGTGGACCGCCGAGGTGAGCTGTGTCGTGTACGTGGTCGAGCAGGTTCCGGAGTTGCACTTGAATGCGAAGACAATCGGCCGCATCGCGGAGCTCGGAGCGGAAATCGACATTGACCTCTACTGCCTAGGTGAAGATGGCGATGGCGGCTAGGGGCTCCCCAATTGACGAGCTGGTTTTCTCCCCGGCCGCCCGCGGCTACGCCGGCCGCGCCTTCTGGCGCGCCGCGGGCGGCCTCTTGGAAGCGACTGCACGCTGCTGACGGCCGGAGGACCTGTCGGCCAGCAACTAAAAAGAAGAAGCGCGGGACGTCGAGCGGCTGATCAGCGCCGCTCCGCTCGACGCTTTGGCCGCGAGCTACTCGAGCTCGGCCGAGCCCCTCTCTCTAGTTGCCCGACGCTGCCGCCTCGAGCTCGTCGCTCTCGGACAACAGCTGCGCTACCGTGCCGGCGCAGTGACTCCCTCCGCGCTCAGACTCGCGAGCCTCGCGGCGTTCCTCCTGGCGCTGGTGCCAAGCACCGCGCCGGCGTCGGTGACGAGCGCCCCGAAGGAGCGCGTCTGGGTGGAGCCCGAGCGCATCCTCGTCACGGTGACGGAGCCTGCGCAGGCGACCGGCCCGAACCGCGGTTTTGCGAAAACTCACGTCGGGGGCATCGACTTCGGCGAAGAGCTCTGCATCTGGGCTCGAGAGGGCCCAAGCGCCGGACCGCGCCGGGTTTTTCGCTACTGCTTCGATTGCGATCCCAAGAAACTCGGCGGGGCACCGGATTCCAGGGGATTGGCGCCTGAGATCGTTGCTCCCGGTCGAGAACGGCCCCCTCCGCGCTCTGGCTCGCGAGCGTCGCTGCGCTCCTACTTGTGGCGGCCGAGTGTAGTGCCCACTCGTCGCGTCGCGCCGCGACGGCGGTCTTCGGCCCGAGCCGCAGCTCCTCGCGCTCGGCGCCGTGGTGGGCCACTCGGAGATGGGCTACAGATTGCGCCCGCAAATGGCCACCGCGAGGAAGAGCGCCGCGCCGACGCGGGTACGCACTACTGAGCGACAGCGCCGGCATCGTCGTGCTCGCGGCCCCGATTCGAGCCGGCGTTGGCGAGAAGTACCGGCACCCTCCCGGACAATCCACGATTCGGTTGCGCCTCGGCCCTGCGCTGCTGTTGCCCGGCTCCCGGTTCGCCACAGGGGGATGCGGCGGAGCGGCGCGCCTTGGCTCGCCCTCGCACTCGCCCTCCTGGGCCTTGGCCTGGGCGTCTTCGTCGATGGCGCTGCGCTGACGACGTCCGAGGTGCGGGAGCTGGACAAAGACGGCGTGCCGCTCGTGGGCACCGAGGTGGGCGGAGTGCGGACGAGGGTGACGAAGTGGAAGCGCGGCCCGGCCGGCTTCGTGGAGCAAGTCGAAAACCCCGACGGCTTCCTCACCAAGCTGTCGCGCAACCTCCTCGGCTGGCCGGAGGAGTGCGATCCCAAGAAACCCGGCGGGGCACCGAATTCCAGGGGTTTGGGGCTACAGCTCGTCGTTCTCGGCCGAGAACAGCGGTAGCGTCCCGCCAGTGACTCCCTCCGCGCTCAGACTCGCGAGCCTCGCGGCGCTCCTCTTGGTGGCGAGCGCCGCGCCGCCTTCGGTGCCGAGCGCGCCGAAGGAGCGCATCTGGGTGGAGCCCGAGCGCATCCTCGTCACCGTGACGGAGCCGGCTACCAATCAAGTCTGCCCGCGGCCCGAGGCCCAGGCCCTTCGGGTGCGAAGGCTGGCGATCACCGCGGCGCCGATCATCGCCAGGATGATCGCCACCGAGAGCATCGGCGAGACGTGGACCCACCTGGCCGCCAGCATCTTGAGCCCGGCGAAGACCAGGACGGCGGCCAGTCCGAAGTGCAGGTAGCGAAGCTCGGAGATGGTCCTGGAGAGCGCGGCGTAGAGCGCGCGGAGTCCCAGGATGGCGAAGATGTTGGAGCTGTACACCACGAACGGGTTGAGGCTGATCGAGAAGGCGGCCGGGACCGAGTCCACCGCGAAGGCGATGTCCGTCACCTCGATCGCCAAGAGGGCCACGAGCAGCGGGCTGGCATGGCGGCGTCCGTCATGGTCGATGATGAACTTGGAGCCGCGGAACTCGTGGGTGATGCGGAAGTGCCGCTTCAGCCACTCCACCAGCTTGCTCTGCTGCTGCTCGAGCGGGTGCTCACGGGCGACTCGCACCGCGACGATCAAAAGGAGGGCGCCGAAGGCGTAGGTGATCGCCTGCCAGCGCTCGATGGCCTCCACGCCGGCGAAGATGAAGAGGCCGCGGAAGACGACCGCCCCGAAGATGCCCCACTGCAGGACGCGGCGCTGGCGCTCATGGGGCACCCTGAGCCCGCGGAAGATGACCAGGAAGACGAACAGGTTGTCGAGGCTGAGGCTCTTCTCGATGAGGTAGGCGCCCAGGTACTCCTGACCCGCCTGGCCTCCGTACGCCGCCCAGACGAAGCCGGTGAACGCGACCCCGAGCACTACCCAAGCGACGCTCCAGGCGATCGCATTTTTGCTCGAGAGGCCACGGCCTCCCCGGTGGGCGAAGAGGTCGACGGCGAACAGCGCCACCACGGTGAGGCCGAAGGCCAGCCAGCCGGCCGGGGAGACCTCGATGCGGTCCATCGCCTGGAGGGTAGTGACGCTAGCTGGACTTGGCCGGCTTGAGATGGGCGACCACCTCGGCCAGCTTCCGTTGCAGCTCTCGCCGCTCCTGGGCGACGTGACTGATCTCGAAGGCGTCGCGGACCGCCTGCTCCAGCGCCTTGAGGTTCCGGAACGGCTTGGGGAGGTACACCTCGAACTTCTCCTGGGAGGAGAAGAAGGCCTCGGGGCTGGCGGTGATGATCACCGCCGGGATGTCCGGGAACAGCCTCCGCGCCTCTTGGAGGAAGGCCAGGCCGCTCATCCGCGGGAGGTTCTTGTCGATCAGCAGCAGATCGACCGGGTTGGCCTTTAGGGTCTCCAGGGCCTCGACGCCGTCCTCCGCGAGGAGAACTTCGTAGCCGGCGCGGGAAAGGACGACCAGGACGAGCAGCCGTACGTCCGCCTCGTCGTCCACTGCGAGGATCCGCTTTCTCGGGGACTCTCCCCTCGGTTGGGTCCCTGTCCGTGTTGACGGCGGGTCAACACTTCCGTGTCTTTGCGACAGAGGCATTGGGCGCTTCAATATGGCCGGCGCGCGCCCGCGGCAACTGAACCTGCGGGCCACTGGATCGCTGTCGAACAGCACCAAGGAGGAGCTGTCCGCATCAGCTAGAAGGCGTCGGACCTTGGGCCGACCTTGCCCCTGCCCTTAAGCGCGCTCTAACCTCGCCGGCCGCGATGAGAGGGGGCGCCTTCCGACTGCTGGCCTTGGCCGCCGCTTCGTTGCTGCCGCTTCTGGCAGCGGCCGATCCGGTGGACCTCTTGGAGTCCGACGTCCAGGCGTTCGTGCAGGACAACGGCGCGATGGACGTCATCCATCGCCTGGTTTTTCGAGACAACGAGGGCCGCTCCTCCATCAAGCGGATGGGTCAATTCTACGAGCCGGTGCACTTCACCCGCGGGACGCTGACCGGCCCGGAGGGAGTGAGGCAGGTGCAGGCCGCGGCGCTTGGAGACGGCTACTACGCCGTCCAGTTTTTGGGCGCGCCGACCAGGTCCGGCCGCGACTACACCCTGGAGCTGCACTTCCGGTGCAACCGGCGCTTCGCCGAGCCGACCTCGAGGGGCAAGGAGGAGCTGCTCGCGGTGTGGTTCAACCCGGTCCGCTGGACACTGCCGGTCCGCCGCTCGGTGGTGAAGCTGGTGCTCCCGCTCGAGCTGCCCAAGGAGGTAGTCCGGCACGAGGACATCACGCCCGCGATGGTCGACGGCTTCGGGGTGGAGACGGATGAAGGCAACCTGGGCGCGCAGGACAAGTGGGCCTTCGTCTACGCCGACTACCGGGGCGGGCGGCGGCTGACCCTCTACGCCGAGCGGCACCAACTGGCGCGCCAGGACACGCACCTGGTCCGGGTGTACCTGCCGCGGTCGGCGATGCCCCGGCTTTCGTCCGGGAGCGACGTGGAGGCGAGCGGCGCGGCGGTGGAGGAGCGCCTCACCGCCGAGGGCCAGGCGGTGCTGGTCTCGGAGTCCTACGAGATCTTGGGCGACGGAAAGCCGGCGCCCGGCACGCCCGCGACGCTCGGGCCGAGGGTGCGGGCCTCCTTCGGCTTCGAAGAAGAGGGAAGCCGCAATTTCGTTCCGGCGCCCAAGCTCGGAAGCTCGCTCCAGGCGGCCACCTGCGATGCCAAGGTGGCCGGCAAGGAGGTGGGGTGCGAGCTTCGCGCGGAGGCGATGGTGCTCTCCGAGCCGACGCGGAAGGGCCAGCCCTTCGAGGTGGTGTACGTCTCCAGGGTGCAGTGGGCGCCGCGCTCGAAGATCCGGGTCCAGCAGCGGACCGCCTTCGTCGAGCTTTCGATCGCGGGCGCGGACGCTTCGTTCGCTCCGCGCAATCGCCTGCGGCTGTCGCGATGGGAGTTCTCCACCGGGCTTCCGGCTCCGCCCGGAACCGCGGCCGGCCAGTTGCTCGGCGAAGAGGCCCGGCTTCCGGTGGTGCTCATCGATCCTCCGCGGCAGGAGGTGAGGGTGAGCGCGCGCGATCGGGACTGGGGCGGCGACCCATATCCGCCGGCCTACGACTACCCGGCAGTCTCCAGCACGGATCCGGAATGCGTGCTGGCGTTCGAGCGGCGGGGCGCGCTGGATGAGCCGCTCCGCGCGAGGCTCTTGGTGCCCGCAGGCCCCTACGGAATCGAGGTGCCCGCGCTCGCGGTGGCCCATGTGCTCGCCTCGAGGGCCATCGCCGGCGAGCTGACCCGGCGGGACAAGAGCGACGCGGAGACTCTCGCCAGGCGCTCCTTCTACTGGGCGGTGCTGCTGTTCATCTTCAACGGGCCGCTGTTGGTCTTCTGGCTCTTGTCGGTGGGCTGGGGGCTGGCGATCATAGACAAGCTGGCCGGCACCCGCCTGTGCAAGGACGTCCTCCTGCCGGCGGGGAAGATCGTCTGGATCCACCCAACCCGCGGGACGGTGTTCGGCTGGACCGCGGCCTTGGTCCCATTCCGGCTGTCGTGGATTGTCCTCTCGGGCCTGCTCGCGGTGACGGTGCGCCTCTTGAGGCTTCACCCGTACCTTTCCCTGGTCCTCAAGAAGAAGGCGCCCGATTACGTCTCGCCGGAGATCCTGGTGGCCACCTTCCGGAAAGAGGGCTTCGTCCCCGAGCTTCCTCCGGAGGAAGCGGCGGTGCTGCTCGACCGGCCGATCAAGGCGATCAACCTGGTGGTGCTGGGGCTGTGCCAGAAGCGCGCGGTGGAGCTGTTGAGCCGCAACCCTCTCCAGCTCCGGGTGCTCGACCGCTCGCTGGCGTCCACCGCCGCGGAGAACGCCCTTTTCCGCGCGCTCACCAAGGAGGGCACGCTCCCTCGCGAGGGGGTGAGGGAGGTGCTCTCCGCGCTGAACCGGTCGCTGCAGCCGAAGATCTGGCGGGCCGATCACGAGGCCACCCTCGGCGCGCAGCGGAGGGCGGCAGAGAGCGCCTGGGCCGAACTGGACGCGCTCCCGCCGCCGCGGAGGGTGGCGTACTTCGACACGCACTACGCGCCGCTGTACCTGAGCGACCGCTTCTTCGCCGGCGTGGACCGGAGCTTTGCTCCCATCCCCACCAGCGCTCCGCTCGACTCGCCGCTCCACACCCTGGGCGCGAGCCGGGAAGTGGCCTCGGTCAGCGGGGCGGTGGGCAGGGTGCAAGAGCTGGCCGAGGGAGTGGTCGAATCGGTGGAGAGCGCCGCCAAGGCCACGGTGGACCGCCTGGAGGGGCTGTTCAACTTCGACGGGAAGGCTGCGTCGGCCCCGGCGCGTTCCGAGGCGGTTGCGGCGGGGCTGGCTGCGTCCATCTCCGCCGGCTACGACGCCTGTCACTCGGCGTGCCACTCGGCTTGCCACTCGGCTTGCCATTCGGCCTGCCACTCCGCCTGCCACGACGCCTGCGCCTGCCACTCGGCATGCCATTCGGCCTGCGTCTCCTCATGCGCGGGGAGCTTCTGATGCGCTCGGGCTGGAGCTTCGAGGCGATGGACTCCTTCGTCGCCGCCACCCGAACCGCGGTGTTCGTGCGCCGGGCCGACAGCGTGCTCTTCATCCGCCCGGAGAAGACGCTCGGCCTGAACGGTACGGCCGCCCTCATCCTCGAGGCGCTCTACAACCGCGAGGGCCGCCGCTCGGCGGAAGTCTTGGGAGCGCTCGCCACCAGACTGGGCGTTGGTTTGGACCGGCTGTGCTTGGACTGCTCGGAGCTTCTCGAGGCGGTGCGGGCGTTGATGCAGGGCGATTTCACCCCGCGCCCCACGCTTCGCTTCGGCGGCTTCGAGCGGAGCCGGATCCGCTTCCCCACCCTGGCGGAGATCGCGCTCACCTACGACTGCCAGAACCGCTGCACTTTCTGCTACGCGGCGAGCCCTCACCGCTCGGCCGATCGCCCGCTGATGACCACCGCCCAAGTGGTACGGGTGATGGAGAAGATCTTCCATCAGGCGCACGTGCCCTCGCTCAGCTTCACCGGCGGCGAGGCCACGCTCCGGCCGGACTTGGCCGAGCTGGTCGGCCAGGGCAAGCGCATCGGCTTCCGGATGAACCTCATCACCAACGGCGTGCGGGCGGGGAACGACCGCTACGCTGGCACCCTGGTGGAGGCGGGCCTGGACTCGGCCCAGGTTTCGCTCGAGGCCGCTCAGGCGGAGCTGCACGATTCGATGGTCGGCCGGCGCGGCGCCTTCGCCCGCACCGTCCTCGCGGTGAAGAACTTCAAGGCGCTCGGGATTCACGTGCACACCAACACCACGCTCTCCTCGCGGAACGTGGAGGCGGCGCCGGAGCTGATCCGCTTCGCCGGGGGGGAGCTGGGCCTTCGGACCTTGTCGATGAACCTGCTCATCCCAACCGGCTCGGGGCTGGACGCCGCTGCCGGGCCGCTCAGCTACTCCGCGCTGGCCGAACGGCTCCCCAGCCTCGCCGAGGTGGCCAAGGAGGAGGGAGTGAAGCTGGTGTGGTACTCGCCTTTGCCCTACTGCATCCTCAACCCGGTGGTGGAGGGGTTCGGCGCCAAGGCCTGCGCCTGCATCGACGGTCTCTTGTCGGTGGATCCGGCCGGCAGCGTGCTCCCCTGCTCGTCGTTTGCCGACGGCATCGGCTCGCTGTTGGAAAGCTCGTTCGAGGAGATTTACTCCAGCAAAGCAGCGAGGTACTGGCGCGAGAAGCGGTACGTGCCTCCGCCCTGCAAGTCGTGCGGCGACGTGGACCTCTGCGCCGGGGCCTGTCCGCTCTACTGGGACGCAGCGAAGGGCTTCGAGGAGCTTCCGGTGGCGGGCGCGGCCGACCGTGTGGAGCGGCGCCGGTGGGAGCAGGGGCGCGCCGATGGGGGAAGCTTCGGTGTCCGGCTTCCGGCGGGAGGATGAGATGGGAAGCCTGGGCGAGTTCGCCGCCTACCTGGAGGGCCGCATCGGCACGGTGGAGAAGGCCGAGGCGGGGTTGCTCGCGCTGCAGCAGAAGTACGAGACCTTCTTCCAGGAGGTCTCCCGGGTGCGCGAGGAGGAGTTGGCCCAGCTCACCGCGCACGTTGTTTCGCAGAAGGGGAAGCTGCCGGGGTGGCTGGAGAAGGCCATCGGCGAAGCGCGGGCGGCAGTGGAGCAAGAGTACGACCGGAAGCTGGCCCTGCTCAGGCTCGAGCACCAACGGGTGGTGGAGAGTGCGGAAGGAGTGAGGCAGAGCTCGCGGAAGCTGGAGCAGGAGCTGCGCGCGCAGAATTCCGAGCTGGACGCGGAGGAGGAACAGCTCAAGGCCCGGAACCAGGCGCTGCTCGCGCGCATCGAGGAGTACAACCGGCGGATCCGCGCGCTGGGGAGCGGCTTCGGCTTCTTCTCCAACCTCTTCAAGATGCGCCAACTGGAGCAGGAGCGGCGCGCGCTGGACCGGGAGCACGCCGACCTTTCCGCCCGAATCGAGACCCTCCGCGCGCAGTGGGCGTCGGCCGCGGGAGAATCGGTCGCCGCCGAGGGCGACCTCCAGACGCGGTGGAAGCGCCTGCAGGACGAGGCGGCGGCGATGCAGGTGAAGGTGGAGCACCTCGAGACCAGCCGGCCGCGGATCGCCCTCCGCAGCACCATGGAGCGGGTGCTCTTCACGGTGACCAGGGGGCACGAGGAGCCCGGCCCGGGCGATCCACCTTGCCCGCGGTGCAAGGCGCGCAACCGGCCCGCGCAGCACTTCTGCCACGCCTGCGCGATCAGGCTTTCCGGCGACCGGCCGGACCTGGAAGGGAGCCTTCCGGAGATCGCCGAGCTGAACCAGCACTTCCTGCGCTTCTCCGAGGGGATGAAGGGATGCCAGGAGATCATCGGGCTGGTGCGGGGGCTGCGTTCCGGCCTGCAGAGCTTCATCAAGAGCGTGGAGAGCATGCGGGACACCGAGCGCCGCCACCCGGTCTCGGCGCTGCGCATCGAGGTGCCCCAGGAGAGCATCCAGTACGGGAAGAACTTGGACGCGCTCTTCGAGCTGTCGAAGCAGGACCTCTCGCTGCACCCGCAGCCGTTCGCGACGCAAGTCCGGCGGCTCGTCGAGCAGGTGTTCGGCGAGGCCCAGCTCAAGGGTTACTTCGAGAGGATGGGGCAGGAGCTTTCGACGCAGGCGAACGCGCAGTGGTAGCGGAGGGCTCTTTGATGAAGCGCACCGGCGCGGTTCTCCTCTTGGCGGCGGGTGTGCCCCTGATGCTCCTCGGCCTCTTGTTCCTGGTGGGCGCTGGCGGGCAGGTGCGCCGCTACGCCATCGGGGCGGCCTGCACTGCCTTGGGCGCGGTGTTTGCCGGGCTGGGGCTTAGGGCGTGGCGCAGGGCGGAGTCGGAGTCGCCGGAGCGGCTCCGCTCGGAGGTGCTCGAGCTGGCCAAGCGGAGGAACGGGGAAATCTCGGAGGCCGACCTGTTGGCCGGCCTTGGGGAGAAGGCGGAGAAAGCGGCGCCGGTGCTGCGGGCGCTGGAGGAGGAGGGCCAGTGCCGGCGGGAGCGTAGGGAAGGGCAGGTGCACCTGGTCTTCCCGGGGCTACTGCCTCGGGTGCACGTGCGGAGGTGCGAATACTGCGCGGCGGAGCTGCCGCTGGCGGAGGAAGTCGCCAAGTGCCCGCGGTGCGGCGGCAGCGTGAAGACCGGAGTGGAGCGCCGCTCGCTCGGCGGGGCCGACGCCTATCGGATGGACGAATGATCGCGCGCCTCACGGCGCGAACATCTCGGCCAGCACCGACAGCACCAAGCCAGCAGTCGCGGCATCGAGCTTGCCCAGGCGACGCTCCAGCCGGGTCTTGTCGACGGTCCGGATCTGGTCAAGGACGATCTGTCGAAGCTTGCCCTGGAAGCGCACCGAAACCCGGGTCGGGTAGCTGCGGCTCTTGGTCGTCAGCGGCGCCACGATGACCGTCGCGATGTGCCGGTTCATCTCATCAGGGGATACCACCAGGCAGGGCCGGGTCTTGCGCATCTCGCTGCCCTGGGTGGGGTCGAGACGAACAAGGTAAACCTCGAAGCGGGCTACCACTCCCATTCAGCGCGCTCCCAGTCGCTTCGCGGCAGCGCCTCGCGATCCAGCAGCCGATCGTCGCGCCTTTCGGCCATGCGCTGGAAAGCTTCGTCCCAGCCCTTCCGGGCCTTGGAGACCGGCAGGATCACGATTTGGCCGCGCCGGACCTTCAACTCGACCTCGCCCACCAGCCCACACTCATCGAGGACGGTCTTCGGCAATCGGATTCCTCGCGAGTTGCCGATGCGGATGATGCTTGCCCTCATGATGCCTCCGTAGTCACAAAGTAATAACGATGTCAGGAGCTCGCGTCAAACGCTCGCCAGGCATGCCGCCGGCTGCGAGAGAGTGGGGCTAGCGCTTCCCTGGGCCCGGCCAGCGCCCCTCCGCCTCGAGGCGGCGGCGCAAGGGAGGGTTCTCGTCCAGGTAGGCCGAGAGCGACTCGTCGGTGATCCACACCTCCACGTCCTCGCTCCCCACCCGCGCCTGGCAGCCCAGCCTCGAGCTCGGCCTCACGTCGAAGGCCTGGTCCAGCCGGTCCAGCTCCGCGTCCTCCTGCTCCGAGAGCGAAGAGAGGCCGCTCTTCACCCACACGTGACAGGTGGAGCACGCGCACACCCCGCCGCAGGCGTGCCCCAGCTTCGCGCCGCACAGCTCCGCCGCCTCCAGCAAGGTGGTGCCCTCCGGCACCTCCACCTCGACATCGTCGAGCGGGCTCTTGAAGCGGACCTTTGGCAAGAATCAGTACTCCTCGACCGAATGCCCCGCCACCGCGTTCCGGAGCGCGCGGTTCATCACCCGCTCCACGAAGGGCCGGCAGGCCTCGTCCAGCGCACGGATGGCCTCCTGGATGCGCAGGTGCTCCGTGGCGCTTCGTCGCTCCTCCTCCAGGCGCGCGAAGGCCGTGTCGATCGCCGCGCGCTCGCCGTCGGAGAGCAGGTCGGCATTCTCGCGAAGCTGCTTCCCCGCGTCCTTGAGCACCCGCTCGGCCTCCACCTGCTGCTCGCGGAGCAGCCGCCGCTTCACGTCCCCCTCGGCGTTCTCGATCGAGTCGAGCAGCATCTGCTCGATCTCCTCGTCGGAAAGCCCGTGGCTCGGCCGGACGGTGATCTCTTGGCTGGCCCCGGTGGTCAGCTCCTTCGCGGCTACCGAGAGGATGCCGTCCGCGTCCACCTGGTACTTCACCTCCACCCTGCCGAGCCCGGCGGACATGGGAGGGATGCCGGTCAGCCGGAAGCGCGCCAGCGAGCGGCAATCCTCCACCATCTCCCGCTCTCCTTGCACCACGTGCACGTCCATTCCGGTCTGCCCGTCCTGGAAAGTGGTGAACACTTGAGCCGCTGCGGTGGGGATGGTCGAGTTGCGCGGGATCAGCCGCTCCACCAGCCCACCCATCGTCTCCACCCCGAGCGAGAGCGGGAGAACGTCCAGCAGGAGCACCTCGTCCTGCCGCTCCTGGCTGGTGAGCAGGTCCGCCTGGGCCGCCGCCCCCAGCGCCACCACCTGGTCGGGGTCGATGTCTCGCAGAGCCTCCCTCCCGAACAGCGAGGAGACGAACCTCCGCACCGCCGGCACCCTGGTGGAACCGCCCACCAGCACCACCCCGTCGATCTCCGCCGGCCGAAGCCCCGCGTCCTTGAGCGCGCGCTTGCAGGCCACTCCGGTCTTCTGGATGAGCGGGGCGATCCACGCCTCGAACTCCACCCGCGCTACCGCGCGCGCCCGACCGGAGACCGACACCTCGGCCAGCTCGCAGGCGGACAGCTCCTCCTTGGCGCGGCGCGCCGCCGAGAGCGCCTCCGCCACTTGAGCAGGAGAGGGATGGCCGATTCCCAGCGCCTCCAGCACCCGGTGGGCGATCACCCGGTCGAAGTCGTCGCCGCCCAGGGCCGAGTCGCCGCCGGTGGACTTCACCTCGAAGATGCCGTCCAAAAGCTTGAGGATGGAGATGTCGAAGGTGCCCCCGCCGAGGTCGTACACCGCGAAGGTGCCCTGGCTGCCTTTGTCCAGGCCGTAGGCCAGTGCCGCCGCGGTGGGCTCGTTGAGCAGGCGCAGCACCGTAAGCCCCGCCAGCCGGCCGGCATCCTTGGTGGCCTGGCGCTGCGCGTCGTCGAAGTAGGCCGGGACGGTGATCACCGCCTGCTCCACCCGGCCAGAGAAGTAGGCCTCCGCTTGCCGCTTGAGGGCGCGGAGGATCTCTCCCGACACCTCGATCGGCGTCACCGGCTGGCCCCCGGAGACCTCGAAGCGCACCACGCTCTTGCTCTCGGCGAACCGGTAGCAGCCGAGCTTCTGGGTCTCCGGATCGCCGGCGCTCTTCCCCATGAAGCGCTTCACCGAGCGGATGGTGTCGGTGGGGTGCGCGAAGGAGAGCGCGGACGCCCGCCGGCCCACCAGCACGCTCCCGTCGTTCGCGTAGTGCACCACCGAGGGCAAGAGCGGCTCTCCGCCCTCGTCCGCCGGCAGGCAGCGAGGCTTTCCCTGGATCACCGCCGCGACCAGCGAATTGGTCGTCCCGAGGTCGATGCCCACCGCGCTCCCCTTCGGCTTCAAGGGGTCGTGGATCTGCAAGAGGCCGCCGCTCACTCCAGCGCCTCCTCCTCGATCTGGTCCACTTCCTCTAGAAAACGGCTGAAGTAGCGGACCTTCGCCAACAGCCCTGCGGCCCGATCGATCGCCGCCCGATCGGCAGGGGCGGTTGCAAGCGCCGAGGCCGCCTGATCCAGCAAGGCCTGCCTCTCCGCCTTCACCTCGGCGCCCATCCGCCTGACCTCCTCGAGGGCAGCCGACCTCCGCGCCGCGTCCAGCTCCTCATGGAGCGAGAGGATCCGCTCCAAGAACTCCGGGGGCAGGCCACTGCCCGCTCGCTCGTCATGCTCGAGGTCCACTCCGGCCAAGCAGAGCAAGTAGCAGGCGCGCCGCTCCGGATCCTTGAGCACCCGGTAGGCGTCGTTGAGGGCGGTGGTGCGCTCCACCGCGGCTCTCCGCGCCGCGCCGTCGCCTCGGGCCCGGTCGGGGTGCAGCTCGAGGGAAAGCTCGCGGTAGCGCCGCTCGAGGGCGTCGAGGTCGAGGTGGAACGAGGGCGGCAGCCCGAAGACTTCGAAGTGGCTCACGAAAGGCCCGCTCAAACGGTGAAGCTCTCCCCGCAGCCGCAGGAGCCCTTCACGTTCGGGTTGTGCAGCTTGAAGCCCGAGGCCATCAGGCCTTCCTCGTACAGAAGCTCGGTGCCGGCGAGGTAGAGGTAGCTCTTCGGATCCACGAACACCCGGACTCCGTCGCGCTCGAACACCTTGTCGCGCTCCTTGGGGGCCTCCGCCCACTCCATCTGGTAGGCGAGCCCGGAGCAGCCGCCTCCCCGGACGGCGATCCGGAGGCCGGCTTGCGGGGTATGCCGCTCCTCGAGGAGCTTCTTGAGCCGCTTGACGGCGCTCTCGCCGATCGCCACCCCGGATTTGGCAGAGCTCTGGAGCTGTGGTTCGGTCACCTGGTCACCTACTTCCCGGAGGCCTGCGCCTCGGCGTCCTCTCTCGCGGCCAGCTTCTCCGCCCGCTTGCGCTTGAAGTCGGCGATCGCGGCCTTGATCGCGTCCTCGGCCAAGACCGAGCAGTGGATCTTCACCGGGGGAAGCGACAGCTCGCGGGCGATCTCCTTGTTGGTGATGGAGGTGGCCTGCTCGATGGACTTCCCCTTCACCCACTCGGTGACCAAGGAACTGGAGGCGATCGCCGAGCCGCAGCCGAAGGTCTTGAACCTGGCGTCCTCGATGATCCCCTCGTCGGAGATCTTGAGCTGCAGGCGCATCACGTCTCCGCAGGCGGGGGCGCCGACCAGGCCGGTGCCCACGCTGGAGTCGGCCTTGTCCAGGGTGCCCACGTTCCTCGGGTTCTCGTAGTGGTCGATCACCTTGTCGCTGTACGCCATCTGCCGCTCCGATTCCTTCTAGTGGGCGTTCCAGGCCACCTGCTTCAAGTCCACTCCCTCCTTGGCCATCTCGTAGAGGGGGCTCATCTCGCGAAGCTTCTTCACCTTCTCCACCACCAGATGCGCCACGTAGTCGATCTCCTCCTCGGTGTTGAACCTCCCGATGCCGAAGCGGATGGAGCTGTGCGCCAGCTCCTCGTCGACGCCGAGGGCGCGGAGCACGTAGGAGGGCTCCAGCGAGGCCGAGGTGCAGGCCGACCCGGAGGAGACCGCCACGTCCTTGATCGCCATCATCAAGGCCTCGCCCTCCACGAAGGCGAAGGAGACATTCAGGTTTCCCGGCAGCCGGTGCTCGAGCGAGCCGTTCACCGAGAGCATGTCCAACCCGGAGAAGAGCGCTGTCCGCAGCCGCTCGCGCAGCGCCATCACTCGCTCCGACTCCTCTCTTCCCTCGAGCCGGGCCAGCTCGGCGGCCTTGCCGAAGCCGACGATCGACGCCACCGGCAGGGTGCCCGAGCGCATGCCCCGCTCGTGGCCGCCTCCGTCGATGAGCGGCGCGATGCGCACCCGAGGCTTCCTCCGCACGTAGAGCGCGCCGATCCCCTTCGGCCCGTACATCTTGTGGGCGCTGATGGAGACCAGGTCCGCGCAGGCCTCCTCCACCTGGAAGGGGACCTTCCCCAGGCCCTGCACCGCGTCGCAGTGGAACAAGACTCCCTTCTCGCGGCAGAGCCGGCCAATCTCGTTCACCGGCTGGACCACGCCGATCTCGTTGTTGGCCAGCATGATCGACACCAGCACCGTGCGCTCGGTGAGCGCCGAGCGGAGCTCGTCGAGGTCCACCCTGCCGTCGCGGCCTACCCCGAGGTAGGTGACCTGCGCCCCCGCCGACACCTTGGAGAGCCAGCCCCGGAAGACCGAATCTTGCTCGGCCAGCTTCTCCGCCTTCACCTCCGGGCCGCCGACCTCCGCGAGCCTGAGCTGCCGGAGCTCTTCGAGCCGGTCCTGCCGCGCGCGCTCCACGCGCTTGCAGGTGTCCAGCACCGCCTTGTGCTCGGTCTTGCAGGTGACGAGGTGGTCTCCCTTGCTCCGGGAGAACTCCACCGCGCCCTTGATGGCCAGGTTGTCCGACTCGGTGGCTCCGCTGGTGAAGACAATCTCCTTCTCCGAGGCGCCGATCAGCGCCGCCACCTGCTTTCTGGCCAGCTCCACCGCGGCCTCCGCCCTCCACCCGAAGGAGTGGCTGCGGGAGGCGGCGTTGCCGAAATCCTCCTTGAGGTACGGCAGCATCGCCTCCAGGACTCGCGGGTCCATCGGCGTGGTGGCGTGATTGTCCAGGTAGATCGGAAGCTTCAACATCCCTCGAACCCGTGGGCGGCATACCACATCCGCCCACCGAAAGTGGACCAGACTGGTCCATTATTGTGGTCGGAGGCTTCGGCGATCAAGCGAGCCTGAGGTGCCGCGGCGGCGAACCGTCTGGCAACGAGCACTCGGACAGTGAGGCTGCCCAGCGATCCGGCCTGGAGCAGCCAGCCTCGATCGCCCGCTCCGCAACGGAGCAGGCGAGAGCCGCAACGGCGCGAATTCCGGGGAGGTCTCGCCGGCCCGTGGAGTGCAACTCGCCTGCTCGGACAGCCGAGGAGAAACCATGACAGCAGCCGAGGAGTCGCGTCACCGCCCGAACGGCCAGGAGCGGTCCCGCGCGGCGAACGCCCCCGTCATCCCAAGCTCACCCGAGGCGCGGACGCGCTACCAGGAAGGGTGGAGGAGGGGGAAGCCGGAGGAGGACCCCTCGAAGCTGAAGCGGTGGGGCTTCGTGTCGGCGAGGCCGAGCGAGTTTCTCATCCGGATGAGGGGCGGGACGGTGGTCAGCGCCGGGCAGGGAGCCTCGTGCTTCAAGTGGCCGTGGGACTCGGTGGCGATCGTCCCCACCACGGTGCAGAGGCTGCAGTTCACCGCCGACCAGGTGACGAGCGAGAAGGCGGGCGTGCAGGTGACGGGGCTGGCGGTGTACCGGATCGCCGAGCCCCTGATCGCCTTCCGGATGCTGAACTTCTCTTTCCCGGAGAGCGCGCAGGAGAAGCTCGAGCAGATGCTCACCGAGATGTTCGTCGGGGCCACCCGCCGGCTGGTGGCGAACCTCACCGTCGAGCAGTGCCTCACCCGCAGGAAGGAAGGCCTCGCCGCCGAGCTGATGCGGGAGATCTCCCCGGTGGTGTCGGGGAGCGGCAAGCCGGAGGACCGGACCTCGAAGGGCTGGGGAGTGGTCCTGGACACCATCGAGGTGCAGGACGTGCGAGTCCTCTCGGGGGCGGTGTTCGGCAACATGCAGGCTCGCTTCCGCCAGGAGCAGGAGCGGCTGGCGCGCGAGGCGGAGCTGGCGAAGGAGCGCGCGGTCAAGCAGGAGGAGGCCGTCTCCGAGCGGCAGATCCAGCTCTCGCGGGTGGCCGCCGAGACGGAGGTGCGCCACGAGAAGCAGTCGGCGGAGGAGAAGGTCCGGCTCGAGCAGCTCGCCTCCGAGGCGCGGGTGGCGGAGGCGCGGCTCTCCCAGGAGCGGATGGTCCGGCAGGGAGAGGTGACGAACGAGCGTGAGCTGGCGCTCGCCCACCTGGAGGCGGAGCTGGAAGTGGAGCGGCAGCGCCAGGTGGCGGAGGAGCAGGGGAAGCTGACGCAGCTCGAGGCCGAAGCGAGGCTCGCCGAGGTGAGGCTGGCCCACGAGCGCTCGATGGCCACGGCGAGGATGCAGGCGGAGATCGAGAAGGTGCAGCTCCAGGGGCAGGAAGCCCAGGCGCGGCACCAGCTCGAGATGGCTGGCCAGGCTCAGGCGGCCGAATCGCTGCGCGCCCAGGCGGAGGTGGCGCGGACGCGGCTCGAGCTGGCCGAGCTGGAGGCGAAGGCGGCGGAGCTGGAGGTGCGGAAGAGGAAGCTCTCGGAGGACCTCGAGCTGGAGCGGGCGAGGGCGCTCAAGGAGCTGGAGAACGCCGTTTCGGCGGAGGTGATCCAGCTCGCGGTGGCGCAGAAGCTGCCGGAGCTCGCCCGGGCCTTCCAGCAGAACATGGGGGAGGTGCACGTCACCGCGGTGGACGGGGCGAATCCCTTCGGCTACGTGGCGGCGGCGGTGGAGGGGGTGTTGGGGCTCGCCCGCTCGGCCGGTCTCAAGCTGCCCAAGAACGGGCAGTAGGCGCAGTATCTTTGAAACCAGGCGCCGACTCTGCGCATATAGGCGAGGATGCGCCGGAAGATCCTCCTCCTGGCCCTCGGCCTGGCAGCCGCGGTGGCGTTGGTGCCAACCCTGATTCCGGCGGGTCCCGACGCTTCCCTGGACGCGGCGGGCTTTCTGGAGAGCGGCCGTTTCCTGGTGGCCGCTGGCGTCATTTTCGTCGGCGGCCTGCTCACCTCGCTCACTCCTTGTGTCTACCCGCTGATTCCGATCACCGTGAGCGTGTTCGGCGCCCGGAACGCGGAGAGTCGGCTCAAGGCGGTGGCGCTCACCTCGGCCTACGTGGGAGGGATGGGGGTGGTGTTCTCGGTGCTCGGGGTGGCGGCGGCGCTGACGGGAAAGGCTTTCGGAACGGCGCTGGGGAACCCCTGGGTGGTGAGCGGGCTGGCGCTGTTCCTGCTCGTCTTGGCCAGCTCGATGTTCGGCGCCTTCGAGCTGGCGGTGCCCTCTGGGCTGGCGGCGAGGTTGAACCGGGTGGGAGGCAGTGGCCTCTTGGGTGCGCTGCTCATGGGGAGTGTGGCGGGTGTCATCGCCGCCCCGTGCACCGGGCCGGTCCTGGCGAGCGTGCTCGCGTACGTGGCGAAGTCGCAGAGCGCGGCCTTGGGCGGTGGGCTCCTCTTCGTCTACGCGCTGGGCATCGGAGTGCCGTTCTTCCTCCTCGGGGCTTTCACGGTGCGGCTGCCCAAGGCCGGGGTGTGGATGGAGTGGGTGAAGAGCGTGTTCGGGATCGCGCTGGTGGCGCTCGCCTTCTCTTACTCGCGCGACGCGTTTCCGGCGGCGCGATCGGCCGCGGGTGCGGCGGCCGACGAGGTGGGGCGGCTGGCCGGGGTTTCGCTCGCCACGGCGCTCACCTTCGGAGGCATCGCGATCGGGGCGATCCACCGTTCCTTCAAGGAGGGCGGCCGGGAGATTCTCCTCAAGGGCGCGGGGGTGGCGGTGGTGGTGCTGGCGCTATTGCTCCGCTCCGGGGCCTCCGGAGCCCCCGCCTACGGCGGGCTGGCGGTGCGGATGGGCTGGGCGGCGGACGTGGACCGGGGCGTGAGGTGGCACCTGCACTTCCCGTCGGCTTTGGCGTCGGAGACGGCGCACTTCGACGACGCGCTGTCGCGGGCGAAGGGCGAGCGGCGGCCGGTGATGATCGACTTCTTCGCCGACTGGTGCGAGGCCTGCAAGGAGCTGGACCGGCACGTCTACACCGAGGACGCGGTGGCGGCCGAGGCGGGGCGCTTCCTGAACATCAAGGTGGACGCCACGAACGTGGACGAGCCCATCGAGGCGCTGTTCGAGCGCTTCGAGGTGCAGGGTCTGCCCACGGTGGCCTTCATCGACTCGAACGGAGAGCTGCTGGAGGATCCGCGGGTGACCGGCTTTCTCCCGGCGGAGAAGTTCCTCGGGCAGCTCCGCAAGGTGCGCTGACGGCGTTCGGCCGAGCTATGATGCGCCGCCTCGGGAGGAGGCAGCATGCGGAACGTCTGGTTCGCGCTGGCAGCGCTGGCATTTGGCTGTGGCATTCCCAAGGAGCAGTTCGACGCCAAGGTGCTGGAGGCGGAAGAGCTGGCCCGGAAGTACCGCGACGAGTCGGGGAAGGCCACCGCGCTGGAGCAGCGGGTACGCGATCTCGAGGCGAAGGTGACCGCGCTTGCCGAGGAGCGGGCATCCTTGGAGTCCCGCCTCACCGCGTCGGAGGGGCAGCTCACCAACAAGGAGGCGGAGCGGCGCGCGCTCGAGGAGAAGAACGCCCAGCTCGCCGCCCTCAACGAGGAATTGTCGAAGTCGAAGAAGAAGCTCGCCGAGGCGAAGGAGGAGCTGGAGAAGAAATCTTCCGAGTACGAGAGCCTGGCGAAGAGCCTGAAGGGCGAGATCGACGCTGGGAAGATCGAGCTCTCCGAGCTGCGCGGGAAGATGACGGTGAAGATGAAGGACAAGATCCTCTTCGCCTCCGGCTCGGCGAAGATCGGCAAGGAAGGGCAGGAGGCGCTGGACAAGGTGGCCCAGGCCCTGGCCGGAGTGCGGGGGAGGATCATCCGCGTGGAGGGGCATACCGACGACGTGCCGACCGATCCGAAGAGCCAGTTCCCCTCCAACTGGGAGCTTTCGTTGGCGCGGGCGATGGCGGTGGTGAAGCACCTGCAGGACCGCGGGGTGGATCCGACCAAGCTGTCGGCGGCGGGCTACGGCCCGTACCAGCCGGTGGCGCCCAATGACTCGCCGGAGAACAAGAGCCTCAACCGGCGGATCGAGATCGTCCTCGCAACGGCGACGGGAACGCCGGAGGCGCCTGCCGCCGCTCGCTGATCGACGACGCACCGCGGACTGGATCTCCAAGGGCTACGCCGGGTACCGAGGCTCAGCCGCACGGAGCGGTCGAGCAAGCGCCCCAGAGGCCGCGGCGCTCTGCCTTGGCCTGGGCCTCCACCTCTTCAAACTCCGCCTTCCGGCCGGCGCCTGCCGGCGGGATGAAGAGCACGCAGCCGAAGCCGCGCTCCACCATCAGCCGGTTCACCTCGCGGCCCTCCACCGCGACGTAGGCGAGCCGGCGGCCGAAGCGGTCCTTGCACTCGGCATCGTAGCGGAGCGTCACCACCTTCCCGAGCACCAAGGAGCGGTTGAAGTCGCGCGCCTCGGCGCCGTAGCAGTCGGACTTCCCTCCGGTGGTCTCCGGCGCGTCCAGCAGGAGGTAGCGGATCTTCTCTCCCCCGGCGAGCGTGATGGTGTCGCCGTCGGTGACGTCCACCACCTCCGCCGAGTCCGGCCCGCACGGGGTGCAGGCCCACCCCGCGACGGCCAGCGCGGCGGCGAGAAGCTTCACGGACACGTCTCGTTCACGTCCCCGGGTGTCCCGCGGTCGCCGAGGGTGGGCCCTCCGTCCGCGCCTCCGTCCGGCGAGCCGCCGTAGGTCTTCGCCGCCGAGGTGACGCAGAAGCTCCCCGCGTCGTCGTTGAGCACCGGGTCCAGCTTGTCCGCGCTGAGCTGGGCGGAGGCCCCCGAAATGGAGGTGGCGTAGGCGATCTGGTCCAGCACTCCGCCGTCCAGCCGGAGCGTGAGCGCCCGCAAGCCGGTATTGCCCAGGTCGAACCCGAACGTCCCCAGCACCTTGTCCGGCAGCCCGCCATTCACCGCCGGATCCCCGCTGCGGGCGAACAGGACGTAGGCGTCCGCGCCCGGGCGCAGGCAGCTCTGCGAATTCAGCGACGCCCGCCCGGTGCCCTCGTTGACCAGCTCGAGGCCGTTGAGGTCCACCTCCGACTTCACCAGCACCTCGAACCACTCGCCGTCCGAATCCAACACCGCCGCCGGGTTGGGCATCAGCTCGGTGATGATCAGATCTCCCACCGCCGGCCTCACCATCGCCCGCGGCTGGCCGCTCGTCGGGTCCAGGCACTGGTTCGGATCCGGCGGGGTAGGGCAGGCGCTGTTGGGTGCGCCGGGCGTCCCCTTGTCCCCCGCCCCGTAGGTCTGGGTGGCCGGGCAGAACGCCGCCGGATCGTCGTTCGCGGCCGCGTCCAGCTTCGCCGGATCGAGCTGGCTCGCCACTCCGCTCTGCGCGGCCCCGTAGGAGATCTGGTCCACCCCGGCGTCTCCCACCCGGACGGCGATCTGCCCGCCCGAGTTGACCAGGCCGAAGGTGAAAGTCCCGGCCACCTCCGCAAGCCCGCCATTCACCCCACCGTCCCCTTGCCGGGCAAACACAGCGTAGGTCCCGGTCGGGACCCGCAGGCACTTCTCCGCCGAGACCACCGACTTGCTGCTGCCGTTGGACAGCTCGAGTCCGTTCAGGTCCACGTCTGCCCGGACCAACACTTCGAACCACTCGCCGTTGGTGTCGGTCACCGCCTTCGGATCCGGCATCAGCTCGGTGATCACCAGCTCTCCAGCCGCCGGCGAGACCACCGGCCGGCTCGCGTTGGTGAGCGAATCGACGCAGCTTCCCGGCAGTCCCGCGCAGGGTGCGTTGGCCGCGCCCGGCGAGCCATAGGAGTTGGTGGCGAACTCCGCCGGGGCGTCGCACCAGTTGCCCTCGATGTCGTTCACCGCCGAGTCGGGCACGTACTTGCCGTCCAGCGTGCGCGCCCGGCCGGCCTTGCCGGCGCTGTAGTACTTCACCTCGTCGATCACGGAGCTGCCGCAGCGAAGGCCGATCGAGCCCTCCGAGTTTCCCAGGGACATCGCATCGCCGTAGCTGTAGCTCAGGAAGGCCGGATAAGGCTGCTCGCGCGCGTCGCCCAGGACGAAGTAGCCCTTCGAGGCCACCGTCCCCGAGCGGAGGACATGGGTCTTCGAGCTGGAGCCGTCCACCCTCCCGGCGTACAGCGTCAGCCCGTTCAGACCGATCGCCTGCCCGGTGGCGTTGAACAGCTCCAGGTACTCGTGGCCGGTGTCCACGCCCTCCGGGTCGTTCATGAACTCGCTGATCACCAGGTCTCCGGCGACCAGCCCCTTGCAGGCGCGGTCCGGAGGAGGGGGCGCGCAGGCGAGGACCAGCGCCAGGGCGCCTGCGGCGTGAAGGAAAGTGGGACGTGCGTTCATCAGCGCCTCATCGAAGGTTGCCGGCCGTCAGTCGGGTTCGTCGGGCGGGGGCGGCGCGGGCTTCCCGTCGCCGTTCCAGTGCTCGTTGAGCAGTTTCTCCAGCTCGTGGCTGGGCGCCAGCACCTGTCCGGGGAGGCTCACCAGGACCTGGAGCCGGTCCACGTTGCGATAGCGGTCGCGGAACTTGTTCACCACGCCGCGGACCTGCACGTACTCGCCCTTCTTGTGGAGGACGCCCGAGGAGAGCACCACGTCCTTGTCGAAGAACACCACGTCGAAGTCGTTGCCCCGGCTTCGGCCGAGCTTCACGATGGTCGGGCCCTTGTCCCCGAGCTGCACGTCGTTGACCGCCCCGAGCAGGACCACATCCTGGCCGAGGCGCTGCTCCAGCTTGAGGAGCGCGTCCCAGCGGGTGAGGGCCACGTACTCCGGGTTGCCGGCCATCTCCTTCTCGAAGCGGGTGATGGCCCGCTCCCGCTCGCCCCACCAGGCGTGGCGCTCCTCGTAGTCGTCGTAGTGCTGCTTGGCGGGATCCCAAACTCCCCGCTTGGCGTTTTGGGCTTCCTCTTGGGCCTCGAGGAACTCCCGGTGGAAGCGCCGCGAGCGGCCATACTTCACGAAGTACGGGCTCATGCCCGCGCGGACGCACTCCACGTTGAAGTTCATCCTTTGGCCGTCCTTCTCCACCACCACGTAGGCGAGGTAGCGGCCGTAGTAGTCGCGGATTTCCCCGGGGTGGTCGCGCTCCAGCCGGATCTTCCTCACCCCCTCGAAGAACTCCTGCGCCCACTTCTTGGCGTCCTCTCCGAGCGGGGTGGCCATCTTCACCGGCCGGGCCGAGTTGCCGCGCATCGCCTTCTTGTACTGCTCCCAGCCGTCGGCGAAGACGCGCCGCTCCTCGTCGGTCTTGAAGGTCTCCTCGGTGTCGATGGCCAGAAGCCGCAGCGAGTTGTCGAGCCCCTTCACCCGGATGGTGTCCCCGTCCACCACCGCGGAGGCGCCGTCGATGGCGAACTCGCCCAGCTCGAGGGCGACCACCTCCAGGCGCCTAAGCGCCTCGTCGGCCCGCTCGCGGCTGTACCTTCGGGCCGCCCTGGTGTCGCTGCAGCCCGAGAGCGCGAGGAGGGCGGCGGCCAGGGCGGTGGAGGCGAGGGCTCGGTGCATTCGCGGGCGGTGAAACGGCCAGGGACCAATGCCAGTCTAGCTCGCCGCCGTGGAAACCCATCGCGCTACAGAGGCTGCACCCCCAAGCCCAGAGCGTCGGCGTTCTCGCGCACCCGGCGGTCGCAAGAGAAGACGACCACCTCCTCCACCTGCTCCCGCCACAGCAGCGCGGTCGCGACATGGATGGCATCGAGGGCCCGAATCGGCTCGACCGGGAAGGTGTCGCGCCCCCTGGCCAGGACCGTGGAGTCGACCGCCCGCTGGTGCCAAGCTTGCTCCAGCGAACGCAGCTTCCCTCGAGCAGACCTGAGCAGCGCGCGGTCTGCACGGCCCTCGATCTCAGCCCAGCGAAGGGTCCGATGGGCCTCGAGGAACGTGAGGGTCGAAGTGACCACGCGCTTGCTGCGGCCCAGGCGCTTCTCGAGCCGCTGATCTCCCTCCAACAGAGCGCGGATCAACGCGCTCGTTTCGACGTACGCAGTGGCCATCCGCGCTCCCCGCGCACGAGATCGAGCAGTCGCTGGCCTTGTCCCGGCCCAAGGCCGACGCCCTTCCACCCCTTGAGCGGGCGGGCCCCAGGCGTCTTGGCGGGCAAAAGCTCGCCGCGTTCGGCGAGCGCCGCGATTTTCTCTTCCGCCGAGGGTTCGTGGCGCAGGCGCGCGATCGGGCGCAGCTCAGCGACCGCCTGACCGCGCTCCGTGATGAGGACGCTCTCGCCTCCCTTCACCCGGCGGACGTACGCGCTCAGGTGAGCCTTCAGCTCTCGGATTCCCGCCTTGCGCACGCCGCCACGGTATCCACCGGTGACCACAAATGCAATGAGGTGGTTACAAAGCGTCAGAACTTCGCGGACACCTCGAGCCGGAAGCGCTGCTCGGGGTTGGGCTTGCGCTCCTTGGAGGAGTCTCGCTGGTCCAGCCAGACGTAGAGGTCGTAGCGCCCTCGCACCGTGAGGGCCTTGGGGGAGATGACCGAGACGTCGAGGAACGCCCAGACAGAGCGCTCGAGGTAGTCGTCCTTGTCGTTGGCCTCGTCGAGGTAGCGGGCCCGGGCGCGGAGCCTCAGCCAGCTTTGCGCCTTGGAGCCCACCTCCACCCAGCCCGCGGAGTCCTGCCGGTAGCGATCCTGGTACTTCGCGTCGTCGAGGAGCGTGTGCGCGTAGTGGACCGCGAGGGTCAGCTTCTGATCGAACGGATCCACCACCACCTTGCCGGCGAGGCGCGCCAGCTCGCCGGAGCAGGTGAATTGGTCCAAAGCCTCGGGGTCGGGCCCGCCTCCGAGCGAATCGAACTGGTACTCCACCACCTCGTACTCGTAGCATTCGCCGCGGGCGCTCTTCTTGAGGTCCTTGTCCCGGTAGTCGGCCCAGGCGCTCGCCTTGAGCGATTTGAGCCCCACGAAGTCGACCCGGGCCGAGGTGTAGAGGTTGGTGCGGCCGGCGGTGCCCGCCAGCTCGCCGTCGAAGGGGAGCACCCAGAGGTCCGCCGAGCCGCGCACCCGCCAGTCCTCGGTCAGCCGGTCCCGGTAGGAGAGCCGGGCGCCCGCTTCGTTCCGGGCTCTCAGCCCGTCGTAGAGGTCGGGCCCGGAGATCGAGCCGGCGTAGGGGTTGGCGAACTTCCGGTCGTAGTAGCGAAGCGACAGCTCCAGCTCCCTTCGCTTGCTGCTCATGGTGGTGCGCTCGATGACGCCCAAGCCGCCGCCTCCTCCGGGGAGCGAGTCGAACGAGCGGGTCACCTCCATGGCCAGGTCCAGCGGCCCGACCCTGGTCTGCGCGTCCGCTCCCAGGGCGCCGAAGGGGCCGCCGTAGGGCCAGCGCGCCCACTCCTGGAAGTCGATGCTCGCTCCCTCCACTCGCCAGAGCGGGGCGGCGTAGTAGCCGGTCATCCCGACCCGCAAGGTGGGCCCCGCCGCAAGGGTCGCGTTGCCCCCGCCCGCCAGCTCGTCGAACAGGCCCGGCAAGGTGCTGAAGGAGAAGCGCGGAGCGGGCGCGAAGGGATCCGACAGCTTGGAGAACACCTTGGGCGCGTCGCAGTCCCCATCGCCGTCGTCGTGGGGATCGGCGCAAAGGCGGCGATTGAAGAGCTGGTACTGGTAGACCGAGCGTGACTGATAGGAGCCGAACCCGTGGAGCGCCAGCCTTCCCGCTCCCGTCTCGAGGTCCTCCACGGTGAAGGCCATGCCCCGGAAGCGCTCGTTCCAATCGAAGTCCGGCGTGCCATAGCGGATGCGCTCCACCGTACAGGCGATGCTCCCGGGGTCGCCGACCGACATCCGGCACAGCCGGATCAAGTCCTCGAAGTTGCGCATGAAGACGACGTTGTCCGGGTAGAAGCCGTTGGGCTCGGTGCGGGTGGTGTTGTCCAGCGTGAGCCTCTGGCCGAAGCCGGCCTCGAAGTGGCCGAGCACTGCGGACCTCCCCGGCGTCTTCCAGCGGAGGTGCCACTTGGGGAGCTGCGGCGCATAGGAGGGCGGAACCGCCGCCAGCGCCTCTCGGTTGGGGTCGTAGCTCACCGTTCCGAGCTGCAAGCGGGTGGTGAGCAGGGCGGCCGCGGCGCTCACGTCGTAGGGCAGCTTGAGAGTGGCCTGCAGCGCGGCGGGGGGAGGGTTCCCATCCTCCGCCGAGTAGGCCGACCTCACCTTCGCGGTGCCCGAGAAGATGCGGACGGCCCGCGGCTCGACCACCAGGAACGCAGTGAGCTGCCTCAGCTCCTCCCCTGTGATGACTTGCATCTGCACCAGCTCGGCGGGATCACCGATGCTCCCCACCTGCTTTCGGTAGAGGAGGATCGCGTCCACCTGGGCGAGCGTGAGGTTGGGCAGGACGTACAGGTCGCGGCGGCTGGCGCGGTTGAGATCAACCCCCTCGTTGATCAGCTCGACCAGCGCCTCCAGCGTGGCGTCGGAGATCTGCCGCTGCGCGTAGAGGTCGTAGAGGTCCTGCTCGTCATCGACCTCGATCTCGATCTCGTACTCGGCCGCAGAGGCGAATGCCCCCGCCACCAGCGTCAGGGCAAAGGCGGTGATGCGCAATGTCCACGCCGCGCCCCGGAGCATTCGGCGGGGGAGTCTAGAACAGCCGCCAGCCAAGCCCGAGCTTGATCTGCCAGGCGGGGCGGACCTTCGGCTCCCCCAGGGGCTCCTTGATCACCTCCGCCCCGAGCTGCGCCAGCACCGCGCCGGTCATCTCCTGGCCGAGGAAGAACTCGGCTCCGCCTCCCAGGAGCGATCGGAACCGCGCCCCTAGGGCCGGCGAGAGCGGCAAGTCCCAGGGCACGTCCAGCGCCACCAACACCCGCGCCGTCTCCGCCACTCGAATGGTGGAGAGGAGCCCGGCCCGAAGCCGCAGGCCCAAATACTGGAAGTTCTCCGGATCCACGTAGCGCGAGCCGGTGTCGTAGGTGAGCCCCAGGCCGAGCGAAGGCGCGATCTCGGCGATGCCCTCGCGGTAGACCGTGAGCTTCCCGATGGCCTCCCCGGCGAAGGCCAGGGCGAGGTAGTCGAAGGAGGCCCGGCCCTCGAATTCCAGAGGGCCGATCCCCTGGCGGTAGGCGCCTCCCACCTCAGGGCCCCCGAGGAAGCCGTACAAAGAGGAGGAGCCCGCGCGCATCGCCGCCGGAGCGAAAGCCGCCCCTAACTCCTCTCGGCTCGAGGGAGCCTCCTCCGCCGACGCCGCGGAGGCAAAGAGCAGCACGCTGGCGACGCGTAGCGACATGGCGGAGGCGACGATTTCCCCACACCGGCCCGCGAGCAAGTTTTTTGACGGATCTCGCCCCGCGCACATCGATCTAGATCCACCGCTGAGGTAGGATTTGGACGCAACTTGCGCACATTTCGGCCGAAAACCAGCTAAGCCTGGCCCCTCGCCGAGAGGATCGACGTATGTCTGCGGTATTACAGAAAGTTAGAGCCCCCCGTCAGCCTTTGGAGGCCGCCTCGGAAGCCGAGGTGCAGGCCCCGATGGTGCTGGTGGTGGATCCGGGTGACAGCTCGCGGTCAACTCTTCAAACAACGCTGGCTCGGGAAGGGTTCGAGGTGGTGGCGGTGACGAGCGCGGCGGAGGGTAGCCGGCAGCTCGCTCCGGGGCGGCCGATTCCCTGGGCCGTGGTGGCGGAGGCCGAGCTGCATGGCGAGGACGGCTTTGCGTTCTGCGGGAGGCTCCGCGCCGAGCGGCGGACGGCCCAGTTGCCGATCCTCCTTCTCGGGCGGCGGCCCGAGGGATTCCACGGCGAGCTGGCGAGCGGCGCTGGCGCCGACGACTATCTGGCCCGGCCGGTGTTCGCCAAGGACGTGGTGGCGCTGGTGCGGCTGGCCACCGCTCCGCGCGGGCTGGACGGAGCGCTGCGCCTCTCCACCTCGGTGGTCCCCATCCCTCATCTGTTGCGGGCGCTTTTGGCGGGCGTGAGATCCGGCAGGCTGGAGCTGAAGACCCGCAAGGGCGACCTGGCCTTCCGCCGAGGGAAGGTGATCGCCGCCTCCTTCGACTCGCTGCGGGGGCCGGAGGCGCTGGCGCGGCTGCTCTTGCTCGCAGACGGTGAGTACCAGGTGACTTTGGGGCCGTCGCTCGAGCGCGGCAGCATGCGCTACGGGCTCAAGGAGTTGGTGAGCGGGGCCTTCCCGCGCATCCTCCGCTGGCAGGCGCTGCTCGCGCGCAGCGTTCCGCTCGATGCGGTCCTCGCGGTTGATTTCGCGCAGCTCGCGCAGTGTCTGGACCAGTTGCCGGACGGGATCAACCCGTTGGTGCGTCTGTTCGACGGGAAGCGCTCGGTGCGCGACGCGCTGGTGGACTCCGAGCTGTCCGAGGCCACCACCTTGGAAGTGGCCACCCGCCTGTACGCGATGGGAGTGATCGCTCCGGTTCCGAAGGAGCAGGTGCATGAGGTGCCGCCACTGCCGGAGCCGCGGCTGTTCGAGCCGAGCCAGTTCAGCCCGAGCGAAGTCGAGGGCTCGAGCGTGTTGCAACCACCCCGCCCGAGCCATGGTGCGGGCTCGAGTGCGCTGGAACCGCCCCGCCCGAGCCAAGTAGAGAGCTTGACCCAGCTCCGCCGAGCTACCGATCCGCGCCCTGCGCCGCGCACCGATTGGTTCGCCGAGGAACAACCGGTTGGGGTGCAGGCCATAGCGCCCGAGCTGCTCACCCGGCTCTCCGACACCGCCGAGTTGAGCCCGGAGGCGGCCGCCGGCTTGGAGGATTCGCTGGTCCGCCAGCTCGAGGCCTTCCGCGTCCCCGCGGTGGTAGAGCGACCGGTGCCGGCCCCCGTGCAGTCGGAGGTGGAGGCATTCGCGCGAGGGAAGGCACCCGAACAGGATGCCTCCATCGGGAAGGCGCTCGGCGCGGAGGGCCCACCGATTCCGCTCACCGACGTGATCTGGGAGCCTGAGCGGGCCTCCACATCGATCCCCAAAGCGTTGAAGCTTGCCGCCGCCGCGATGCTCGTTGCCGGCGCCGCGCTCGCCGCGTGGAGTCTCGCCAATTCGGAGGACCCCGCCCGCGCCGCCGCCGTGGAGGCCGCTTGGCCGGTCGCGGCACCCGCATCGCAGACACTGGACGAGTCGTGGCCGGTGGCTCCGCCTTCGCACGTTCCTCCTCAGGCGGCGCAGGCCTGGCCGATCACCGAGCCGCGGCTGGCGGAGCCGCCGATGGCCCCGCCTCCCCCGAGCTCCGCCCCTGAGGTGGCTGCCCCCACGATCGAGGAAGGGCTTGCCCTCTACAACTCAGGCCGTGCGGCCGAGGCGGCCGCGGTGCTCGCGAAGGTGGTGGAGGCAGCGCCTTCCGCCGAGGCCTGGACGCTGCTCGGGCTGGCGCGGTTCGATGCCGGGGATGGTCCGGGAGCCGAGCAGGCCGCGATGAAGGCGCTCGAGGTGGAGCCGAAGAACGGGCGCGCGCTGATCCTGTTGGCCTCGGTGTACTTGGATCAGGGCCAGCGGGCGAAGGCCGAGGCGGAGCTTCGCCGCTACTTGCAGCTCGAGCCCAACGGCCCCTTCGCCGAGGAAGCGCGGCAGCTTCTTTCCACTCGCTAGCGCGCTGGAAAGTCCTCGTGTGGGTGGTCGGTGCTCGCGGGCGAGCCAAAGCACCAAGCCCCTGGAATCTGGTGCCCAGCCGGGTTTCCTGCGATCGCAGCCGACGCGTCAGCAACATCGGCAAGAGGATCGGCAAAAATATTGGACGCGAATGTAGATTCTGCTTATCACTGGCTGAGGTCGGACCATCCAGCAATCGGCAGATTGATGAACGTCTCGGCAATGGAGCCAACGCTGCCGATGGGCGGTCCGGTCGACGGGCAACTCTTCGAACGGTCCACCGAGCTCTTGGTGGGCGCCGCGCGGCTCGGGGCGCGCCTGCCGGAAGCGCTGCGACGCAGCCTGGCCCACCGCGTGCGGGCGATGAACAGCTACTACTCGCACCTCATCGAGGGACGGGCGACGCATCCGCTCGACATCGACCGCGCCCTGACGAACGACTATTCGGCCGAGCCGAAGAAGGCCGAGCTGCAGTACGAAGCACGCGCGCACATCGGGGTGCAGGTCGAGGTCGAGCGCCGACTGGGCCAGGAATCTGACCTGGCCATCTGCTCGACCGCGTTCGTGCGGTGGCTGCACCGGGCCTTCTACGAACAGATGCCGGAGCAGTTCCGCTTCGTCATCCACCGCGGCGAGCGCGTCCCCATCGTCCCCGGAGAATGGCGCACCCGCGATGTGGCGGTGGGCCGGCACGTGCCGCCGGAACACGGGGCGGTCCCCAGATTCATGCAGCGCTTCGAAGAGGTCTACGACCCGCCGCGCATCCCCGTCCATCAACGCGTCGTCGCTGCCTGCGCCGCCCACCACCGCCTGGCATGGATTCACCCCTTCATCGACGGCAACGGCCGCGTCGCCCGCATTCTCACCGACGCGTACCTGGTAAGAATCGGGTTCGCCGTGCCCCCTTTGTGGACGGTGAGCCGCGGCCTTGCCAACCGCCGCGACCGATACATGGAGGCGCTCACCTGGGCCGACGCTCCCCGCCGCGGCGACCTCGATGGGCGCGGACCGCTGTCACTCGAGGGTTTGCAGCGGTTCTGCCTCCTCATGCTCGACGTCGCCATCGACCAGGTGGCGTTCATGGCCGGCCTGTTCGACCTCGACCGACTCGAAGAGCGCATCGCCGCGTACGTTCACCTCCGCGCCACCGAACGCGAGCTGCGCCCGGAAGCGCGCCACCTGCTGACCGAGGTCTTGCACCGCGGGCCCATCGCGCGCGGCGATGCGGTTCGCGTGTCCGGCCTCGGAGAACGCGTCGGCCGCGACCTCTTGTCGAAACTGCTCCGGATGGGCCTGCTCGAAACCGACGGCCCCAAGCGGCCGGTGAGGTTGGGGCTGCCGGCGCGGGTATTGCCGTACTACCTGCCGAACCTCTACCCGACTCCCATCGAGGAAGATTTCCGCAACCTCCCTCCGCCCGAGCCGCCGAAGAACGGAGACTGACAGGCGCTGGAAAGTCCTCCGCGACGGAGGCATAAGACCGGCATGTCTGGTCACAACCGTTGGACGAAGATCAAGCGCCAGAAGGAGGCCGCGGGGGCGGCCAAGGGCAAGCTCTTCACCAAGCTCATCAAGGAGATCACCATCGCGGCGCGGCTTGGGGGAGGGGACCCGGCCGGCAATGCGCGGCTGCGGGCGGCGATCACCCTGGCGCGCGAGGCGAACATGCCCTCCGACTCGATCGCGAGGGCGATCAAGAAGGGCACCGGGGAGCTGGAGGGAGTGAGCTACGAAGAGGCGCTCTACGAGGGCTACGGGCCGGGCGGGGTGGCGATGCTGGTGGAGTGCCTGACGGACAACCTCACGCGCACCGCGGGGGACGTGCGGGCGATCTTCTCCAAGGGAGGAGGGAACCTGGGGGCGCCGGGCTCGGTGAAGTTCAACTTCCAGAAGAAGGGTGTGATCGCGGTGAAGGCGGGGCCTTCCGAGGACGTGGTGATGGAGAAGGCGATCGAGGCGGGGGCGGAGGACGTGATTGGCCAGGGGGCGGAGGGCTTCGAGGTGCGGACGGAGCCGGCGGAGTTGCACTCGGTGGCGTCGTCATTGGAGAAGGGTGGGCTCGAGCTGGGCGAGCAGCGGTGGACGTACCTGCCGCAGAGCACGGTGAAGCTGGAGGGCGAGGCGGCGAAGAAGATGCTCAAGCTGATGGAGATGCTCGAGGACAACGACGACGTGCAGAACGTGCACGCGAACTTCGAGATCGACGAGGCCCTGCTCCAAGCGCTGGCCTGACCGCGGACAGGGAGTGAGCGGTTCAGAGCCAGGACCGGGCTCTCGGCCGGCCTCGGACATGTTCGCTCAGAGTGATGTGCGCGGGAGAGCGCCCGAGGTGTGATGGTCATTCCACGAGGCCGCCCGTTCTGCCCTTCGTCGTCGCGGCGGTTCGGGCGCCTCGTGGGGTCCATTGCTATCGTGAGGCCGACTATGTCGGCGTATCCTCCGGTTCGGTCGTTCGATGAGGCGGCGCGGCTCGCGGGGGAGTACTTCATGGGGAAGTCGCCAATCCACGAGGCCGCCGAGGCCATCGCTCGCGCCCTTGCCGAAGAGGGCATCGACTTCGCCGTCGCGGGCGCGCTGGCGCTCAACGAGCACGGGGTTCTTCGCGCCACCGAGGACGTCGACCTGCTCATTACCCGCGAAGGCTTGGCGCGCTTCAAGGAAAAGTGGCTCGGCCGAGGCTTCGTCGAGATCCGTCCGGGCGGGAAGCCGGTACGGCACACTGCCACGAAGGTGAGGATTGACTTCCTGATCAGCGGCGACTTCCCCGGGGACGGCAAGCCCAAGCCAGTCGCGTTTCCTCTTCCAGCGGGCGCCTCCGAGGCAGGGGGCCGCTATCCGGTCCTCTCGCTGCCAAACCTCATCGAGCTCAAGCTCGCCGCCGCGATGACCGCTCCCGACCGCCCGCGGGACTACGACGACGTCATCCGGCTCATTCGCGCGCGGAATCTACCCGACGAATTCCAGCAGCGGCTCAGCGAGTACGTCCGCGCCGAGTACGCTCGGCTCTGGAACATCGCCCAGAAGCCCGAAGACGAGTACTGAGGGCGCCTGACCGCCGAGTTTCTTTCTAGCTTCGGCGGTCCTGCTGCGGCGTCGACAGCCTCCGGCATCCGCGGTAGCCTCTGTACATCCGTTCCGTGGCGGGCGACGCCCGCGAGGAGGGGACGTTTGCGCGTGCTCGGCATCGACCCGGGGAGCCGCTTTCTCGGCTACGGCGCAGTCGAGGAGCGCGGCGGGCGGCTCTCCTACGTCTCCCACGGCGTCATTCGCACCGAAGCCTCGGCGCCGCTGGAGGACCGGCTCCGGCACCTCTTCGAAGAGCTGAGCCGCGCGGTCAGGGCCATAGGCCCCGACGCGGTCGCCGTGGAGGGGGTGTTCGCCTTCCGCAACGCGCGCAGCGCCCTGGTGCTCGGCCACGCTCGGGGCGTTGCCCTCTTGGTCGCCGCTCGCAGCGGCCTCCCGGTGCACGAATACGCCCCAGCTCGGGTAAAGCGGGCAATCGGCGCTGGCGGCAGAGGCGACAAGCACGCGGTGGCGCGGATGGTGAGCACCTTCCTCGGGCTCCGGCAGCTCGTGCGGCATGACGCCTCCGACGCGCTCGCCATAGCCATCTGCCACCTGAGCCACCGCAGCTCGGTGCCCGCGCGGACGCTGCGCCCGCGGACCAAGAAGGGCCGAGCTCTGCCCATGAACCTCCGGCCAAGCTACATCGGCCCTCCGGGCCGAGCCGTGGCCACCGCCGGCGAGATGGCGCGGAGGCCGAACGGCGTCGCGCCTCCGGGCAAAGTGGGAGGCGCCGCGCCGCGAGCGCCGGGCCGACTGGCGCCTCCCGGCGGAGCGCGGCGATGATCGCCTCCCTGCGCGGCACCATCGCGGAGAAGGGTCTCTCCGAGGCGGTGATCGACGTGGGCGGCGTCGGCTACCGGGTGGCCTTCTCGCTCATCACCCTGGCTCGCCTCCCCGAAGAAGGCCAGATGGCAAAGGTGCGCATCCGCACCGTGGTCCGCGAGGACGCCCTCGAGCTGTACGGCTTTCTCAGCCGGCCCGAGGAGGACATGTTCTCGCTCCTCACCTCGGTCTCCCACGTGGGGCCCAAGCTGGCGATGACCGTGCTCTCCGGCCTGGAGGTGGGCGAGCTGGCCACCGCCATCGCCCGCGGCGAAGTGGCGCGCCTCACCCGCATCCACGGCGTCGGGAAGAAGACCGCCGAGCGGCTGGTGCTCGAGCTCAAAGAGCGCGTGAAGGGCCTCGCGCTGGAGGCAAGAGCCGAGGGGCGGGCGGCGCCTCCTCCGGCGATGCGGGATGACCTCGTCTCCGCCTTGGTCAATCTGGGCTACAAGCCCGCCCAGGCCGAGAAGGCCGCCGACGCCGCCGCCGAGCGGGTGGGCACCGAGGGCGCCTTCGAGCTCCTGTTCCGGGAAGCACTGAAAGGCCTTCGCTCGGGCGCCTGAGGCCGAAGCTGCGCTAGCCTCGCCTGCCCTATGCGCATGTTCGTTGCCGGAAGCTGGGTGGAGAAGAAGACCGCCATCCCGGTGGTGAGCCCCTTCGACGGGAAGGCGATCGGCGAAGTTCCCCGCGGCGGGCCCGAGGACGTGGAGCGCGCCGTCGCCAGCGCGGTGTCGGGGGCGAAGGCGATGGCGGCGGTGCCTGCCTTCGATCGACACCGGATGCTCACCCGTGCCGCCCAGCTCATGGCGGCGCGGGCCGAGGAGCTGTCGCGCACCATCAGCCAGGAGGAGGGGAAGGTCCTCGCCGAGGGCCGGCTGGAGGTGTCCCGCGCGGTTGAAACCATCACCGCCTCCGCGGAAGAGGCCAAGCGCATCCACGGCGAGACCATCCCGGTGGACGCGGCGCCCGGCGGAGCGGGGAAGCTCTCCTTCACCTTGCGGGTGCCGTGCGGAGTGGTGGCGGCGGTGACACCCTTCAACTTCCCGCTCAATTTGGTCTGCCACAAGGTGGGGCCGGCCCTGGCGGCGGGGAATTCGGTGGTGCTCAAGCCGGCCACCGACACGCCGCTCTCCGCCTTGAAGCTGGTGGAGATTCTCCTCGAGGCGGGCGTGCCTCCGCTCGCCATCCACTGCGTCACGGGGAGCGGAGCGGACGCCGGCGAGCCGCTGGTCTCCGACCCGAGAATCCGGAAGGTGAGCTTCACCGGAAGCCGGGACGTGGGAGAGCGCATCACCCAGCGGGCAGGGCTCAAGCGGGTGACGCTGGAGCTCGGCTCCAACTCGCCGATCATCGTGATGCCGGACGCCGATCCCGAGAAGGTGGCCGACGCGGTGGCCAAGACCGGCTACTCCAACGCGGGCCAAAGCTGCATCTCGGCGCAGCGGGTGCTGGTGTCGAAGAAGCGGATGGCCGACGTCATCTCGGCGCTCTTGCCCAAGGTCCGCTCGCTCCGGGCGGGAGACCCCTTCGACGCCTCGGTGCAGGTGGGGCCGCTCATCAAGCAGAAGGAGGCGGCGCGGGTGCAGGCATGGATCGCCGAGGCGGTCTCCAGCGGGGCACGAGTCCTGGTGGGCGGCGGCCGGCAGGGCGCGGTGCACGAGCCGACGGTGGTGGCGGACGTGGGGCCCGCGATGAGGCTGTTCCGCGACGAGCTGTTCGGCCCGGCGGTGGGGCTGACCGCGGTGGAGAGCCTGGACGAAGCGATCGCCATGGCCAACGATTCGCGCTACGGGCTATCGGCCTCCATCTTCACCGAGAGCCTGGAGCAGGCGATGCGCTTCGCCCGCGAGGTGGAGGCGGGCAACCTCCACGTCAACTTCGGGCCCTCCTGGCGCGCGGACCTCCAGCCCTACGGCGGGCTCAAGGAGTCCGGCTTCGGCAAGGAGGGCCCGCGCTACGCGGTCGAGGAGATGACCGAGCTCAAGACGGTGGTGCTGCACCTCCGTTGACGGAGGCGTCAGCGGTGCGCGTCGAGGTACTTCTCCACTCCCTTCGACACCGCCACCAGGTTCGGCTTGATGCTCCCCACCAGGAACTTCTCCACCGTGGGGCCGACCGTCCCCGCCAACAGCCTGGGCACCAAGCGGATCTTCGCCGCGTCCACCTCCAGCATCCCGGCGATCACCAGCCGGGTGCGGCTCCCGCCGAGATCCTCGAAGCGGTTTTTTCCCTCCGAGCGCACCGCGTCCTTGAAGGCCGGCACCACCGTGCGCCACTCGCAGGTGAACTGCTCCTGGTTCCAGGTGGCGTAGTCGTCCCACTCCAGCATGTCGTCGGAGAGCAGCTTCCGCACCACCCCCGGAAGCTCCCCGCCGCCCTTCCAGCGGTTGAGCAGCTTCGTCAGCTGCCCCTCCTCGGAGCGCGAGCTGACCGTGATGCCCCGGACGTTCGGCAAATAGGGCACCAGCTCCGGCAGCTTGTCGCGGTAGGTGGTGAAAACCTTCTCGCGCGGGTAGGGAATCTCCACCGAGACGTCGAGCTTCACGGTCGGGCTCCTGGATGTGGCCGCCCGCGCCCACCGAGCGGCGAGGCCGCCAACTTAGCGGCGCCAACCGCTCAAAGGCCAGATTTTCCGGTCAGGCCAGGGCGGGAGCTTGGTTGCGTGCCGCGGGGTTCGAGAAGCTGCCCTGACCTCCCCTTCAGAGGGGCTCATCCTCCTCCTCGCTCTCCTGGAGCCGCCGCTCGTCCTCCTCGGCTCCCGCGTCCGTCTTTTGTGCCTGGGTGGCGATGGCGAAGGTGAGCGAGGGAAAGAGCAAAAAGCCGTGGCCCCCGCCCGCCTCGACCACGCTCTGGCCGGAGCGCACGTGGCTGGAGATGGCCGGGGTGAAGATCGCCGCCACCTCCGGCCGGAGCCGCACCCACTCGAGCTTCCACTCGTAGCCCAAGGCCAGAGCGATGTTGTGCTGGAGCCAGCCGGTGCTGCTCTCCACCTTCTGCGCCGCCCCGCCTTGGCCCACCATCTGGGTGGAGACGCTGGTGAGGGATTGGAAGTCGTAGCCCACTCCGCCGTAGACGCCCGAGCGGTGCGAGGCCAGTACCTTGAGCCCCGCCAAGAAAACCAGCGAGGTGGTCGCCTGCGGGCTCAGCTCGGTCTGCCGCCCATCGGCGCCGGTGGCGAAGGTGCTCGCCGCCGAGGAGGAGTAGCCCAGCCCTACCTGCGGCATCAGCGCCAGCCGGGCCGGCCCCTTGTTCAAGGTCCACTTCGCCCCCGGCTGCAGCCCCGCCGCGCTCGCGTGCAGGTTCAGCCCCCACGCGTCGGCAAGCCCAATTTGCCCGTTGGCCTCGAACGCCGGGATGCCAAACCCCCTCGCCACCGACTGCACCGGCAGGGCTCGCCCCTGGGCGTCGGTCGCCTGCGCCGGCGGAGCGCTCTGCGACTGGTAGGCGAAGCCCGTCGACAGCGCCACCTCGGATGCACCGAGGCCGATCGGAGAAGCGGTCTGGCCCAGGACCGCCGAGCGCGGGGTGAGGCAACCTGCCCCGGCCAGCGCCAGCGCCGAAAGGACAAAAGAGCGCATCCTTCCTCCAAGGGTCTGCGGGCAAGGTGCCAGGTAGTGGAAACTTCGCGTTCGGCGTGCCCCCAAGTCCATCGCCCGCATGCTAACGGACAAGCTGCCATGCGGATCGTCAGCATCGGCGGTGGGCCGGCGGGGCTTTTCTTCGGCGTGCTGATGAAGTCCGCCTTCCCCCGGGCGGAGATCACCGTCCTCGAGCGCAACCGCCCCGACGAAACCCAGGGCTGGGGCGTGGTCTTCTCCCACGAGACATTAGGCAACATCGGCGCGGCCGACCCGAAGACCTACCGCGCTCTCTCCGAGCGCTTCGCCCACTGGGACGAGGTGGAGGTGCGCTTCCGGGGACAGCGGATCACCTCCGCGGGGCACGGGCTCTGCGGCCTCCCCCGCCGGGAGCTGCTCGGCGTCCTCCACGCCCGCTGCACCGAGGTGGGCGTGAAGCTGGAGTTCCAGCGCGAGGTGAAGACCCTCTCGCAGCTCGACGGGGTGGACCTCATCATCGGCGCCGATGGAATCGGTAGCTGGGTGCGGGATCAGCTATCGGCTCAGTTGGGCCCCAACCTCGACTGGCGGAGGTGTCGCTACTGCTGGATGGGCTCCACGCTGCCGCTTCGCGCGCTCACCTTCATCCTCAAGGAGAGCCCGCACGGGCTCTTCCAGGTGCACGCCTACCCCTCCGACGCGCGCAGCTCCACCTTCGTGGTGGAGTGCCGCGAGGAGGTGTGGCGAAGGGCCGGGCTGGAACGCGCCATGGAGGCCGACACCGTCGCCTTCTGCGAGCGGCTGTTCGCCGAGGAGCTGCAAGGCGCGAAGCTCCTCACCAATCGCTCCAGTTGGCGCGCCTTCCCAATCGTGCGGAGCGAGCGCTGGCACCACGAGCGGGTGGTGCTGCTCGGCGACGCCGCGCACACCGCCCACTTCTCCATCGGCTCGGGCACCAAGATGGCCATGGAGGACGGCATCGCCCTGGTGGCCGCCTTCCGCGAGCTGGGCCTCAACGACGTCCCCCGCGCCCTCGCTGCCTACGAAGCCGCCCGGAGGCCCGAGGTGGAGAGGGCCCAGCGCACCTCCCAGACCAGCCTGGAATGGTTCGAGGACGCCTCCCGCTACCTCGAACAGGAGCCGATCCAGCTCGCCTTCAACCTGCTCACCCGCGCCAAACGCACCCACGAAACCCTCCGCAAGCGCGACCCGGCCTTCATCCGCCGGCTGGACGAGTGGATGGCCGACCGCCAAAAGGCGCCTCGCGCCTCCGACGGCTCGCCCCCTCCACCCATCTTCACTCCCTTCGAGCTCCGTGGCCTTGCGCTCGCAAACCGCATTGCCCTCGCCCCTTTGGGCCTGGAGGAAGCGGCGAACGGCACGGTGGGGGACGCGCAGCTCGTCCATCTGGGCAGCCGCGCCCAAGGCGGAGTGGGCCTGGTCTGCACCGAGGTGACCGCCATCAGCGCCGACGGACGGGCCACCGCGGGCAGCGCGGGCATCTATCGCGCCGAGCACGCCTCGGCATGGAGGCGGATCGTCGATTTCATTCACGGCCGCTCACGGGCCAAGGTCTGCCTGGTCCTGGGGCATGCCGGCCCTGCCAAGAAGTGGGAGGACTTCTCCCGCGCCGCCGCGCACGCCGCCGAGGCCGGCTTCGACCTGCTCGCGGTGGAGCTGTCGCCTTTCCTCCGCCGCTCCGGCGGCCACCTCGAGGCGCTGGAGGCGGTGCGCCGGGGCTGGGGTGAGCAGCGGCCGCTCTCGGCGCTGCTCTCCGCTGGCGGGAGAGAGGACGCCACCGCCGGCGAGCTGGTCGAGCTGGCTCGGCTGCTCCGGACGCGCGGAGTGGATCTCCTCCACCTGCTCTGCCCCACCTCGATGGCGCCGGGAGCGCACGCGCCCATCGCCGAGCGGCTCCGCTTCGAGGCCAAGCTGCCCGTGCTGGTGCAAGCCGGCCTCCGCTCGGCCGACGAGGCCAACACCCTGGTCGCGGCGGGGAGGGCGGACCTCTGCGCGCTCTCCTCGCCGCTGCTCGAGGATCCCCACCTCGTGCTCAGGGCCGCTCGGGACGCCGGCTACGATGCGGCTCCCTACGGGCCCCGGTAGCTCCGGCCCGACGCTGGTGTGACCTGTTAACCCCATTGGTGTACGAATTCCGCACACCTGCCGGCATTTGGAAGGCGGCGCTCGATTCTTCTTCTGATTTCTAGCGGACTTGAGAGCGTTAAATGGAGCTGACGAATGGCACATCGATTGCTGTCTAGCCGCGGATTTCACCGACCGCCTCCGCGGCGGGTAAGTCGGCAAGCGAGGGTCATCAATGAGTCAGCGCGTCCTTCATCTCGTGATTGTTTTGGGGCTCCTCCCCGGCGCCGCCCTGGCGGCCGATGGGCGGTACATGGTGAAGTTTGCCGATGCCGCACAGGGGAAGGCGGCGGTGTTCGCGGCCGGAGGGAAGATTGCCCTCGAGCTGGGCCCTCAGAGGGTGGCGGCGGTCTACCTTCCCGCCTCGGCGGTCGCGGCGCTGGAGAAGAGCCCGCATGTCGAGTACGTGGAGGATGATCCGCGGCGCTTCCCCTCGGCGCAGTCAGTGCCCTACGGCATCGACATGGTGCAGGCGCCGCTGGCCTGGCCGCTGGCCACCGGCGTCAATCGCACGGTGTGCGTGATCGACTCCGGCTTCTACGTCGGGCATCAGGATCTCCAGAGCGCCGGAGTCTCCGGGTACCCGGCCGGCTGGGACAAGGACGGCTGCGGCCACGGCTCCCACGTCTCGGGCACCATCGCCGCCCTCAACAACGCGGACGGCGTGGTGGGAGTGTTGCCGAACGGGGTGAACCTCCACATGGTGAAGGTGTTCGGCGACGACTGCAGCTGGACCTACTCCTCGGGCCTGGTGGACGCGCTCAACCGCTGCCGCTCCGCCGGCGCCAACGTGGTGAGCATGAGCCTGGGCGGCAGCTTCAAGAGCATCACCGAGCAGCGCGCCTTCAACGATGCCTACGCGGCCGGGGTGCTCTCCGTCGCCGCCGCCGGCAACGGCGGCAACACCACCTTCAGCTACCCGGCCTCCTACTCGTCGGTCATCTCGGTGGCGGCGGTCGACTCGGCCAAGCAACACGCTTCCTTCTCGCAGCGGAACAGCCAGGTGGAGCTGGCGGCGCCCGGCGTGGCGGTGCTCTCCACCGTGCCCTGGCTCGAGTCCAACTCCCTCACCGTCGACGGGGCGAGCTACCAGGCCAACTACGTGGACGGCGCGGCGCGGACCGCGGGTGTCTTGGGCGCGCTGGTCGACGGCGGCCTGTGCGACTCGGTCGGCTCCTTCGCTGGCGCGGTGGTGCTCTGCCAGAGAGGAACCATCAGCTTCCTCGACAAGGTGAAGAACGTCCAGGCCGGAGGCGGCGCGGCGGCGGTCATCTACAACAACGCCCCGGGCAACTTCTTCGGCACCCTGGGCACCGGCAACACCAGCGCCATCCCGGCGATCAGCCTGAGCCAGGAGGACGGCCAATTCCTGGTCTCCCAGAAGCTCGGCCTCTCGGGCACGGTAGTGAGCCTGCTCAGCAAGCCCGCCAGCGGCTACGAGGCATGGGACGGCACCTCCATGGCCACTCCGCACGTCTCCGGAGTCGCCGCGCTGGTGTGGAGCTACAACTCCGCCTGGACCAACGAGCAGATCCGCAAGGCGCTGCAGGCCACCGCGGAGGACTTAGGGGACGCCGGCAAGGACAACTCCTTCGGCTACGGGCTGGTGCAAGCCAAGGCCGCCCTCGATTACCTCATCAACTCCTCCGGCGGGAGCGGCGGCTTCTCGCTCAATGCGGTCGGCTACAAGTCGAAGGGCCAGGCCAAAGTGGACCTCTCCTGGTCCGGCGCAGCCTCTGCGAGCGTGGACGTCTACCGGAACGGCTCGCTCGTCGCCACCACCGCCAACGACGGGGCGCACACCGACTCGCTGGGAAGGGTGACGGGGACGTTCACTTACAAGCTCTGCGAAGCTGGCACCGCCACCTGCTCGAACGAGTCCACCGTCACCTTCTAGAAACACTGGCGGCCAGCTCGAGCTGGCGCCGCCACTGGCCGTAGGCCCGCCCTCGGCCCGCCAGGCTCAGCAGATGCTTTCGGACCGGCTCCAGGCTTCCTCGTGGCGCGCTCCGCCAGGCGGTGCCCGGGAGCGGCATGAAGGCGTGCGCATGCACCCGCGCCCCAAGCTCGGTGAGCCTTCCCACGAGCGTGAGCGTGGCCCGGACGTCCTCGGGCGTTTCCCCCGGAAGGCCGAAGATGAAGTCCACGTTGGGCACGAAGCCGGCCTCGGCCGACAGCCGCACCGCGCGCTCCACCGACTCGGCGTCGTGCCCCCGGTGGCACTCGCGGAGGAGGCGGTCCGAGCCGGACTGCCCGCCGATGATCAGGTTGTCGTTGTCCACGTAGCGGCGGATGACGGCCAGGGCCTCGGCGGTGACCTGCTCGGGGCGAAGCTCCGAGGGGAAGGTGCCGAAGAAGACGCGGCCGGACGGGCCGATCTCCTCCCTTGAAGCGGCGAGCAGTTCCTCGACCGCCGCGAGGTGCACCGAGCCGTCGGAAGAGCCGTAGGAGAGCGCGCTCGGGGTGATGAAGCGCACGTCGCGGAGCTTCGCCTTGCGGATCTGTCGCACCCACCTTCGTACCTCCGGCACGGAGCGGTGGCGAAAGCACGCGCGATGCAGGGACGGAGTCTGGCAGAACCGGCAGGCCCAGATGCAGCCGCGGGTCAGCTCGATCGGGCCGAACATCCGCTGCCGCACCGAGAAGGGAGGAAAGTCGTCCAGCTCGATCGGCTCGGCTCGCCCCTGGCTCGAGAGCTTCCCTTCCACCAGGTGGGCCAGGCCGCGGCCCTGGAGCGGTTCTTCTCCACGGAGGAGCCGCCGGAGAAGCTCGATCAGCGTTCGCTCCCCCTCTCCGACGGCGACCGCGTCGAAGCCGGCTCGGAGGGACGCTCGAGCTGGAGGGCAGCTTCGGCGGTCCGCTGGCCAAGGTGGCGGGCACTGTGCTCCCGCTGCCGCTGACCACGGTGGGGGCGAGCTACGGAATCTCCGAGCGCGCGGACCTCAATGCTCACCTGCACGGCACCACCTTGGCGTTCGGAGTGGCGGGCCTCGACGCGGGCGGGACCTACCTGGCAGCGCGTCAGGACGGCTGGGTGCCGGCCCTGGCGGTGCACGGGCGCCTGTATGGCTTCACCGACCTGAAAGCCTTCCGGCCGTATCTCGAGCTGGGAGGCGCGGCGAGCTACCTGTGGCGCGAGCGCTTCACCAGCTACCTCTCCGCGAATGCGCTCGGGCAGGCCGGTGCGCCTCCGCTCCTCTCTTTCGCTGCCGGCGAGGAGGTGCGGCTGGGGCGAGCGGCGCTGCAGCTCGAGCTTCGCTGGTTCCAGCCCGGCATCGACACCCAGAGGATGGCGGTGGACTGGCTGCCTTTGGGGCGGCTTGGGACCTGGGGAGTGGTGCTGGGCACCAGGGTGCAGCTCGGCTCGGACGGATCGGCAGGAGGCTCCCCATGAGGTCCGCCGCGCTCCTGCTCTTCGCCTTGGCCACGAGCGGCTGCTTCAAGCTGGATCCGTTCCTCTACGAGCCGGAGCGGAAGGAGAAGTACGATTTCGAGCCCGACGGCGGCACTCCCGAAGAGACGGTGACCGCCGACCGGATCGAGCCGGTCCGCATCGAGGTGGACGCCACCCTCTCCCTGGGAGCGGTCTACCTCAGGGGCAGCGTCCAGCCGCCCCTGGCGCATGTGATCTTCTTCCACGGCAAGGGCGGGCACCTGGACAAGGCTTTCCCGCGGGCGAAGCGGTGGGCCAACCTGGGCTTCGACGTGCTCGCCTTCGACTACCGCGGCTGGGGCAACTCCACCGCGGTGACCCCGACCGAGGCGGGCATCGAGCAGGACACCCGCGCGGTGCTGGCCTGGATGGTGGCGCGGGTTGGCGCCGATCGGCTCGTCTATTACGGACAGTCGTTCGGGACCGCCACCTCCACCCAGCGCGCCGAGCTGGATCCGCCGCGGGCGCTGATCCTCGAATCCGGGTTTGCCTCCGTCCAGGCGTTCGCGCGCGACTCGACGCAGATGGACTTCCCGGCGAGCTTCATCGCCAATGACGGCTGGGACACCGAGGGCCGGCTGGGGAACGTGCGGGCGCCGGTGCTGATCCTCCACGGCCTTTCGGACGACTTCGTGCGGCCGGAGTTCTCCCAGGCGCTCTATGAGGCGGCCAACCAGCCGAAGAAGCTCATCCTGGTGGAGGGGGGCGGCCACAGCGATCTCCCCAAGGTGATGGGCGAGGAGTACGGCGAGGCCATCCGGAGCTTCGTCGCCGCTCATCTCCGCTGACGCCGCCGGCCCGCGGGGGCCGCATGGGTGACCCCTTGCTATGTTAGTCAACCTTAGCTAGGTTTTGGAGGTGCGCCGGGTCAACGTTCATGAGGCAAAGACGCAGCTCTCACGCCTCCTGGAGGAGGTCGAGGCAGGCGAGCGCGTGGTGATCGCGCGAGCGGGGGAGCCCGTCGCTGTGCTCGCGCCATACCGGGCGGCGGTGCGCAAGCGGCGCCTCGGGCTGTTTGCAGGCCAGGCGCGCATTCATGACGACTTTGACCAGTTGCCCCCGGACATCGCGGCGGCGTTCGGGGAGACCGAGTGAAGCTGCTGCTCGACACGCACGTGGTTCTGTGGAGCGCAAGCGAGCCCCAGAATCTGTCATCGGTGGCGCTGGCGGCGCTCGAAGACGGCGCGAATGAGGTGCTGGTCAGCGTGGTGTCGGCGTGGGAGATCGCGATCAAGCAGTCCCTCGGGAAGCTCGATCTGCCCAAGCCGGCTGAGCGGTGGCTGCCGGAAGTGCTGCGGCGGACGGGCTTCGAGGTTGCAGAGCTGGGCCTCTCGGCCGCACTGCGGGTTCGTGGTTTGCCCTGGCACCATCGCGATCCGTTCGATCGACTGCTGATCGCCCACGCGCTCGAGGACGGCTATACGCTCGTGACCCGCGACGGTGTCTTGGCGGAGTACGGCGTGCCGCTTTTGGAGGCTTGAGAGGGAGGTCGCGGCAGGGCGGCGTCAGGGCCTTGTGGCCTTCCGCGCCGAGAGCAAGAGCCCGTCCGGCTCGGCGGTGACCAGGAACCGCCAGAAGAAGTTGACCCCGAGGATGGCGTCGGTGCCCTCCGGCAGCTCCTCCACCACCGCGACTCGCAGCCTCTCGGCCGACGCCTTGCCGAGCCCCAGTCGGTCTAGCTCTACGAGGCGCGCCGGCACCATCTTGCCCGCTGCTCGGACCTCGATCGCCGGCTGCTCGGAAGGCTTCAAGCCGATCCGCGAAGCGAAGGCGCTGCCGACGAGGGTGTAGCTCGTCCGCCCGGAGATAACGAGCTGCGCGGGCTTGCCGTTCAACCGCGCCGCCACCTTCACCACCGGCTGACCGGGCTCGAAGCGGAGCGTGGCCTTTCCCCTTCCGGCGAGCTTGTCGCAGCCGCCGGCCAAGAACAGCTCGGAGCGGCGCTCGAGCGCCCAGTCCTCCTCCTGGTCCGGGCGCTGTTCCAGCCAGTACTGCAGCGCGAACGCGGCCTCGCAGGGGCGGGCGAGCTTCTCTTCCGCCCACTTCGCGTACCGCCCGGCGGCGAACCCGTTGGGCCGGTTGGCCATCGACTGGTGGTAGTCGCTCGCGGCCTGCTCGTACTCTCCCCGCTCGGCGTTCGCCTGCCCGCGCCACCACCAGAAGTCGGAGTCCTCCGGCGCATCCTCGATGAGCTGGGTGGCCACCAGGGCGGCCTCCTTCCACTCGCCCCGCTGCTCGCGGGCGACCATCGACACCCACAGCAGCCGAGGCCACTCGCCGCAGCGCCCCAGGAACCTCTCCACCAGGAGGAGCGCGGCGCCGTGATCGCCGTCGCGGTTCAGCCGCTCGCCCAGCTCGAGCGCTCTGCGCTTGTTGCACTGCACTCCGTCGATTGCCGCCTCGGTGTGGCGCTTGCGCGCCGCCGCCGCGTCCTCGAGCCGCCCGGCCTTGGTGTAGATGTCGGCGAGCTGCTCGGCCGCCAAGGCGTTCGCCGGGGTTTCCTGGTGCTCGCGCTCCAGCCTGGCGCGCACGTGGCGGTCGGCGTAGCTCTCCACGCTCTCGGTCCGCCGGGTGAGGACGAAGGGCACCGCCGAGACCCCGCCGGCCACCACGAGCTCGAAGGCGACCACGAAGGCGATGCGCCGCCGCCGCCGCCGGGACCGTTCGGCTCGCTCGTCCTCGTCTTCCGGCGCGGCTTCCGGTCGGGCGCGGATCACCATGGTGCGAGAGACGAGATCGGCCAGGGTCCGACGGTCCGGCCGCTGGAGGGCGAGGAACGTGCCCAGCACCGCCGCGGCGAGGACGAAGACCGAGGCGTAGGCGAGGACGGCGCTCATCCCGGAGGGAGCGAGGAAGGTGGCCACTCCGAGGAGCGAGGCCACGAAGCCCATCGCCAGGGTGAGGAGAAAGGCCGCCGGGAAGAAGCCGCGGCCGATCAGCTCGCGGAACAGGAGGTCGCCCGGATTGGCCGGGTGGCCATTCAGCGCCACCAACTGGAGTCCGCACAGGCGCATCCCCAAAGTGGCGCGGAAGGCGCCGAGCGGGACCACCGAGTAGCCGAGCACCGCCGCGAGCACTCCCCACATCGGAAGCACCACCCCCTGGGTGAGGAGCGGCACCAGGAAATACGCCGCGGCGAGCCCGACAACAATCGCCGCGTCCAGCAACCCGGCGATGATGCGGCGCCCGAGGGGCGCGGGGGGCAACGGCGGGGGATCTTTGGGCATGGGCTCTCCGGTGCGGCAGGCGGACGCGCTCATCTACCAGAGCGGCGCCCGTGCTCCCACGGCCGACGCGAATTGGGCGGAAGCCGCACGCGGCTGGGCGCCATGGCCCCACCGGCGACACGCATGCCCGCCGTCTGGGCCTCGGGTACGCTGTGAGCGATGAGGTGGTTTGCGCGCCCCGCGGCGTCCCGGGCCGGCCGCTCCGGACTCTTCTCTCTGCTCGCCGTGGCTTCCGGCTGCATCGTGCCGGGCATCCCTCCTTTGGCATCGCTTGGCCACGCGGTGAATGCCCGGCCAACCGTGGAGGACGAGTCGCAGGTCCACCGGCTCCATGCCGGCGCCGGGCCGCTGGTGGCCGTCACCGATCGTTCGGTGGTGGCGGCAGGGTTCCCGGTCCAGGCCGCGCTCTCCCTCAGGCTGGCGCCGGAGTACGAGCTCTCGATCGTCGGGGCGAACTGGCTCCTGGGAGTCGAGGGCGACCTGACGCTCCAGCGCGGCCCGAGGACGCGAATCGGCTTCCTCCATGGAGTAGCGACCGCGGCGTACTTCGAGTCGCCAGGCAGCTCTTCCCTGAGATGGGCGCTCTTCGTGAATCCCACCGCCGGGATTCTCTTCGAGCTGCCCGCCGGTGAGAACGACCGCTTCTTCGCCGGGGCTCGGTACGCCTACGCCACGGCGATCGCCAACAGCGGCGTCTTCATCCAGCCCGCCCACTACCTCCTCGCCGGAGGAGGCTACAGCCTCTCGGCGGGCAGGCTTCGGGTATCCCCGGAGCTGCTGCTCGGAGCCACCTGGAATGACTCCAGCAGCACGGGCCCGGCCTGGCTCATCCTTCCCTCGGTCGGCTTCTCCGCTCCGTTTTGACCGCATCGCCGGTGCGACCATGAGCCGCCTCCAGACGCTGTGGGACCGGGCGCGACGGAGCCGCTGGACGGGCCCGCTCCTCGCCACCGCCTTCGGCCTCATCTGGTACTGCGCGCTGGTGGGGCCGGGCACCCTCTGGCCGCTCCACATCGACTGGCTGATGTCCGGCGACTGGTCGGCCCACCTGCTCGGCTGGCTGTTCTTCCGCATCGAGCAATGGCAGCTCCCGCTGGGCGCGCTCTCGGGGCTGTTGCACCCCACCGGCACCTCGGTCGGTTACACCGACTCGATGCCTTGGCTGGCGGTGCTGTTCAAGCTCGCCTCGCCGGCGCTCCCGCCGGACTTCCAGTACGTCGGGCTGCACCTTGGTGCGTGCTTCGCGCTCCAGGGCTTCTTCGGCGCGCGGATCGCCGCCCTGCAGTCCGACCGACCCCTGGTGCAGGCACTTGGAGGCAGCCTGTTCGTCGCTACTCCGGTGCTCCTGGACCGGCTCGGGCACGACAGCCTCTGCGCGCACTGGATGCTGCTCGCGCTCGCGCTGTTCAACCTCCGGCCGTATGCGTCCCAAGCGGAGCGTCGCAAGACGCTGGGCTGGACGGTGGGGATGGTGGTCCTGGCGGCCGGCATTCACCCGTACCTGGCGGTGATGGCGCTGGCGCTCGCGCTCGCGCTTTTGGTCCGGCTGTCGGTGATCGACCGAGGGACGGGCTGGATGGAGGCCGCCCTGTGGACCTTCGCGCTCGGGCTCGGCGCGCTCGCCCCCTGGTACCTCTTCGGCTACATCGGCTCCGGCACCGCCCTCGGCGTTTCCGAATTCGGCCTTCGCTCTGCGGATCTGCTCACCCTCATCAACCCGGCCGGGCGCTCGCGCCTCTTCCCCGCGTTCCACACCGGGCCACTGCAGGCCGAGGGCTACGGCTACCTCGGGTCGGGCGTGGTGCTGCTCACGGTGGAGGCGCTTGCGGGGGTGGCGGCGAGATGGGGAAAGGCCGTTCCACGTGCGTGGGCTCGGGCGATTCCGCTGGCGGCCGTCTCGCTGCTCGCCGCGGGCTTTGCCCTGGCCACGCCGATAACGCTCGATGGGGAGCCGATCCTGGAGCTCGATTGGCTCTACCTCCCGCTGGAGAGCGTGGTCGCGCCGTTTCGGTCGACCGGCCGCTTCATCTGGCTGCTTCACTACCTCTGGATCACCGCGGCGGTGCTGTTGGCGATCCGGGTGTTCGGGCGGGAGCGCCTGGCGGCGGCGCTGCTCGGCCTGGTGCTGGCCACCCAGGTGGTGGAGGTCGGCCTGGCACACCAGGCTGCGGCGCTCGAGCAGCGGCCGTGGCGGCGCCCGAACCTGGCAGTGTGGGAGCCGGCGCGCGGCGGCTACCGGCACCTGGCGCTCTATCCCCCGCAGGTGTTCGGGGCGTGCGCCTGGATCGACCACGACGAGGTGATCAGGCTCTCGTACGTGGCCTACCGGCTCGGCCTCACCATCAACAGCGGCTACGTGGCTCGGGTGAAGGAGCCAGCGCGCGTGGGGTGCCTTGCCTCGACCAAGGAGCTGATGTCCGGGCTGCTCCGGCCAGACACCATCTATGTCGTGGACCCGCGGGCGGAGCACTGGTCCTGGCGCGGGGCGCGCTGCGGGGCGGTGGACGGGGTGATCGCCTGCGTCTCGCGGGCGAACCGCGATCCCTTCGCGGCACTCTTGGCGCACTCCAGAGGCTGACAGAGTTGCTCCGAACGCAGCTCGAAAGGCTCACCGCCGGCAGACGCGGGCAGGTGAGGCTTCGGTGGCCCGGCCGCTGGAAATCCAAGAGGGGGAAGCGGCCAACCCGCAAGTTCAGCGCTCCCGGCGCGATCAGGTTGTGCAGTCCCACCACCAAGGTGTGCACCGTGGGCGAGGGAGTCATCCCCATGGTGGCCAGGGCCGACACGTCCTCCGCGATGGAGCCGCCCAAGACGATGTCCAGGCGGCGCGGGACGAAGGTTTGAACGCGGTCGACGTTGCCGGTTGGTTTCGTCGCCGTCGCCGTCAACGCCTCCACGTTCACGTCAACGTTCACGTCGTCCCAATGACACTCGATCAAGGCGAGATTGTTTAGGTCGGTGCTTCGCCTGGTCGCCTCCCTGATGGGGGCGCCGGCCGCTTTCTGCTACAACCGCCCCTCCGGATGGCGCGCAAGGCCAGCACCCTGGCCGCCGAGGCGGCCCCCGACGAGGTGAGGCTCGAGGCCTCGCTGCGCCCGCGCCGCTTCGCCGAGTACGTGGGCCAGACCGCGGTGGTGGACAAGCTCAAGGTCTACGTCCGCGCCGCCAAGGAGCGCGGCGAGGCCCTCGATCACTGCCTCTTCTCGGGGCCTCCCGGGCTGGGGAAGACCTCGCTCGCGTACATCATCGCCGCCGAGGTGGGGGTGGGCCTGCACGTCACCTCCGGCCCCGCCATCGAGCGGAAGGGCGACCTGGCCGGCCTTTTGACCAACCTCCAGCCGCGGGACGTGCTGTTCATCGATGAGATCCACCGCCTCGACGCCGCGGTGGAGGAATACCTCTACCCGGCGATGGAGGACTTCCGCCTCGACATCACCATCGACTCCGGCCCCGCCGCCCGGGCGATGAAGCTCGAGGTGCCGCCCTTCACCCTGATCGGCGCCACCACCCGCACCGGGCTGCTCACCTCGCCTCTGCGCGACCGGTTCCAGATCCAGGAGCGGCTGGAGTACTACGAGCCTGCTGATCTCGAGCGCATCCTCGAGCGGTCCGCGCGCATCCTCGGCGTCTCCCTCGAGCCCAGCGGCTCCCAGGAGATCGCCCGCCGCTCGCGGGGCACTCCGCGCGTCGCCAACCGGCTCCTAAGGCGAGTCCGCGACTTCGCCCAGGTGGACGGCGACGGCCACATCACCCGCGCGGCCGCCGACCAGGCCCTCTCGAGGCTGGAGATCGACTCCCTGGGCTTGGACCCGATGGACCGCAAGCTTCTCCTCACCATCGTGGAGAAGTTCGGCGGGGGGCCGGTGGGGGTGGAGACAATCTCCGCCGCGGTGGGCGAGGAGCGCGAGACGATCGAGGACGTCTACGAGCCCTTCCTGCTCCAGCAGGGGCTCCTCCAGCGCACCCCGAGGGGCCGGGTGGCCACCATCCGCGCCTACTCCTACTTCGGGAAGGCCGCTCCCAAGGGCGGGCAGGGGGAGCTCCTTTGAGCACCGCCGCCGTCAAGAGCCGCGGGCGCCCGGCGGAGATCCGCCACCGGCCTTCGCGCGACTTCTTCTCCGAGCTGATGAAGGATTCGCAGTCGGGCTCGGCGGGCTTCTTGGCGGAGCGTGAGCGTTGGCTCCGCTCGGTGCAGGTGGAGGGCCGGGAGGAGCTGCTCTTCGAGTTCGAGATGATGCTCCGCGGGGTGGAGCGCTACTTCAACCTCCACAACCTGCCCATCGACGAGAAGCGCCCGGTGGTCACCCGCGACTTCCGCGAGGAGCTGAGCGACGTCCGAGACGCCATCGACTGCGCGATCCGCATCGCCCGGCAGCTTCTCGACCCGGACAGCGACCAGAAGATGGTGTTCCGCCGCTACCTCGAGTCGCAGCTCGCCGACGACCGCGAGCGGCGGTTGCTCATCGAGGAGGAGCTGGACCAGGACTCGCCCCAGGAGAGCCTGTTCATCCTCCGGCAGTCCTTTGACTCGCTCCGGGCGGTGATCGACCACCTGCTCAGGCTTCAAGTCTGCAGCTTCAGCCTCTTCTGCGACATCGGGAACCTGGCCCTGCGCGAGGTGGTGCTCAACCGCTTCTTCCGGCCTTTCCGGCCGCTGGAGTTCCGCCTCGAGTACGACCGGATCAAGTCGGTGCCCATCCTGGAGGCGCTCTCCGCCCTGGCGGAGGCCGACCGCCGGCCGTTCACCGTCGCCTTCCTCGCGCTCTTCAGGCTGCTCCACTACCTCTCCTACGTGGGGGCGGAGGCCGGCGAGCCGCCCGAGCGCCGCTGCCGGGTGATCCTCGCGCTGGTGCGGAGCGAGTCGATGACGCTGGCCGGCCACTTCAAGGTCGAGCTGGCCGCGCGCGCCGGGCAGAAGCGGCACCAGGGGGCCGCCCTCAAGGCTGCGAGGGACATCGCCCGGGAGACGGAGCGCATCCAGCGGCGGCTCTCCGAGGGGAACGACGCCTCCGGAGAGTGGATGCTCCAGGCGGCGGTCGACTTCACCACGCTCTTCCGCCGGCAAATCTGCACCCTGGCCTCGGCGCTGCAGCCCGGCCTCTCCGGAGAGGATCTCTTCCGGAAGCTGGTCAACCGGTCCGAGATGGCCCAGAGGCTCAGAGCGGACCTCTGGGTGCTGGCCGAGCTGTGCAAGGACGCCGAGGCAAATCTCCGCACGGAAAACGCCGACGCCGCCCCGGCCCTTTTCTGCCTGGCCCGCTTCATCGCCTACTTCCAGGAGGTGAGCTACCAGCTCCTCCGCTACGGCGATTACGAGGCCTTCGACCGCAGCGCCGGCCTGGTCCTCGAGATGGGAGAGCCGCCCAAGGGACCGGTCGCCCGCGCCCGGCTCGCCGAGGACCTGCGCCTGTTCTCCCAGGTGGCCGAGACCACCTTCGCCGCGGTGAACCGCCGCTCCGAGCTGGGGGGCAGGAAGTTCGACCTCGCCGAGGCCAAGAAGCTCGCCTCCCGGTTCCGCCCCGAGCCCGCCTGAGCGCCGCCAGCGGAGAATCCGGCTTGCTCCCCCGCGCCCGCCTGGGCTAGACACGCTGCGCCAGTCGGGGAGGCGCCCGCCAGTCGCGGCTTGCGCCCGGTGAGGGAGAAGGCAGTGCCCCAGCATTCGAGGCAGCGGTGTCGCGAGGCGGAGATCCCCGAATGCGACGCACATGCACCTATGACACGTCCGTCGCGATTTCTGGCTCGCTCCCGCTGCGGTGCTGAGGGATTTCGCACTCTTCGCCCGCCGCGGGCCCGCCGTTTTCCTGACAAGTAGACACTTTCATGGCATATGCCTTGCTCAGCAACGCGCCGCATCACTCACAAGAAGTGAACGCCGCGGACACCAGCGACGGTCAGTTGGGAGCGGATTCCATCGGGGATTGACCAGCGGGGCGACAGCGAAAATGTCCAATTCCTCCTTCAACCAGCGCACCATCGCCGAGACGATCAGTTGTCAGGGCGTGGGGCTGCACTCCGGTGCGCAGGTCACCATGAGGCTTCTTCCGGCGCCGGCGGGGCACGGCGTGGTCTTCGTGAGGACGGACCTGGGGCCGCCTTTGGCGATCAAGGCGCTGGCGGAGAACGTGGTGGACACCTCGCTGGCGACCACCCTGGGCAACGGGGGGGCGAAGGTCGGCACCGTCGAGCACCTGATGGCGGCGCTTTGTGGGCTGGGCATCGACAACGTGCGCGTCGAGCTGGATGGGCCGGAGGTGCCCATCATGGACGGCAGCGCCGGCCCGTTCGCCTACCTCATCCGCACCGCGGGAATCCGCGTGCAGGACGAGCCGAAGAGCTTCTTGGTGGTGAAGAAGCCGATCACCGTGAGCGACGGGGACAAGGAGGCCACCCTCCAGCCGGCCAGCCGCTTCCGCATCGACTGCACCATCGATTTCCGCCACCCGCTCATCTCGGATCAGTCCTTCGGGCTGGAGTTCTCCGATCGGACCTTCATCCGGGAGATCTCCCGGGCGCGGACCTTCGGCTTTTTGAGGGACGTGGAGCACCTGCGCAAGATGGGGCTGGCGATCGGCGGCTCCTTGGACAACGCGGTGGTGGTGGACGAGTTCTCCATCCTCAACCCTGACGGGCTTCGCTTCCCCGACGAGTTCGTGCGCCACAAGGTGCTGGACGCGATGGGGGACCTGGCGCTGTTCGGCCGGCCGGTGATCGGCCACCTCAAGGTGCTCAAGAGCGGGCATGCCCTCAACCACCGGCTGGTGCAGATGGTGCTGCAGGATTCGAGCTGCCACGCGGTGGTCCACGCCCGGAGGCGAGACGTGGAGCGGCTGGACTTGCGCTTCCCGGACCTGGCCGGAGTGCTGGAGCCGAGTGCGGCCTGAGCGCTGAGCCAAAAGAAGCATAGGGCATTCAACCCGCGTTTTTGAGGGGGAGCTCGTGAGGGAGGGGCGTGGAGGAGCAGAACGGCGCCCGCGGAGTCGCGGTCGAGTTGGTCGCGATGGCCTGGTTTCCGGCCCTCGCGCACACCTCTCCCTCACCGGCGCTGGCGGCGGGGGCGAGCGCGTGGAGGACGGCGAACTGGAGGCGGCGCGTTCGCCTCACAACCCCAGGGGTAGCTGCGGCGGCGAGCACGCTCTGGGCAGCGGCGGCGGTCCGGCAGGCAGGCCCAGGTGCGCCAGCACGGCGTGACACGCGGCGCGCGAGGTGACGACGGCCAGCACGCGCCGCCGCCCTCCGCAGCGGCACGTCATGATGTCCACGGCCCACGTCCGATGCAGCAGCGTTGCCCAGTCGAGCCGCGGTCGCCTGGGCAGCTCCCGCTTGGGCGCGGCGCCGAGCGGGGCGTTCCCCACCCCAGGCGGCAGCGGCGGCGGGGCCGGCTTCGGCACCACCTGCGCGCGGGCCTTCGCATTCGGCGCCAGCACGCCGTGAAACCGCAGGAGGTGCTTCCTTTCCTGAGGCAGCACCGCTCCCGCTCTGCGCAAAAGCTGCAGCGGCGTCAGCACCAGCGCCGTCGCGCCCGAGCGCAGCGGCCGCTTCAGCGCGTACTCGTACCGTCCGTCATCCCGCCGGGTGAGGCGCTCCTCGCACAGCGGCCCCCGCGCCCCGTACCGCGCCAGCCGCTCGAGCCCGTCCCTGTCGCGCGCCTGCACCGCGGTGCCCGCGTGCAGCGAGAACCCGTCCACCACCGCCTGGTGGGCACGCGGCCGCCGCGGCAGAGGCTCCACGGCCAGGGCCAGCCGCTCCTGCAGCCCATACCACTGCAGCGCCTCCATCGAGTCCTCCTCCGGCCGCTCGACCTCCTGCGGCGCCAGCACGCCCGCCGCCTCGAGCCGCCGCGTCACCCGCCTCACCACCCGCTCCAGCACCTTCGTCACCTCCTCGTCCGAGGGCGGCGGCACCGCCACGAAGGCGCAGCCCGGGCCCGCGAAGACGCCGTCCGGTACCAGCACGTGGAAGTGCGGATGCGGTTGCAGCGCCCCGCTGAAGAGCTGCAGCATCGACACCGCCCCACACTCCAGCGTCCCCATCGCCCCCTGCCGCCGCGCGCGGCGCCGCTGCCAGGCGAAAGTCGCGCGGAGCAGCTCGCGCAGGCACAGCGATAGCGATGGCCCGTCGCGCAGCAGCAGCCACCGCAGCCGCCACGGGAAGGCCAGCGTCCACTGGCGAATGGGCACCTCGGGCAGCACCGCGTCCACCAGCTGCGCCGCCGCGTCGTGCGGCATCACCGCCAACGTGGCGGTGCTGGGCTTCACCGACACCGAGCGGCTGCGCGAGCGAATCGCCGGCAGCGACGAGGCCCGCGAGCGGCTGGTGGACGCCAGCGCCCTCAAGCGCCTCACCACCCCCGAGGAGGCCGCCGACGTGGTGGCCTTCCTCTGCTCCGAGCGCGCCTCGGCCATCACCGGCGCGGTGGTGGACGTGACCGGCGGAGCCCATCTGGGCAATCTTTGGGGCTGACGCCGCTGGAGCCTGGACAGTCCAACTGAGGCGCGCGGGCGCCAGGCGCCGGCTGCAGGCGCTTGATTTCACGCGGCGCGCCACCCTGCGCACACGCCCGCGGAGGCTGGCGCGGCAGTTGCCTTGCCCAGGGCTGATGGATCCGACGACCCCTTCACCGCGGTTTCAAGCGCCCTGGCTGCTGGGCGTAGCGGCGCTGGCCCTGGCCGCCTGCCTCGTGGAGGATGGGGGCCCCGACGGGGGCAGGCGGCGGGACGACTCCGAGGGGCTCGGCGATGCGTCCACCCTGCGGAGCTCTAGCCCATACGACGCGGGCGAAGACGCGGGAGAAGCCGCCGTCGAGGCCTGCGACGGCTGGGACAACAACGGCAATGGCCTGGTGGACGAGGGAACCGGGGGCGAACGGTGCACCACCTCGGCCGGCGAGGAGGGCACCCTCATCTGCGTCCAGGGCGGCCTCAAGTGTGTGCGCTGCAGCCCGGGCCAGCAGAAGAATGAGCCCTGCGGCTGCGGCATCGATCGGACCGACACCTGCAATGAGACGGGCCGCTGGGTGTTCGGCTCGTGCGACGGCTGCCCCGCTTCCTACACGCCGTCCGGCTGCGACAAGGTCGGCGCGTGCACCCCGGGCGACGTCGAGTACCGGCCCTGCGACATGTGCCCCGCCGACGGCGGAGCCTGCGGCACCCGCTGCGTAGGAGCCCGCTGGATGTGTTCCAACTCCTGCGCCTGGGTGCAGGCTGCTCCCTGCGAGGTGCTGAGCCAGCCCGAGTGCACCGCCGACCAGGTGTTCGAGGAGCCCTGCGGCGCCTGCGGCAAGCGACAAGTCGTCTGCGACGGCTGCTTCTGGACGCGCAAGCCCTGCCGCGACCAGGGCGCCTGCGTGCCGGGACGCATTCGCGACGTGCCGTGCCTGTCCGGCGCCTGCCTCCCCGGGCACGTCGCCACCTCTACCTGCACCGAGCAATGCCAGTGGGGGGCGACCTCGGCATGCCGCGGCTGCACCCTGAGCACGCCGGCACAGGAGACCACCGAGTACTGCGTGGCCGGACACCCGCTCTGCGGCGCGAAGTTGACGCGCACCCAGTGCGTCGGCGAACCCACCGACTCGTGCGGCCCCGGCGGCGGCCCCCTCGAGGGCCAGCTCACCACCACCACCGTCAAGGACGAGTGCCCGCTGGTCGAGTGCAACCCCGGCGACGTGGTGGACCTGGGTGCCTGCCAGTGCCCCACCTACCGGCGCAGCAAGACGTGCGGCGCCGACTGCCGCTTCCAGCTCACCGAGTGCCCCACGCCGGTGTGCGTGCTGGGTCAGCTGAGGACCGTGGCCTGCACGCAGTACGACAACGCCTCGCGCACCGAGAAGTGCGAGTCCTGCGGCTGGGCCGCCGCCGGCGGCTGCGCGGGCAACGTGAGCGGCCTTCCCTGCCAGTGCTACCCCGGCCAGGCCCAGACGCTCTTGCGGAGCTGCGGGCCGAGCAACGGCTGCATGCGGCAGCAGGTGACTCGAACCTGCGTCGACTGCCGCTGGGAGGAAACCGTCGGCGCCTGCAACCAGCCGCCACCCTGCACCACGGCCGACAACTCGGTGACGCAGGTCTCCTGTGGCGCCAACACCTGCGGCAAGACGTTCACTCGCACCACCACCTGCGACCTCACCACCACCTGCAGCCTGCTGGTGAGCGACGACCGCTCCAGCTGTCCGCCCTGCCAGCAGGGCCAGACGCGTCAGACGTCGTGCACCACCGGCACCGGCGCCTGCGGCACGCAGACGTCGACCTGCGACGCCACCTGCTCCTGGGGCGCCCCGTCGGCCTGCCAGGCCTCGCCGAGCTCTTGTACCCCGGGCACCACCAAGACCGAATCCTGCACCACCAGCGCCTCGCTCTACTGCGGTGTGCCAGGCAGCCGGACGCTCAAGTGCGCCGCCAACGGCTGCGGCTGGAACCCGATCACCGACTGCCTGCCCACCGACCCGAGCCGCTGCAAGAAGGGCGACTCCCAGGCGGTCGGCACCTGCTCGTGCGGCACTCCCGACGTACGCACCTGCGACTCCACCTGCCAGTGGGGCCCCTCGAGCTGCTCCCCGGCCTGCACCGCGGGGACGGTGATGTCCCAGACCTGCGTGGCCACCGACACCTGCAACGCCGCCGGCCACAAGCGCGTCAAGTGCACCGGCTGCGCCTGGGTCGACGACGGGCCCTGCGTCCCCGACGACGCCAGCCGCTGCAAGCCCGGAGACACCAAGACCGTCGTCTGCCAGGACCTCGGCACCAAGACGCTGACCTGCACGGCGAGCTGCTCCTGGCCGACGTGTCAGTGAGGCACACGATGAAGACCAGCGCCTCGGCCCTGCTGCTGCTCGCCCTCGGGTGCACCCAGGTGGAGCTCTACAAGCCGGTGGACGACGATCCCCCCATTCCGCGGGAGCGCCTCTACGCCCGCGTCTGCGGCCCGGCCGAGCGCACCCTGCCCACGCCTTACAAGATTCTCTTCGTCGTCGACACCTCGGCCTCCAACCTCATCAACGAGACTGACCCGCCGATGTACAACGGCCTCATCGACCTGGTGAACGGCGTCACCCGTCGCGAGACTTCGGTGCGCAGCGCCATCAGCGCCCACCAGGCGAAGCCGGACGTGAGCTTCGGCATCATCACCTTCAACGACTTTCCTCAGGTGCAGACGTTCGGCTTCACGCGCGACTTGAAGGCGCTCGACGCCGCGGTCCGGAACATCGGCGCCGCCACCGGCTGGACCAACTACTCCGACACCCTCATCCGCGCCGGAGAAGTCATCACCGGCGACCTCGGGCGAGTAGACGCCTCCGAGGCCCTGCGAACGCACTACCTGGTGTTCTGGATCAGCGATGGCTACCCGACCCGCGGCATCACTCACCAGGACCCCGAGGTGCTCTCCAAGGCGCTGGGCGACTTCGTCAAGGGCATCAAGGAGGGCGCGGCGGGGCGCGCGGCCGAGGTGCGCTTCAACACCGCCTTCCTCGGCGGCGGCAAGCCGATGGGCGAGGAAGACCCGCTGGCCTGGGCGCAGGAGGCCGAGAACGCCCGGCGCCTCTTGGCGAGCATGGCCGAAGTCGGAGGAGGCTCCTTCACCAACATCGCCGCCGGCGAGCCGATCGCCTTCGACATCAACCCCGCGCCGGTGCTGCGGCGCTTCCGACTGTCCACGGTGGTGGTGGCCAACCGCAGCGTGGTGTTCGGAGACGTGCGGCCGCGGCCCGACACCGATCAGGACGGGCTGGGGGACCTCGAGGACCCCGACCCGCGCAACGCCGACACCGACGGCGACGGGTTGCGCGACGGCGTCGAGGCGCAGTTCCCCGGAGGCGATCCGCTGGCGAAGGAGGTGCCCGGAGGGTGCGCCTCGGCGGGGCTCGACTCCGACGGCGACGCGCTGTGGGACTGCGAGGAGGCCTTCATCGGGACGGACCCGAACAACCCCGACACCGACGGCGACCTGCTGCTCGACTCGCTCGAGGTCCGGGCCCGGGCGTCTCCGTTGAACGCCGCCAACCTCGACCTCGACGGGGACGGCCTGGGCGAGCAGGCCGAGGTGCTGGCGCAGCTCAACGCGCGCGAGCCCAACCCGCCGGACGTGGTGAAGCGCTGGGCGCGCAAGTGGCTCGTCTCACCCGACGGGGCCGCGGCCGGCGGCAGCCTGTGCTACCAGGTGGAGGTGGCGAACCTGTACATGCTGGAGACGCTGGCCGCCGCAGGCGAGCCCGCGGGCAGCAACACCCTCGAAGTCGTCGCGGCGTTCGAGCCGGACGACGGCGGCAAGCCCATCTTCCATTTCCGGGCCACCGCCGGCGGCGTGTTCCGCGGACCGAACTACGTCGAGCCCGCCTCGCGGATGTTCGAGCTGGACTCGTCCGCTTTCGGAGGCCTGCGATGAGCGGGCGCAGCGTGCTTGGGGCGGGCTTGCTGGCGCTGTGCGGCGGGTGCGGCGCGGGCAACTCGCTCGAAGGGAGCCTGAGCCAGGAGCTGGCGCTGGGTTTCGATGACGTCGAGGTGCGCTACTCCGCCGGCGCGCTGGCGCTGTCGTACCTGCGGCTCTCCGGCCCCGCGCCGGGGACGACGTTCCAGCTGCTCGTGCGAATGGACTCGCCCGAGGCGGTGGCACCCGGAAGCGTCGACCTCGCCTCGAGGCTTTCGACCGGCGAGCCGCGGGCCGCTGCCTCGCGGGCGATGGGCGATGAGGACAGCCGCTTTCCCCCGGTGGCGGCGGGCGTCATCCGGCTCGACGCCTGGCGGGGCAAGGACGGGCTGACGCGCGGCAGCTTCGGGCTTTCCTTCGCGAACGAGGCGGCTACCCGCTACGTCGGCGCCGGCCGCTCGGTCCATGGCACCTTCGCGGTGGAAGGCTCTGCCGAGGTCGAATCGCACTGAGCCGCGGCCGCGGACAGTCACCGGCGGCCGAGCCAAAGGAAGCCGGCGGCAAAGGGCAGCCCGACCAGCGCCATGACGTAGAAGACGCCGCGCTCGCCGTGGGCGTAGACGTTCAGGAAAAGCAGCGGCCCCACCACCGTCATCAGGTCGGTCATCGTCGCCAGCACTCCGAAGACGCCGCCGTAGCTGCCGTCGGTGCCGTGCGCCTTGCCGGCGTGCTTCAGCGTCGCGGTGAAGATGGCCGAAGAGGCGCACACGTACCCGGCGTAGGGGCCCGAGCCGTCAGTTGCCGGTGCGATCCTCAAGGATGGAGATCCGCCGCTCGTGGTCCTCGACCTTCTCCTTAAGATCAAGTCGGGTGGCCAGAAGGTCGCGCACCTGCTGGACGGCGGTCGCGACAGCTACCAGCTCGGTCGCCAGCCGGGTCTCCGACTCGAGCTGGCGTCGCTCCGCCCGGTCGAGCCGATCGTTATTGGCGTCCAGCCGCTCGTTGGTCTGCTTGACCTCGCCCTTGAGATCCCGGATCTCGTCGCGGATCTCCCGGAGGATCTGAACGGTGATATCGGAGGGCTCCACGGGGTGCGACGTTAGTCGGCACCTCCCGGAGCGTCAAACGGCTCAGCCGTGCAAGGTGAAAGCGGCGCCGCATGCCGACCGGGTGCCAGAACGCCCTCCGTGTGCTGCGGCGCCCACGCGCCAGGTGCTGTCCGCTCCGCTCGTCGCGCCAGCGTTTTCTCTCCTGATCCGTTACTTGCTGGGAGGCGTCACCCTGACGGAGATCATGTACTCAACTGCCCCAGCTCGGTCAGCTCGTAGCCGGCCGGCGGAATGGTGAACGCTTCACCGCGGCGCGCCTTGTTCCACCGCGCCTCCACCATGCGGTGCACCGAGTTGTCGCGCTCCAGCTCGCTCACCTGGCCGCGCACGCCGAGCACCATGCGGTCTGCGCTCGAGGCCGGCTCGTAGACGCCGTGCTCGTCGGCGATGAGCGTGTTCGTCCACCGGCACAGGTAGACGAGGTGGTGCCAGTCGGCGTCGTTGCGCGAGAGGCGAGAAATCTCCAGGCTCATCACGATGCCCACCTCGCCGCGGGCGACGGCGCTCACCAGTCGCGCGAAGCCCGCCCCTGCGGGACTCCAGTTCCGCGTCGATCGCGTCCATCGCTCGGGTCGGCGATTCCGAGTGCGCTCGTAGACCTGGCGACGGTGTTCGAGGATCTCGGCCTCTCGGTTGAAGTGTCGCTCGTCCGGGGTCACGAAGCGGATCGCCAAGACGCGGCTGGCCGCGCCCGTCGCCCTGGCCAGGGTGAAGAGGATTCAGCGGCTGGGGAACGAGTCATCCGGCGTTCGGCGGAGGAGCCGCCTGTAGGCCGGCGATGAAGTCGAACACCCGCTGCATTTCGCCCTCGTCGTCCTTCTCCCGACCGAGCTCGAAGCCGTATTTCAGAAGCAGAAAATCGGTGTAGGCGACGGCGAAGAACTCGTTCTCATTGCGGAGCTGGTACTGCCGCCAGATCCACCGGTGTTTCTTCGCGCGCTGGAACAAGGCGGTGATGCCTTCCGCGACCGAGTCGGGCATTGAGCCGTGAGCGAGGTGCGCCAGCTCGTGGGCGAAGGTCCAGCCTTCCGGCGTCACGTCCAACAGCTCGCCGATTGAGGCCACCGCGATCCGGTCCGAGGCCAGGCCATGCAGCGCGGCGAAGGACCGATGGTCGTCATCCGCTCGCTCGCCCGCTAGCTCCTGAAGCTCGGGCAGGTCGACCGGTCGCACGTCCATGGGAAGGATGCGCATTACCGCGCCGCGTTCGGCCAGCGCCAGAAAGAACCGCTCGAGCGGGAGCGCCGAGGCGCAAACCACCCTCCCCTCCGCGCGGGTGAGAGCCGGCCAGTCGGGGACGATTCGCTGCAACGCCTCCGGCGCATCACTCGCCGGCAGCCTGGCGACCAGCCCGAAATGGTTCTCGTGCTCGGTGGCGAGCGCGGCCCCGTAGCCGAATGCCGCGCCGAAGTGCGAGGGACTTGCCTCACGCGCTTGCTCAAAGAGCGAAATGGCTGAAGACAGTCTCTCTCGCCTCAGCTCCGCGGTGGCGAGCTGGCAGAGCCCCTCGGCGGTCTTCCCCTCGGCAAGTAGCTTCTCGCCGAGCGCCTTCGTCTCCTCGATGCTCCCCAGCCTCAAGGTGGGCGCGATGCGAGGCGATTCGGCGGTCAGCTTGCCCGCCAGGAGCTTGAAGTTCACCGCATGCGCGATGAGCCGCCCCCGTTGCGCGTGATCATGCACCACCGCCTCTTCGCCTTCGAGCCGCGCCACGAGCTCGTCGTGCAACTGTCCTACCTCGGTGGCCTCGTCGCGGTCCCAGGCGCCTGTCCAACCACGCTTCATCTGCGCGTCGTGCCAGGCGACCGCCCGGGCCGCGAGCTCGCGCGCTTTCTCGAGCTGGTTTCCCGCGAAGTACGCCTGCGCGAGCAGGAACCAGATGCGTGGGTCCGGCTCATCGCGGAAGGGCTCTAGCACCGGCGCTGCCTCGTGCCCCTGGCCGTGCTCCAGCAAGAGCTGGGCGAGCACCCGCGCCTCCCGCCAGCGGGAGAGGGGATCCCCAGGTCCAATCAGCGGCTCTTCGGCGGAGGAGAAGCCTGCAGCGGATCGTCAGGCCATGCGTGCCTGGGACAGCGGCGGGCGAGCTCGTTCCGAATGGCGGGGTAATGCCGCGACCAGAAGCCCGCCAGATCGGTGGTGATTTGCACCGCCCGCCGGTTGGGCGCGAGCAGGTGAAGCACCAGGGGTACCCGCCCGGCGCACACCGCCGGTCCGCGTGACAGGCCGAAGAAGTCCTGCAGGCGCGACTCCACCCAGGGCGGCTTGCCCCGCTCATAGCTCACCTTCACTTGCCGGCCACCGGGGCCCCCTCCACACTCCACGCCGCCCGCCTCTCTCGGGCATGCGTAGCCCACCGGGCTGACACCCGCGGCTTGGGGGAACGCGACGGGTGCACGACCAGATGCACTCGACGCCAAGCTGCGCCAGCCCTGCCTGGCCCACCGCGTCGAGCCAAGTGAGGTGCTCGCGGTCTTGCCGAGGCCACCGCCTCCATGGACGACGAATGACCTCCGAGACGGCTACTTCTTAGCGTTGGGCTGCACTCGGGTGCGCAGGTCACCATGAGGCTTCTTCCGGCGCCGGCGGGGCACGGCGTGGTCTTCGTGAGGACGGACCTGGGGCCGCCTTTGGCGATCAAGGCGCTGGCGGAGAACGTGGTGGACACCTCGCTGGCGACCACCCTGCCGCGGGCATGCCCTCAACCACCGGCTGGTGCAGATGGTGCTGCAGGATTCGAGCTGCCACGCGGTGGTCCACGCCGGAAGGCGCGACGTGGAGCGGCTGGACTTGCGCTTCCCGGACCTGGCCGGGGTGCTCGAGCCGAGCGCGGCCTGAGCGCTGAGCCGGCGCGCTTTCCCTTGCGTCCCGCTAAGGGGGCCTGTATGCGGCCCCGATGAAAGAGCTCCTCGGAACTGCGGCTCTCACTGCGGCCTTCGCCCTCGTCTGGGCGTGCGCCTGCAGCAAGGACAACAAGCCCGCCGGAGGAGGCGCCGTCGCGGCCCGCAGCTTCGAGCCTCCCCCCGACACGGTGGTCGGCATCTGGGGCGGCGGGAAGAAGATCACCCTCGCCGAGGTCGACCAGAAGATCGCCAACCAGCTCCAAGACATGGAGCAGAAGAAGTACGAGCTCCGCCTCCAGGCGATCGAATCGATGGCCGTGGACGCGGTGCTGGAGGAGGAAGCCAAGAAGAAGGGAATCACCAAGGAGCAGTACTTCCAGGCCGAGGTGGACTCGAAGGTGCCCGCCCCCTCCGAGGAGGAGATGCGCAAGTTCTTCGACCAGGTCGCCCCGCAGCTCCCGCCCGGCGCCAGCTTCGAAGAGCTCAAGGACCGCATCGCCCGCTCCCTCACCGGCCCCAAGCGCGAGGCCTTGGCGAAGCAGCTCTTCGAGCAGCTCAAGGCCACCGCCGCGGTGGAGGTGAAGCTCGAACCCCCGCCCAAGCCGCGCAAGCAGGTCGAAGCCAAGGGCCCCTCCCGCGGCCCGGAGAACGCCAAGGTGACCATCGTCGAGTTCTCCGACTTCGAGTGCCCCTTCTGCTCCCGGGCCCACGACACCGTGGAGGAGGTGATGCAGGCCTACGCCGGGAAGGTGCGGCTGTTCTTCCGCCACTACCCGCTGCCCTTCCACAAGAAGGCCGGAAAGGCAGCGGAGGCCGCGAGCTGCGCGCACGAGCAGGGCCGCTTCTGGGAGTACCATGACCTGCTCTTCAAGAATCAGCAGAAGCTCGAAGTGCCGGACCTCAAGGAACACGCCAAGTCGCTCGGGCTCGACCAGGCGCGCTTCGAGCAGTGCCTCGATTCGGGCAAGAACCTCCAGACCATCCAGGAGGACATGCAGGCGGGCCAGAAGGTCGGGGTCGACGGGACGCCGGCGTTCTTCATCAACGGAGTGATGCTCTCGGGCGCCCAGCCGCTGGAAGAGTTCAAGAAGGTGATCGACCAGGAGCTGGCCGCCCACTAGCCTTGAGGCGATGAGCGCTCCCCTGCGCGCCAGCGTGCAGCCGTCCGGCGAGACCGTCGCCATCGAGCTGCCGCGGTCGCTCGCCTCCGCCTACCGAGCCGGGGAGTCGCTCCGCCTCATCGTCCACGGCGCCGATGCGCTGCTGCTCCTCCGGGAAAGCCAGCAGGGCTACTTCGCCGGAGATCTCTCCTCGGTCAGCATCGGCGAGCTGTTCGGCCTGGTGGTCTCGGGCGTCCGGAGCGGCAAGCTGGTGCTCACCCGCGGGGCGGCGCGGAAGACCGTCCGCTTGGTGGATGGGGAGATCGTCTTCGCCACCTCCACCGAGCCCTACGAGCGGCTGGGCCGGTCGATGATCCGGCAGAAGCTGCTCACCCCCGAACAGGTCGAGGAGGCCTTGGCCCAGGTGAAGCAGGGCCTCAGGCTCGGCCAGGTGTTGACCTCCTCTCGGCTGATCACTCCGGCCGCCCTGTATTCGGCCATGGGGGGGCTGGTGAAGGAGATCGTCCTCAGCCTCTTCGAGCTGGAGGACGGCCAGTGGATGTTCCTCGAGGGCCTCGCCCCGGCCGACGATGCGGTGAAGCTGTCCGAGAGGACCCAGGACGTGCTCCTGCAGGGCATGCGTCGGGCTGAGGAGGTCTCGAGGCTAAGGAAGAAGTTCCCTCCCATGCGGCGGCTGGTGCAGGGCCAAAGGCCGCTGCCGGCGGGCCTGGAGGAGTTGGCCCCGCTCATCACCCTCGCCGAGCGGGGCACCGAGGTGGTCTCCCTGCGCGCCGAGTTCGAGGGAGGCGAGCGCGCCTTCCTGGTCGCGCTGGACCAACTGGTAGCCTCGGGGGCGCTGGCCGAGGAGGAGGCCAAGAAGCCCGCGGTCGAGCCCCAAGAGCGGGCAACCAAGGAGGAGCTGCTCTCGAGCGGGCTCAAGGCCTACTCCACGCTGGTGCGCGACATCTGCGAGCAGCTCCTCGCGGCCGGGAGGAACCTGACCGACCTTGGCTCCTTCTTCACCGATCCCCTCCCGGGGCTGGAGCGCCCGTTCCAGGGCATCGAGCTTGGCGAGGACGGATCGCTGGACGTGCTGCGGATCAGGTCCAACGTGGAGAACGAGCGCGAGGCGTGCGAGGCGATCGACGCGTTCATCTCCTACGCCCTGTTCTCGGCCAAGAACGTCATCCCTCCCGAGCAAGGAGAGCGGCTGGCCACCGAGCTCCGCCGGATCCAGAAGGCGCTCGGCTAGATGTCCCGCGCCCGCGAGCACCTGGCCCTGGCCGCCGACCTCCCGCTCGATGAGGCCCGCGCGCTGTACCGGAGAGTCCGCGCCCAGGTGGCCTACGCCAAGGTCGGACTCTCGCTCTTCGTCCGGCACGGGCCGGCGGCGGTGGCGGCGCTCCTCGAGGAAGGGGCGAAGGTGTTCTTGGACCTCAAGCTGCACGACATTCCCAACACGGTGCGGCTCGCCGCGGAGGAGGCCGGCGCGCTGGGGGCCAGTCTGCTCACGGTGCACGCCTCGGGTGGCGAGGCGATGTTGAGCGCGGCAGTGGAGGGCGCCCGCGAGGGGGCGGCGAGGGTGGGGCGTCCTGCTCCCAGGGTGCTGGCGGTCACCGTGCTCACCTCGATGGACGACTCCGGGCTCCTCGAAGTCGGCGTGAGGGCGAACGCGCTCGAGCAGGCGCTGCACCTGGCGGAGCTTGCGAGGCGCGCCGGCGCGCACGGAGTGGTGTGCTCCGCGCGGGAAGCGTCCGCGGTCAGGTCCCTGCTCGGCCCTGGGGCGCTTCTGTGCACGCCGGGGATCCGCCCAGTGGGATTCGAAGCAGGCGATCAGGCGAGGGTGGAGACGCCGTCGATGGCCATCCGCGCCGGGGCGGATCTCCTGGTGGTGGGACGGCCGATCTATGCCGCGCCGGAGCCGCAGGAGGCGGCCGAAGGGATCGCCTCAGAGGTGGAAGCGGCGCTGCGGTGACGCGGACCGCGCTCGGGCCGGGCGACCTGCACCGCGAGAACGCTGAACGCTGAACGATCGCTGCGGCGCGCGCCTTCCGCCGCTCGGCCGCGATGCCCACCTGCGTGGAGCGGGCGGCCGAGGTCGCGCGCATTCCGGAGGTGCATGAGCATGAGGTGGTTGGCCGCCGCGGTGTTGGCTGTGCTCGCCGGATGTTCCGCCTGGAGGATCGCCCGGCCCGAAGCGACCGAGGCGCCGGCGCCCGGAGGCCGCTACGTCGATCGTCAGCTAGGCTTCGAGCTGGTCCGGCCCGCGGGCCCCTGGCGCCTCGACGCCAATGACGAGGTGACTGCGGAGGGGGTTTCAGTGCCGGTGGTGCTGCGCAACGAAACGAGCGGGGCGCAGGTGGTGCTGCAGATTGCCCCGGCGGCGGCGACTCCCTCTCAGTACGCGGAGCGGCTGAACGACGGCCTGCGGCGCCAGCCGGGCTTCCTCGCCGGCGATCCGGCGCCGGTCCCGCTCGCCGAGGACGCGGTGGGCTTCAGCTTCCGCCTTGGAGAAAAAGTGGAAGGGAAGGTCGCGGTGTTCCGCGGTGGCCCGGGGCGGGTGTTCCTGGTGCTGGGCACCTGGCCGAGGTCGTCGCTCGGAGCAGGGGACGAAGTGGACCGGATCTTCGCCAGCGTGAGGGCGGTTCCTCGGGGGTAGGGGAGCGGCGGCGCAGGAGATCGCACGGAGGACAGCCAGACGGGCCACCTTCGCGCGCCTCCTGAGCCGATGCGCAGCCTCAGCGCGGTGCCCGCGGGCTCCTTCGGGGGGTGTGGTTCCCATGCTGATCACCCTCGCGCATCGGGCGAGTGCGCCAGTGGGGTGTGGACCGGGGCTCCTCCGCGCACCCGTGGCACCCCCGGCGATGCGATGTCCGCCTGCACGTACCGGAGCGCTGGCTGGGAGGGTGCCTGCCCGAGAACGAGCGACGCCGCGACGAGCCAGTGCATGCCGCCCATTGTCACACGGCGCGCGGGGTTCCCTCACCATGTCGGGCCGGCTCGGCCGGGGCAGGCGGTACATGTTTCTCCCGACATGGCCGGTTGCGGATCTCATCCGAGCAACCGGAGTAGCCCGGTCACCCCGAGCGGAGCGCAGGGGTCGCCCCAGACTTCGCTCGGGCCGAACGGGATCTGCTGCCCCGAATGAAAGCCACCCCCCGTGGCTCAGGCTGGGGAACCTCGGCCCGCGCCGCGGTGTCCCACCCGCGCATGAAGCTCGGCCTCGCGCTCGCGCTCTGCTGCCTCGCCGCGAGCGTCGTCTTCCACTTCGCCCCTGACTGCGCCGGGCCGGCGCCCGCGGAGACTCCCACGGCCGCCGAGCAACCAGCAGCCGCACCGGTGCCTCGCTCTCGTCGAGAAGAAACCGTTCCCCATGCCCCATCCGCCGGCGACCCGGAGCAGTTCCCCGCTGCCCTTTCCGAGGATGACCTCGAGAGCTGGGAGGATGACGAGGAACCTCAGGCCATCCTGCGGGGAAGGGTCGCGAGCCTCTTGGGCGAGCTGCCCGAGGACGCCTCGCTCGAGCTGGAACAGCTCGACGCCCGCGAAGACGATGTCGGCAAGATCCCGGTGCCTCTCTTCGATACGGAGATGCCTGGCGAGTTCGAGCAGTACGTCGTCCCCGGCGAGTACCGCCTGGTGGCACGCGCGCCTGGGTTCCTTCCCTCCGCACTCGAGGGGTTGCGCGTCCGCGCCGGAGAGGAGATCGGCGGGCTGACCCTGGATCTGTCCCCTGGGCTGACGCTCGGCGGCCGGGTCACCGCAGGCGACGAAGCGGCTCCCGGCGCCTTGGTCGTCGCGGAGGGCCAGGGGTACCGCCTGAGCACCTATGCCGGAGAGGAGGGCGAGTTCGAGATCGGCGGTCTGCTGCCCGGCTCCTACAAGGTTCGCGCCTTCGACGAGTGGCTTGGCGCGGACGAGCGCGAGGTCGCCGCGGGAGGAATGGTGTCGCTCTCGCTCGCGCGCCGCGGGCGGCTCCAGGGCCAGGTGCTGGACCCCGGCGGCCGAGCCGCGGCGGGAGCCCGAATCTTGGGTTTCGAGCGGCCCCTCTTCCTCGGCCCGGACCGCGATCCTCACGGAGAGAGCGAAGGGGTCTCGGATGAGTGGTCCCGCTCCGAGTGCGTCCCCCACCCGGACTGCGACGAGCTGGCCGCCGCCGACGACTTCGGCCGGTTCCAGATCGAGCGGACCGTGGGAACCCAGCTGGTGCTCACCGCAGTCAGCGGGTCGGCGCGGAGCGAGCTGGTCGAGCTCACCGACGCGCGCGAGGTGACGTTGTCGCTTCGCGAGTTGGCACCGGCGTGGATCGAAGTCGTCGACGCCGGCGGGCGACCGGTGGCCGGCAGCCTCATCATCGTGTCGCCGTTGCTTCCGGCCGACCAGGCCCGGCTGCTGCTCGGCTCCCTCTCCCCGGGAATGAGCGGCCGGCGGGCGATGATGGTCGTCCCCGGGAGCAGCGAGCTGGCCGTCGCGGGCCACCTTCGATCCGACGAGCGCGGGAGGGCCTCCTTGAGCCCCTGGCCGGGGGTGAAGCTCATGGTGCGGCCGAGCAGAGACGTCGAGCTGCGCGGGGTGGGCGAGCTGCCCCCGGAGGTGATCTTCCACCTGGACCTGGTCAAGCTCCTCGAGCTGCCGCCCGAGTAGCCTTCTTCCCCGCGGGCTTCATCTTGGGCTCGGGCTCCGGCGCTTCCGGGCCTTCCACCGCGTCGCTGCGGCGGCGGATCAGCTCCACCAGCGTGCGCACGCCGATCCCGGTGGCCCCCTTGTTGAGGTACCCCCGCTCCTTCGGGCTTTGCGACGGGCCGGCAATGTCCAGGTGCACCCAGGGGGTCTCGCCCACGAACTCCTTGAGGAAGAGCGCCGCGTTGATCGCCGCGCCCCAGCGCTCGCCGGAGTTCTTGAGGTCGGCCACCTCCGAGCGCAGCGCCTCTTTCTGGAGCTGGCTCACCGGCATCCGCCACACCTCTTCCCCCGCCGCCCGCGCCGCCTCGATCAGCGACCAGACCACCTGATCGTCCTCGCCGAACGCGCCGGCGATGAAGTGGCCGAGCGCGATTATGCACGCCCCGGTGAGGGTCGCCACGTCGACGATCGCGGAGGGCTTGAGCTCGCAGGCGTAGGCGAGCATGTCCGCGAGCACCAGCCGGCCCTCCGCATCGGTGTTGGTCACCTCCACCGTCTTGCCCAGCCGCGAGGTGAGCACGTCGCCCGGCCGGTACGCCGTGCCCGAGGGCATGTTCTCGCAGGCCCCCATCAGCGCGTGCACCGGGAAGGGCGGCTTGAGCGCCCCCACCACCCGCATCGCCCCCAGCACCGCCGCCGCCCCGGCCATGTCGGTCTTCATGTCCACCATCGAGTCGGCGGTCTTGAGCGACAGCCCGCCCGAGTCGAAGGTGATCGCCTTCCCCACCAGCGCCAGCGGCGGGAGCTTGGCCGCGTCGGGGTCCTTCGGTGTGTAGCTCAGGTGGATGAGCTTCGGCTCCTGGCCGCTCCCCTGGGACACCCCGAGGAACAGGCCCATCTTCAGCGACTCGATCTCCTTTCGGCCGCCGACGGAGATCTTCAACTCGGCCGCCTCCGCGGCCTGCCGAGCCTCCTCGGCCAGGCGAGCGGGAGTGAGCGCCGCCGCCGGCTCGTTCACCAGGTCCCTCGCCCAGTTGGTCGCCTCGGCCACCCGCTGGCCCAGCTCCACCGCCTGCTGCACCGCCTGGTCCTTCTCCTGCCCAGGAGGGAGCAACAGCTGCACCCGCTCGACCCGCGGCGCGGCCCGCTCCTCTTTGTTGGTGGTCCGGTAGCGCTCGAAGCGGTAGGCGCCGAGCGAGAGCCCCTCCACCGCCGCCTTGACGCACTGCTGAAAGTCTCGCGTGGTGGGCAGCCAGAAGACCGCACTCTTGGCCCGCATCTTGTTCGCCGCCTTCACCGCCTTGCCGGCGGCCAGGCGCAGTACCTCCGGCTCGAACTTCGCCCGCTCACCTAGCCCGACCAGGATCACCTTCCCCGCCGCCACCCGGCCCTGGGTGTGCATCGCGAACAGCTGGTCCGACTTCCCGCGGAAGCCTTCCGCCCTGGCCGACTTGACGAGGAGCCCCTTGAGCTTCCGGTCGGCTCTCAGCAGGGCGTCGGGCGCCTTGCGGCGGTCGGAGAGGTCGGACTCGAACAGCGGCAGCACCAGGACCTCGCCCTTGAGACGCGAGGCATCGCCGGACACGAGGCTGAAGTTCATGGCTGTTGTCGGCTCCCGGAAACTCGAAGGGGCGCGATGCTAGCCGATTCCCCGATTGCATTGGGGCCGAACCTGCCCCAGCCTGCGGGCCGTGCCAGCGCTCCTGTTGCACCTCACCGCGGTCGAACGGCTGTCCGCCGAGGCCGAACAGCTGCCCAAGGAAATCTCCTGCGCGCTGACCGAGGACATCGAGTACGCCAGGCTGGGAGCGGCGCTTTCCGACCTCCCGGAGTACGGGGGGCTCTTGAGCGGCTGGAGAGAACCTCCGCGCTTCTGCCGATTGTTCCACGCGCGGGCCCCGGTGGGGCTGGGCCTCAAGATGGCGGAGCTGGTGGCGATGGGCGCGCTGGTGGGCACCGAGGCGGGCATGGCGTTCGTCTCCGGCTACTTCACGCACCTCTGCCTGGATCGCCAGCTCAACCCGCTGGTGGAGCGGCTGGCCGCCCGGCAGCGGCGGCCGAGGGAGACCTTGCGGGAGGCCCACCGCCGCATCGAGTGGCTCCAGGCGCTCTTCTTCCTCCGGGAGCTGCACGGCTCGGACCTGATGGGGACGCGGCTGTTGCGCTCGAAGCTGCAGATCAGCAAGCGCCGGGGCTTCCCCACCCAGGGCATCGGGCGGGGCCTCTACGAGCTGGTGCGCCTGTCTTCCCGCGAGGCGCTGCGCGAGGCGCCCACCAAGGAAGAGATGGACTCCTGGGTGCGGGGTCTCTACTTGCACGGGCTCTTCCTCTCTAGCCCGCTCGGGCGCCTCCGCGGCCTTCCCTCGCACTCCGGCCTCTCCGAGCGGGAGCTGTACCGGGGCCCCGAGGTGGATTTCCCCGCCGAGCTGAAAGGAGCGCTGGAGGTTTGCAAGCAGGTCCTCGGGCGGCTCGCCTCATTCATCCGCCGGGGCAGCTTCACCCGCCGCACCCGCGAGCGGTTCCTCGCCGAGCTTCCGGAGGGCTCGATCGACTCCTGCGCTGCGTGAAGCTCCGACCCTTCCGGGGTGAAGCGCCGGACGACTTGTTGCCGGTCGGGCGCTTTCGTGGTCCAGTTTCCCCACCCGCTTGAGGAAAAGAGCCAGCCCCCGCGAGCGAAGGACGCACCTTCGGAGGCCGATCCGGCTGAAGGTCGTGTTCAAGTCGGCCCGGTCGCTGATCACCGAATACACCACCAGCATCTCCAAGGGAGGCTGCCGCCTGCAGAGCAAGCAGGCGCTGCCGGTCGGCACGCGCTTCGTCTTCGAGATGTACGCCACGAATGCCGAGGCGCCGGTGGAGGTGGAGGGCGAGGTGATCTGGTGCGGTCCCAGCTCGGAGTCCGGCCTCCACGAGCTGGGGATCCGCTACTTGCCCTCCGAGGAGAAGCGGGCTGCCCTGGAGAAGCTGCTGGAGGAGATCTTCGCCGAGCACCGCTACGAGAAAGCGCGGCTCCACCCCCGCATCCCGGTGAACCTCGTCGCCCGCGACGCGCTCAGCCCCGAGCAGCGATACCTGATCCGGGATCTCTCCAGGGGCGGGATGGGGCTTCGCGTCCCCGCGGAGACGAGCTTGCCGGCGGACCTCCAGCCGCAGGCACTGGCCAGCCTGGCGGTGCACTTCGCGGGGGAGCCGCCGCTGGAGGTCGGCGGCGAGGTGGTGTGGATTGCCTACGGCCGGAAGGGCTTCACCCACACCGCGATCGGAGTGGCCTTCGTGGGAATTGGCCTCCAGCACCAACAAGCAATCGACGGGCTCATCCAGCTTCGGAGGCCCGTCGACTTGACCATCATCTTTGGACCGAGGCGGTGAGCGCCGCCCCGGGATGCCGCTAGCGAAGGACGTCGGCGGAGAGCAACTGGACGCAGATGGCCACGCCGCGCTCGGCGCCCGCCTTGGTCTCGTAGGTCTCGCCCCGGCCGATCACCCAGCCGTTGCCGGCCTTGAGCACGAAGTAGTACTTGCCGTCGGCGGCCGCGCGCACCTCGTAGCGGCTGGTGACCGAGCCGTTGTTCGCCACCGAGTTGGTCCCCGAGACCGCCCCGCTGCGCGAGGCGTAGCCCTGCGACTGGAGGACGATCTCGCCGTTGCGGGCACGGAGGTGGAAGTAGTACTTCGAGTCGAGCCCGCGGAAGATCTCGAACCTGGGGTCGCCCGCGAGGGCCGGGCCCTGCGCCACAGTGAGCCGGATCACCTCGGCCACCCTGGTGATGCCGCGGCCGGCGTTCCACTGGGAGGAGTACATCTCGCTCACCGCGATGATCCGCCCGTTGGTGGCGATGAGCACGAAGTACCAGGAACCGTCGGACGCTTCGCGGAGGAAGTAGCGGCCGTTGTTGACTCCGTTGGAGCGGACCGAGGAGATGCCGCCCTTGGCGGAGCTGAGCGAGGAGTAACCCTCGGAGGCGAGCACCTTCTGCCCATTGCCGGCGAGCAGGTGGAAGTAGTACTGGCCGTCCTGGCCGACGAAGGTCTCGAAGCGGCCCGGCGTGGTCAGCGCTTCCTGGTTCTCCTCGTAGGCCCCCTCGTCCAGGGTGATGGTGGCATCGCCCACTCCGCAACCGGCGAGGGCGAGGAGAGCGGCGAGGGCGGGAATCAGTCGAAGGGTCTTCACTTTTCGCTCCTGGGAAGTCGGTTATCGGACCTTCCCGTTGCACCACCTGTGCCTGGTGGCCGAGATCTCAACCCCACGAAATTACGGACTCTGGCGGCGCGGCATGTTGCGGCAACAGACTCACTTGTATATTCTCAGAAACAAGTGCTCACTGACTTCTACACCGAGACGCAGCTCCACTCCGCGGACATGGAGTTGGTGGCCCGGAGGCTGGTGGAGCTGGCCTGCGCGGAAACGGGGACCACCGAGGGGGCGGTCTTCCTTCACGACGCGAAGCTCAAGGGCCTCAGCGTGGACTTCCACATGGTGGGCGGAGTGATCGTGGCCTTGCCGGGGACGGGGACGGTGTTGCGGCCGCGCAGGGGCAGGCCGAACGGGATCGCGCTGACCTGCTTCGAGCGAGGCCGGCCCTACGCGTGCAACGACACCTCGCAGGACCCCAATTACGCGCGGTACTTCCTGGAGGTGGCGGCGGTGCTGGCGGTGCCCATTCCCTGGCAAGGGCGCCCGATGGGGGTGCTCACCGTCTCCTCGTCGAAGCGGAACGTCTTCGGCCCCTCGCACGTGGTGGCGCTGGAGCGACTCGCCCAGACTTCGGCGAAGTTCCTTAGGAGGGCGCAGCTCGCGAGGGCCACCCGGGACGACGCCGGTCGCCCGTTCGTGATCAAGGGGCTCTCGCCGGAGTGGATGGAGGTGGAGCGGCGCATCGAGCAGGTCTCTGCCACGGACGCCCCGGTGTTGGTGCAGGGGGAGAGCGGCACCGGGAAGGACCTGGTGGCGCGGGCGATCCACTTCAACAGCAAGCGGGCCTCGAGGCCCTTCGTGACGGTGAACTGCGCCGCCATCCCCGAGACGATGCTGGAGAGCGTCCTCTTCGGGCACCTGAAGGGCGCCTTCACCGGCGCCTCATTCCACAAGCTGGGGGAGCTGCAGAAGGCCGACGGGGGGACCCTGTTCCTCGACGAGTTGGGGGAGCTGCCGCTCTTGCTTCAGGCCAAGGTGCTCCGGGCGCTCGAGCAGGGCGAGGTGACGCCGCTCGGGAGCAATGAGCCGCCGGCCCGGGTGGACGTGCGGATCCTCTGCGCCACCAACCGCGACCTCCCGGCGATGGTGCGCGAGGGCCGCTTCCGCGACGACCTCTACTACCGGGTGGGGCTGATGACGATCGAGCTGCCGCCTTTGCGCAGCTACAAGGAGAACCTTACGGTCCTCGCCCAGGTGTTCCTGCACCAGGCCGCCGAGCGCCACGGCCGGCCGGTGGGCACCGTCACCAAGGAGGCGATGGCGCTGTTGCAGGCCTACGACTTCCCCGGCAACGTGCGCGAGCTGAAGAACGCCATCGAGCACGCGGTGATCCTGAGCGGCAACGGGGATGTGCGGCCGGACGACTTGCCCCGCTCGATGAGCGCCACGCGGGTTCCCGCCGCACGTTTGGACCCGCCGGTGGAGAAGCCCGACCGCCGCACCCTCGCACAGATGCGGGAGGAGTGGCTGGCGCCGCTCGAGCGGCAGTACCTCTTCGAGTTGATCGAGCGCTGCGGTGGGCGGGTGAGCGAGGCCGCCCGGGAGGCGGGGGTGAACCGGGTGACCTTCTACCGGTTGATGGGAAAGCGCGGCGTGCGGATCCGCCGCGGCGCTAGTGCGTCTTCCTCCGGCGGCGCAGGGCCTTCCGCAGCGAGCTGACCGCCTGGTCCTGCCAGCGCATCTTCAGGCAGCGGGCGATGAGCTCCAGGTCCAGCGCGGGCAGGACTTCGCTGCGCTCGACGCGCACGTAGCCTTCGCCTCGCAGCACGAAGACCGAGATATGGCTTGCTTCCCAGAGCTGCACCTCACGGACTCCGAGCCGCCGGTAGATCTCGAGCTTGTCCAGGCCGCCGTGCGACCAGATGACTTCCAGGGCCAGGTCGGGCGCCTTCGCGTGCCGGCGTCCCACGATGTAGCACTCGTCCGGCTCGACCCCGCGCTCTTCCTTCTGGCGCTTGAGCGTCCAGGAGCCGTAGCCCTGGAGCGGAATGCCCATCTCCTCGCACCAGGCCTCGAGCAGGCGGGCCCACTTCTTCTTGATGTCCTCGTGTCCTTCGGAGGGCGACATGATCTCGAGCTCCCCTTCGAGGTACGCGATGCGCGGCGCCGACCGGTCGCCCCTCGCGGCGAGAATCGCCTCGTAGGTCTTCCAGCTCACGCCGTGGAGGATGACCCGGTGGTCGACGTTGAACGTTTGCTCTTCGGTGGGAGGAACCAGAAGCATGGCCCGCCGAATCTACCTCACACGCGCGGCCGCGCGGGTGGCTACGGGACGGTGATGTCCTGCTTCACGTCCGACGATCCGGTCGGCACGGTGGCCTGCGGCGGCAGCCCGGCGAACGGGTTGATCGACCACGCCAGCGCGGCGGTGAGCGGGTTTTGCCCCTCCAGGCTGGTGAACACCCGGACCTGGAACGAGGCGTTCGCCCGGAGCGCGCTCCCCGCGTAGCTGCCCTTCAAGTCGGTCGTCCCGGTCTGCGGGAGGAAGACCGCCGGCATCAGCACCGCCTGCATCCCCTCGGTGAAGGAAGCGTGCTTGGCGGCGACCACTCCGTAGACGATCCCCTGGGGCGCCTGGGCCGGCTTCAAGGTGACCGTCCCCGAAATCCCCACCGGGCCGTAGGCGAAGTCGGCGACTCCGGTCTCCCCGGGGCCGAGGTTCAGCGCCTTGAACGGGTTGGCGATGAAGTTCAGCGCCAGCCCCCCCGCGCCGAAGCCCATTAGCGCAGGCACCGGCACGTACCGTCCCGGCTCGAGGTCGGTGATCGCGTAGGGGTACTGCTTGTCGGTCCCGTTGGTGAAGACCCGGTAGCCGTTCTGCAGCTGCTGCAAGAGCGCGTTCATGTCCGCGCTCGCGCCGAGCGCGTCCGACTTGAGGGCGGAGACCGAGAGGTTCTGGCCCACCGGCGGATCCGGCAGGGTGATGGTGCCCTGGATGGTGGCCAGGCCGGGTTGCGAGGTGCCCAGGTAGATGCGCACGTTCTCGGCGCTGGCCTTGAAGGGGTCTTTCAGGTCCAGGGTCACCGCGTGGGTGTCGGAGGCGTAGTCGATGAGCGGCCAGAAATTCCCGTCGCCGTTCCGGTCGGCGACCGCCACCAGCCGGTGTTGACCCGAGTCGAGCCCAGTGGCCGAGAAGCGCAGCTCGCCGGGCGCGTTCACCTTGCCCAGGCGCGTGATGGCGCCGTCGACCGAGAGGGCGATTTCCTTCTGCACCGCAAGGCCGCCCACCACCACGACCCCCGAGATGCTCCCGGGCTCGCCGCCGGCGCGGGTATAGGTCGCGGTCTGGACCGTCTCCTCGCCGCCTTCGGGGGTGCGGGAGAAGAAGGAGACCACCGAGGTGCGGTCGAGCTGGACCGAAAGCTGGGCGGCACCCGTCAGGCGTCCTTTAGCCTCGACGCGCGGGTCCGAGCCGTCGGTGGTGGCGAACACCGTGGCCGGGCGGTCGGTCTCGAACCTGATCGTCAGCTTGCCGGTGAAGACGCTTGGCGGCGGCGAGACGGTCGTCTTGGCCACCGGCGGAGGCTCGGGAGGGACCTTCACCGGATACGGTCCCTTGGAGCAGGCGAGGGCGCAGGCCAACGGCAAGAGCGCGGCGGTTCGGGCCATCATGGTGGCCTCCCGGAAGGCGCGTATTCGCGCAGGAAACCGGCCCCGGAGTCAAATCCGCGCTGTCAAGCGGAGCGCATCGCCCGCCGCGTCAGCTCAGCGCACGAAGGCCATCACGGTGCGATCGGGATCCCACCGGGCCTTCACCACCTTGAAACCCGCATCGATGGCGGAGGGCCGCGACGGATCCACCAGCACGGTCTTCGACTTCCCGCCCTCGCCCTCGAGCCGCAGCGGAACCTTCAGGCCCTCGGGCACCTCGGTGGTCGGGCTCAACGTCACCTCGGCCTTGGTGCCATTGAGCTTCACTTCGGCCTTGAAGCTCGGCACTGCCTTGATCGAGTTCCACGCCGCGAAGAAGGGGCCGAAGTCCGCTCCGGTCTTGGCCTTGGCGAAGGCGACGAACTCAAAGGTGGACACCGCCTGGCCGCGCTTGGCCTGGAACCACTCTCGGAGCAGCACGTCCAGCTTCTCGGTGCCCAGCTTGCACTCCATCATCCGCAGCATCCACGGCCCCATCTCGTAGGGGACCGAGTCGAAGATCTCGTGCACGTCGGTGTGGGCGGGAGCGGAGAGCGCGTGGGGGTTGGCCTCGAGGGCGTCCTTCACCTCGTCCTTCGCGTGGTCGAGGAGCTTGAGGTAGCGCTGTTCCCCCTCGGCGTGCCGGAAGAAGCGGTAGGTGGCGTAGTTGGTGAAGCCCTCGCTCATCCAGAAGTCGCCCCAGCTCTTGATCCGCAGGTTGTCTCCGAACCAGTGGTGGGCCACCTCGTGGGCGGCGGTCTCCTTGGAGTACTCCGGGTCGCGGGCGGCGCTCATCATGATCGCCACCGCGGCGGTGTGCTCCATGCCGCCCAGCCCGCCTTCCACCTCCACCAGGGAGAGGGTGTTTCCGTAGTCGTACTTCCCCAGCCAGGAACTGTAGAAGTCCAAGGCCTCGCGCGCGGTCTTCTGGTACGCCTCCCGCATCGCCTTGGGCACCCGGCTGCCGGCGCCGAAGCCGCTGACCGCGACGCCGTCCCTGCTCTCTCCGGCGTTGCCGAGCTGGAAGTCGTTCGCGGCGTAGAAGGCGATGGCGTAGGCGGGCGACTCGGCGGGGCTGAGGAACGAATTGCCGGCGGGGTTGCCGGTCCCGACCACCTTCACGTCTCCTCCCACCCGGACGGTCACGCGCGAGGTGGAGCCGTCGGAGGGAGCCGAGTTGGAGGGAAAGAGCGCCCCGGTGTTGTACGGCCAGGTGAGCGTCCACACCCGCCCGCTGTACTTGTCGCGGATGAGGCCGTAGGCCTCCCTGCTGCCCGAGTCCACCGGCTTGACGGTGTAGGCGAACTCCAGCTTCCGGGCGCGCGGCGCGTCGACGTGGAGCCGCCCGTCCTTGTGCTCGAACGGCACCTCGCGGCCGTCCGCCATGACCTTGGAGATGGCGAGGCGATCCGGGTTCGCCTCGAGGATTGTTTTTCCGGCCGCGGCGCGCTCGAGGGAGATCACCGCCCGAGCGGGGAAGGCCGGGCCCTCGGCGGAGAGGTCGAACTGCAGGTCGTAGTGCTTGACGCGCACGTTCGCCTGAGGGACCGCGTTGGCGAGGACCTTCTCGAGATCCGTCGGCAGAGGCCCGCGAAAGACGCCCAGCAAGACTCCGAGGGCGCGGCGGGTGGGGGCGACCTCGAAGCTATCCAGCTCGCGGTCGTTGCGGAGCAGGGCGAGGATGCTCTCCGCGGCGGCGCGCTCGGTGGGATCGCCGATGCCGCGGTGGGCGGCCTTGAGGGCGGCCACGTCGTCGGCCGAGAGCCTTCCGCTCCGGGAGAGGGCGCCCTGGAAGATCTGCACGAACTTTCGTGAGCTCACGTCCGGCACGGGGCCGAAGCTACCACGCGGCGGGGCTGCAGGCGGAACCGGAAGGAGAGCCAACTGCTCGGGCCGGCGCGGCCTTCGCATGCCACCCGTGTAGAACCGGCGATCGCGAGGTGGCCATGTGGGGTGCCTTTCCTTCCGGCCACCTATCGTCCCGCGCTTCGCAAGCTCCGCTCCGACGCCCCGGATGAAGAACTGGCAGTTGAGATCCTGCAGCTCGCGCTCCTTCGCAAGGGCTTCTTTCTCCCTCTAGGCGGTGTCCCAGGAAGCCGTGCTGCACTCGCCTTGGGCAAGAGCTACGGCCGGGAAGAGGAGGGCGAGAGCGGCGAAACCACGAAGTGCTTGCCCCCGTATTCCGGGTCGTAGAAGTCGCCTGGACTGATGTCCACGAACCATCGATTCGCTCCTTCCATCTTCCTCTTGGTCGCCCGCGACACCACCCATCCCGCGCGCTCCGAGCACACCGCCTGGTCGAACAGGCCGTAGTCGCTCCGGTCCACCAGGCTGAGGAGCCCCTTCTTCTTGGTATTCTTCACCGCGTCCGACGCGGCGCGGAACAGCTCGGTGCCCTGCTGGCGGTCGAGCGGAATCGCCACCGCCGCCACGTCCATCCCGCGGCGCTCGTAGGTCTGCCGGAACTCCGTCTCTCCGAGGATCCGGCTGCCTCCTGGCACGTGGTCGAGGAACTGCAGGCGCCTCCCGGCGTCGCGGCCCAAGAAGACCAGCGCGTGAGAGGCCGGCGTCTCGGTGGCTCCCTTCCTCCCGCGGGACCAGTTGTCCAGCCGGCGGATCCACTCGCTCGAGCGCGAGCCATACTCCGGGGCGACCAGGATCACGTCTCCCGGGCGCAGATCGGCGTAGCTCTTGGCCGGAACCGGGGCCGGCTCCTCGGCCGCGAGACTGTCGCGCACCGCGCTCGCCCAGCGCCGGTTGTACTCGACCGACTGGCGGATCAATTCCGCCTGCTTCCTCCGCCAGGCGTCGTTCGCCCGGTCGAACTCATCTTGCTGGGCCTTGACGCCCTGGGCCTCCGTGGAGCGGGCGCGAAACTCATCCCGCCGACGCGTCCAGTCATCGATTCGCCGATTGAGCGCCGATTGGGCGGCCTCCACCTCCCCCCGCGCACTCCGGCAGGAGGCCTCGGGCGAATCGCCGCAGCGGGAGTTGAAGTCCGCGACTCGGCTGGCCACCGCCGACTTCTCGGCATCCAGCGCCTTTCGCTCTGCGGCGAGCTGCGCCTTTTCTTCCTCAAGCGTGGCCGCGCCCGCCGCCGGAGCGAGCGCCGCGGCTGCGAAGAGGAGCACCAGGGCCCTCATCTCGCCCCGTCCCAATACCTTTGCAGGCAATGGGCCTGGGCCTCGGGGGTGGAGTAGCTCGCGCAGTTGTCCTTCGCCCCCTGCTTGAGCTTCTGCAGGTACCTCGATTGACGCGCCTCGAAATTTGCTACCCGCTGCTGGTGCTGTTGCTTTCGGACGGTCCATTCCCCCGCCATCGTGTTCCGACTCTCCACGAGGCCGTTGAAGTCGTCGCGCTGCTTGATGAAAGCTTTCTTCTCGCCCTCGAAGCCGTCCCACCGGCGGTCTAGATCCACCTGCTCCCGGTCCAGGTCCTGCTTCCAGTACACACACCGGCTGTACTGGGGCTCAGGCAGCTGGCCGTAGCATTGGGAGTTGAAGTCCCCCACCTTGGAGTTCTGCCGGCGCTGAGCACCGTCGACCGAGTCGAAGGTCCGGTTGAGGTTTGCCTCCGCCCGCTCCACCGCCGGACGGTCCCGGTCGAGCCTGTCATCCATGCCGTTGATCTTTTCCGCGTCCTCTTCGAGCCGCTTCCCCTCGGCGACGATCGCGCTCTTCTCGGCCTCGAGGTCGCCCAGTCCGTCGTCCTGCCCTCGTGCGGCACCCGCGAAGAGGAGGACGCCGGCCGAGGCCAGGGCGGTCAGCCGTGCCACGAGAGCATCCCCATCACCTGCACGACGATCCACCCCGAGGCGAGGATCAGCGCCACGAAGATCGCCGCCACCCCGAGATTGCCCTTCTTCAGCTCCTCCCACTCGTTGAAGCCCTTGGAGAACCAGTCGAAGGCTTTCAGGCTCACTCCCACGGAGACCCCGAACCCCAGCACCGCCACCAGCATCCAGAGCAGCACCCGGACGTAGCTCAAGAGCTGCGCTCCCCAACCGGAGGAGCTGGGCGCATCGGCACGGGCGGCTGACACCGAGGCGGGGATCGCAACCGAGGAGACGGGAGCCGCCGGGGCTCCCACTGTGGCGGTCAACGCCGGGAGCGGCGCTTCGGTAGGGGGGGCGTCGGCAGGCGCGGCAGCCAGCGACAGCGTCAACGCGAGTGCAGCTCCGATGGTCATTGTGCCCCCCTTGCAGCGAGTTCGGCGAAGTTTGCGATTCGGGCGCCCGGCCGTCAATGCTCAGGCGCGGAGCTCGACTTTTCCGTCGCTTCCCTCCGGGCGCGGATCTCCGCGTCGGCACGCTCGGCCGCTTGCCGGGGCTTAGTCCGGCCCGCGATGGCTTCGCTGAACAGCGCCGGGAGGACCTTCTCGAGGACCCAGGTCCACTCCCGGCCCGAGGGCGGCGTCCGGAGCAGGCGCGCCCCGTCCCCTAGCGCCTTGTAGGCGGGGTTGGCGGCGATCACCCGTGCATCGCCGAGGAGCGAGCGCCGACCGGAAGCGCCACCTCCCCTCATCACGTAGTCGCGAGCGATGCGGCGGCTGGTGAACCAGGTGACGTACGAGAAGGCCTCGCGCTTGTGCTCCGAGAAACGAGAGACACCCAGCGCCAGGCACTGCGAGAACAGGCGGAGCTGATCCGGGCCTTTGCTTTCCTGCCAGGGGAAGACCGAGAAGCCCAGCTGTCCCGCGGTGACGGGAGAGCGCTGGGGGTCCAAGAGCTCCGCCGCGGCGGAAACCGGTTGGAGCGCCATCGCCACGCGCCCGCGGCCCAGCGCTTCGCGGGCCTGCTCGTCCTGCCAGCTGGCCGTCTCAGGAGGGGCAAGCTTCTCGCGGACCAGGGCCGTGTAGTCCTCGAGGGAGTCGATCACCTCATCCGAAGCCACTAGTGCCTCGTCCTCCATCACCCGCGCGCCGCGCGCCCACGCGTTGTGCAGCACCAGGCTGGTGGTGCTCTGCCGGTCGGCCCCAGGGAATCCGATCGCCCACTTCTCCTCTCGGCCCGCTCCTCCCATGCCGTCGCGGAGCTTTTGGGCCGCTTCCCTCAGCTCCGACCAACTCCAGCCGCGCGGCGGAGGTGGCGCGACGCCGTGCGCTCGCAGCAGATCCTTCCGATAGAACAGGAGGTGCCCCGAGACCTCCTGCGGGAAGCCGTAGCGGGTGTTCCGATGTCGGAGCTGGGCTGAGATGGCAGGAAGGAAATCTTCGAGGTCGAATTCCTCGGCGTCGAAGAGGGACGGCTCGTTCATCGAAGCGTCCAAGGGCTCGAGAAAGCCCCGCGAGCGCCAGTCGTCGAAAGAGGAGCAGGAAAACGAGAGCACGTCCACCTCTCCACTCCCTCTGGCGAGCAAGTCGCCGGTGCGATCGGCGTGCTCGGCCCGCGGCAGGACCCTCACCTCGACGTGAACCCTCCCGCGGGTCTCCGCCTCGTAGAGCGGACTGAGACGGAGGTGCGCGCCCGCTTCGGGCCCCTGTGGCACCACGAGCGTCAGGGTGACCTCCGGCGCGCCGAGCGCCGCCGCCGCCCAGAGGAACGCGAGCCCCGCGCCCCAGCGATTCATCGAGCGCCTCCACCCTGGGCCACTGGGAGGCAGCTCCCCGGCCGTCCCACGGAGGCGTCCCGCTCCACGATCTGCTCGCCCTCCAGGATCCGGTCGGAGGCGACCTCCGACTCGCAGAGCAGCTCCGCCGGAGGCGCCCTCAGGAAATGCCGCAGGCGGTCCAGATTCCAGAGTCGGACCACGCCGTCGTCGCCCCCGGAGGCCAGCAGCCGGCCCTCCGCGGCTCCGGCGATGGCCGTCACCACGCCGGCGTGCCCCTCCAAGGTGAGCACGCGCTCGCCCGTGGTCGGCTCGAAGACCCGCAAGGTGCGGTCCATGCTTCCGCTCACCAGCCAACTCGAGGAGGGATCCGCCCAGAGCGCGGTGATTGGGTCTCGATGCGCCTCGATGGTGCGGATCGGCTCCAGCGAGTCGCGCCGGAGCAACAGCACTCCTCCCGATGCGTTGCCTGCTGCCAGGGCCCGGAGCTGGCCGACCAGCGCGAGCGCGGTGACCGGGGAGGATCCAGCGGCGGCCTCCTTCACCTCGAAGGAGGGCAGGGCGATCCGGTAGACCCTACCGTCTTCGGTGCCCGCGTAGACCGAGCTCGAATCGCGCTCGAAAGCCACCGGCGTCATCGGGGAGCGGCGCGGCGTTCCGGCGGTGGCCCGTTCCGCCCCGCTGGCCACCTCCCACACCCGCAAAGTGCCGTCGCTGGACGCGCTGGCGATGAAGGCGCCGGATGGTGAGAACGCCACGTCGGTGACGCCGGCCCGGTGGCCGCTCAGCATGGCCCGCTTCGCACCGCCCTCCGCGGAGAAGAGGGCGATGGTCCCATCCTCTCCCGCGGAGGCGAGCGCCGCCCCAGAAGGATCGAAGGTCACCTTCCACACTCGATCGGAGTGCGCCCGCAGCCTGGTCAGCACTCCGGTCTCCGGCGTCCAGACGGCGAGCACGCCGTCATCGCCCCCGAAGGCAACCCGGTCGCCTGCAGGCGCCACCGCGACGGAGGAGATCCAACCGACCGGCGCGCGGGCGAACTGCGCCTGCGACATCCCCGGAGGGCTCGTGGGTGAGCCGAGCCTCGAGAGGTCCCATCGCCTGACCCGCCCGTCGCGGCCCGCGGTCGCCAGCACGCCTCTTTCCGCGGCGATGGAGGTCACCGCTGCCTGGTGGGCTCGTAGCGCGGTGACCTCGTCGCGTTCGCCGAGCTCCCAGGCTCGGGCGACACCGTCCGCGCCGGCGGTGAGCAGCAGGCGGCCCTGGGCGCAAAGCGCGCTCGCGCCGCCCACCTCCTCCGGAGTGTCGAGCTTCAACACCTGGCGCTGGAGCAAGAGGTCGTAAAGCCGGGTGGTGCGGTCCCACCCCGCGGAGGCGAGCGTACGGCGATCGGGGCCGAAGGATGTCCAGCTGACCCCGTCGACGTGCCGGCCGATGTTGTAAAGCTGGCGGCCCTCGAGCACGTCCAGCAGGCGCACGGTGCCGTCAAAGCTGGCCACCGCCAAGAGTCGGCCATCAGGCGAGGCGCCCAGGCTGCCGATGCTGTCCAGCGACTCGGCGGAAAGCTCCCCTTCGTGCAACTCCAGGCGTTTGTCGATGCCGGCGGAGGCGAATTGCGGGTGCTCCGGGCGGCCCTCCGCTGCGGGGGAGCGCCGCCCGGAGAGAAAGGCGACCGCCGTCACCGGGCCCAGGTGCACGCTCCAGCTCGCCACCGGGGCGGAGGCGGGTGGGCGCCACAGGCGCGCCGCTCCGTCCTCTCCGCCGGTGGCGATCCAGCCCTCCTCCTGAACGTCGAGCGCGCGCACCGCTCCGCGGTGAGCCTTGGGCGAGGTCCAGCTCTCGGCGCCGTCCTTGGCCGCGAGCGCGCGCAGGGTGCCTTGCCCGTCGCCGGCCACCACCGTGCCGCTTGCGCCGACCGCCAGCGCGGTGATCGGCGACGGCCCCTCGCCGGTCGCCCATAGCAGTTGCCCGCCGCTGTCGAGCAGCCGGATGTTGCCTCTCCGGTCGGCCAAGGCGACCCGATCTGTCTCGGCTCCGCAGGCGACGGCGGAAAACGAGGTGCCTTTGGCCAGCGGCTTTTTCCAGGCGAGCTTCGGCGCGCGGAGGCGAGCCCGGAGCAGGCTCGCCCGTGTCTCGGGCCGATCGGCAAGCGCCAGCGCTCGGGCGTACAACAGCTCGGCGGAGCGGAAGTCGTCGGCCTCGAAGAGCTGCTTGGCGCGCTCCTCGTACACCCGCGCCAGATTCACCTCGGCCACCGACCTGAGCCGGGCCTCGCGGCGGACGAAGGCCACCGTCCCGGCCACTCCCGTGAGCAAGGCGATCGCGATCGCCGCCGCCAGGGCGCGGTTCCGCCGCACGGCGAGCCCGAGCAGGTACCAGAGAGTCGGGGGCCGGGCGCTGATGGGGCGGCCCTCGAGGAAGGCCTCGAGGTCGCGCGCGAGCGCGTCCATTGACTGGTAGCGCAGCCTAGGGTCCTTCTCGACGGACTTCTGGACGATGGTGGAGAGGTCGTTCGGCAGCGCAGGGTTGGCCCGGCCGGGTGGGACCGGCTCCTCCCGGAGGACTTGCTCGATCAGCCGGGCCTCCGAGTCGCCCTCGAAGAGCGGCCTTCCCACCAACAGCTCGTAGAAGGTGGCGCCCAGGGAGTACACGTCGGCGCGCTGATCGAGCTGGAGCAGGTTTCGCTGGAGCTGCTCGGGCGGCATGTACCGCAAGGTGCCCAAGAGCGAGGAGCGGTCGCGAGTGAGGCCCGCGCTCGCGTCCGCCATGGCGATCAGCCCGAAGTCCATCAGGACGAGCCGCCGCTCCGCCGTGGTCACCATCAGATTCGCCGGTTTGACGTCGCGGTGGAGGAGGCCCACCTCGTGCAGGTGCCCGAGGGCGCGCGCCGCGTCGCGAAACCAAGCCGCCAGCCGGGCCACCCGCGACTTCCCGGACGGAGCCGCCGCGGCCGAGCGCGGGGGCCCGTGGACTTCTGCGAGCTGGGAGGTCGCTGCCCGAGCCCGCTCGGACGCAGTGCTCAACGCCCGCTCCAGATCGGGCGTGCCGCGCAATTCCCGCGAGAGCTGTTCGAGGTCCACGCCGTCGATCAGCTCCATCGCATAGTACGGCGTCCGCTCCTGGGTCCCGGAGGCGAGCACCTTCACCACGTTCGGGTGGTCGCACCTCGAGAGGGCGGTGACTTCTCGGCGGAAGCGGCCCAGCGCCACCGGATCCTGCGCCGCCGCCGCGGGCAGCATCTTCAACGCCACCAGCCGGTCGAGGCTCTCCTGACGGGCCAGGTAGACGACTCCCATGCCGCCCTCGCCGAGCTTCCCAAGGATTCGGTAGTCGCCGAAGCGGTTGGGGTCGGGCGCGCTCGGGGAGTCTGGGGCTCTCTCCGGGCTCGCGGCCTGGAAGAGCGCTGCCAGGTCGTCGCCCAGCCCGGGGTTTCGCTCCTCCACTTCCTTGCCACGGGCCACCTCGCCGCTCACGTAGTCGAGGTACTGCCCATGCTTGCGATAGCCGTTGAAGAAGAGGATGCGCTCTTGCAGCTCCTGCGGCTCGTAGAGGATCCATGGGTGGAGGAGCCGGTACTGGCCGCCGACCCGCGCGTACACCCGCCTGGGCAGCACCGTGTCCGGGACGGAGGTGCCGCGGGGATCCGCCACCGAGGAGGCGAGTCCCATCAAGAGGAGCAGCCGGGCTTTTCGGGCTCCTCCCGCATCCAGCTCGACCGTCTCCGCGTACACCAGCTCGCTCTGCGGCGGCCAGAAGAGCGAGAGGCGCCAGGTGGCTTCCAGGCCGGAGAGGAGCGCCTCTCCGGCATGCTCGTAGAACTCGACGGGCCGGGTGGAGCCGTGGCCGATCACGGCGTTCCGGTACGCCGGCAGCGCCTCGAAAAGGCGGCGGGCGTTCACCGCCTGGGGCCTGGAGCGCCGTCCTTCACCGTGCTCGGTGAGGAGCGCGACCGTCTCCAGGAGCGCCGGGTCGGCGTGCAGCTCCTCGCCGGCGCGCGCCGCCCGCGCGAAGTGGCCGACCGAGGGCATCGCCAGCTCCGAGGAATCGGCCGGCGGAGAGAGCGCCACCAACAGCCGCAGCGACGCCTCCCAGCCGAAGTAGGCGGTGTCGTGGCGCTCCTTGGGCGACTTGGCGTTCCGCGCGCGGCGGACGAGCGAGCCGACCGGCAGCGGCAGGTCAACCATCGAGCGCGACAATGTAGACCATTGGGCGTGATGGTGAGGTCGTGTCGAGTTGCCGAACTTCGCCGGATGCGGACTGCGCCGCACCGGCAGGTGGCCGATCTATCGGCTGCGCGGCAGCGGCCTGGGTACTGGCTGCTGCGGCCCGAGTCGTTGGAGTGAGAGGTGGGCATCTGCGGGCTGAAATGACGCCCGCCATCGCCATGCGGGCGAACCTCTCAGGGCGCTCCATCGAGGTGCGCCGCCCGGTAGCCCTCGAGCTTGAGCCCGAAGTCCCGCTGGGCGCGCGTCCCCAGCTCGGCCGCGGGCGTCTCCAAGAGCGAGAGGTCATACCGCCGAAGCAAGCGATCATGCCCGCCGGTGTAGAGCACCGTCCCGTTCGCGGAGAAGGCCAGGGCCGAGGAAACGCCAGCGTGCGGCTCGAGGCGAGCCACCTCGGCGCAGCGCAGGTGGGCCCACAGGCGCACCGAGCCATCGGCGCTCGATGAGGCGAGCAGGTCCCCGGCCGCGGCGAAGGCGATCGAGCTGACCCGGTCCCTGTGGACGAGCTGGCAACGCGCCTCGCGAGAGGATACGTCCCAGACGTATGCGATGCGGTCGTCTCCGGCCACCGCCAGCCGCGAGCCGTCGGGCGAGAAAGCCACCGAAGTCGCCGCCGCGCCGCCTCCCGCCAGGCGGGCCTCCTCGCGGGCCTCGGCGATGTTCCAGAGCAGCACGCCGCCCTCCTCGCTGGAGATGGCCAGCCGCGCTCCGTCGCTCGACAACGCCACTGAGCTCGCGCGCTGCTCGGCGTCGATCGCGCGCTCCTTCGGAGGATCGGCCAGCTCCCAGAGCTTCGCGACCCCTCCGCTCGCGGCGGCGAGCCACTGCCCGCTCGCAGAAACCGCCACCGCCCGCACCGGCTTGGTGCCAGCGGCCAACTCAAGCGCGCGCTCGCCGCGGCTGTCGTACAGCCGCACCTTGCCGTCTTCGAACCCGCCAGCCAGCCCCCGCCCCTCGGGGAGGAAGGCCACCGAGCGCGCCGGCGCCTCACCGTCCCGGATGAGCGTCAACACCTCTCCGTCCTCCCGGAAGACGGGCGTCGAGCCATCGGCCAGCGCGAGCGCCAGGGCATTGCCGGTCGGAGACGAGGCGAGCCCGTTCACGCGAGAGTCCAGCCGCCGCGTGGAGAGGGGATGGGGATCCGATAGCCTCCAGACTTGAAATCGCCGGTCGCCCGCGGCCAGCGCGATTCGGCCTTCGGGATCGATGGCCACCGAACGAATCGCCGCGTCGTGATCCGGCAAGCGGAGCAGCGGCCGGAAACCCTCGGTGCCGAAGAGCCTCACCGACCGATCGGCGCCGCCGGTGGCCAGCACCCAGCCGTCCGCCGAGAGCGCGAGGCCAAGCACCGGGCCCAAGTGGAGCTCGACGCTGCGCTGCTCACGCACCTCGCCTTCGCCGACGGAGAGCAGGCGCACCGAGCCGTCGCTGGCCGCGGCGGCGAGCGAGCCATTTCGCAGGAAGGCTACCGCGCGCACCTCGTCGGCCCCGAGGGCGAGCTGCTGCGGCCGCTCGGGGGCCTCCAGGCGCCAGAGGTGTACCTTCCCATTCCGGCCGCCGGCGGCCAACCACCGCCCATCGGGCGAGAAAGCGAGCGACCAGACGGGGGCGGCGTCGGTGGCGAGCGGCGCGCGCGGCTCGCCACTTCCGAGGGCAAAGAACCGCACCTGGGGGAAGGCTCCGGCCGAAGCGATCTCCGCCCCGTCAGGCGAGAAGGCGACTGCGTAGACCGCTCCGGGGAGGGGTTCGAAGCGCGACCGCTCCTGACCGGTTCCAAGATCGAGAACCCGCACCAGCCGATCGTCCGTCGCGGTGGCGAGGAGGGTTCCATCGGGCGACACCGCGGCCTGGTGCACCCAGCCGGCGCCAGGGAGGCGGAACTGGCGCTTCTCTAGACCGCCGGACGGATCGATCAGGAGCACCCCGCCCAGGGTCGCGCACAGCGCTCCTTCCGGGTCGAACGTGAGCCGCCTGCACTCGGAGAGGAGGCGCACGCCGAGCTGCCGCGTTGGCCTAAGTCCTTGCGCGACCTCCAGCACGATCCCCCGGGCGTCGGGGCGCTCGGCGCGCTGGAGCGCGGCCACGGCGAACAGCTCGGCGCTGGCGAGATCTCCGCGGTCGAGTGATAAGCGAGCGTGGGCCACCAGCGCCTCGGCTGCCTCCGAGGCGCGTGCCGAACGGGCGGAGGCCAGCTCCTCTCGGGCGGTTTCGTGGCTCGCGGAATCCGCCGCGAGATACGCCAGGAACGCCGCTCCCAGGACGGCGGCGGCCACCGCCGCGCCGCGGAAGAAGGGGTTCTTCCTCACCGCGTGGCCGGTCCTGCCGGCCAGGCTGCGGCTGGCGCCGTCGAGAGCGCGCCCCTCGAGGTGGGCGTCGAGGTCGGCGGCCAGCGCGTCCGCCGAGAGGTAGCGGAGGGCGCGATCCTTCTGCAGGGCCTTGACCAGGATCCGCGCCAGGTCCTTTGGCAGTCGCCGGTTGGCCCGGCTTGGGTGCATCGGCTCGACGTGGAGGACTTGATCCACGAGCTGCGCCTCGCTGTCGCCGTCGAAGAGCGGCCAGTCGGTGAGCAGCTCGTAGAAGGTGGCGCCGAGGGAGTACACGTCGGCGCGGACGTCGAGGCCGAAGTCGCCCCGCTGCACCTGCTCGGGGGACATGTACCGGAGCGTTCCGAGCATGGCGGAGCGATCTTGGGTGAGCGCCCGGCTCGCGTCATCCAGCGCGGCGAGCCCGAGGTCCATGAGCACCAGCCGGTGCGAGCCGGAGGTGACCATGAGATTCGCGGGCTTCACGTCCCGATGGAGGATTCCCTGGGCGTGCAGGTGCCCCAGAGCCCGGGCCGCGTCGCGGAAGAGGGTGGCCAGCTTCCGGTAGCGCGCCGCTTCGCCGCTCGGGCCACCGGCGGAATCGGGCATCGCCTCGCGGGTGAGGTGAGGCACACTTGCGAAGACGTCCGCCTTGGCCTGCCGCAAGGTCTCGGTGGCGTAGGAGACCGCAGCGTCGAAGCTCTCGGCCGCCGGGAGGGCGCGGGCGATCTGCGAGAGGTCGGCGCCCTCGATCAGCTCCATCGCGTAGTACTGCCGGCCCTCGCGCTCGCCGGAGCTCAGAATCTTCACCACGTTCGGGTGGTCGCAGCGCGAGAGGGCGGCGATCTCTCGCCGGAAGCGGGCCACTGCCACGCTGTCCTGCGAGGCGGCGGGCGGCAAGAGCTTGAGGGCCACCAGACGGCCCAGGCTCTCCTGGCGCGCCAGGTGGACGACTCCCATGCCGCCTTCTCCCAGCTTGCCGAGGATGCGGTAGTCGCCGAACTGGTTGGGGTTTTCCTGCTCGGGCTCGGCGGGCGCGCTGGGGCGCACTTGGAACAGCGAGCGGACGTCGTCCTCGATCCGCTCGAAGGCCTCGGCGAGCTGCTTTCCCTTCAGCTGCTCCCCGCCGACGTAGTCGAGGAACTGGCTGGAGCGAGTCCGGCCGTTGAAAAAGAGCACCCGCTCTCGCAGCTCCGCCTCCTGGTAGAGCAGCCACGGGTGGAGGCAGGTCCATCCGTCCTGGTTGCGAAGGAAGAGCCTGCCGGGGAGGAGGTCGGCGGGGAGGCCCGGCGTGCCACGGGGATTCTCCACCACCGGGGCGTCGCCGGTGAGGTCGACCACCCGGCCGCGGCGCCCGCCGGCCGAGTCCAGATCGACTCGCTCGAGGTACACCAGCCGCGATCCCCGGGGGAGAAAGAGGTTGTCGGACCAGGCGGCGAGCAGGCCCTCGAGCAGCCGCTGCCCGGCGCTCTCGTAGAACTCCCAGGTGCGGGTCGACCCGTGGCCGATGAGCTGGTTGCGGTAGGCGGGGAGCGCGTCGAGGAGCTTGCGCGGATCGACCGACGTCGGCGCGCTGCGCTTGCCCTGGCCGATCTCGCTGAAGAGGGAGAACACCTCGAGCAGCGGCGCCGCGGTGACCGGCTCCGGTGGGGCGAGCAGCGCGGCGACCCAGTGGCCGATGGAGGGCAGCTCGAGCGGAGAGAGATCGGCGGGAGGCCGGGCGGCGACGGAGAGCCGCACCGACGCCTCCCAGCCGAAGTAGGCGGAGTCGTGCTGCTCCTTGGCGGACTTCGCGTTGCGCGCGCGGCGAGAGAGCGCCGCAATGGGCAGCGGCAGGGACACGGGCAGGGCAGTGTAGATCCGCGGTCGGCGGGGCACAGCCGCCGAAGAGCGGCCCCGGCCAGATTCCGTCTCGTCCCGGTGCCGAAAGGCCTCGCCCCCGGCCCGAACGGCCCGACCAGCCACGGGCGAACTGTCTAAGAGGACCGTGCGAGAACCTGCCGGAGCAGATCGGGCCGGTCGGTCATGATGCCTCCGACGCCCTCGGCCACCAGCCGCCGCATCTCCTCGGGTTCGTCCACCGTCCAGACGTTGATCCACTTCCCGCACCGGGCCGCCGCGTCGCGCAAGGCCGAGTCGAAGACCCGCAGCTCGTGGAAGTAGAGCGGGAGGTCCAGCACCTCAAACCGCTCGTCCAAAGGCGGCTCGTCGCCCTGCTTCACCGCCAGGACGAAGGCCGCCGCCGCATCGCGCGGATAGAAGTGGCAGGCCTCCGGCAGCGACTGGTGAAGCGCCGCCGCCAGCTCGTCCGACTCGCTGCCCACGCACACCCGCGCCACCACGCCCTCGCCGCGGAGGAGGTCCGCCAGCGCCGGCGGAGAGCCCGCCTTCAGCTCGATGTTCAGCCGCACCGCAGGGAAGGCGCGCAGCACCTCCGGCAGCCGAGGGATGCGCAGCCCCCTCCCGCGGAACGGAAAGGCCGCGCCCTGCTGGAAGCGGAAGCCGGCGTCCAGCCTGGCCAGCTCCCGCCAGCTCATCGAGGCGATCGCTCCGGTTCCCTCGGTGCAGCGGTCCACCGTGGCGTCGTGCGAGACCACCCACTCGCCATCGCCAGTGGCGTGGACGTCCAGCTCGAGCACGTCGGTTGAACGATAGCCGCTCCGCGGCAGCAGGGGGCCGAAGCCGGCACCAAGGCGCGGAGGAGACGCCGATCGTCGTTTGCCGTGGGCGGGCGAGATCCGCTCAACCTTGTGGAACCGAGACGCCGGGAGATGGAGCCCGGC
>JACPVI010000081.1 GCA_016191815.1 Myxococcales bacterium
CACCGAGACGAACGAGACCGAAGCGAGACGGCGCACGCGAGGAGCGCGCAGCGGAGGCGTGCCGGGGGCACGTCGAGCAGCGCAAGCGACGAGCCGCCGCCTGGGCTGCGGGTGTCTTCCAGACATGCGCCCCGCAGCGAGAGGATCGTTCGTCGCAGGTATCAGTACACCCCGGGCAGAGCACTAGTGTCGCTCCTCGACGATCGCCACCACCGCCGCGGCCAGCCGCCGGGCGAAGCCGGAGAGCAGCACCACCTCGCGGTCGGCCGCCGCGGCCAGTACTCCCTCTTGGAGCTCCAAGTCCAGGCCGTAGGGGCGCACCAGCGGGTTCAGCTTCCGGGTGTCCACCGCGTAGTCGGGTTGGGTCGGATAGCGCAGCAGCCTCTGCTTCAGCTCCTCGGCCTCCGCCTCGTAGCGGGTGACCGCGCCATGCACGCGTTGGGTCTCGTGGACCGGATCCAGGTCGATGAGCAGGAGCGGCGGAATGAGGATGCCGAAGCCGAACGCGAGGCTCTTGAGGGCGCGGTCCGAGGCCACCGTCTCCAGCTCTCCCACCACCACCCGCACCAGCGTCACCGGTCCAAAGAGCGCCGGCAAGCCGCCGGTGGAGGTGACCTGCCAGGAGGGCCTGAGCTTCTGCACCTCGGCGATCACCTGGCGCTGCTCCTCGGTGAGGGAGGCGACCCGGGCGAAGAGGTGCTTCTCCGCCACCTCGCGCGTGAGGGTCACCTCCTGAGGGGCGCCGTAGGGGCCGAACACGGTGGCGCGCTCGGCCCGGAGGCTGATCTCCCACTGTGCGGACTCGAAGAACGGTTCCACCACCACCACCACCCGCTGCCCTGGGTCCGCCGGGGTGAACGGCTCGGGCCCGGTGAGGCGCGCGGCGGTGCAGCCGGCGAGAAAGGCGAGGGAGAGGGCGGCGCAGGGCCGAGGCATCTGACCGCAGTCTGCCATTCAGCTGGCCAGCTTGACTCGCTCGCGCCGGACCGAGAGGGGGATGCCCTTCTTCTCGACCATCCTCCTGAGCGCGTCCAGCACCGCGGGGTCGAGCTGCGCCCCCCTCAGCCCCTCGAGGATCTCCATCGCCCGCTCGAAGGGCATCGCCTTCTGGTAGGGCCTGGTGGAGGTGCAGGCGTCGAAGGTGTCGGCGCAATTGACGATGCGGGCGATGAGGGGAATGGCCTCGCCCTTGAGCCCATCGGGGTAGCCCTTGCCGTCCCACCGCTCGTGGTGGCTCCGCACCGCCGCGCGGACCGAGGCCAAAAAGCTGACCGGCCGGATGATGGTGTCGCCGATCAGGGGGTGGTCGCGCATGGTGACCATCTCCTCCTCGGTGAGCCGGCTCTGCTTGAGGAGGATGGACTCCACGATTCCGATCTTCCCGATGTCGTGGAGGATGCCGCCGTACTGGAGCAGCTTCAGCTCCCGCTCGGAGAGCCCCATCTCCCGGCCGATCTCCACCGCCACGTCCCCCACGCGCTGGCTGTGGCCGCGGGTGTAGGCGTCCTTGGAGTCGATCGAGTTGGCCAGCGCGACGATGGTCTCCAGATACCCTTGCTCGAGGCTTTCGTAGAGCCGCTTGGTCTCGTGATCGTAGGCCTCGATCTGGGCGGACATGTAGTTGAAGGTCTTGGCGAGGTCGCCCAGCTCGTTCCGCGAGCTCAGCTGCACCTGGACGCCGAACTTCCCCCGGGCGATCTCCAGCGCGGCCTTGCCGAAGGCCTTGAGCGGCTTGGAGAGCGTCCTCGAGAAGAGGGCTGCCAGCCCGATCGCCACCAGGATGGCGCTCCCCACCCCGTAGGCGATCTGCCGCTCCATGGTCGAAACCTGGCGGTAGGCCAGCTCGATCGGCTGCTCGGAGACTACCGCCCAGCCCACGCCGGGAACGGCGGAGTAGGCGCCCACCACCCGCGCCTTCCCGTCGCCGAAGTTGCCCACGTGCAGGGACTCCGCCTGGGGGGAGGAGGCCAGCGTCGCCAGAAGGTGCGCCACCACCGGTCGCTCGCGAAGCTCGCTTCCCACCGCCACCGCCCCCAGTCCAGGACCCGCCACCAGCTTGCCGCGGCTGTCCACCACATAGGCGAATCCGGAGGAGCCGACCCGCTCCTTCTCGAGCACGCGCACCAGCCCTCCCAGGCTCACCTCGGCTGCCACGAAGCCCTTGGGCGGATCCCCGAGCGGGTAGGCCACCGCGAGGACCGGCACCCCCCGCGCCGCGCTCCAGTACACCTCGGAGTGTCGAAGCTCGGTGAGCGAGGAGAGCATCGCCGCCGAACGGGCCTCGTGCTCGGCGACCTCCGAGGGAGGGATGTCCGTCACCGCGAAGCCCTGCAGGCCGGGGAGCCTCTGTCCATCGGGGCCGTAGACGGTGATCACCGCCACTTCCGCCTGCTGCTTGAGGACCGAGGCGATGTGGGACTGCTGCTCTGGGAGCGGCAGCTGGAAGAAGCCGGGCACCCTCGAGAGCCCGAGCACGGCGCGGGTGGGCTCCGACAGGACGCTCTCCGCCTTGAGGCGAAGCTGCTTGACGCGCTCCTGGGCCAGCTCCTGGGCATCGCGCACCAACAGCTCCCGGGTGCGCACCACCGAGGTCCAGCCCACCATCACCGTCGGGACGATGCTGGCGATCAGCATCAAAAGGAGAATGAGCTTGAACAGCCGCAAGGCGTGAGACCTACTTCCAGCTCGACTTGCCGACCTCGAGCTTCACCGCCTGGTCCAAAACCTCGAAGCTCCGGCGGCGAGAAGGGTTGGACTTCTCCGTCTGGTTCGCCGCCTGCACCGTCCACTGGTACTTGCCCGGAGCCAGGGGCGGCAGCGCCGCCTGGGGCTTGTCCACCTCGAGCGTGGCGCTCTTGGGGCCGGCGAGCTGGACCACGTAGGAAGTGGCTCCCTTCACCGGTTTCCAGGTCAGGATGAGCGTGCCCGCGTCGATCTCCTTCAGCCGGGTGCCGTCCGGCGGCTCCATCGGCACCGGGCTGAACAAGCTCTTCTTGGACGGTGGCGTTGCCGACGAAGGGCTGGACGGCGGTCGGCCCTTCTCGATCTTCACCGTCTGGCCCGCGTAGACCGGTGTGGCGACGCCCTCCGCTTCCACCCGCACCGGCTGGCCGGAGTTGGCCTTCACCTCGGTCTTCCCGTTCTCTTCCACCTTCACCGCGAAGCGCGTGGGCTCCCGGGCGCTCGCGGAGACGAGCTGCCAGGCGCCGTCGGCGGCCTTGGCGGCCTCCCGGTAGCGGGCGGACTTGAAGAGCGCCTCGGCCTCCTTGAGGCGGGAGGCGGCCTCCTGGCGGTTGGCGGCGGAGGAGTCGGCTTGATCCACCGCGTTGCGCGCGGCGGCCAGCGCGGACAGGGCGAGGGCCCGGTCGGGGCCAGGCAGCTTGAGGGCGGTGCCCGGAGCCACCTTGTCGCCAGCGAGCGAGTTGAGCGCCCGAAGCTCGTGCGCGGACTCGGCGTCTCCCAAGGCGCGCCTGGCCACCGCCGCCAAGGTCTCGCCCGGCTGGACCACCACCTCGGTCGGCGGCGCTTCCTCCACCGCGGGGGCGGCGCCGAGCCAGAGGAGTGCGATGGGGAGGAGGGCGCTCACTGGAAGACGATCTCCCTTCCGGCGCGCACCGTGGCTGCGGGCGTGCCCACGCTCAGGGAGTGCTTCGCCGGCTCGTCCAACTCCGCGTCGACCTGGCCCTTGTGGACGGTGAGGTCGGTGCGCTCGAGGCCGGGACGGGGGCGGGTCTCGGCCACGCTCACCAGGGCGTCTTCGCCGACGTTGACCACCGAGCCGTTGTCGAAGTCGAGCCTGGCCGCGGCGCCGGCGGCGGTGCGCACCTTGTCGTTCTCGTGCAGCTCGAGGTCTTGGGCTGCCGGGATCCAGTCATCGCCCGCCGCGCGCTTGACCATCACCGTGCCGGAGAGCTGGCCGAGCCTGGCCCGCACCACCGGAGGGGGGAGCCTCGGGGCGGTTGCCACCGCAAGGGAAGCGGCCTCCTTGGGTGCCTCCGAGGTGCACCCGGCGAGCAGGAGCGCGCATATGAGCTTGGCAGGCCTCAACCCGGGGAAGTCTAGCGGAACTGAACCGGAGCCGGGGGCGGGCGGCCCCGCGCTGTGCCAAAGAATACGGCGGTGTGGTCAGACGTGCGCGATGGGGGCGAGCGACGAAGCCGACGGCATGCCCGGAGGCGTCTGGACTTCGCGTTCCAGCGCGGCTAAGAGGCGCCATCCCGCTCGAACTGAGCTGGGACCCGACGGCACTTTCTGCCCTCGGTTGTGGAGAAAGAGCAGCGAAAATGGCAACTGGCACCGTGAAGTGGTTCAACGACGCGAAGGGCTACGGCTTCATCACGCAGGATGGCGGCGGCGAGGACGTCTTCTGCCATCACAGCGCGATCCAGGCGGAGGGCTTCCGCAGCCTGACCGAAGGGCAGAAGGTTCAGTTCGACGTCACCAAGGGCCCCAAGGGCCTGCAGGCGGCGAACGTCAAACCGATCTAAGACTCTCTTCGGCGACCGCGCATGCGGGGCTGATTTTTCGAACGTGAACGTGAATTCACGTTCACGAAAATCTCACCGCGGGTGCGCTCTCGAGAGGCAAGGTTTTCGAGCGATCACGGCAGCATGCCGAGCAGGCCGGCGGCCGGAAGTTGCACGAACAGATGAACGTGAATTCACATTCACGTTGAAAAAAAGGCGGGGAAGGGCATGGGCTGGGGAGCGGCGAGACCCCGAGCAGGGTCGGGCCGCTTCCAGGCTTGGCGGGAAGGAGACGTGTCGGGATGGCTTCGATCTTCGACCGAGGAGACGGCACCGGCCGCCGGTGGCCGCGCGGCCAGAAGTTCCGCTTGTCGACTTCGGGGTTAGAGGCCGTGGCGCAGTACCAGGAGGCGCTCCGCGCCTGCCGGGAGGTTGGAGGCCGGGCCGCGTTCGACCAGGCAACCGGCGCCTGGGCGGCGTCGGTCGGGGTGCAGCCCGGCGACGGCGCCTATCTAGAGGAGTTGCGAGTCTCCGATCGCTCGATGGTCGAGCTGGTGGAGCTGCTCGAGGATTGTGGGGCGACGACCGACGAGGCGAAGGCGGCCCTTCTTCGCTTGCTCAGCGCGAAGCTGACGGAGCCGGTGCGTGCCCCGCCTTGAGCGCCGGAGCGGGAAGCACGCCTCGAGGTCAGAGGAACCACCCATGGAAGACATGACGGAAGTGGAGGCCCGAGCCGAAGCCGTTCGGCGCTGGGGCCCGACCGGAGCTGTTCGCCTCTGGAAGGAGACCCAGCGGTCCGGGCGTGTTCGGCGCGGCCGGTTGGCGAGGTACCGCTGCATGGTCGGAAACGGCAACCTCGGCAAGGCCTGTTCCGTGGTGGGCCAGGGCGACACTTGGCGCGAGGCGTTCCTCGACGCCCGGGAAGTCGGCGCTGCCGCTCGAAATGCGTAGCGTGCGTCGCCCTCGGGCAAGCTGCTCGCACCGCCGCAGAGCGCCCGCTCAGGGGATCTGCAGCCGGTCGACGATCACCACCGTCCAGGAGGGCAGGCTCGACAGCCCGCCTCGGACTGAGATCTCGTAGGTGCTCGGGTACACCTGGCCAGAGAAGGTGAAGGGCGTGGTGGCGCCGTTGCACGGCACCGCGATGAAGGTGTCGTAGTTCGGGTTGGCGGCGCTCTTGAAGTACACGGTCGCGCGGTCGGAGGTGCTGCAATTGCTGGTCGGCTGAGCGCCATTGAGGGTCACGACTCCGGAGACTGGCACCTTCGGCGGCTGCACCACGTTCAAGGTCAGCCCCGAGGTGGGCGCGTTGATCGTCAGGCTGGTGTTCACCACCACGGTCCAGGACGGAAGGTTGGAGAGGCCTCCGCGCACCGAGACTTCGAACGTGCTCGGATACACCTGCCCGGAGAACGTGAAGGGCGTGGTGGCGCCGTTGCACGGCACGGAGATGCTGGCGTCGTAGTTGGGGTTGGCGGCGCTCTTGAAGTAGACGGTGGCGCGGTCCGAGGTGCTGCAGTTGCTTGTGGGCTGTCCGCCGTTGAGCGTCACCACGCCCGACACCGACACCTTTGGGGCCTGCACCACATTCAAGGTCAGCCCCGAGCTGGGCCCGCTGATGGTGAGGCTGGTGTTCACCAACACCGTCCAGGACGGCAGGTTGGACAGCCCTCCGCGGACGGAGACCTCGTAGGTGCTTGGATACACCTGCCCAGAGAAGGTGAAGGGCGTGGTGGCGCCGCTGCAGGGCACGGGGATGGTGGCGTCGTAGTTCGAGTTGCTCTTGCTCTTGAAATAGACGGTGGCGCGGTCCGAGGTGCTGCAATTGCTGGTGGGTTGTCCACCGTTGAGGGTCACCACTCCGGACACTGACACCTTCGGGGCTTGCACGACGTTCAAGGTGAGCCCGGAGGTGGGCCCGCTGACGGTGAGACTCGGGTTCACCACCACGGTCCAGGAGGGCAGGTTGGACAGCCCCCCGCGGACAGAAACTTCGTAGGTGCTCGGATACACCTGCCCGGAGAAGGTGAAGGGCGTGGTGGCTCCGTTGCAGGGGACCGCGATGGAGGCGTCGTAGTTCGGGTTGGCGGCGCTCTTGAAGTACACGGTGGCGCGGTCCGAGGTGCTGCAGTTGCTGGTGGGCTGCGCGCCGTTGAGCGTCACCACTCCGGACACCGACACCTTCGGAGCCTGCACCACGTTCAAGGTGAGCCCGGAAGTCGGGCCGCTCACCGTGAGACTGGGGTTCACCACCACGGTCCAGGAGGGCAGGTTGGAGAGTCCTCCGCGCACAGATACCTGGTAGGTGCTCGGGTAGACCTGGCCGCTGAAGGTGAAAGGCGTGGTTGCTCCGTTGCACGGCACCGGGATGCTCGCGTCGTAGTTCGGATTGGCGGAGCTCTTGAAGTACACGGTGGCGCGATCCGAGGTGCTGCAGTTGCTGGTTGGCTGTCCGCCGTTGAGCGTCAAAACGCCCGACACCGACACCTTCGGCGCCTGCACCACGTTCAAGCTCAGCCCGGAGGTCGGGCCGCTGACCGTGAGATTGGAGCTCACCACCACCGTCCACGAGGGCAGGTTGGACAGTCCGCCGCGGACGGAAACTTCGTAGGTGCTCGGGTACACCAGGCCGGAGAAGGCGAAGGGCGTCGTGGCGCCGTTGCACGGCACCGGGATGGTGGCGTCGTAGCTCGGGTCGCCCTTGCTCTTGAAGTAGACGGTGGCGCGGTCCGAGGTGCTGCAGGTGCTGGTGGGTTGCCCGCCGTTGAGCGTCACCACTCCGGACACCGACACCTTCGGCGCCTGGACGACGTTCAGCGCGAGCGAGGAGGCGCTCCCGCCGGCGCACGTCCCATTGGCATCGCAGGAGTAGCCAGGTGGGCAGCCGCGAGCGCAGCTCGCGCCGCAGGTGAAGGCGGTGCCGCCGCCGCCGCAGGTCTTCGGGGCGGCGCACGTCCCGCAGCTCAGGTTCCCGCCGCACCCGTCCGGAGGCGTTCCGCAAGTGGCTCCGAGCTGGCCGCAGGTCTTCGGCACGCAGTTGGTGACGCAGATATTGTCTGGACCGCACACGTTTGGCGCCTGGCAGCTGCCGCAGTCGAGCGTCGCGCCGCAGCCGTCGGAGACCGAGCCGCAGTTCTTCCCGAGCAGCGCGCAAGTCTTGGGAGTGCAGCTTCCAGTGCCGCAGACGTTCGGCGTCCCCCCGCCGCCGCAGCTCTGGCCCGCCGGGCAGTCGCCGCACCAGGCCGTACCACCGCACCCCTCGGGGATGGTGCCGCAGTTCTTCGCCGCCTGCTGGCAGGTGGTCGGCTGGCAGCCTCCGTCGGAGCCTCCGCCTCCGCCGCCGGCGCCTCCCCCCGTGCCGATCACCGTGCAGAAGCCGAGCTGACAGGTCTGCAGCTCCAGGCAGGCCACGCACTGGCTTGCGGCCCGGCCGCAGGCGGTGGTGATGATGCCCGGCTGGCAGTCGCCCTTCGCGTCGCAGCAGCCTGCGCACGTGCTGGGGTTGCAAGGGGGCTTTCCGGTGAAATCGCACCCGGCGGCGGACGCCAGGGCAATGAGGACAGGGAGGGCGAGCCGTCTCATACAGCGCACGACACCCGAGCCCACCAGGGTGCGCAAAGTCTGCCCTCGGCGATGGGCGGGGCCGGCCGTCTTCGCCGCCACGCTGGCGCTCTCACGCGAGCGCCGCTGCAACCTGCGGGTGACGCTCCGGAGCCCCGAGGTTGATTCTGGAATCAATCAGGCGCTACTACGGAGCACATGGAACGCCGGGTCGCCTGCATCGCGTGGCTGGTCCTCCTCGGTTGCGGACCCGGACCGCAAGACGAGGGGGATGAGCTCCCGGAGGGCGAGCTGTCGCATGCGCTCGGCGGCAACGCGATCCGCCGGCCGCACTGGGGCTCGGCGCGGCACGGCGACCCCACCGGGACGACCTATGCCAGTGGGAAGTTCCCCTGGTTCAGCGTCTGGAAGTGGCCCGGGTGCCACCGAGAGCACAGGTTCTTCATCGATTCGTCGATTCCCTCCTCGTGGGTCCCCGGCCTAGGGAGGGCCTTCGCGACCTGGGACATCGGCACGCGGTGCAGCCCGCACTGGGCCCGCACCTCGGACCCGTCCGCGGCTCACGTCACGGTGCGGCGCAAGGCGACCTCCGCCTGCGACCCGACCAATGACCCCGCGCGGGTGTGGCACGCCTGCGCGCAGCTCGACGCCGCAAACTCCAGCACCTTCTGGCAGCGCTGGACGATCACCTTCAACGCGGAGCACCCGTTCCGGGTCGGGACCACCGGCTACCGCGACGCCGAGTCCATTCTGGTGGTCGAGCTCGCTCACGCGATGCACATGGGGCACAACCCCAACTGGACCGACAGCGTGAGCCAGGCGAACACCGGCCGCTGGGGAGACTACGTCACCTCCGCCGGATCGACCGCCGGCGAGGTGGCCTCCACCTCGTACACGGTCTGCCCGAGCGACTCGAGTTACTCCTGCGGGTACCGGGTCTGCGCCCCCAAGGCCAGCGGCGGCTGCGGCAACCTGCGAGCGCTCAGGACGGGCGACTTTGCGTTCCTCTCGCACAACTACGCTTTGAACCCCTCGGGCTGCGCCACCACCGGGAAGGTCGAAACCCTCTGCACCGCTTGCTGCGGCGATGGCACCGGGCGAAAGGAGCGCGTCTGCGGGGCCAACCACCTCTGGGCGGAGCGCTGCGTGAACGGGGTGGACGGCGGAGGGACTGGCCAGGCTTGGTCCGATGCCGGCTCGGCCGGATCTCCCGACGCCGGAGCCACTGACGCGGGAATTGCCGAGCCGCCGCCAGAGGATGAACCCCCCGGAGGGCAGCCTCCCCTGGAGGAAGAGGTGCCCAACGCCGAGACGGTCGTCGTCCCTGACGAGGTGACGAGCGCCGACGAGCCTGCTCCCATCGAGGATGAGGATGCAGAGGCCGTTACCGGGGTTCAACGGGGCTGCGCCAGCGCAGGTTCGACCGGCTCCCTCGCGGCGTTGGCGCTTGCCGCGCTAGTGCTCCGGCGTCGGGCGCCGGTCTAGAGGCGGCGGTGGGCCAGCGCCGGAAGGTTCCGCCGGATCCGCTCGAGTAGGCGCGGCTCCAAAGGCGCCACCGCCAGTCCTTCTCCCTCGGAGGCGCGGGCGATCACCAATCCCCACGGATCGACCACCATCGCGTGCCCGTAGGTCACCCGCTTCTCGGAGTGCTTTCCCCACTGGGCCGGAGCCAGCACGTAGCACTGGTTCTCGATAGCCCTGGCCCTGAGCAACACCTCCCAGTGGTCCTTCCCGGTGGTGAGGGTGAAGGCCGCCGGCACAGTGAGCAGCCTGGCGCCCCCTTCCGCGCAGCGCCGGTACAGCTCCGGAAACCGGAGATCGTAGCAGACCGACAGCCCCACCTTGCCCAGCTCCGTGTCGGCCACCACCACCTCCGAGCCAGGCGCGACCGCAGCCGATTCGCGGTAGGTGGCGCCGTCGCCCACCTCCACGTCGAAGAGGTGGATCTTCCGGTAGGCCGCCAGCCGCTCCCCGCCGGGGCCGAACAGCACGCTGGTGTTGTAAGCGCGGCCGCCCGGCGCGCCGGATTCGAGGATCGAGCCGGCGAGCAAGGTCACTCCAAGGCCGCGGGCCAGCTCCGCCATCCGGGTCAAGGTGAGCCCGTCCAGCGGCTCGGCGGCGGCCAGCCGCTCGGCGTCGGGCCCCATCCAGGCGAAGTTCTCCGGGAGGCCGACCAGGCGCGCGCCCCGCCCGGCGGCTTGGCGGACGAGGCGGGTGGCGGTTTCCAGGTTCGCCTGCTTCTCCGGCCCCGAAGTCATCTGTACGGCGGCGACCAAGTGCATGGGGGTCTCATACGTCCGTCCGGGCGGGCCTTCAACGAGGTGCGTCATCGCGACGCCGCGCGTCGTTCGACTGCGTGCCTGCGCGCGATTCTGCACGTGCTGCGCACGAGGTTGCGCGTGCCCCGGGAGGCGCACGCGGATTCCCCGGAGACTTCCACCGAGCTCGAACCGGCACGCGGAGTGCTGAGGCACGCGGCAGTTGGCTCGCCCGAGGCCGGGCCGGGAGGAAGCCAGATGGGGACCAGGCCAGTTGGCAAGTCGAAGGGGTTCGCTGGAGCGGTTGCCGCGCTGCTCGCGTCGGTCGCCCACGGCTACTCGTACGAGAGCCCGGTGGGGAGCGGCTGCCACGAGTCCATCACCCTCTCGGCGCTGAGGGCGGCCCGGGCCGATTTCGGGATCCCGCCCCTTGAGGCGAGCCCGGACGAGCGGGCGCTGATCGACGACCTCCCGTTCTTCCTCCAGCCCGACGCGAGGGACCTCGCCGGGGCGTCGCTCTTGATCGGCGTTCGCGATCCGGACCTCAAGGGCCGAAATGGCCTCGACATGCACGACCTCGCCAGCATCCACGGGCACCCCTCGGGGCAGCGGGAGCATTGCCTTCGCCGCCCGGAGCAGGACGAGCCCGACGGCTCGCTCACCGCTCTGGCGGAGTGCCGCGAGTTCATCCGCGACTCGGCGCTTCGCGCCATCACCAGCGGCCTGGACGATGGCGGGATGCCCGACCCGGACCGCAGGACGGCCGTGGACGTGCACCTCGAGGTGCGCGGCCAGGTCAAAGTCGCCCTGCCGATCTTCTACGTGTACATGGGGCAGGCCCTGCACGCGCTGCAGGACTCGTTCACCCACACCTTCCGCACCGAGGACGGGCAGAGGGTCAAGGCGGTGCTCAACTGGGTGGAGTTCGCCAACGACGCACTCGAGGAGCAGCGCGACGGTCCCGCCCACATGCTCGCCCTCGATAAGTGCGACGACGCCAATCCGCTCAGGAAAAGGAACCGCGTGCTGGCCACCGAGGCCTCCACCAAGTTGATGCTGGCGGCTCTAGATCCGGACCGGCCGCTCTCCGTAAAGCAGGCCGCCATCGACCGCCTCCTCGATGAGAGCCTGGGCTACGAAGCCGGCTGCAGCCACTTCAGCCGGTGGTGTGACGCTCCGGAGCAGATGTACCGGGACCCGCTTGGCTGCAGCGCGGCCGGCGCCGGGATGGTGCCCACGGTGCTGCTCTCGGGTGTGGCGCTCGTCCTGCGCCGGTTCCGCTTTGCTCCGGCGCGGTCCGGGCGGGAGCGGTCCGTGGTGAGCCAGCTGCCTTCCGCCCCTCGGGAGGATGCCCCGCATGGGAGTTTCCCTCTCCGCAGGGCCGCGCGAGCGTGGTCCGGTTCGCCGCGCGCAAGGACGTTCGCCTTCACGGCCGCGGCCGGCGCGCTGCTCGCGGCCTCACCCGCGGTCGGACAGGAGGACTCCGCGGCCGAGGCTGTGGCGCGGTGCATGCCCGGGCGCCAGATCGCCTGCGCCTGCCCAGGAGGTGCGCCGGGAGCGCAGCGCTGCGACGGGCAGGGCAGAGGGTATTCCGCCTGCGAGTGCGCCGGCTTCGCCCAGGCGCCCTCCGCCGCGACGGCCACCGCGAGCCTGGTCACCCACGAGGAGGGAGGGCTTCCCTTCGGAGTGACCACGGTGGCCGGCGTCTCTTCGGACCGCACCGCGCTGTCCTTGGCCCTCGGCGCGCGCTACCGGCTCGACGAATTCTGGCGAGTGGGCGCCGCGGTGGAGTGGAACCCCTGGTGGTCCCTGGAGACCCGGCGGTTCAAGCCCGGGGCCTTCAACGCCTACGCCAGCATCACCCGCCGCTTCCCGATCAACGACGTGGTTTCGCTGCGCTCGAGCGGGCATCTCGGAGTCTCGGTGCTCCTGTACGATCTCTACGGGGCGCCGGCCTCCAGCATGGGCCTCTACGCGGCCTTGACCGTGCTGGGGCTGGAGGTAAAGGCGGGCAAGCGCTGGCTGCTGGTCATCGATCCCTTCGAGCTGGCGATGCCGGTGCCCCACCTCACCGGCGCACCGATCGCCTACCGGCAGTACCGGATCACCGTCGGCTTCCAGTACGGAAGGTGAGCGAAACCGCCTGCGGCGGCAGTCGGGCCGGAAGTCGTTGACGTAGACCTGGACGCGGACGGCGGCGGCGGCGGCGGCGAGGCCGGCCGCAGACACCGGAGGACACCGTGGGGAAACTCGCTCCGTCGACGCTCGCCCTGATGCTGGCCACCGCCGCCACGCAGCCGGCTGTGGCCGCGGGATGGGCCGAGGAGGAAGACCGGCCCGCGACCGCCTGGGCGGACGCCCCGCGACTGCGCCTGGCGCGCCTTGCTCCCGACGGCGTCCCGGAGAGCATCCGCCGCGGGCGCCCGCCGCTGAACCGGCGAGCCGCGGCCGAACCGGACCTCGGGGTCCGCCCCGAAGAGCAGTCCTTCCTCGGGCTCAGGTGGCTCAAGGGGCCCGGGCCGGCGGCTCCCCGCCACGCCGAGCCTCGGGACATGGTGGGGGCAGTCTTGGCGATCCCCGACGTGGAGGCAGCGGTCTCCGGGCTGACGAAGAGGCTCCTCTTCCAGGCCCGCCGAGATTCGCGCGCCTTCCTCAGATCCATCCACGCCCACGGGTTTGCGAATCTGCTCGCCGAGGATGCCCCCCGCCCGCGGATGCCGCTCTTTCGGCTCCTCGACCTCCAGCCCCACGGCACACGTCAGCCCAGGCGGGGCGCCCCCTGGCTCGACCGGCCGGCAGCCCCTCAGCCGCCCGGCCGTTAGGGCGCGGTTCGGCGCTCGCCGCCCGTCCGCCCGGCAGGGGGCGGGGCGCCGGCGGAATCTCCCTTCCGCCGGGGAGGTTTACACTCGGCCTGGGAGTGTAGTAGGAGCCCCAACGACATTTTTCGGAGGTACTTCGAAAAGTGGGCCCGCGTGCCCGCTTTTCTTTTTTGGAGCCATGCCGGAGCTGAACCCGAAGCAGGCGATCGAGCGCCGGGCGAGAGAGATCGCCGAGCCCATCGTGGCCCGCGAGGGGCTGGAGCTGATCGACGTGGAGTACCTCCACGAGCGCGAGGGCTGGGTCTTGCGCCTGTTCATCGACAGGCCGGGAGGCCGTGTCAGCCTCGACGATTGCTCGGCCGCCTCGAGGGCGGTGGACACCGCCTTGGACGTGGAGGACCTGATCCCCCACGAGTACCACCTCGAGGTCTCCAGCCCTGGGCTGAATCGGCCCCTCACCAGGCCCGAGCACTTCCGCCGGGTGGAGGGGAAGAAGGTCAAGGTCAAGACCTACGGCCCGATCGGCGAGCCGCCCAGGAAGAACTTCTCCGGCCAGCTCGCCAGGGTGGCGCAGGAGGGAGTGGTGGTGACGGTGGAGGGAGCGGGCGAGTTTCAAATCCCATTCAAGGACATCGCCAAGGCGAATCTGGAGTTCGAAGACTACTGATGAAGTCACATACAGGCCCCCGAAAGGGGCCGTGGAAGGAGCAGCAACTCGATGGCCAGCCAGACACTTCCCAACATCAACCTCAACCTCGTCCTCGACCAGGTCGCCAAGGACAAGGGGATCGACCGCAGCGTGCTCATCGCCACCCTGGAGGACGCGATGAAGACCGCGGCGAAGAAGCACTTCGGCCAGGACCGCAATCTGGAGGCGAAGTACGACTCGGAGAAGGGCGTGGTCGAGCTGTTCCAGGCCATCTCCGTGGTGGAGCAGATCACCGATCCCATCCAGGCGGTGAACCAGCTCATCTTGGACGAGGCGAGGAAGAAGGGGATGGAGGTCGAGCCCGGCGACGAGCTGGTGTTCCAGATCTTCTACCGCGACGAGGACGCCGCCGAGGCCAAGGCCCAGGACGACCAGTACGGCGACATCCTCAAGCTCAAGACCTTCCGGCGCGGCTTCGGCCGGATCGCCGCCCAGACCGCCAAGCACGTCATCCTCCAGAGGACGCGCGATGCGGAACGGGAGAACGTCTACAACGAGTACAAGGACCGCAAGAACGAGGTGGTCACCGGCATCGCCCGCCGCTTCGAGCGGGGGAACATCGTGGTCGACCTGGGGCGCGCCGAGGCGGTGCTCCCGGTCCGCGAGCAGGTGCCGCGAGAGACCTACCGGCCGGGCGACCGGGTGCAGGCCTTCGTGATCGACGTGCTGAGGGAGTCGAAGGGGCCGCAGATCATCCTCTCCCGCGCCTCGGTCAACCTGCTCACCAAGCTGTTCGAGATGGAGGTACCGGAGATCGCCGAGGGCATCGTGGTGATCGAGGCTGCCGCCCGCGAGCCGGGGGGCCGGGCGAAGATCGCCGTCAGCTCCCGGGACTCCGACGTGGACCCGGTGGGCGCCTGCGTGGGCATGAAGGGCAGCCGGGTGCAGGCGGTGGTGCAGGAGCTGCGGGGCGAGAAGATCGACATCGTGCCCTTCGACGAGGACCCGGCGAGGTTCGTCTGCTCCGCCCTGGCCCCCGCCGAGGTGAGCCGGGTGATCATCGACGAGGCCAACCACGCGATGGAGCTGATCGTCCCCGACGACCAGCTCTCCTTGGCCATCGGCCGCCGCGGGCAGAACGTCAGGCTGGCCGCCCAGCTTTCCGGCTGGAAGCTGGACATCAACAGCGAGAGCCGGGTGAAGGAGATGCGCGAGTTCGCCAACAAGAGCCTGGGCTCCTTGCCCGGGGTGAACGAGATGCTGATCGAGACCCTCTACGCGCACGGGTTCCGCCAGTCGAGGGACGTGGCCGAAGCCCAGCCGGAGGTGTTGGCCCAGATCCCCGGCATCGACACCGCCCGCATCCCGGCGATGCAGGAGGCCGCCTCCTCCCGCGCGGTGGATGACGCCGCCGAGCTGGCCCGGCTGGAGTACGAGCGCGAGCAGGCTCGGCTGTTGGAAGCCCGCCGCCACCCCGACGAGCTGAGCCAGCCCGAGCGCCTGGCGCGGGTGCGGGGAGTGGGCGAGAAGACCATCGAGCAGCTGGGCGTCGGCGGCTACCACACCGTGGAGGACCTCGCCCACGAGAAGGACATCGCCAAGCTGGGCGAGGTGCCCGGCATCGGCATCAAGAAGGCCAGGCAGATCAAGAGCGCTGCCGAGAGCTACCTCCTCGAGGAGGCGAAGCTCAGGGCGGAGCTGAACGCGGAGAGGGCCATCGCCGCCGGGTCGGCTTCGAGCCAGCCGGCGGAGGCGAAGCTGTAACCAAGAGGATGTGTCGACCGAACGAGAAAGGGCCGGTGCAGGGCCCGAGAGGACCTGCATCGGGTGCGGAAAGAAGCGGCCCAAGCGGTCGCTGCGCCGGCTGGTCCTCGACGAGCAGGGCCAGCTGGCGGTCGATCAACCGCAGACCGCTCCGGGCAGGGGAGCGTATCTCTGCGGCGAGGGCTGCCTCACGGCAGCGGCCAAGCGGAAGGCCTTCCAGCGGGCCTTCCGAGGGGCGGTGAAGTCGCTGGAGCTCAAGCACTTGGAGGCAGCCCTGCAGCGCACCCCGTGAGGGGGTCATCAAACCTTCGAAGCAGCTTCCGTTCGCCCCCTTTTTCGTAATAAGTGCTGCCAAGGCATTGTTAGAGCAGAGTTATGTCCAAGAAGCGCGTTCACGAAATCGCCAAGGAGCTCAAGGCCCAAGGCATCGAGCTGGACAACAAGGAGGTCGTCTCCGAGCTTGTCGCGCTCGGCTACGACGTCAAGAGCCACTCGAGCTCCCTAGAGGATGATCAGGCGACCGCGGCGATCCAGAAGATCGTCGAGCAGCGGAAGCCCAAGGCGGCTCCCGCTCCGGTGGCGGCGAAGGGGTTCGTCGTCCGCCGGAGGACCGGTGTGCCTGCCCCCGTGGCCCCTCCCTTGGAGGAGTCCGAGGAGGAGCCTCGGGAGGAGGTGCGCGAGCCTCTGTCCGCCCCGGTGGCCGCCGAGGCTGCTTCGATTGCTCCCGCGGCTGCGGCCGTCGAGGTGGCCGCCGAGGCGGCCACCTCGGCTCCCCGGGTGTCGGTGCCCGCGCCCAGGCCGTCGGCTCCGCGGCCGGCTCCGGTGCCTGCCTCCGAGATGCCATTGCCGCACGCCGCGGCGGCCTCTCACGCGGCGGCCCGGCCTGGTGCCGCGGTGGCCTCCGCTGCCTCGGCCCAGCCCGAGCATAGGGCGCTCAGGCCCACCGCCACCCAGGCAGTGGTGATCAGCCGCCCGTCGGTGGCGGTGCGCCGGGTGACGCCGTCGTCGACCGCGCACAAGAACATCCCGCTGGCGCCGGGGAAGAAGGCGATCGGCGAGGTCCGCGAGTTCAAGGTGGTGCCGGATCACCTCGGGCGCGGCCGCGAGCTGGTCGACGTCTCGAAGAACAAGGGGGCGAAGAAGCGGCCTTCAGAGAAGGAGGGCGGCCTCAGCCAGCAGGACATCCGCGAGCTGGTGTTCGGGCGGGTGGCGATCCCCATTCGGGGGAAGAAGCGGAAGCCCACCAAGAAGGGGCAGAAGACGCTGATCACCGAGATGGCCGAGGAGAAGAAGGTCATCAAGGTGCAGGAAGGGATCGCGGTCTCGGAGCTTTCCCAGCGAATGGGCGTGAAGCTCGCCGACATCGTCAAGAAGCTGATGGCGGGCGGCACGATGGCCACCGCGAACCAGGTGCTGAACGCGGAGACCGCGGGCATCGTCGCGGCGGAATACGGCTGGAAGGTGGAGAAGGTCGGCTTCGAGGTGGAGGACCACCTACCCGCCATCGAGGAGCGACCGGAGGACGTGCGGCCGCGCCCGCCGGTGGTGACGGTGATGGGGCACGTGGACCACGGCAAGACGTCGCTGCTCGACGCCATCCGCCAGGCGAACGTGGCCGCCGGCGAGGCGGGAGGGATCACCCAGCACATCGGCGCCTACACGGTGAAGACGGAGAAGGGGGAGATCACCTTCCTCGACACGCCGGGCCACGAGGCGTTCACTTCGATGCGGGCCCGCGGCGCCAACGTCACCGACCTGGTGGTGCTGGTGGTGGCCGCGGACGACGGGGTGATGCCGCAGACCCTGGAGGCGATCAACCACGCCCGCGCGGCCGAAGTGCCGATGGTGGTGGCGATCAACAAGGTGGACCTGCAGGGCGCCAACCCGGACCGGGTGAAGAAGGAGCTGGCCGACCACAACCTGCTCGCCGAGGACTGGGGTGGCGAGACGATCATGGTGCCGGTCTCGGCGAGGACCAAGCAGGGGGTGGACGCGCTCTTGGAGAGCATCGCGCTCCAGGCGGAGATGCTGGAGCTTGCAGCCAACCCGAGCCGGCCGGCGGTGGGGGCGATCCTCGAGGCCAAGCTGGACAAGGGGCGGGGCCCGGTGGCCACGGTGCTGGTGCAGGACGGCACGCTCCAGCACGGCGACCCGATCGTCACCGGCACCCACTACGGCCGGGTGCGGGCGATGGTGAACGACCACGGGGAGCAGGTGAGGGAGCTGCCTCCGGGCTACTGCGCCGAGGTGATCGGCCTGTCGGGGGTGCCGACCGCCGGTGACACGCTGCACGTGGTGGCGGACGAGAAGGCGGCCAAGGAGATCGCCGAGCACCGGGACATGAAGGAGCGGCAGGCAGACCTGGGCAAGACCTCGAAGGAGTCGTTGGAGGCCCTGTTCAGCAAGATGAAGGCCGGCGAGCAGAAGGATCTCAAGCTGGTGGTGAAGGCGGACGTGCAGGGCTCGGTGGAGGCGGTGTCGCAGGCGGTGGAGAAGCTCGCGACGCGCAAGGTGAAGGTGTCGATCGTCCACAAGGGGGTGGGGGCGATGACCGAGTCCGACGTGATGCTGGCCTCGGCCTCCAAGGGGGCGGTGGTGGGCTTCGCGGTTCGTCCGGAGTCGGGCGCGGAGTCGACCGCCAAGGAGCAGGGCGTGCCGATGCAGACCTTCACCATCATCTACGAGCTTCTCGACGGGGTGAAGCGAATGATGGAGGGGATGCTGGAGCCGATCCGCACCGAGCGGCGGTTGGGCCGGGCGGAGGTGCGAAACCTCTTCAACGTGCCGAAGCTGGGCACCATCGCCGGCGCGGCGGTGATCGACGGCACGAGCAAGCGCACCGCCTTGATTCGCCTGTTGCGGGACAACCGGCAGATCTACACCGGCCGCATGGCTTCGCTCCGGCGCTTCAAGGACGACGTGCGCGAGGTCGAGAAGGGCTTCGAGTGCGGCATCGGGATCGAGAACTACCAGGACCTCAAGCCGGGTGACATCATCGAGGCGTACGAGATCGAAGAGACCCGACCGAGTCTGAACTAAGTCGAGCGTCGAGGGTCGAGTGTCGAGCGTGACCCGCCCAGTGTCCGTCCAGCGCCCTGGACGCTGTCCAGTCGACCGGAGGCCGCCCAGCGCTGGACGGACGCCCGACGTTTTTCACTCGACGCTCGACTCTCGACGCTTGACTCGTTGACCATGTTCGTCTGCATCAGCCGCTTCACCCTCCAGATCCCCGCTTCCGGCTCCCTCAAGGCCAAACGGCAGGTGCTGCGCCGCGTCACCGACCGGGTGAAGGCCCGCTTCAACGTCTCGGTCGCCGAAGTGGACGACAACGACGTCTGGCAGCGCGCCACCGTCGCCATGGCCGTCGTCGGCAACGAGCGCCGGCATGTCCAGGAGCAGATGGACAAGATCCTCCAGTTCGTGGAGGACATGTACGTGGCCCCGGTCGCTTCGCGGGAAACCGAAGTCATCGCGCTCGGAGACCGCCTCGCCGGCCAGCCGGACGGCTCGCTGCCCATCGACCGCGGCGAACGCTCTTTGGCCGAGGCCGAGGGCATGGCCGAGTGGGACCGCCGCCACGAGCTCATCTCTCCCTCGCCCGCCAGCCCCCCCGCCCGCGCCAAGGCGCCGAAGCGCCGGCGCCTCTCGCTCGAGGAGGCCAGGGCCAAGGCCCGCAGCTTGCGCAACCCCAGGGACTGGGAGAAACCATGAGCGCGCACTCCAGGCCCGACCGGGTAGGACATCAGATCCAAGCGGCGCTGGGAGAGATGCTGGCGCGCGGTCAGCTGCGCGACCCGCGGATCGGCTACATCACCATCACCGGCGTGAAGATGTCGCCCGACCTCAGGGTGGCCAAGGTCTACTACTCGATGATCGGCACCGAGGCCGAAAGACAGCAGACCAAGGAGGGCCTGGAGGCGGCCAAGGGCTTCGTCCGGCGAGAGGTCACCTCCAGGGTGAAGCTCAGGACCTCGCCCGAGGTGCACTTCGTGTTCGACCAGTCGCTGGCAGAGGGCGACAAGATCGAGCGCCTGCTCAAGAAGGTGAAGGAGCGCGAGGGCTGGTAACCTTCGCCAGACCAGATGTCCGGCATCCTCCCCATCGACAAGCCATCCGGGCCCACCTCCTTCGAGGTCGTGCGGCGAGTGAGGGAGCTCTTGCGGGTGAAGAAGGCGGGACACACCGGGACGCTCGATCCGATGGCCACCGGCGTGCTGCCGGTCTGCCTGGGAGAGGCTACCAAGCTCGCCGGCTTCATCTCCGAGGGAGTGAAGGCCTACGAGGCCGTGGTGCGGCTCGGGCAGCGCACCGATACCCTCGATGCTCAGGGCACGGTCCTGGCCGAAGCGCCTGTGCCGCCGCTCACCCGGGAAGGGATCGAGGCGGTGCTCGGCTCCTTCCGCGGCACCTTCCTCCAGACGCCGCCGATGTTTTCAGCGGTGAAGGTCGCCGGGCGAAGGCTGTACGAGCTGGCGCGCGCCGGCGAGGTGGTACACAGAGAGCCAAGGGAGGTGACCGTCTTCGAGCTGTCGCTCCGCGACTTCTCCGCCGCCGAGATTCAGCTGCGCGTGCGTTGCTCCAAGGGCTTCTTACCGCTCGCTCGCCGACGACCTGGGCAAGGCCCTCGGCTGTGGAGCACACCTGCGCGCCCTTCGGAGGACCTTGAGCGGGCCGTTCACCCTCGAGCAGGCCATCGCCCTCGATCGGCTCGCCGCGCTCGAGGGAGATCGCGCTTTGCTGCTTTGCGAGGTGGAGAGGAGGCTCGTTCCTCTGGAGCGTGCGCTGGCCGAGCTGCCCGAGGTGCGGGTGTCGCCCGCCGACGCACAGCGAGTGAGCCACGGTGTGCCGATCGAGGCCGCTTTGGCCGGGTCGAACCCGGTGCGGGTGGTGTCAGCCTTGGGCAAGCTCCTCGCCGTGGCAGACGTGGAGCGGGGCCGGCTCAAATACCGCCGCGTGCTGGGCGGAGGACCCGACCGATGAACGTGACGGTGGTCGTGCCCCAGGCTCTGCGCCCGGTCTTCGACGGCCGGAGGAGAATCGAGCTGGGTGTGCCGCGCGGGGCGGACCTGGGCGATGTCTTGCAAGCCCTGCTCGTGCTCTACCCGAAGCTCGCCCAGCACCTGCCCAGCGAGCGCAAGCCCGTGCGCCAGCACCTGAACCTGGTTTTCTCCGACTCGCGCCTCTACCTGTTCGCCTCCAACGGGGGCCCTCCCGCGCCGGCCCGCTCCCCTGGCAGGGGGAAGTAGGCCTTTCCCAGCGACGGTGCGTGAGGGCTGAGAAGGTTGACCGGCGATGGAGCCAGCGCCTATAAGCGCACGGCTTTGGGCCCCGCCTGTACCCCTCCGCGGACGGCGGCCGCAGGAATCACCCAGGAGCGGGCGAAGGAGAAGCCATGTCGTTGCACCCTGAGCGCAAGGCAGCGCTCGTCGGCCAGTATCGAGTTCACGAGAAGGACACCGGATCGCCCGAGGTGCAGGTGGCCCTGCTTTCGGAGCGCATCGGCATGCTCACCGAGCACTTCAAGGTCCACAAGAAGGACCACCACTCACGCCGAGGGCTGCTCAAGCTGGTCGGTCAGCGCCGGAGGCTCTTGGACTACCTGAAGACGAAGGACACCGAGCGTTACAAGAAGCTCATCGAGGGCCTCGGGATCCGCAAGTAGCTTCTTGGTCGGCCGAGCCACGGTGGCCCGGCCGGCCAGTACAACCAGCCCGGAGGAGGGCAGGAGGAGGGCGCGGAACCGGAGTTTTTGGTTTCCGATCGATTCGGCCGAGCGGGCTCGGCCATTCCGATCAGGGATCAAAAGTTCCGCCGCGTCCCTTCGACTCCCTCTCCTCGGGCGTTCACCCGGTGGGCCCGGCCAGGGCCAGCCGGCAGCGGCAGGGCGCAGCGGCGCCTTGGCCGAAGAGGAGAAGGAGATGTTGAAGAAAGCGGTGTCGTTCGGAGACAGGGAGCTCGTCCTCGAGCACGGCCGAATGGCCAAGCAGGCCGACGGCTCGGTGCTGGTGCGGTACGGGGACACCATGCTCTTGGTGACCGCCGTCTCGGCGCGGGAGAAGAAGGAGGTCGACTTCCTTCCGCTCACGGTCGAGTACAAGGAGAACCTCTATTCGGCGGGCCGCATCCCCGGCGGCTACTTCCGCCGCGAGGGACGGCTCACCGAGAAGGAGACGCTCACCTCCAGGTTGGTCGACCGCTCGTGCCGGCCGCTGTTTCCCGAGGGCTACGCCTGCGAGACGCAGGTGATCTGCAACGTCATCTCCTCGGACCCGGAGAACGAGGGCGACATCCACGGCATCACCGGCGCCTCCACCGCGCTGTGGCTCTCCGACATCCCCTTCAACGGGCCGATCGCCGGCGTCCGGGTAGGCCGGGTCGAAGGGAAGCTGATCGCCAATCCCACCGCCAAGCAGCGCGAGGTGTCGGATTTCGATCTGGTGATGGCCTGCTCTCGCGAGGCGATCGTGATGGTGGAGGGCGGCGCCGAGGAGGTAGGCGAGGCCGACATGCTCGCGGCGCTGGAGTTCGGCCACCGCGCGGTCCAGCCGGTGATCGAGCTGCAAGCGCAGCTGCGGCGGGAGCTGGGCGTGACCACCCGGCCGTACGAGGCGCCGGCTGCTCCGGACGCCTCTCTTAAGGAGAGGGTGCGGGAGTTCTCGCTCCCCGCGGTGCGGGCGGCCTACGACGAGGCAGAGAAGGGCAAGCGGTACGGAGACCTGGCGGCGGCCAAGAAGGAGCTCTTGGCCCGCCTCAGGGAGCAGCTGGGCGAGGCCTACACCCCTTCGGTGGAGAAGGCGGCCAAGGCCATCTACGAGGAGCTGAAGTACGAGCACCTCCGCGAGATCACCCTGAGCGGCAGGCGGGTGGGGGGCCGCCGACACGACGAGATCCGCAAGATCACCATCGAGGTGGGAGTGCTGCCGCGCACGCACGGCTCCGCGCTCTTCACCCGCGGGGAGACGCAGTCCCTGGTGGTCACCACCCTGGGGACGGCGGATGACGAGCAGCGGATGGAGCTGTTGAGCGGGCAGACCTTCCGCAAGTTCATGCTCCACTACAACTTCCCGCCCTTCTCGGTGAACGAGACGAAGCCTTTGCGGGGGCCCGGGCGGAGGGAGATCGGCCATGGCGCGCTGGCGGAGCGGGCGCTGCGGAAGATGCTCCCCAAGAGCGAGGCCTTCCCCTACACCATCCGGCTGGTGAGCGACATCCTCGAGTCGAACGGCTCGTCGTCGATGGCCACGGTGTGCGGCGGCTCTTTGGCCCTGATGGACGCGGGCGTCCCCACTCGGCAGCCGGTGGCGGGCATCGCCATGGGGCTGGTGAAGGAGGGGGAGCGGGTGGCCATCCTCTCGGACATCTTGGGGGACGAGGACCACCTCGGCGACATGGACTTCAAGGTGTGCGGGACCACCAAGGGCATCACCTCGATCCAGATGGACATCAAGATCACCGGCCTCACCGCGGAGATAATGCACCGCGCGCTGGAGCAGGCCAGGGTGGGGCGGCTCTTCATCCTGGGGAAGATGAACGAGGTGTTGGCCGAGCCGCGCAAGGAGATCAGCCCCTACGCGCCGCGGATCACCACCATCATGATCCGGCCCGAGTTCATCAAGAACGTGATCGGCCCGGGCGGGAAGGTGATCAAGGACATCATCGCGAGGACGGGCACCTCCATCAACATCGAGGACAGCGGCAAGGTGGATATCGCCTCGTCGTCGTCCGAGGCGGTGCAGCAGGCGATCTCGATGATCCAGGCGCTCACCCGCGAGGCGGAGGTGGGGAAGATCTACCTCGGCACGGTGCGGAAGATCGCCGAGTTCGGCGCCTTCGTGGAGCTGTTCCCCGGCACCGACGGGCTGATCCACATCTCCGAGCTGTCCGACAAGCGGGTGAAGAGCGTCTCTGACGTGCTCAAGGAGGGCGACGAGGTGATGGTGAAGGTCATTTCCATCGACCGCTCCGGGAAGATCCGCCTCTCCCGCAAGGAGGCCCTGGCCGAGCGGCAATCCCAGGCCGGCGGGGCGCAGGAGCCGAAGGCGAAGGCGTAGCGAGTCGAGAGTCGAGAGTCGAGGGTCGAGCGTCGAGGGCCCCCGTCCAGCGCCCGTCGAGCGCCGGCTGGCTCGGGGTCGAGACCTGTCGGCCTCTGTCTGTAGTAGCAAGTGGCACTATGCACTATTGACTTTATGGGAGGAGGCGAGTAGGCGGGCGAGATGGGGGTCCGGATGAGACTTCTCGCTGGCCTTTTCGTGTCGCTTGCGCCGCTCGTCGCGGTCGCCCAGCCGCTCGAGCTGTACGGGTTCAACCCCCGAGCCGTCGGGATGGGGGGCGTCCAGGCCGGCGCCGACGAGAGCTTCACCGCCGTACACTACAACCCGGCGCTGCTGGGCAAGGGGACGGTGGGGTTCGGCTTCAACTGGTCCAAGCCCTCGATGCGGGTGGAAGTGCTGGAGGGGGAGGGGCAGCCCACCATCCTCATGCCGACGGACTACGCCAGCTACACGGTGGGCGGGTCGGTGCCGCTTGCGGGCTTGCTCGCCGATCGCGCCGCCGTGGGCTTCGGGGTGCTGGCGCCGGCGCGGATCATCTTCCGCTCGCGGATGATCGACGAGGGGGACGCCTACTTCTACCGGTTCGACAACATGCCCAGCCGGCTCCAGGTGCTGGTCGGCGCCTCGGGGAGGCCCCTGGAGTGGCTGCGGCTCGGGGCGGGAGCGGAGCTGGCGTCCAACTACGGTGGGGCGGCGAGGTTCAGCGCCACCCTGGGCACTACCGAGCCGGGGAGGATTCTCCGGCGCAACGTCGAGAGCGAGCTTATCGGCATCGTCAGTCCGCGCGCCGGCCTGGCGGTGGGGCCCTTTCGATCTGTGCGCGCCTTTGCCGCCTGGAGAGGGGAAGTGAAGGCGGTCTACAGCCTTCCCATTCAGGTTGACCTCGGGGAGCTGGGCTCGCTGGACGTGATGGTGAACGGGGTCTCCCACTACGCCCCGAACGTGTACGCGGCCGGCCTTTCCTGGGAGCCGATGCCGGGGCTCACGGTGGCGGCGGATCTCTCGTTCGAGCAGTGGTCGCGTTCTCCGCCCCCGGTCGCGGACATCAGCATTGCCCTGCCGTCGTTGCTGGTGGTGCTCGGCTACAACGGGCAGATCGTGAGCCGGGAGGTCTCGGTGAGCTTCGCCGACGCGTGGGTGCCGCGGGTGGGCGCCGAGTGGGTGCTCCAGGAGCGCATCCGGCTGAGGGCGGGCTACTTCTATCGTCCGTCGCCGGTTCCGGCCGACCAGGGGCGGCGGACGAGCTACCTCGACTCCACCGCGCATGTCGCCTCGCTGGGAGCCGGCTACGCCTTCGATGATCCCTTGCGGATGGCCTCCCGCCTCACGGTGGACGCCGCCGCGCAGGTAGCCTTCCTCGAGCCCCGGGAGGGGCGGAGGAGCGCCCTCCGCTACCGATTCGGGGGCTCGACCGTCGATGTCGCGGTGGCCGTGGGTTACGAGTTCTAGAGGCGGTCCAGGGTCGAGGGTCGAGCGTCGAGCGTGACCCGTCGGGCGGGCGTCAAGCGCTTGGCCGCCTTGGGTCGAGCCTGGACGTCGAGGTCGCTGGACGGACGCTGGACCGCCCACTCGACCCTCGACCCTCGACGCTCGACTAGTATGACCTCGGCATCTCCAGCTTGTGCTCGGCGACGTAGTTCAGGATCATCTCCTTGGTGATGGGCGCCGTCCGCAACAGCCGCGCGCCCTCCCAGTAGTAGATGATCCCCATGTCCTCCGAGAAGCCGCTCCCGCCGTGGGTCTGGATAGCCCGGTCGGCAGCCGCGATCGCCATCTCCGCCGCCTTGTACTTCGCACAGTTCGCGTAGTAGCCCACCTGCTGCGGCTCCAGCCCCTGGTCGAAACCCCACGCCGCTTGGTAAGTCAAAAGCCGCGTTCCCTCCAGCTCGATCTGCAGCTCCGCCAACGGGTGCTGGATCGCCTGGTGCGTCCCGATCGGCTTGTCCGCGAAGACCTTGCGGTCCAAGGAGTACGCCACGCTCTTCTGGAGGAGGTACTTCGTCATCCCGCACGCCAGCGCCGCCGCCAGGATTCGCTCCGGATTCAACGAGGTGAACAGCGCCACCGCCCCTGCATCCTGCTCGCCCACCAGCGAGTCCACCGGCACCAGCGCATCGTCGAAGTGAATCGAGAACTGGGTGAATCCCTCGATCCCTCGCGTCGGCAAGGGCGTCAGCGTCACACCCTTCGACTTGGGGTCCACCAACAGCAGCGAGAGCCCAAACGCCTTCGGCAACCCTTGCGCCTTGCACTCCTCCACCGAGGTCGTCCGAACCACTAGGAGCATCAGGTCCGCAACGTCCGCGCCGGTGATGAACGTCTTCTCCCCGGTGAGCCGGTAGTGCTTGCCGTCCGGCGTCCGCTTCGCCACCGTGGAGATGCGGAAGGTGTTGCTCCCAGCGTTCGGCTCGGTGACCGCGAAGCACAGCTTGAGCTTGCCCTGCGCGATCTGCGGCAGGATCCGCTTCTTCATCTCCTCGCTCGCGTTGCGCACGATGCAGGCGGTGTCCATCGCCGTCAGCACCATCAGCGCGCTCCCGTAGCCGTGCGCGCCCATCTGCTCGCACGCCAGCGCCAGCGAGAGCAGCCCAGTGGCGCTCCCACCGTACTTCTCCGGGATCAGCGCCCCCAGAAAACCCGCCTCCGCGAACGCGTCCCAGAGTTCCTGCGGGAAGCGGTGCTCCTTCAAGATCATCCGCTTCAGCTCCTCGCGCCGGCCGGCGAACCGCTGCAACACCCGGTCGGCCAACACCTGGAACTGCCGCTGCTCCTCCGAGAGCCCGAAGTCCAGCGCCATCTGTCCGCTCCTCCCGGCATCGCCGGGGTTGCCTTGCCCTGTCGCTCAGCTCGCCGTGCGCCCCGCCGACAACACCTTCGACAGCTTGGTCGCCAGCACGATGTTCATCGGCTTGAACTTCAACTTGCCCGTCATCACCGCCATCTGGGCGTTCATCTTCCCGGAGACCACGCTCACGAAGTCGGCGTCCGAGGCCGAGATAGTCAGCGCCGCCGTCCCGTTCAGCCCCGCAGACACCCAGTCCTTTTCACGGGTGAGGTCCAACGTCCACTGGCCCCCCAGCGGGCCGGGCAGATCGAAGTGCACGATCGCCCCCACCTCCTTCGCCAGGGTGGGGTTCTTTCCCAGCGCCTCCGGAATGCGCGTCTCGAAGATCTCCTTCGGGGTGATGTCCATGGCTTGACCCTTTCGGCCGGCTCGTCGTCGGGCGACCGGCCGCTGCATACCGTGGCGCGGGCCCCAAGTCAATGATAGTAGAAAGTGCCACTTTGTACTATGGTAATGAAGATGACGACCGAACCCGAGCTGGTGAAGATCGGCGAGCTGGCGCGGCGGGCAGGGGTGAACCGGGGCACCATACAGCATTACCTCCGCCAGGGCCTTTTGCCCAAGCCGGTGAAGACCCACCGGAACATGGCGTACTACGAGGCATCCTCCGTCGAGCGGATACGCCTCATCAAGGATCTTCAGCGGCGGAGGTTCCTGCCGCTGCAGGTGATCCGGAAGATCGTCTCGGGAAGAAACCCCGGGGCCCAGGTGAAGGCGGTGCTGGACTCTCAGCAGGCCGCCCTCACCACCCTCGCCATCGAGCCCAAGGCGGGAGCCCTGGCCCTCGAAGAGGCCGCCCGGGCGTTCGAGCTCCCGAAGAAGCTGATGCGGGAGATGGAGAGGCAGGGTCTGGTCGGCTCCTACGAGAAGGACGGCCAGCGGGTGTTCTCCGGGCCGGACCTGGAGGTTTTGGCCGCGGTGGGGCAGCTCAAGCAGCTCGGCTTCACCGAGGCGGCGGGCTTCGAGCCGAAAGACCTGCTCATGTACAAGAAGAGCGCCGAGGCGCTGCTCGAGCAGGAGGTGGGGGTTTTTCTCCAGCGGGTGGTGGGGAGCAAGTCGCCCGAGGAGGCGACCAGACTCGCCCGGGCGGGAGTGAACGGGGGGACCGCGCTCCTGGTGGCGGTGCGGAAGAAGCTGATCATCGACATGCTCGCCAGCGCCGGCCCGGAGGCGGTGGATCAGCTCCTCTCGGGGGCGCCGCAGCGGTGAGACCGGGCAGCCAGGCCTGTGCGAGGGCGGAGATCCGCGCCCGCTGCTTCGGCTGCGGGACGAGGAACCCAGGCTCGCTCGGCCTTTGCCCTCGGACAGTGGGCGGCAGGTTCGTGGCGGAGTTCTTGCCCCGACCCGAGCACGTCGGCTTCCCGGGAGCCCTCCACGGAGGAGTCACCGCAGCGCTCTTGGACGAGATGATGGCCCGCCCTGCCGAGAGGGCGGCCCGCTCCTTCGTGGCGACCTACGAGCTGCGGGTTCGCTACCGGCGGCCGGTTCCTTCGGGGCAGCGGGTGGTCGTCGAGGCCTGGCTCGAAGCGTCGCGCGGACGTGCCTTCATCGTGCGCGGGGCGCTCCGCAGCGGGCGAGGGGAGATCCTCGCTACTGGCCGGGCTGAGTACCGGTCCCTCTCCGGCCGAAAGGCCGCCGCCTTTCTCGCCGGGAGTGAAAGCTCCACCGAATCGGAGACCGCCGAGGAACCCCGGACCAGACCGCTGCGGCGAGTGAGATCTGCGGGCGAGAGAAATGTTCTCGGCGCGGCACGTTGTCGTTGACCTTGACGTGGGACGTGGGACGTGGACGGCGACGGCGACGTGAACGAACGTCCCGGTCGCCGTTCGAAGGACGCGCTCCCCCGATCGGCCCGAGCGCCCACGGCGATCAGCGCCCGCGGGCGGCTCTCCCGGCCCGCCACTGGGCGATCGCTGGTCCCGCCCACCTCGCCACCAGCACCGAGAGTGGCACACCGACCAAGATCGGGATGACCGTCACCTGGGCCCAGAAGAGGTCCGAGGAGAGCAGGTTCGGGCTGGCGCCAGCGCGGAAGCTCTCCACCGTGCCCACGTGGAGGAAGCGGTCGTGGTAGATGCCCATCACCGCCAGCGCGGGCGCGATCAGCGCGATGGGCAGCGCGAACGCCGCCTTCTCCTTTCCACTCCTGACCAACGCATGGCCGCCGGCGAAGCCGAAGGCCGAGGCCACCACCACCAGCGCCGCGCACGCGGGCACCACCGAGGGAGGCGGCCGGTCCCACCAGTACATGGTGTCCCAGGCGGGCCAGGCCTCGAGGAAGTAGAGCACCGCCGGCACCAGGAACACCGCGGTGAATGCGACCGCGGAGGCGAGGTAGCCATTGCGCCACAGCTTCGGCTCCGATCGAAGCTGCACCCGCGCCGCAGCCGCCAGCGTCGCGCCGACGGCCCCCGCCAAAGCGACGTCGATCTGAACCACGAGACCTCCTCGGGGCTCAGCCTACACCGGCCGGAGGCGGAGCCACCCGCTACTGCAACGCCTCACCCTTCCCGAGATCGAAGAGCTCCGGCCCGGCACCGTTGGAGTAGAGCGAATCGACCTCATCTTTGAACTTCTCGGTCACGGCCTTCCGGCGCAGCTTCATCGTCGGGGTCAGCTCCTCTCCGGCGATGGTCAGCTCGCGGTCGAGGATGCGGAAGCGCCGAATGCGCTCGTACTTGGCCAGCTCCTGGTTGGCCCGCTCCACCGCCGCGAGCGCGCGCTCTCTCACCGTGGGGTGGTGCGCCAGCTCCTTCGGAGAGCCTTGCCTGAGGCCGGTAGCCGCCCGCGCCTCCTCCAGATCCAAGGTGAGCAAGGCGCTGATGTAAGGCTTGCCCTCGCCGACGATCAGCGCCGGCCCGAGCAACGTTTCCCCGGAGAGCAGGGCCTCGATCGCCGCCGGCGCCACCTTCTTCCCGCCGGCGGTGACGATCAGGTTGCGCTTGCGGTCGGTGATCTTCACGTGCCCGTCCTCGAGCACCCCGATGTCCCCGGTGTGCAGCCACCCCTCGGCATCGAGCGCATCCCGGGTGGCGTCGGGCCGATTGAGGTACCCCATGAAGACGGTCGGGCCGCGGACCAGCACCTCTCCGTCCTCGGCCAGCCGCACCTCCACCCCGGGCAGCGGCCGGCCCACCGTGCCGAAGCGCGGCGCGGCGGACCGGTTGGCGGTGGCGATGCCGCAGCACTCGGTGAGCCCGTACACCTCGAGCACCCGCATGCCGCAGGCCTCGAAGAACTCGAGGATCTCCACGTCGATGGGCGCCGCGCCGGAGATGAAGTACTTGACCCGCCCGCCGAAGGCGCCGCGGATCTTCGCGAACACCATTCGGTCCGCGATCGCGTGCTGGAGCCGGAGGCCAACCGGCGCGGGGGTGCCCCCCCGCCGGTGCCGGCTCATCTGTTTGCCGGTCCGCTCGGCCCAACGGAAGATCGCCTGTCTGCTCGGGTTGGCGGCGGCGACGCGGGCGCGGATCTGCGCGTAGGCCTTCTCGAAGATCCGCGGCACGCTGCCGAACACGGTCGGCTTGGTTTCCTGGACCGCGGCCAGCACCACCTGGCTCTCCAGGCTCCCCACGTAGCGCGTGGCCATCCCGGTGTTGATGCGCCCGTACAAGCCGATCACGTGCTCGGCCACGTGCGCCATCGGCAGGAAGGACACCGTCACGTCGTCGGAGCCGATGTCCTTGGGCACGATCTCCTCGGCGGTCTTCACCATCGCCACGCAGTTGCCGTGCGAGAGCATCGCGCCCTTGGGGAGCCCGGTGGTCCCGGAGGTGTAGATGACCAGCGCGAGGTCGGTGGCCGACCGCATCCGGCGAAGCTCGCCGATGCGGTCCGGGCTCGACGCGGCGAGCTCCGCTCCCCGCCTCAGAAGCTCGCTCAAGGGCTTCACCCCTGGCTCGGCCTCGACCTCGCCCCAGCCGACGAGCAGCAAGAGGCCTCCAGCCAGCTCGGCCGCCTCCCGCACCACCGAGAGCTCCGCGCGCGAGCCGACGAACGCCATTTTGGCCTTGCAGTCGCCGAGGATGTGCGCCACCTGCCGCGCGGTGAGGCTCGAGTACACGCCCACCGAGACTCCGCCGGCCCCGAGGACGCCGAGGTCCGACACCGCCCATTCGCCGGTGGTCTGCCCCATCACCGCCACGCAGTCGCCCGGGCCAAGCCCGGCCTCCCTAAGCGCGAGCGAGAGGGCGTCCGCCCTTCGCGTGAACTCGGCCCAGCTCACCCGCTCGGAGGCGCCTCGCGCCTTTTGCTCGTAACAGGTCGCGGAGGGGGTCTTCGCCACCCGCTCGTCGAGCAGCTCACTGACGGTCCGCACCATGAAGCGCTCCTAGTTCACCGGCCGGTAGTGGTGGACCCAGATCTCCGGCGTCAGCTCCTGGAAGGCCACCTCCAGCTCCTGGCCGATCCGCAGTCCTTCCAGCGGGGCGTCGATGCGAGAGAGGATCCTCCCCAGGCCCTCCACGTCCACCAGGCCGATCACCTCCGGGGCGATGAAACGGAGCGACCTCCCCTGCTGGGTGAAGGCGTACAGGCGGGCGCGCCTGGGAAGCTCGAACCAATGAATCTGCCGCGAGTGGCAGTAGGGGCAGAAGGACCGCGGCGGAAACGCGGCCTCGCCGCACTGGTCGCACCGGGTGGTGCACAGGCGCTGGGCCTTGAGCCTCCGGTAGAACTCCTCGCTCGCGCTGTCCCCGAACTGCCGGAGCGCGGCGGCGGTCTGGGCGTCGATGATCTCCCTCATGGCGCAGCCTCCAGGATTGCGACCAGGCTTCCGTTGAGCATCCCGTGCTCGGCGTGGAGCAGGCCCACCGCGGCGTCCTTCACTTGCCTCTTGCCGCATCCGCCGCGGAGCTGCTCCAAGAGCTCCACCATGCTGTACAGGGGCGTGGCCCCGGCAGGGTGCCCGAGCGAGAGCCTTCCCCCCGAGGGGTTGAACACCGTGCCGCCGCTGCCGCTGGTCCGCCCGTCGCGCACGGCCGCCGCGGAAGCGCCTCTCTCGAAGAAGCCCAAGTCCTCGTAGAGGATGAGCTCGGTCGCCGAGAACACCCCGTACACCTCGGCCACGTCGACGTCCCTGGGGCGGATCCCGGCCTCGGCGTAGGCCTCGGCCGCTGCCCGGGAGGCCGACTCGAAACGGGAGATCGGCCCCTTGAGCGGAGCGAAGTGCGCCGGCTCGTGCGCCTCGCCCACCGCCCTGACTCGCGCGGACGGGCGCTTGGCCTCTTTGGCCCAAGACTCCTCGGCCACCACCACCGCCGCCGCGCCGCTCGCGAACGAGGAGCAGTCGAGCAGTCCCAGCGGCGGGCTCACCGGCGGCGCCTCGAGCACGTCCTTCACGGAGATCGGCTTTCGGTGCTGCGCCCGCGGGTTCTCCGCGGCGAAGCGCCGGAGCGCGACGCACACCTCCGCCAGGTCCTCCCTCGACAGCCGGTGCTCGTGGAGGTACCGCTGGGCGCTCATCGCGTAATAGGGGATGGGCGCCGCGAGTCCGAACACCCCGTCGTAGGGCCCGTAAAGGCCGAGCAGGGCGGTGGTCATCCCCTTGAGGAAGTGTTCGAAGTCCTCTGCGTCCTCGTCGGCGCGTACGTCCACTCCCAGGGCGAGCGCAAACCGGCATCGCCCCAGAGCCACCTCTTGCGCGGCCAGCTTGAAGGCCAACGCCGCGGTCATCCCTCCGCACTCCACCATCGCCTGGGCGCGGGTGCGGAGCCCCAGGTGGTGGGAGAGCGTGCAGCTCCACATGAAGCCGCCTGGACGGGACAGCCCGGGAGGCGAGACGAACAGGCCGTCGATCTCCTTTGGCTCGAGGCCGGCGTCGGCGATGGCCGCGAGGCATACCTCGCTGGCGGTGTCGCGCACCGACTTGGAGAGCGAGCGCGCCACCGGAATGGCGGACGCCCCGACGATTGCCGCGCGCTTCAAGGCTGGCCTCCTCTCATCGGGTCGCCTCACCCTGCGCCGCGTGGCGCGCCTCGGCCTCGCGAGGCGGCGGCGGCAGCCACCCCGCCTCCGCGTACCAGCCGATCACCCCGTGGACGGCGGTGCGGAAGTCGGGGTGCTCCGGCCGAAAGCCGATCGACCGCAGCCGGGTGGTGTCGAACACATGGTCGCCCTGGAAATAGGAGATCCAGTCCCGGTCCAGCCGCGGAGCGAGGGCGGTGCGGTGCCCCCGCGCGACCAGGTAGGCGTGGCCGCGGGCGAGGCGGCGGTTGAAGGCCCGCAGCAGGGCATCGGGGAGGTGCCGCATCGCCCACAGCGCGATTGCCCAAGCCCAGCTCGAGCGCAGCCGGAGCGAGGGGACCAGCCCCATCGCCTCGACGATCACCCGGAAGGTGTCACCCAGCCCGATCGGCGCGTCGTCGGCGACGTTGAAGGCCTGCCCCGAGGCCCCTGGGTGCACCGCGCAGAGCGCCGCCGCCCGGGCCACGTCCGCGGCGTGCACGTAGTGCCCCAAGGGCCCGCCGAACAAGGTGGGGAAGCGGCGCCAGCTTAGCGCGCGGACCTGCCCCACCAGGCCCAAGAGCATCGCGTGGCCGTAGCGCGAGCGCGGGCCGTAGACCAAGGTCGGGCGAAGCACCGCCACTTCCAGCCCCTTGCCGTGAAGCTCCATCGCCTGCTGTTCGCCCTCCAGCTTCGAAACCTCGTAGGGGTTCCTGGGCCGAAGCGGGCCGTCCTCCGGCATCGGCGACTGCGAGGGCCTGCCGTAGACCCCGACGCTGGAGAGGTGGACCAGCCGCTTCACCCCCGCCGAGCGGGCGGCCTGCGCGAAAGCCAGCGCCCCACGGACGTTCACCGCGTCCAGCGCCTCCTTGGTGGCGGCGAGATCGAACAGGCCGGTGGCGTTGACCGCCGCGCTCGCCCCCTCCAGGGCTCGGGCCATCGCCGGCTGGTCGGCGAGGTCGGCGTGGACCTCTTCCGCCCCCAGGCCTCGCGCGATGGAGAGATCCGCCCCGGGCCGGTCCATCGCCGCCACCCGGTGGCCGGCCCGCGAGAGCTGCTCGACGATGTGCGAGCCGATGAAGCCCCCGGCGCCTGCCACGAGGACGGTGTCCATGAGACCCGTCCTACGACGAGCCGCGCCTTAATGTCAATAGTGCAAAGTGCCACTTGCTACTTTGATTGGATTTGCGCCGGGACGGATCCGCGTGGTAGTGCTCTGCCCGGGGTGTACTGATGGCACCGAGAGGAACGAGACCGAAGCGAGAGGGCGCACGCGAGGAGTGCGCAGCGCAGGCGTGCCGCGGGGCAGGTCGAGCAGCGCAAGCGACGAGCCCGCGCCTCGCAGCGAGAGGATCGTTCGTCGCAGGTATCAGTACACCCCGGGCAGAGCACTAGAGGCGGGCCCGCGGTTGTCCGCGGTGGGTGGGTGGCGCAGGATGGGGGCCCGCCAGAGGGCCGACGAGCGACGCGAGGTGACGATGGAAGCGACGGTGCGAGAGCTTTCCGCTGCCTCTCCGGCGGCGATTCGCAACACCGAGCCGGCCACAGGGAAGCCGCTGCCCGCGGTGGCGGCGGTGGGCCCGGGCGAAGTCCGCTTGGTGGTGGAGCGCGTCCGAAAGGCGCAAGCGAAGTGGGCGGCGCTGGGCTTCGCCGAGCGGCGGAGGCGGCTGTCCGCCTTCAAGAACCTGGTCCTCGACCGCTCCCAGGAGCTGGCGGCGGTGATCAGCCGGGAGACCGGCAAGCCGCCGTTCGAAGGGTTGCTCCACGACATCGCCCCGCTGGTGAACCTGACCGCCTTCTACGCCCGAGGGGCGAAGCGGGCCCTGCGGGATCGCCGGGTCCCCATCCGCATGTTTCCGCACAAGCGCTCGTACCTGCGCTACGAGCCCCGAGGGGTGATCGGGATCATCTCGGCGTGGAACTTCCCGTTCTCGGTCCCGATGGGCGAGGTGGTCACCGCCCTGGCGGCGGGGAACGGCGCCGTGGTGAAGCCCAGCGAGTTCACTCCGCTCTCGGCGCTGGAGGGGAAGAAGCTCCTGGACGAGGCGGGCATCGACCCGGAGCTGGTCGCGGTGCTTCCCGGCTTCGGCCCCACCGGAGCGGCGCTCATCGACGCGGGCGTGGACATGATGGTCTTCGTGGGCTCGCTGGCCACCGGGAGGAAGGTCGCCGCATCGTGCGGGGAGCGCCTCATCCCCTGCGTCTTGGAGCTCGGGGGAAAGGACCCGGCCATCGTCCTCCAGGACGCCAATCTGGAGGCGGCGGCCCGGTCGGTCGTCTTCGGCGCCTTCGCCAATTCCGGCCAGGTCTGCGCCAGCGTGGAGCGGGTCTACGTGGACCGGGCGGTGGCCGAACCGTTCACCCTAAGGGTGGTCGAGCTGACCAAGAAGCTCCGGCAGGGCGGCGGGGGCGAAGTCGACGTCGGCGCGATGACCACTCCGGCCCAACTGGAGACCGTTCGCCGGCATGTGGACCAGGCCTTGGCCGCGGGCGCCAAGGCGCTCACCGGGGCGGAGGTCAGGCCCGGCCCGGGGCGCTTCTACGCGCCCACGGTGCTCACCGGCGTGAGCCACGAGATGGCGGTGATCCGCGAGGAGACCTTCGGGCCGGTGCTTCCGATCATCCCCTTCGACGACGAGGAGGAGGCGATCAAGCTGGCCAACGACTCCGACTACGGGTTGAGCGCCTATGTCTTCTCCAAGAGCACCCGCCACGCCGAGCAGGTTGCCAACCGCCTCGCCGCAGGCACGGTGATTGTGAACGACGTGCTCTATACCCACGGCGTGCCCGAGCTGCCTTGGGGCGGGGTGAAGTGCTCGGGCGTCGGCCGCACCCACGGCGAAGAGGCGCTGAGGGAGATGTGCTGGGTTCGCCACGTCAACGTGGAGCGCTTCTCGCTCCCCAAGCCTTGGCTGTTTCCGTACCGCGAGGCGGTCCTGCGGCGGCTCGAGAAGCTCTTGCGAACGGTAATGCGCCTGTTCAACTAGGGCCCCGTTGGACCTCGCCAATGCCATCGGCCGGTATCTGGTGCCGCGAGGGCGGGAAAACCTCGCCGCCTGGGACGGGGAGCGGCGTGGTCACTACGAGGTGTGGTACCTCACCTTCAACGTGCCCGGCGAAGGCGCTGCCTTCTGGCTGCGCTACACCCTCGACTCGCCCGATCGCGGCGAGCCGTTCGCGGAGCTGTGGGGGCACTTCTTCGACGGGCAGGCCCCGATGAAGAGCATCGGCCTTAGGCAGCGCTTCCCGCGCTCGGAGCTGTCTTTGGGGGGCGAGGGCATCATTCGGATCGGCGGAGCGGAGCTTCGCGAGGGCGGCGCCAAAGGCTCGCTCGAGCGGGGCGGCCACTCGCTCGAGTGGCAACTCGAGTGGCAGCCCTGCCCGACCGCCTTCTTCATCGCGCCTTCCATGCTCCGGCCCTTCCTCGGAAGAAAGCGCACCCAGTGGTGCGTCCCGAACATCGACCTCGCCTTCCACGGCCGGGTGGTGGCGGACGGGCGCCGCTTCGAGCTGTCGGGCGAGAGGGGGCAGCAGGCGCATCTGTTCGGCCGCCAGCACGCGGAGAGCTGGGCCTGGGTCCACTGCAACTCGTTCGACGGAGGCCGGAAGGCCCTGGTGGAGGGGGTGGCGGCGGAGCTTCTTTTGCCCTTCGGAATGCGCCGGGTGCTGACCGCGGTGTACGTCCGGCTCGACGGCGAGGACTTCCTGTGCAACGCGCTCCCCAGGTCGCTGTCCGCGCGCAGCGAACGCGGCCTCGACGAGTGGCGGTTCTGGTGCTCCGCCAAGGGCACGCAGTTCATCGGGCACGCGAGAGGAGATCGGCAGAAGATGCTGCAGGTGGCCTACGAGGACCCGGATGGCACGGCCTCTTACTGCTGCAACACCGAGCTGGGAGAGTTGGTCCTGGAGGTGCATCGCCCCGACGCGGCGGTGGAGCGGCTGACCGCGACCGGCACCGCGCACCTGGAGCTCGGTTCGCGGCAGCCCCGCACCGACGTGCGGCTGTGCGAGGGGCCCTGAGGAGCGGGGATGGACACCGCCGCGGCAACGCCTTCGCGCCACGAGATCGGTCCCGAGGCGACCTCCGCGCCCGGAGCGATGCTGCCGCCGCCCAAGCGCGGCGGCCTCAACCGCAGGCAGCGCGCGATCGTCGAGGCGCTGGCCGACACCGCCATTCCTCCCGGGAAGTCCATCCCTCGCCGAGCGGGACCGGTGGCGGTGGAGATTCTGGACCAGCTGCTGGCCGAGTCGCCGAGGCTGGTGCGGCTCGGGCTCGTTCTCGGGCTCCTGCTCATCCAGTGGTCGGCGCTGGTCTTCGCTGGCGGCCGCTTCTCTCGGCTCACGCCGGAGCGCCGGCTCTCGGTGCTGGACCGCTGGCACCGGGGCAGCGCGCTGGCCCGGCTGCTGCTCCGGGGAATCCTCAGTCCGATCAAGATCGCCTTCTACGCCGAGCAGGACGTCGCCGCGGCGCTCGGGTACCGGCCCAGGCCCTTCGCACCGAAGGCGGGCGCGCTCGATCAGCTGCCGCCCGGCGACATCCGATTCGGCCGCCTGCGGGGTGCGGAGGAAATCGCCTGCGAGGTGGCGGTGGTGGGCTCGGGGGCGGGCGGGGCCGCGGTCGCGAAGGAGCTGGCCGAGCGGGGCCGGAAGGTGGTGCTGCTGGAGGAGGGCCAGTACTGGACGCGCCCCTTCTTCAGCCGCCGCCCGTTCGGGATGCAGCGGCTGTTGTACCGAGACTGGGCCCTGACGCTCGCGATGGGGCGGCCGGGGATCCCGATCCCCCTCGGCAGGACGGTGGGAGGTACCACCACGATCAACTCGGGGACTTGCTTCCGGCTCCCCGATCGCACGCTCTCGCACTGGCACGAGCGCTTCGGCCTCTCGGAGCTGACCGCCGAGGCGCTCGCTCCGCACTACGAGAAGGTGGAGCGGACCATCGCGGTGCAGCCGGTCCCGGAGCACCTCCTCGGAAACCCTGCCCGCCTGGTGGCGCGCGGCGCCAAGGAGCTGGGCCTCCACCCCAAGCCGCTCCGCCGGAACGCGCGCGGCTGCGAAGGTTCGGGGGTGTGCTGCTTCGGCTGTCCCGAGGACGCCAAACGGTCCACCAACCTGAGCTACGTCCCGCTGGCGCTCGCGGCGGGCGCGGCGCTCTACACCGAGACGGTGGCCCGGAAGATCGCCATCGGAGGCGGGCGGGCGGTGGGGCTGCGCTGCGAGATGGGCCCCCACCGCGCCCCGCTCTCGGTGCGCGCCGAGGCGGTGGTGGTGTCGGCCGGCACCATCCTGACGCCCCTGATCCTCAAGGCGTCCGGGCTGGGCCGCTCGTCGCGCTGGTTGGGAAAGAACCTCTCCATCCACCCGGCGACCAAGGTGTGCGGCTTCTTCGAGGAGGAGGTCCGGTCGTTCGAAGGCGTCCCCCAAGCCCTCTACATCGATGACCTCGCCGCCGAAGGGGTGATGTTCGAGGGCGCTTCGCTCACCCCGGACTACGCATCGGTGGGCCTGCCGTTCTACGGAAAGAAGCTGGTCGATTCGATGGAGCGCTACCTGCACCTTGCTTCGTTCGGAGTGATGGTCGAGGACGAGGGGAGAGGCTCGGTGCGGCGGGGGATCGACGGGCGCCCCCTCATGCTCTACCGCCTCGGCACGCCGGAGCTGGAGCGGTTGAGGAAGGGAATCGAGGTCCTCTGCCGGATCTTCTTCCGCGCCGGGGCCAAGTTGGTGCACCCGCCTCTGGGCCAGCTCCCCGAGCTGCATCGGGAGTCCGAGGTCGAGCAGATCCGCTCGCTGGCGATCGTCCCCGAGGACATCGAGCTGACCGCCTTCCATCCGCTGGGTACCTGCCGGATGGCGAACCGCCATTGCGACGGAGTGATCGACCCGGACCTGGAGGCCTTCGAGGTGGAACGGCTGTTCGTGGCGGACGGCTCGATCTTCCCTTCGTCGTTGGGGGTCAACCCGCAGCTGAGCATCATGGCCTTCGCCACCCGGGCGGCCGAGCGCATCGACGCGCGGCTCTCCGGGGCGAAGAGAAGGTCCAAGAGCGCCTGAATACGGAGGAAGCGATGTCCACCATGCGCGAACGACTTGAGATCCTCGAATCGCGCCGCGCCCGCAGCCGGCAGATGGGCGGCCCGGAGCGGATCGAGCGGCAGCGCGCCAAGGGCAAGCTGACCGCGCGGGAGCGGCTGGAGCTGCTCTTCGACCCGGGCACCTTCGAGGAGTACGGGATGCTGGCCGGGAACAGCGGGGCGCTCCCAAGCGAAGAGGAGCGGCCCAGCCCTGCGGACGGGGTGATCACCGGCGTGGGCGAGGTGGACGGCCGTCCGGTGTGCGGCGCGCTGTACGACTTCACCGTGTTCGGCGGCTCGATCGGCGAGGTGGGCGAGCGGAAGGTGGCACGGCTGAGGGACATCGCGCTCAAGGATCGGCTGCCGATGGTTTGGCTGGTGGACAGCGGCGGCGCGCGTATCGACGCCTCGGGAGGGGTCGACCCCAAGCGCATCGCCTCGTTCGCCGACACCGGCTACCTGTTCCGCGAGGAGGTGGTGATGTCGGGCGTGATCCCGCTGGTCTCGGCGATGCTCGGCCCTGGCGCGGCGGGCACCGCCTACATCCCCGGGCTGGCCGACTTCGTGCCGATGGCGAAGGGGACGAGCAGCATGGCCATCGGCGGGCCATACCTGGTGGAGTCAACGGTGGGGGAGAAGGTGAGCGAGGAGGATCTCGGCGGCTCGAAGATTCACAACGAGATCTCCGGGGTGGCCGACGCCGAATTCCCCGACGATCGGTCCTGCATCGCGGCGGTGCGCGAGTACCTGGGGTTCTTCCCCTCGCACTGCGAGGAGCTGCCTCCCAAGCGCCCCTGCGCGGATGCGATCACCCGCGGCGACGAGTCGCTGCTCACGGTGGTGCCGGACAACCCCAAGCGGGCCTACGACATGCACAAGGTGATCGAGGCGATCGCCGACGACCGGCGCTTCTTCCCGATGAAGCCGAAGTGGGCGAGGAACATCATCACCGGCCTGGCGCGGGTGGACGGACGCCCTGTGGGCATCGTCGCCTCGAACCCGATGTTCTACGGCGGCGTTTTGGACGTGAACGCGAGCGACAAGGCGGCGCGGTTCATCAACCTCTGCGACGCCTTCAACCTCCCGCTGGTGTTCTTGGTCGACGTGCCCGGCTTCATGGTTGGCACCAAGGTGGAGCAGGCGGGCATCATCCGCCACGGCGCGAAGATGCTGTTCGCAGTCGCGAGCGCCACCGTCCCGAAGATCACCGTGGTGGTGCGCAAGGCCTACGGCGCCGGCTACTACGTGATGTGCGGGCGCGCCTACGAGCCGGACCTCTTGGTGGCCTGGCCCACCGCGGAGATCGGGCTGATGGGGCCGGAGGGGCTGGTGAGCATCGGCGCGCGGAAGCTCCTGGAGGCCCAGGAGTCGCCCGAGGATCGCGCGCGTCTCAAGGCGGAGATCGCCGAGCAACTTCGGCCGCACATCGACATCTTCCGGGCGGGCGCGATGGCGCTGGTGGACGACATCATCGACCCGCGCGAGACCCGGAGGGTGATCGCCCGCGCGCTCAAGCGCACCGAGCGCAAGCGGGTGGAGCGCCCGCGGAAACGGCGCGAGGTGACTCCGGTATGAACGCCAGGGCCGGCGGTACCGCGGCACTGCTCTTTTGCCTGCTGGTCCCCTTGCGCGCCGCCGCCGACTCGACCGTGGACGACGTGGAGCACCTCTTCGGCGCGACCAACGTGAACGCCGCATTGGGCGATGGCCGCCTCTCGGTCGGCGTGGCCAGGACCGGCGAGGTGACGGTGCTCCGCTGGCCGGGGCCAGGCTCGCCCGACCACCTCCGCTACGCCACCCGCGTCGAGGCCGACCGCACCAAGACCGCGCGCTCCCTGCCGAGGTTCGGCGCAGCCCGGGACATGGGAATGTTCTTCGGCATGCGGCTCGGTGAAGCGGCGAGCTTCTTCCACGAAGCGCCGTGGCGGATCTCCCAAGCCTACGCCGGCCCGGACTCGCCCGTGCTCGCGACCCGCTTCGTGCGGGAGGGCGGCCCGATGGCGGTGCAGGAGGATTTCGTGGTCTGGAAGAAGGACGTGCTCGTCCGGCGACTTCGGGTTTCCGGGCTCACCGGGCCGGTGCGCCTGATCGCCTACGCGGCGCTCGCGCCGTGTGCCACCAGGACCGCCGAGCTGCCGTTCGACGACTGGGCGTTCGACGAGCCCCAGGCGGGCGGCGCGGTGGACTTCGCGCTGTTCTACTCGCCCAGGGACGATGCCTTCGTCTCCTTCCGCCCCGACAAGGACCGCGCCGGCCAGCTCCGGCAAGCCGCGGCCGAGGCGGTCGCTCGGGCCCGCCCAGGAGGCGACGCCGCCGACGCGGAGATCGCCGGGCTGGACTCCACCTTCGGTGAGGGCTTCTACCTGGCCTGGGGTGCCGACGTGGCCTCCACCGCGCGCGCCGCCTCGGTGATGTCCTTCGCCGCCCGCCCCTCCGGCCTGCCCCAGCCGGCGTTCGAGGACTCGCTGGACGCGGAGCTCGCCGGAGAGGCCGCGGCGCTCGCTCCTGCCGCCGGAGCGATGACCTTCGACCTGCTCCCCTCGAACGGGGAGGCGCGGCTGTCGGTGATGCTCGCGGCGGGATCCTCGGCGGCCGGCGCGCTCTCGGTGCTCCGCGAGGCGAAGCGCCGGGGAGCGGTGCAGCTCCAGAAGGACGCCGAGCTGGCCTGGTCGGAGCTGATCGGCCGGCTCACCATGCCGGACACCGGTGATCTCCTGGTCCTCGCGGTGTCGAAGCGCGCGGCGATGAGCATCGTGGGCGCGACCGACCCTCCCAGCGGCGCGATCGTGGCCAGCATCACGACCCAGCCGCCCTACGCCGAGAACTGGCCGCGGGACAGCGCCTTCATCAACTACACGCTTGAGCGCGCGGGCCTCGCCGACATGGCCACCGCCAACAACCGCTTCCTCGCGAAGGTGCAGCGCAAGTCGGAGCAGCCCGGCCGGCCGGAGGGCTCCTTCGCGATGAACTACTACCCCGATGGCAGGCCGGGCGGCCCCATCCCCTTCGAGATCGACAACGCCGCCTTCGCGGTGTGGACCTTCGTGGAGCACGCCGAGTTCCTCGAGTCCTGGGGACGCCGCCCGGAGGCGGCCTCGTACCGGAGGGAGATCTACCCTGCGGTGCAGCGCGCGGCGAACCTGCTCGCCACCTGCAAGGACGAGCGGGGTTTGCAGTGCCCCGCGAACGAGGACGACCGCTTCGAGGTGACGCAGACCCTGCACGGGGCGGCCACGGTGCTCTTGGCGATGGAGTCGGCGGCCAGGCTCGCCCGGGGGATGGACCAACTGGAGGACGCCGATCGGTGGTCCTCACGCGCCGCCGAGTTGAAGGCGGCCATCTTCGCGCACCTGGTCGACTCCAGTGGGATGCTGGCGGGCGACCGCGGCGCGCGAGCCTGGGCGCTGTGGCCGGTGGGAATCTTCCCCCCGGGAGACGAGCGCATCGCCGCCGAGGCCGACCGGATGCTCGAGGATCTCGAGCGGCAAGTGGGCAAGGCCACCGCCGGCTCAGCCTATGACGCCAAGCTGACCGGCGCGCTCGCCAAGGTGCTCCCCGCGGAGGACCGCGAGCGGAGGGCCCGACTGGGTCGAGTGATCGAAAGCCTGCTCAGAGAGGTCCCGACCGAGACCTGGCACTACGGCGAGGTCTTCTCCACCGCCGACCTCGACGGCGACGGCAATGCCGAGTTCGACAACCGGGTGGCGATGCCGCACGTGTGGGAGGCGACCATCAACTACCTCTCGGCCATGCAGTTCTACGGCGAGCGGAAGCCCGGCTGCGGCTGCGGGGCGGGTGGAGGCCCGCTGCTTGCGGGAGCCGCGCTTGTTCTTGGGGCGCGTCGCCGCCCGCTGCGCCAATGAGGGGTGGCGGCCGTCACCAGAAGATGTGCCTTCTCCGTCTCAGGCCTTCGCGGAGCATCGCCTGCACTCTCGAGCGCACCACCTCGACGTGGCGGCCCAGCTGCTCATCGTCAGAGAAGGAGTGGAAGCGCATCGGCTCGCCGAAGTAGAGCCGATAGCGCGAGGGGAGCACCACCGGGCTGGCGATGAGCGGGAAGGCGGGCATCCCGAGCAACCTGGCGAGCGGCTTGAGGTCGGCCAGCGAGGGCATTTGCTCCTCGCCGCCGACCACCGCGACCGGGACGATGGGAGTGTCCGTCTCGATGGCCAGCCTCATGAACCCGTGGCCGAACGGCTGGAGCTGGTACCGCTGCGACCAGGGCTTGGTGATGCCGCGCACGCCTTCGGGGAAGACCATGATTGCCTCGCCAGCGTCCAGGAGCCGGCGGCAGTTCTGCGGGGTGCCCACCACCATCCCGGAGCGCGACATCACGATGGAGGCGAAGGGCAGGGTGGGGATCCACTTCTCGGTCATGCCCCGCAACGCCCGTGGCCTGGGCGCGTCCATCAGGGTGGCGACGGCGATCATCCCCGCATCGATCGGCACCTGCCCTGAATGGTTCGCCACCAGGAGCACACGGCCCGCGGGGAGGTTCTCCAGCCCGAAGGTCTCCGTGCGGAAGTAGCGGCGGTAGAGCCACAAGAGCGGCCCGAGGATCTGCCGCACGAAATCGATCGAGAAGCCAAAGGGGTCCACACCGAATTCGTTCAGCGATGGGGCGGCGCGCCGCAGCCTTTCCTCCACCTGGGGGCCACATGCGGACCGCGCGAGCCGGTTGAGCTTGGTTCCGAGTGAGCCGATGAGAGAGTCGATCATGCGTGTCCATCCAGCCAGTCGGCAATGGTGCGCCACACGGTGCGCGGGGCGTCCTTGCCGATGATGAGATCGATGTGCCCGAATGGCCGGCCATCGTACGCCTGGCCGAAGATCCGGAAGGTGCGATCTGGGGAGCCGGCCGCGGCGTATGCGGGCCGAACGTCGAGCAGCGCGTCGGCGAGCTGGTCCGAATCGCCGGCGATCACCAGCACCGGCACCCGGCAGCGGGACCACTCCAGGGCGTAGTCCCGCCGCCCAGAGGTGTCGCAGAACTCGCCGGTCTCCGCCCACCGGCCCATCAGCGCCAGCACCGAGCCAGAGGTCCGGTCGAACGCCCGCAAGAGCCACTCCCGCGCCACCTCCCGCTCCACCGCGCCCTGGGCCCAGGCGGAGAGCGGCGGGGAGAGGACGCCGGTCTCGAGCGCAAAGAGGCTCCGGGCCACCAGCCGCCCTACCAGATCCATCCTCACCGCCGGTCCGGCGCCGATTCCCGCTCGCCTATGGAGCCTATCCGCCGCGTGCAAAAGGGGCGTCAGCCATTCGAGCACCCGCGCCCCATTGCCCCAGTGAAACACTCCGGCGAGGGTGATCAGGCCCGCGAGCCGCTCTCCGAGCGCCGGAGCCGCGGCGTAGCCGATCGCCCCGCCCAGCGAATGGCCTACCAAGAAGAAGCGGCGGTACCCCTCGCGCGCCAGGGCGCCGGCGACCGCCGGCACGTCCTCGTCCACGTGGCGCTCGAAGGCGTCGGGCAGCGGAGAGCCCAGCTCCCGGCTCCGCCCGTGTCCCCGCAGCTCGAGGTTGAACACGTCGTACCCGCGCGACACCAGGTAGGCCGAGAAGGACCTCCGCGAGAGGTGCCAGGTGTAGCGCGTCTGGGCGAAGCCGTGCGCGAGCACCACCGCCGCCCGGGCCGCGCCCTCCGCCGGACGCTTCCTCACCACCGAGAGCGAGCCGTACGAAATGGGCAGCTCGAGCAGCTCCTTTCGCAACAGGAGCCGCTGGCCTTCCTGCACGGTCTGCTCCGACAGCATCCCGCCAACCTACAGGACCCGGCTCCGCAAAGTAAATAGTGCAAAGTTGCACTTTACACTCATCGAAATGGGGGGTGGCCTGACGGGCGGAGCGGGAGCGGCTGGTGTATGCAGCCTTGGGTGCTGAACCGCCACGCGATCGTGCTCTTCCTGGCGCTGCCCGCGCTGCTGCTCCTCCGGGGGGCGGATGGCGGCGGGGCTGAGAGGGGAGGCGCGCTGGCGCCGGTGATCTTCTCGCTGGTCCTCTCGGTCGGCGCGGTGGGCTTCCTCCCCTCGATGCTGATGCTGCTCTTTGGGGTGCTGCTCGACACCGGCGAGCCCGGACGCGGCCGGACCATTGCCGGCTACGTCCTCCAAGGGCTGGCGGTGGCGCTCCTGTTGGTGGGCTCGGCGCCGGCGCTCCTCTCCGGCTGGCCAGCGGCGCACCTGGCGCTGGCGCAGCTGGGCATCGCCGCCTGCGCAGCCGGGTTGCTCCTGGAGATGCTGCTGCCTTTCCGGTGGCTACGGCAGGCGGTTTCGCTCCACGCGGCGGGCGACCTCCTCTTTCTGGCAGGAGTCGCCCTCGCGCTCGCCGATCGCAGCGCCCGTCCCGGCGCGGCGGGGTGGATCTTCGTCGCCTTCGCGGTGGGGCTGTCGGGGTTCGCCGCGGTCCAGAATCTCGGCCTTCAAGTGACGCGGCTTGGGGACCCGCGCGCCGGCTGGCGGTTCGCCGTGCTCCAGCTCGGGCCGGAGGCGGTGCGGCTGAGGACGCCCTCCGGCGAGGTGCGCATCGGATTGCAGCACATCGAGGCGGCGAGGGAACTCGACTCCCGGCACCTAGTGCTCGTCCTCCCTTCGCCGCTGCCCAGGGAGCTGCAGGGCGCCGGCCTGCCCCTCGAGGAGCTGCGCGCGACTTTCGCCGCCGAGCCCGCGCCCTCTCCTCCGGAGCGGTACGCCCTCATCCTGCACGAGCAGGAGCTGGGGCGGACGGTGGGGGAGGCCGTCCAGGTGTTGCCCCATCACGCGTCAGAGCCGTGAAGGCGGATCTGGTTGAGGCCGTCGCCGGGCTCGGCCATGGTGAGCGTTGTAACGGCAGGCCTCCCCTTGCTGGAAGGGGAATTGCAGCGGAGATCGATTGCCGAGGCCAGCCGTTTCAGCGCGCCCGGAGCTCCTACCTTGCCCACTCTCATTCCCCCCATCCCCGAGCCATCGCCGCGCCGGGTGGGGGTCATCTCCAAGCTGTCGACGTTCCTGGGCTACTTCCGCTGGGCGTTCATGCCGCTCGGCCTGTGCGCGCTGGTGGCGGTGGGAGTGCACGCCGCCTCCGACACCATCGATGATCACATCCTGTGGCTGGTGGACCACGCGGACGCGCTCTTCGATGGGCTTTTGGCCTCCTGGTCGGTGACCGAGCCGCTGGTGAACGTGGTGCGCACCGAGCAGCGCACGCTCATCGCGCGGGCAGTGACCTTGATCCTCGAGCTGTCCTGCGACGTGGTGCTGGCGGTCCCCGCGCTCGGCTACCGGGAGGAGGACGCCCCGGCGCGCTTCCGCACGCCGAGCTTCGTCACCCGCGCCCGCACCTGGCGGGCGTTGGTGAAGAAGCTCCTCGAGAAGCCCACCGCGATCCGCATCGCCCGCCCGCTGATGACTGCGGCGGTGGTCCTGGCCGGCACCTGCGCGGTGGCGCGGATGGTCCAGGGAGCGCTGTTCCTCTCCCTGCGCGCCGGAGTGGCCGGGGACGAGGTGGCGGGCGCGCTCTCGCGGCTCCTCGCCATCGGCGCGCTCGCGCTGCTCCTCGGTACCCTCGGCTGGCGGGCGGTGCTCCGCAGTCTCCAGCACGCCGACAAGCTCTCCGACCAGCTCGCGGTCACCCGGCTGAGGGCCATGTCCTTGGGACTTTTGGGAACGGCCATCGCCGCTCCCGTGGCGCTGGCGGCGGTGCTGGAAGCCTCCCCGGTCTTCTCCTTCTTCCGCTGAGCCATGTTCCTTCGCCGGACCAGAGGGCTGGTCGACTTCCTGGCGGCGGCGCTCTGCCTGTGGGCGGCCATCTACCACACGCCGGTCGGCGCGGCGCTCCGCAGCGTGGGCGGACGGGTCTTGGGAGTGAAGTCCTCGGCGCGGCCGCTGCTCGCCTACTACAGCGGCGGGGTCTACGAGGCGATCGAGGTGAAGGTGCCGGTCCGTGCGCCGCCTCCGTGGCTGGTGGCCGCCGAGCTGACTCCCTCGGAGGCGCTGGGCTACGGCGCCTGGGCGGCCTACGGCCGGCTCCCTCCTTCGCGCCGCGCCGAGGCGGAGGCGCTGGCCCGCCGCTATGGAGCCGACCCACGCGCCTTCGACGATCCGCGCTCCGGTCCGCCCGAGCTTTCGCGCCTTCTCACCGCGGCCGGCGCCGACCTCGGCTCGGAGGACGCCGCGGTGCTCGCCCTCTTCAGCGGCTACGAGATGTCGCGCTACGCCGCCGAACGCGCCCGGGCGGAGGGCGCCGATCCGACGCTGGAGGAGCTGGCCCGCCAGCTTCCGCCCGGGCTGGAGGACGAGATCGGCGGCGCCTCGGAGGCGATGGTGCTCGGCACCGCCTATTCCCTCTCCTGGCCGGTGCCTCCCTCCACGCCGATCACCTCTCCGTTTGGGATGAGGGTGCACCCCACCTTGGGGACCCGGAAGATGCACACCGGAGTGGATCTCGGCGTGCCGGTCGGCACCGAGGTGAAGGCGGTGGCCGGCGGAGTGGTGCGCCGCGCCTCCAATGACGCGGTGAACGGCAAGCTGGTGGTGGTAGACCACGGCCGCGGCGTCACCACCGCCTACTGCCACAACTCCGAGCTGATGGTCGCGCCCGGCCAGCCGGTCGTCCGCGGCGCGGTGCTCGCTCACTCGGGCAACACCGGGCGCTCCACCGGGCCGCACCTCCACTACCAGCTCGAGCTGGGCAACGAGCCGATGGACCCGCTGCGCCTGAGGCCGGGCGGAAAGCCGAGCGGCCCGGAGCTGTCGGCGAAGCTCGCCTCTGAGCGCAAGCTCGAGGTCCGAGGCAGCGGCTTCGGGCCGCGCGCCAGGTTGGTCGCCTCGCTCTCGCACTGCACGCGGGGCGCGAAAGAGGTGGAGGCCGACGCCACCGGCAGCTTCGTCGTCTCCTTCGCCCCCAGCCGGGGCTGCGAGCTTTCCTGCGGGCGCGCCGGCGAGCCCTTGGTGGTGCTGGCGAAGGGCGGCTCCCAGAGGGAGGTCCGCTCCGAGCCGGTCTCCTGCCCAAACCCACGCGGCCCGGCCAGGCCCGTGCTAGATGGCGGCCACGGTGACGCCCCTCCGAGTCCGAGTCCGGCGAACGCGACCGAATACTGATCTGCCGCTGCCCCGCTACCAGAGCGAGCTGGCGGCGGGGATGGACTTGCTCGCGGACATCGACGGGGAAGAGGTGCTGGGGCCTTTGGAGCGGCGGGCCCTGCCGACCGGCGTCTCGCTGGAGATTCCGCCCGGCTACGAGGGCCAGGTGCGCCCGCGCTCGGGGCTCGCGCTCAAGCACGGAGTCACCTGCCTCAACTCACCCGGCACGGTGGACGCCGACTACCGCGGAGAGGTGAGGGTGATCCTTGCGAATCTCTCGACCGAGCCGTTCACCATCCGGCGCGGCGACCGCATAGCGCAGCTCGTCATCGCCCCGGTGGCGCGGGCCTCGCTCGAGGAGGCGCCGGAGCTGGGAGGGACGCCCCGCGGCGCCGGCGGCTTCGGCTCCACCGGGCGGTAGGGTCGCGACGCACCGGGTCGCGCCTTGCTGACGGGGCCGGCGCCACGGTAGAAATCTCCGTCCGATCCGGGCTTTAGCGCCGGTCAAAGGCGCATCTGCCCGAAGGATCGGCCGCGGAGCACAACCTCCTTGCTTTGCTATCGCTGCGGCAGCCACGTACCGGACACCAGCGAGAGCTGCGGCAGCTGCGGCCAGAAGCTCGCCGGCGGCGGGGTGCGGCAGGCCACCGCGACCTTCTCCAGGCGGCGGCTTGGGCAGAGCATCATCGACGGCGCGCCGTTCAAGCCAGGCGACATCATCGCCGGCCGCTACCACGTCAAGGACGCCGCGGGTGCCGGCCCGCTGGGGTTCGTCTTCCGCGCCCACGACTCGGAGGTCGACGTCGAGGTCGCGGTGAAGGTGATCAACCCGAGGCTCGCCCAGACCGCCGAGGAGCGGCGCAACTTCGCCAAGGCGCTGCGAATCGGGAGGAAACTCTCTCATCCACACCTGTTGCGCGTGTACGAGGAGGGCGAAGACCAGGAGCGGCCCTTCTTCACCATGCAGTTCCTCGAGGGCCTGACGCTCCGGAAGATCATCGATCTCAGGCTGAGCAAGGGTCAGTTCTTCTCGCTCCGCGAGGTGGAGCCGATCCTCTCCCAGCTCGCCTCCGCGCTCGAAGGCGCGCACAAGGTGGGGCCGCACTCGGACCTCAAGCCGGAGAACGTGCTGGTCCTGCCGGACCTGCTCAAGGTGACCGATTTCGGGCTCGGGCTGGCCATGCCTCGGCTTCCCTTCGTGCAGGCGATGAAGTCGCGAAAGGCCGACCGCTACCTGGCGCCGGAGTTCGTCGAAGGCGGGGAGCTCGACCAGCGGGCGGACATCTACTCTTTGGGCGTGGTGCTGGGCGAGATGCTCTCCGGGCTGACACCCGACGGGGCGGTGCCGGAGCTGTTGCAGCGAAACCCCGAGCTGCCCCAGGGCGTCGAGGGCCTCTACCGCAAGGCGCTCAACCCCAACCCGCTGGCCAGGTTCAGCAGCGCCTCGGAGCTGTTCGACGAATTCGCCGAGCTGACCCGCCGGGTCTCGCCGCCGCCGCTCAAGACGCGGGTGGAGCCGGCCTCGGGCTCGTCCTCCAGGCCGAAGCCGGTGCCGCAAGGGCCGCCACTGCAGCTCACCCCCAAGAGGCCGTCCGACAAGCCTCCTCCGCCGGTGCCGGACGACGCGTTCTCCGACGAGATTCCCATCTCCACCGGCAACGGCGAGGCGGAGCCTCCGCCGGATGCGACCCAGCCGGTGGACTCCTCGCTGATTCCGATCGAGATCTCCGCCGCCTCGCTCCCGGTGGTGGCGCTCGAAGAGACGGAGGTCATCCACTCCGGGCCGCTGGAAGCCGAGCTAGCGCGCGCGCGCCCGGCGCCGAAGAATCGCGCGGCGATGTGGCTCTTGCTGCTCACCGCCACCGGCTTGGCCACCGGAGTGGCGGGTGGATACTTCGTGCTGCAGCATGTCCGCAACCGGCCGCAGCGCGTGGTGGAGCCTCCGAAGCCCGGAAGTTCGCCAGCCGCTCCAACCGGCGCGACGGTCGTGCCGGGGAACGAGACCGCGCCCGGCGGGCACGAGCTGGCGCCGAAGGCGACAGGCGTGTCCTCCGAGGGGCCCGCCACCCCTTCCGAGAAGCTGGGAGTCGAGCAAGTCGGCGCGGCCAAGGCATCTCCCGAGAAGGAGGGCGGCGCGGCGGGGGCCCCGGAGAAGGGAACGCCCGGCATGGCGGCGGCCGGCATGGCGGCGGCCAGCGAGGCCGGGGCCGCAAAGGCCGGAGGCAAGAAGGCTGCCGAGAAGGCGGGCACGGAGAAGGCCGGCGCTTCGGGTGGGCCGAAGCCCGGCTCGGCTGACGCCTCGGGCGAGAAGCCCAGCGAGCACGCGGTGCCGGACAAGCAGGTCGCCGTGGCGAAGGTGGGGTCTTCGGAGCCGGCCTGCCCCGAAGGGATGCGCCTGGTGCCCGCAGGCTCCTTCCGGATGGGGACCGCCAAGGACGATCCGATGATGGGCTTCGACGAGCGGGTGCTCTCCACGGTGGAGGTGGCCGCCTTCTGTATCGACCAGTACGAATATCCGAACCGGCGTGGCGTGACTCCAACCGTCAACGTGAGCTGGAACGACGCCAAGCGGATGTGCGAAGGGAAGGGCAAGCGCCTCTGCACCGAAGAGGAGTGGGAGAGGGCGTGCAAAGGACCGGGGAACGCGAGATTCCCCTACGGGAGCACGTTCGATCCGAACGCCTGCAACACCGAGGACGAGACCGGCGAGGATCGCGCCATCGCTCCCTCCGGGCGCTTCGCCAAGTGCCGCTCGGGCTTCGGAGTCGCGGATCTCTCCGGAAACGTGGCGGAGTGGACCTCCAGCCCCTACGCCGCTGGCCAGGACAAGGCGCAGAAGGGCGGCGCGTTCGACCGGCCCGACTACGCCGCCCGGTGCTCGGCGCGGAAGAACGGGACGACTTCGGGGCGGTGGCCGGAAGTGGGGTTCCGCTGCTGTGCGGAGCTTGGGTAGTTGGCCGGAGGCGACATGACAAGGCGACATCGAAGGCTTCGCCCCAGTACCGCTGGCAGGGCGTTCCCTCTCGTATTGGCCCTCGCGAGCACTGCGGCCTTCGCCGATCGGCCGAAGGTGCTGGTGCTCAAGTCCTCGGACCTGGCCGCCTACGCCTCGGTGGTGGCCGGCTTCGCCGCGGAGGTGAGGGCGGAGGTGCAGGAGATCACCCTCGAGGAAGGCGCCGACTCCGCCAAGGCCTTCCGCCGCATCTCCGAGCAGCCGCCGGCGATGATCCTCGCCATCGGCCCTGCGGCGGCGAACGGGGCCAAGCGCGCTCTCTCGGAGGTGCCGGTGGTGTTCTCGATGGTGCCCTACTACGAGAAGTACGGGCTGGAGGGCCCCAACGTGACGGGCATCGCGCTCACCAGCGACCTCTCGGCCGAATTGGCCACGCTCAAGGCAGTCGCTCCGTCGGCGCGGAGGGTCGGCATTCTGGAAGATCCGCGCTATTCGGCCAAGGTGATCGAGGAGGCCTCGACCATCGCCCAGCAGCAGGGGATGCAGCTCGTCCCCATCGAGGTGGACGCACCCTCGAAGGTGGAGCGCGCGCTGAAAGCGGCCAAGGGAAAGATCGACGCCATGCTGCTGATCGCCGACAAGACGGTGGCAAGCGCCCAGGTGGTGAAGCGGCTCATCGAGTTCTGCCAGCAGGAGCGGCTTCCGTTGGCGGCGCTCTCCTCCAGCCAGGTGAAGGAGGGGGCGCTGCTCTCCCTCTCCCCGAGCTACACCGGCATCGGCCAGCAGGCCGGTAGGCTCGCGAACCGCATCCTCCACGAGAAGGTCGACCCCGGCGCTCTGGCGGTGGCCGAGCCCGAGACCCTGGACTTGGCGATGAACCTGAGCACCGCCAAGCGCCTGGGTGGACAGTGCGAGCTTGCCCTCGAGCTGTTCAAGCTGGCGGCGCAGAAGGGCTACCCGGTCAAGGTGTTCGAGTAGCGTCGGGCGGCGGCCCGCGACTCTGATCGCCGGCGGTCAGGCGGCGGCGTGGAGCGGGGGCGCACCCGAGTCCTCGCGCGTGCGCAAGTGGCGCGGCAGCTCGAACCAGAAGGTGCTTCCCGCGCCCGGAGAAGAGAGCACCCCGCAGCTCCCTCCATGGGCTTCGGCGATCCGGCGGACGGTGGCGAGCCCGAGCCCGAGACCTGGGCGCTTGTCCTTCCCCGGTCCTCGGAAGTACGGCTCGAATACCGCCTGCTGGAGCTGTGGGGTCAGGCCTGGTCCGGTGTCCTCGACCTCCACCCTCACGTGACCGCCGCGCCGCAGCACCCGCACCCCCACCCGCCGCACCTGCCGATCCCCGAGGTACTTGATCGCGTTGGAGAGCAGGTTCTGTACCAGCACCACCAGGACGCCCGGGCTGCAGCGCGCCACGCAGGGGTCGATCGCGCCGGCCTGCAGTCCCACGCCGAGCAGCGCCGCCTCCGCCTGGTGCTGGGCCAGCACTCCCTCGACCGCCTCGCGCACCGGTGCGCGGGCGCTCGGATCGGGCCTGGCGCCCGAGCGCGCGAAGCCGTGCAGCGCCTCCACCACCTGGCAAGCTCGCGTGAGGCTCGCCTCGGCGCGGAGCACTGCCCGCTGCTCGCGCTCGCCGGCGCCGCTTCTCCGCAACACTCCCAGCGCCAGGCGCACCGCGCCCAAGGGGCTCGCCACGTCGTGCGCCACCCGTGCGGCGAACTGCTCCAGCTCTTCCGCCCGCCGGTCGGCCTCGCGGCGGCTGCGGCCCACCGCGCGGACCACCAAGGATGCGGCCAGCGCGAGGGCGCAAAGGGCGAGGCCGCCCAGGACCGCCGCGCGCTTCTCCAATCTCGCCCAGTGTCGATCGATCTCCAAGGCCAGCGCCGCGCCGGCGCCGGCACTTCGGTCGATCGCTCCCTCGACCGACCGGTTGAAGCCCTCCAGGGCGTGGCGAAGCCCGGCCTCGGCGTCCGCCACCTCTGTTGGGGCGTGCGCCGCGGCCTCGGTCGTCTCGGCGATGGCGCGCTCGATCGCCGCTGCCCGGATCTCCAGCTCGGCAGGCGCCGCCTGCTGTCCCAAGAGAGGGGAGAGCTCACGGTAGGCGACCAGCTCGCGCCGCAGCTCATGCGCGGAGGCGCGCAGCTCGCGGATCCGCTGCGCCGAGTCAGCCGAGCGGAGGGCCAGCTCGATCCGGCTCACCTGCGTGTGCGCTCGCCGCAGGCGCACCACCGCCGGGGCGGCCTGGGAAGAGATGCTCCAGGCGTGGTCGCGGAGATGGCGGGCGCTCACCCAGAAGGCGGCGACTGCCGCGAGGAACACGCTGCTCAGCGCCGCGAAGACGAGGATCACTACACCGTGGCACTCTTCTCGATTCCGCCGCGCCGGCGAGGGATTCGGCTCGTGCATGGGATTCTCCGATTCAGAGGGCGCTTTCGGGGCCGAGGTTCATCCTGCGGGCGAGGAGGGCCAGTTCGGTGCGATTCTCCTGCCCGAGCTTTCGGTACAGGCTCGAGACATGGGCCTTCACCGTCCGCTCGCCGATTGCCAGCAAATCCGCTATTCGAGCATTGTCCAGCCCCGCGGCGACCTGTCGAAGCACGTCCACCTCCCGGGCAGTGAGGTTTCCGAGCACGCCGGTCCTGGGGTAGTCCGGGCGGGGCGGAGGCGCCTGGGGGAAGAATGTCCTTCCGCTCGCCAACTCAGCCATCGCCTCGGCCAATGCCCCGCCCCCGGAGGTCCGAACGTCGAGGATTCCGCTCGCGCCCGCCACCCTCCATCGGTCGGGGTCCCCGGCCTCGATGGTGGAGAGCACCAAGAGCCGCAGCGAGGTGTGCGTGCTCCGAAGCTGGGAGATCAGCTCCATGGTCGCCCCTCCCGAGCTCTCCAGCAGCACCGCATCCGGGCGGGTTGAGCGCACCGCCTCGACCAGTTCCCCCGCCGTCCTGTGAAGGCCTGCCACGCAGTGGCCCGTCTGCTCCACCGCCGCCGCCAGAATCTCACGGACCAAACGCTGCGAATGAAGAATGTTCACTCGCTGTCGCTGGTTCAGGCCGCACTTGGCTTCGCTGATGACTTCTGAACCCATAGTTTCCCCCCTTCTCCCCGAGGCCGTACGCGCTCTGCCCGCCGGTCACGGGAGACCATCTCCCCGGCCAGCGGCCTCTTCTCTCAGTTTGACTACTTTCCACTACCTGTGGTCGGAACGCCATTGATCCACGGTACAGCGCGGTGCGTCAACCCGGGAAAACTACCGGGTAGGCAGATCGCGGTGCCTGGTTGAGGTCCGGCTGCGGAAGGTCTAAAGGCCCGTCCCGAGCGAAGCCGAGGGCCGCAGGCAATGATTCCCAGGTACACCCGGGCCGAGATGGCCGCGCTGTGGACGAGCGAGGCGCGGCTTCGGCGATGGCGGGACGTGGAGCTGGCCGCCCTGGAGGGGATGGTGGCGGAGGGGCTGGCTCCCGAGGAGGCGTTGCGGGAGTGCCGCTCGAAGGCGGGGGACTTCGACGCCGCCGACGTGGCGCGGGTGGACGAGATCGAGATGGTGACCAAGCACGACGTGATCGCGTTCCTCACCTTCCTCGAGGAGCGGATCGGCCCCGTGGCGCGCTACCTCCACCTGGGCATGACGTCCTCCGACGTCCTCGACACTTCGCTGGGGATGGCGCTGCGCGACGCGGCGGAGCTCTTGCTCTCGGGCATCGAGCGCGCGATGGAGGCGGTGAAGCGCCGCGCCTTCGAGCACCGGCGCACGCTGATGATGGGCCGGAGCCACGGCATCCACGCGGAGCCGATCACCTTCGGGCAGAAGCTGGCGATCTGGCACGACGAGCTGGGCCGGGCGAAGGGGCGACTTGGGCGGGCGCGCGAGGCGGTGGCGGTGGGGAAGCTATCTGGGGCGGTGGGCACCTTCGCGCACCTGCCGCCGGCGGTGGAGTCCCGGGCGATGAAGCGGCTGGGGCTTGCCGCCGCGCCGGCCTCGAGCCAGGTGGTGCAGCGCGATCGCCACGCCGAGTTCTTCACCGCGCTCGCCCTGGTCGGCTCGTCGATCGAGAAGTTCGCGGTGGAGATCCGCCACCTGCAGCGCACCGAGGTGGGGGAAGTGGAGGAACCCTTCACTCCGGGCCAAAAGGGCTCCTCGGCGATGCCGCACAAGCGCAACCCGATCCTCTCGGAGAACCTGACCGGGCTCTCGAGGCTGTTGCGCGGCTACGCGGTGGCGGCGATGGAGGACGTGCCGCTGTGGCACGAGCGGGACATCTCCCACTCCTCGGTGGAGCGGGTGATCGGCCCGGATGCGACGATCGCCTGCGACTTCATGGTGCACCGCTTCGCCGGGCTCATCGGGGACCTGCGCGTCTATCCCGAGCGCATGCGGCAGAACCTGGAATTGCTGCGGGGCGTGGTCCACTCGCAGGCGGTCCTTCTGGAGATGGCGAAGAAGGGGATGGACCGGCAGGCCGCCTATTCGATCGTGCAGCGAAACGCGATGCGCGCCTACGCCGAGCAGGTGGACTTCAAATCCGCGCTGCTCGGAGACGCCGAGCTGTTGCGCGTGATGTCGCCCGAGGAGATCGCCGCCTGCTTCTCCTACGAGCGGCACACCCGGCACGTGGACCACGTGTTCGAGCGCGTGTTCGGCCCGAGCTAGGGGCCTCCGGGGCGTCTACAAGTAGCCCCGGCTGCGCAGGTTCTCCTCCATCCGGGACTGCACATCACCCGCCTGGAGCTGCAGCCTTTCCGCGGTAATCCGTTCGAACGCCGAGAGGTACTTCTCGGCCAAGTCCACCCGCACCTCGTCGGGGATGGCCGGGGGAGCGCCGTGCCCCAGGAAGCCCCGCTCCTTGATCAGCCACTGCCGGATGTTCTCCTTGTCCAGCATCCGCTGGTCGTCGCCGCGCTCGAAGCGCGCCTGGTACTCGCCCGCCAGCCAGTAGCGGCTCGAGTCCGGGGTGTGGATCTCGTCGATCACGTACAGCTCGTCGCCCACCTTGCCCAGCTCGTACTTGGTGTCCACCAGGATGAGGCCCCGACTGCGAGCCCATGTCTGCCCCTCGGCGAACAGGCCGAAGGCGATCTCCTTCGCCCGTTCGAGGTCCCGCTGGCCAAGCAGCGCCCGAGCGACGATCTCTCTCTCGGAGATCGGCTCGTCATGCCTTCCGTACTCCGCCTTGGTGGACGGGGTGAGGATCGGCCGCTCGAAGGCCTGGTCCTTCCTGAGACCAGCGGGCAGCTCGAGCCCGTAGGCGGAGTGCGCGTCCCTTTGGTAATCCCGCCAGAGGCTCCCGGTGATGTAGCCGCGCACCACGAACTCCACGGCGAACGCCTCGCACCGCCTCGCCACCGCCACGTTCGGATCGGGGACGTCGAGCAGATGGTTCTTCGCCACGTGGGCGGTCTTCTCGAACCAGAACCGGGCCAGCCGGTTCAGCACCTCTCCCTTGAAGGGGATGGTGGTGAGCACGTGGTCGAACGCCGAGAGCCGATCGGTGGTGACCAGCACCAGCCGGTCGCCCTTGCGGTAGACGTCGCGCACCTTGCCCTGGTACCGCTCGCCCAGGGCGGGCAAGCGGGTCTCGCGGAGCGTGTAGGAGAGCTGCGCGGAGATCCGTGGATCGGCCATGTCGCCTCCTGGAAGGGAGGCGCAATCTACTGGAGCGCCGGGCTGCTCGCAGGACCAACCGACGCGGCCATGTACACGAAGGCCGGGTTGACCCGGAGGATGCCGTCCATGTAGGCGGCCGCGTACGGCGCCCCGGGCGCTCGGTCGACCTGCACCGGTCCCGATGGCCGCACGGCCCAGTAGGCGAGGAGCGAGCGCGCGACCAACTCGACCGCCTCGCGCTCGGAGAGCCCCTGCAAGCTGTCTCGGCGGTCCTCGGCCCAGCGCCCCTCGAAGAGGAGCATCAGGGGCTGGCCGGCGTCGGGGCTCTGGAGCAGGTCCGCCCTCGCGTCGAAGCCGGGCGCGGCCCTCACCTCGCCATCGAGGACGATGGGGAAGAGCACCGGTCCGGTGGCGGTGCGGCCGGCCTGGGCTTGCGAGGTGCGGGCGAGATCGCGGAACAGCTCCTGGCGGGAGGCGGGCGCCTCGAACTCCAAAAGCTCGGCCGCGCCGGTGAGGGCCTGCGACGCGGAGGCCCGGTGCGGCGGGACAGTGCCCACGCCGCAGCCCGCCAGGGCCACCGCGAAGGACACCGCTGCCGACCACAAGACGCGACGCATGGATCAACCCCAATATACCGGCTGTCTGGCCGCCCGGGAAGATAGAGTGCGAGCGCCATGTCCGCCCTGAGGGCGAATCTGAACGTGGTGTGCCACCAGATCCGTTCGCCCGACAACCTCGGAGCCGTCGCCCGGCTGATGGTGAACTTTGGCTTCCAGCGGCTGACCCTCTCGGATCCGGGAACCTACGCCTTCAGGGAGGCGGCGAAGATGGGTGTGGGGGCCGAGCCGGTGCTGGAGAAGCTCCAGGTCGCACCAGGGCTGGGCGAGGCGCTGGCCGAGTCGGTGTATTCGGTGGGGACGAGCTCGCGAGCGAGGCTCAAGCGGCGGAGCACCATCGCCCCGGAGGAAGGCGCGCGCCGGTTGGCGGAGGCCTCGGCCCGCGGAAGGGTGGCGCTGGTCCTGGGTGGCGAGAAGCGCGGAATGTCCGACGAGGACCTTTCGATCTGCCAGGACGTGATCTCCGTCCCGACCGAGGAGTCGCAGCCTTCGATGAACCTGGCTCAGGCAGCCGCGGTCTTGCTCTACCTGTGCGCGCGCGAGGACGGAAGGGCGGCCGCTCCCGTCGTCGAGGAGAGCAGTCCCCTCTCCCGCGGGCGGGAGCGGGTCAGGGTGAGGGTGGGAGCGCCCCACTCGCTCCTCGCGGAGATCGAGCAATCTCTCGGGCGTGCGCTGCTGGCTTCGGGGTTTTTGAATCCGCAGGCACCGGAGCACGCGCTACGCGAGCTATTGCGTTCCCTCGCGAGGTCGGGCCTCTCCCGCCGCGAAGCTGAGATGTGGCTCTCGGCGGCCCGCCACCTGCAGCGCAGGTGCTCTTCCTAGCCCGCGCCTACTTGCCGCGTTCGAGCTTCGAGATGCGGTCTTCGTGGTCGTCAAGGCGAGCGTCCTGCTCGCCCATCGCCGCCAGGAGCGCTTCCATGGTTCCCGTCATCTTGGCGGATGTGGTGACCATCTTGCCCAGCGTTGCGTGGACGGTTCCGATGTCCTTTTCCAGTTGCCCGACCGTCACTTGCAGTTGCCCGACCGTCACTTGCAGCTGCCCGGCCGTCACTTGCAGCTGCCCGACCGTCGCCTGCAACTGCGTGAACGAGCCTTTTAGCCCTTCGACGGACCCCTGCAGCTCCCGGTGCTCCTGAAGAAGCTGCAGGAGGATGTCGCGCCCCGCCTTGCCGTTTCCCTTCGTCATGCTTCCGTCCTCCGAGGCACAGTATAGCGCTCGGTCTGACGTCACGCGGCCCCGTTACCAGATCGCCGTCAAGTCCAGTGTGAAGCCGCGCAAGAGCGGTTCGCCGGAGATCGACTTGGCGTTCTTTAGCCGCCTGGGTCGCACCCCGGGGCGGTATAGGTGAACCGTCCGGGTCGTCGGGTCGATGAGCCAGCCGAGCGATGCGCCGTTGTCGATGTACTCCTGCATCTTCGCCTTGAGGTCGGCAAGCCGGTCGGTGGGAGAGCGAAGCTCCACCACCAAGTCCGGGCAAAGCGGGGCGAACCTCTCCTGCTCCTTTGGGGTCAACGCGTCCCAGCGCTCGTTCTTGATCCACGCGGCGTCTGGAGATCGCTCGGCGCCGTTCGGCAGGATGAAACCCGTCGACGAATCGAAGCCGACGCCGGTTCCGTCCTTCGCCACCCAGCGGAAGAAGAGGCCAGTGAGCGCGAAGTTTCGCTTCCCAGAGGCGCTTCCCGCCGGCGGCATGATGATCAGCTCTCCGTCCTTGGTGCGCTCGATACGCAGGTCGCGGTTCAACCGGCAGAACTCGAGGAGTGCCTCGTCGCCCACCCACACCGCGGGGCGAATGCGAATGGGCAGGTGCTCCTTCGGCGTGACGATGGCGGTTGTGCCGGAGGGTGACTCCATGGAGCTACGGTACACCACGGTGGCGCTCGCCGCACGGGGCGCTCCACTGCTGGGGTTGCGACTTCCCCGCTAGGCCGCCGCGCCTGACTTGGCCTTCCGCCACTCGGCGTAGTGCTGCTCGCAGAAGCCCTCCTTCGCCATCTTCTTCCGGCAGTCGGGCTTCGAGCAGGTGCGGTAGCGCGCGTGGGCCAGCTCGCCGTGCCGCCACTTCTTGTAGTGGAAAAAGCAGTAACCCTTGGCCCGGTAGGGGCGCTTGCAGTTGGCGACCGAGCAGGCCTTCCCTTCGCCGCCCCGCGGCCGGCGCGGCCACTGCTTGAATCGGTTGGTGCTCTTCTTTTCGGCCTCAGGCACGGGTGGCTCCCATCGAAGGAAAAACGGGCCGCCTACCTAGCCCAGCCTCCTCCCCGCCGCAAGCGCTCAGGGAACGCGCAGCGAAAGGGGAAGGGTGCTCGGCCCGCGGCGAACGAACAGCCGCACCACCACTCCGCTCGGGAGCTGCTTGAGCGCCTCCACCAGCTGCTCCCGTCCGGCGACGTCGCTCCCATTCACCTTGAGCACCACGTCGCCCGCCACCAGCCCCGCCGCCTCCAGTGGGCTGCCCACGTCCACTGATCGCACCAGGGCCCCGAACGGGCTCGCCAGGCCAGCCAACTCGGAGGCCTTGTCGTCCACGTCGGTCACCGAGGCGCCCAGCGAAAGGTGCGAAGGCGGAGGCCGCTCGTCCGGCGGGGAGACAAGCCTCGCCGGAAGGTGCACCGGCCTCCCTTCGCGCCGCACCACCACGTCCATCGTCCGCCCGGGCCCCGCGATGGTCACCTCCCACCGCAGAGCGTGGGCGCGCTCCATGGGCGTCGCTCCCAGCCCGATGATCACGTCGCCCACCTCGATGCCTGCTTGTGCCGCGGGCCCCGTGGGCACCACCTCGGAAACCAGCACCCCCGAATAGCTCGCCTCCCCCAGCGCTCCCGCGATGTCGGGCGTGAGGTCCTGCACTGTCAAGCCCAGCCACCCCCGGCGCAGGGTGCCTTCCGCCTCCAGCTTGGGCACCACCGCCTTGGCGATGTCGATCGGCACGCCGAACCCGATGCCCTGCCCGGAGACGTTCACCGCGTTGGCGATCGCCACCACCGAGCCGCGCAGGTTGAGGATCGGCCCCCCGGAGCTCCCCGGATTGATCGGCGCGTCGGTCTGCAAGTAGTCGAAGTAGCCGTCGCGCCCGGTCGGCACCACGTCGGTGCGGCCCTTGAAGCTCACCACTCCCACCGTCACCGACTGGGCCAGCCCGAACGGATTGCCGATCACCACCACCCAGTCGGCGATCTCCACGTCCTTGGCGCTCGCGAGCGTGAGCACCGGCAGCTTCCAGCCCACCTCGATCTTGAGCAGCGCCACGTCGGTGTGCGGATCGTGGCCCACCACGCGCGCCGCGTGTTCCTCCGGGTGGCCGCGCGGCGATTGGACGGTGACGGTGACCTCCTTCGCCTGCTCGATCACGTGCGAGCTGGTGAGGATGTACCCGTCGGGATGGATCACGAAGCCGGAGCCGATTCCCTTCTGAGGATCGTCGGCCTCCTCCGACGCCGCCGCGGTCGAGATCGCCACCACCGCCGGCATCGCCCGCCGCGCCACCTTGGCGATCTGCGAGCGCTCTCGCCGGACCTTCTTCGCCGCCGCCTCTGTCCACAAGCGCTCAGGATGGACCGAGCTCGCGCGGACCGAACCCGCCAACACGAGGACCGAAAGGGCCACCGCCATTCCCACCCGCCGCCGCATCCCCCACCCTCCGGACGAGTGGAAGGTAGGGAGGCGGTCTGCTTTTTGGAAGAGCAGTCAGCCGCCGTCCGGCGCGGCACTCTTCTCTTCCACCGCGCGGAGCAGCTCGGCCGCCGGCTCGCCGATGGGTTGGACGGACTTCGCCACCAGGTCCACCTCGAACTGGTAGGCGCCTCCGGGCCCCGCGGTACAGGACACCTCCACCGTGCCGGCGAAGGAGGAGACGATCCTCGGCACGCACTGCGGGCGCGCCTGGCCGCTGCGGGCGTCCAGCTCCCTGGCGACCGACCAGCTCGCCCCGGGCCGGATGTTCAACACCAGCGCCACCGCCCGGTCCAGATCGCCCTGCTCGAACCTCCGCTGGAGCGCGATCAACATGAGCCCGAGGACGGCCACCAGCACCGTGCCCACCACCAGCTTTCCTCGCCTCTCGAAGTCCACCGCGCGCGAAAGATAGCCGCCTTATACGCTACCGGCGCCCATCGGCACCGCTCGGGGCACCTCCACCTCCCTCGGCTCCCGCCGGCGCACGTCCCCCGGCCCGGCGGCCGAGCAGCTTGTTCACCTCCGCGCGCTCCTCGCGGGTGTACTGGTCCTTCGGGGCGGAGGAGGCGCCGGCCTTCGCCTCGTCGATCGCCTCCGCCACACCCTTCTTCAGCTCGGCAAGCTTCGACGGACCGCCCTTCTTCGCCCAGGTCCCCTGGGCGTGCTCCACGAGCGTTCGCCCTCCCACCTCGTAGCTCGCGAGGAAGATGCCCAGCCCAATCGAAAAGCACGTCCACACAAGCCACTTGATGAAGCCCATGAGCCCTCCGATGCGCTCTCCTACCCATTCGTACATCGACCCACATCCAGCGGCGAGTTTTTGGCCGTGTGGAGCGGCGCCCTTCGGAGGTCGACCCCGGCGAACGCCAGGTTTATGTAGCGCCCCGTGGAGGCGGCACAGCTCATCGCAGAGGCGGAATCGCGCGCGCGCCAGCTGGAGCCGGAGCCGGCGCCGGAGCAGGCGGTCGAGCGGCTCCGCACCGAGTGCTTCTCGATGTTGGATCGGATTCCGGAGCCTCCGCTCTATCGCAGGTCGGAGGATCCGGCGCGCCAGCTCGCGGGGGAGCTCTTGTCCGAGGGCCAGGAGCTCTTGGCCCTCGCAGTGGCGCTCTCCAGGGTTTCCGAGGTGCGGGAGGCGGCGGCGCCTCTCGCCGAGGTGATGAAGGAGATCCTCGACTACCTTTGCCAGGTGGCCGAGGGCCGCGTCAGAGAGGCCGAGGCCGCGCTCAGGCGCGCGCGGGAGCTGGAGCGAAGGGTGGCGCGGGCTTCGCGGGCGTGGTCGCGCTCCGACGAGGATGCGGCGCCGGTTTTCGATCGCCGCACCGGGGCCTCGCGATACGACGAGCGGCCTCCGCCTTCGGTGACCGCCAAGCTGTCTTGCCCCCGCGCATCGTGCCGCCTGACCGAGGAGTACTCGTTCTCGTCCGACCACGCGACGCAGGAATTCACCTGCGCCGGGTGCGGCCAGCCCTTCACCGCCTACTTCGCGGAGGCGATCGACGCCGGAGAAGTCCGCCAAGGCGCCCGGAGGAGGCTGACCTTCCGCCTCGAAGAGCTGTCCGGGCGGGTGACTCGCCTCGAGCTGGACGACCGGAGCGGCGCGGAGCTGTCGGTGGTGAGGGGTGACTTTCTGGCGTTCCTCTATGCGCCACCTCACCAAGTCCGCGGCCTGTTGAATCTGTCCACCAGCCGCGTGCTTTGGGTTCAGCGTTCCGGCGCGTGCTTCGTGGCCACGGCGGTCTTCGGCGAGCAGGCCCCCGAGCTGGAGGCTTTCCGAGCCTACCGAGACCGAGTGCTAGAGCCCTCGCCGCTCGGCAGGGCGCTCATCCGAGGATACTATTCGCTCGGCCCCGGCCTCGCGCGGCTCGTCACGCGGCAGCCTTGGCTTCGGCGAGCGGCGCGCCGGGGGTTTTCGGCTCTCTACCGACGACTATCGAGGAGCGGCTTTTCTTGAGCGAGCCAGCCGAGCAGCGGCGAGTGGGAAGAGGGAGGGCGGGGAGGTTGCTCGCGAGGCTCATCGCCGCGGTGCTTCTGGTCGGAGGCCTCTACCTCGGCATCCTCGAGGCGCAGCGGGGGGACTTCCTCGCCGAGGGGTCCGACGCTCCGGCCTTCGCGCTCGAACGCTACGCGGGCGGAGCGGTGTCGCTCGAGGGGCTCAAGGGGAAGGTGGTGATGCTCGACTTCTGGGCCACCTGGTGTGCGCCCTGCATGAAGGAGATGCCCTCGCTGGTGAGGCTGGCGCGCGAGTACGAGGGAAGGGGGATCGCGTTCGTGGCGGCGAACCGCGACGATCCCGAGGAGGCGCGAGCGGTGGTGGACGACTACGTCAGGGGAAGGCTGCCGGACGTCGGCCCGTTCGTGGCGTTCGCCGACGACGCGACTGCAGTGAGCTACCGAGTGCGTAGCCTGCCGACGCTCTACTTCCTCGGCCGCGACGGGAAGGTGCTGTTCGCCGATTCGGGTGTCGCTTCGGAGGCCACGCTACGGCGCTGGATCGAGCGCGCGCTCGAGTCGCGCTGACGGCGGGTCCCTTCACCTAGGCGTTGACGTGATCCCCAAGTTGACCACCGCCCGGACAACTCCGCGCCAGTTTGTGCCTACAGCCTGACAGCAAGGTGCTGATCTGACTCTGTGTTTCTCGGGGGGTGGTCAACTTGGGGTCCACGTCAACGACCACGACCGCCACCATGACTCGCCGTGGCCACCTGGAGCCCCGGCGTCACTTCTTCTCTTCTTCGCCCTCGCCGACCAGCTTGAACTCGGTGCGCCGGTTCTTCGCGCGGCCCAGCGGGCTGTCGTTGTCCGCCACCGGGCGGTCGAAGCCGTAGCCTTTGCTCTGCAGCCGCTTCTTGGCGATGCCCTTGCGCACCAGATAGTCCACTACCGCCTTGGCGCGCCGGTCCGACAGATCCTGGTTGTAGGCCTTGGTCCCGCGGTTGTCGGTGTGGCCCTCGATCAGCACCGGGCCCACCTCGGGGTTGTCGTTGAGGACCTTGAACACCTCGTCGAGCATCTTGAACGAGATCGGCTGGATGATCGCCTCGCCGGTCTCGAAGAGGATCTGCCCCCGCACCCGGATTCGCTCGGCCTCCAGCACCACCTCCGGCTCGGCGCTCGGGCAGCCCAGGTCTTCGGCCGCGCCCGCGTCGTCGGGACACTTGTCGACGTTGTCGGGGATCTGATCGCCGTCGCGGTCCGGGCAGCCGTCGTACTCCTTGGGGCCGGGCTCCATCGGGCAGCCGTCTTCCCGATCGGGGATGCCGTCCTTGTCGTTGTCGTCCTCGGGGCAGCCGTCTTGATCCTCAAAGCCGTCGAAGTCCTCCGGGACGTCCGGGCAGGCGTCGAGGTGGTCGGGGATTCCGTCGCCGTCACGGTCCTGGAAGTCGAAGTCGTAGCGGACCGCGACCATCGCCCGGAAGGTCTCCCGCCCGTAACCGGTCATCACCCCGATGCCCCGGCCGACGTTCAGCTCGACTCCCCAGTTGCCTTTCACCCGTCCGCGCACGCCGACCAGAAGCTCCCAGGGCGTCTTCAGCGAGTCCGACTGCCCGAAGGTGAAGGGCGCCTCGGTCGGCGTCACCACGTGCATCTCCGCCAGGAGTTTCAGGTCGGTGACGCGGGGGATGTAGTTCGGCAAGCCGATCATCGCGCCCGCGCCCATCGCGAACTCGTTGCCCACGAAGAGGTTCATGAACTGCGCGTGGTAGTTGCGCAGCCGGTAGCCGATGTTCCCGAGCACCGTCACCGGGCCGAAGTCCCGCTCGGCGGCGAGCCGGGGAGCGAATACCAGGCCGGCGTCTCCGGCGAAGTCCTTCGCCGACGGGCTTGGAAGCCTCAGCTCGGGCACCACCGCGAGCGCGATCGGGAACCGGGGACGCTCAAGGAGCAAGAGCCTGGGAAGCACGCGCAGGCTGCCCAGCCCCACCGGCGCGGGCGCGGTCTGCGGGAAGCCGTTCTTCTCGAGAAGGCCGAAGTTGTGCACCTGGAGCGCGGTGACCGGCAGGTCGGCGCCGATCTCGATCCGCGGCTGGAGCTGGTAGGAGAAGAGCAGGTGGACGTCCGAGCGGAACGGCATCAGCTCGCCCAGTTTCTCGCTTCCCCGCTTGAGCGAGAGGACTCCCACGTTGGGATCGAGGAGCACCGCGAAGCGGTAGCTCTTCGTGCCCGGCATGCGCGCTCCTTCGAGCGCGATGCCGCTGTGCAACGCCGCGGTGGGCTTCACCGGGACCACGTCGAAGCCGCGGGCGAACGGCTCGTGCGACGCGCGCGCCGGCCACGCGAGCAGCGCGCAGGCGGCGGCGAGGCCAAGGGCGGTCCGCTTGGATCGTTCTGGCATGAGCCCCGGACCCGCTTATAGCTCCGACCGGCGACCGCCGGAAGAATCTCCCCGTGGCAGTGTGACAGGGCTGTAGACCCTCACTCCTCCATGAAGGCCTGCGCGTCCTGCACCTTCACCAAGGAGGAATGGACCGGCAGCGGGTGGGAGGCGATTCGCCCGTCCAGCTCCAATACCTCCGGCGGCTTGGGGCTCGGATATCTGATGGGGGCGGTCTCTGCCTTGGCCAGGGATTCCGCCAGGGAGTTGGCGCCCTTGGCCACGAACACCAGGTTGAGCTTCGAGGGAGCGAGATGGCGCCTGGCTGCCTCGTGCATCTGCTCGGGGGTCATTGCCTCGAGGGCCACTCGCATCCGTTCGAGAAAGGGGGGCGTGCCGTAGAGCGCGTCGTCGATGGCGTAGCCCAGCCGCCGCTGATCGGTCTGCTCCCACAGCCGGGTGAGGCCTAAGAGGAAGCCGCGGGCGGTCTCGAAGCGCTCCTTGGGAGGAGGCCGGCTCAACAGCTCGTCGAGGAAGAAGACGGCTCCCCGGGCGGCGAAGAGCGCATTCTGCGGCTCCACCGGGCGGATCCAGATCGAGAAGTCCTGCTGCGTGCGGCCCACGTTTACGCGGGGGCGGCTGCTGTAGCCCTCCTGGTGGAAGTGCTCGGCGTAGGCGTAGTCGCCGTAGTTGAGGCCGCGCTTCTCGCGCAGTTCCTGGAAGAGGACGCCGTGGAACTGGCGGTGCTCGCCCAGGTAGGAGACCGCCAGCGCCACCGGGTAGAAGTCCGGATGGTCGCGGCGCAACGGGTAGGAGAAGCCCATCGAGATCGCCGTGGAGAGGGAGTCCTTCTCCACCACCAGCGCGCGGGAGCGTACGCCGGGCGCGGGGGGAAGCTCGGGCCGATCGGCGCTCCTCTCCGGGAGGGAGCAGAGGCGCTCCTTCACCTGCTTCACGAGCGAGTCGTCCACCGCGCCGGCGAGGCCGATCACCAGCCGGTCCTGGGTGAAGACGGCCTTCCAGTGCGCCTTCACGTCCTCCAGGGTGATGGCGGAGAGGCCCTTCACGGTGCCGCCGGGGAAATGGCGGTAGGGGTGGTCCGGGTAGAGGAGCGCATCGAGCGCGACCTTTCCCAGGTTCTCGTCGTTCTCTCCGCGGAGCCCGCTCTTCACCGCATTGAGGGCGTCGGTGCGGAGGCGATCCAGCTCCGCCTGATCGAAGCGCGGCTCGAGCATCACGTCGCCGAAGATGTCGAGGAAGCGTTCCAGCCGGTCCCGGTGGACCCGGCCCTCGAAGACGGTCAGCTCCTTGTCGGTCGAGGCGGACAGCTCGGCGGCCATCGGGTAGAGGGCCTCGAGGAGCTGAGGGGCGGACAGCTCCTTTGTGCCTCCCTCCGCCATGAGCTGGGCGGTAAGGGAAGTGAGTCCCTCCTTGCCCTGGGGGTCATCGATCGAGCCGGCCTGAAAGACGAGCCGGAAGCTGACGATGGGCTTTCCCTCCACCGGCAGCGCGATGGTGTGCATCGGCGGCGGGCGCTGGATGGGCTTGGAGGTGAAGGGCACCGGCGAGGGCGGAGGAGAAGGCTCGGACGTGGGAGGCGTGGGCGTGATCGCCTTGACGAGGTCCACCTCCACCGCGTCCTTGATGACTGGCTCGGGGGTGGCGCAGCCGGCGAGGAGGAAGAAGAGGAAGGCGCGCTTCATGGCCGGCCTCCCTCGGACTGGGGCTGCGGAGGCTTGTGGGTGAGCGCGAGGACGGTGCGGTTTTTTTCCGCGAGGTGCTTCCTGGCGAACTGGACCAGCTGCTCGGGGCGCACCCTGGAGATGGCCTGGTAGAGCAGCTCGAGTCCGTCCGGCGTACCGAGGACGCCGGCGTGGTAGCCGAGCTGGAGGGCGACCTGGTCCGGAGTCTCGAGCCCCATGAGGAGCGCGTAGCGGAGGTGGTCCTTGGTGTCCTGGACGCGCTTGGAGTCGACCTTGCCGGAGGCGAGGGCTTTCACTTGGGCGTCGAAGGCGGCCGCGACCTCGGGGCGGTGCTTCTCCTCCTTGAGGGTGGCGGTGAGGGTGAAGAGGCTCGGGTCGCGGTGATCGGAGAAGGAGCTGCCGACGCTCTCGCAGAGGTGCCTTGTGAGGACGAGATCCTTGTGCAGCGGGCTGGTAGGGCCGGAGAGGTAGGAGGCGAGGACGTTCTGGATGGCGCCGTCGGGCGTGGAGGGGGAGGTGGCGGGCGCGTGCCAGGCGTAAATGTGGCGCGGCAGGGTGGGGGTGTTCCAGTCGATGTGGACCGAGCGCCCGGCGGTCTGGGGTGGCTCCTTGGGGATGTCCACCTTCGCCGCCTTGCCGGTCCAGCCGCCGTAGTGCTTTTCCGCCCACTCGAGGAGTTTCTGATCGTCGAAGTCGCCCACGACGAAGACGAGGGTGTTGTCGGGGGTGTACCAGCGGCGGAAGAACTCCTTGGAGTACTCGTAGTAGCCCGGCATCTTCTTGATGTCCTCGTAGAAGCCGAGGGTGGTGTGCCGGTAGGTGTGGCGGGTGAAGGCGGTGGAGGAGAGCTCCTCTTCGATCTTCAGGAAGGGGCTGGCGGCGTTCTTGTGGTACTCGCCGAGGACGGCCTTGGCCTCGGTCTGGAAGGTGGCCTCGCCGTACTGGAGGTTGCGGAAGCGGTCGGCCTCCAGCTCGACCAGCTTCTCCAGCCCGGAGGATGGCCCGCTCACGTGGTAGACGGTGACATCGTCGCTGGTGAAGGCGTTCTCGTCGAAGCCGAGCTTGCCCAGCAGCGCCTCGCGGCCGCCCTCGGGCCAGGAGGGCGTGCCCTTGAACATCATGTGCTCGAAGAAATGGGCGAAACCGGTGTGGCCCTCTTCCACTTCGTTGCGGGAGCCCACTCGGACCACGGTGTAGTAGGCGACCAGGCCGGGCGAGTGGAACGGCACTCGGACCAACGTGAGGCCGTTCTTGAGAACGTGTTTCTTGAGGGGGTAGGGGACCAGCGGCTTGGCCTTCTGGGCGCTGGCCGGGAGGGCGAGGAGGCACGCCAGGAGGGCGGCGCGGGGGCGGATCATAGGGGTGTCGGCATACCTCGCTCGCGAGGAAGCTCAAGCACTTCTTTGGCGCGCCTTGGAGACGGATTGATCCAGGGGGGCCAGGGGTTAGACTCCTCGACTGGAAAGGGGGCGAAAAGGGTTCGACGGGGGCACAGATGTCCCAGACGCGTGTCGAGCATCGCTCGGAGCTCGTAAATCCCTGGGCGAAAGCACAAAAGCCAACGACAACGTTGAGCTGGCGCTCGCGGCCTAACAAGCCGTGACACCCGGTCCTCCCGATCTCGGCCCGTGGGTCGGGGCAGGGCCGTCAGAATGCGGGCTGGCTGCCGGGTGAGCCTGGGCGCTCGGCGGCGAGATCACCAGGAACCTCTGCCGGGGATCCCGCCCACGGGAGGCTCGGCGGAGCAAGAAACGTGGGCTACACACGTAGGGTCGACGGACGGATGGCTTCCGGACGGGGGTTCGATTCCCCCCGCCTCCATGCCGTAAGTAGTGGAAGTAGAAGAGGAATTCGCAACGCATAAAACGAGGTGCCTCGGACGCCTGGATCGTCGGCGGCAAGCACCTGTTCTTGGTGAAGGGCGAGCTGGTGCTTCGCGTCCCCAACCCGCACCAAGGAGATATCGGGAGGGACCTGCTCGCCCGGCTTCTTCGGCAGGCCAAGATTTCGCGCGAGGAGTGGGAGCGGGTCTAGCCTCGACGAACGGCGCCATCGCCCGGCCACGCCGGTGCGTCCTTCAGCCCCTTGCCGAGCAGGCGGAGGTGCGCTTCCATCTTCCCTACCTTGCGCCGCGGAACCGTCGCTGAAGGAATCGGTCGGCCTGCCCTGCGCACGCGCGAGTTGCGCGACGCGCTGGAATGCTTGCTGCGCGTGGCAGAGCTAGTCGAGCGCCGCCAACCTAGGAGCCGGGCCGACAGCCGTGCGGTCGTCGAATCGGCCACTGGCCGGGGTCGCTCTGGCCGCGTGGACGAGATCGATGAGGCCAGGTGGAGCTCAGCCGCCGGGACGGCCGCGCGCCGCCGCCTGGCCATCGCCTACGAACAGTGCGGTTATTTGCGAGCGGTGCCTGATCGGTCCCAGCACCCGGCCACGCACCATGGCTACGAGCTGCGCCTGTGCGCCGTGGACGACGAGGAACGCGATCAATTCCTCGAGCTGCTTCGGGCGACTGGCGTCAGCCTGGGACGACCCTTCCGAAAGGGAAAAGGCTGGCGAGTACCAGTGTATGGTCGCAATGCGGTGACTCGACTCCTCGCCGATTTCTCCCACGGGTGAGCCGGAGCTCCGCTGAGCATTCATCTGCGCGCCGTTCAAGCCTCGAAGCGCCGGAAGCGTTCCCTGCATCGACCGAAAGCACATGCCCGCTGGCCGGGTTCTGCTATCGCCCCGCGCTCCTTCCTCGGGGTGCCAGCGTCGGCCTTTCGGCTCGAATGCCCTTGGCCCGCCTCGTGGCCGTCCTGCTCGCTGCCGTTGCGTCGGGCGCGAGAGTGCGTGCGCTCCTGCGTATCCTGGCGCTGCAGGTTTCGGGCTCGCCGGCTCGGCTAGAGCCCTTGGCCGAGGCGCGGGTCGCCACCCTGTCCCGCGTGGCGACTGGACGACGCGCTTCCTTCTGCTCCCGAGAGCGTTCCGGGAAAAGCTGGAGTCCCTCCGGCGGGGGGCGCAGGCGGAGGCGGACCGCGGCCTCGCGCTGCTCGAGGAGCTGAGGGCGCAGCTCCTCCTCCTCGAGTTGGCCACCTCGGGCCGGCAGCCTCCAGTCCGCGCGGAGGAGATGGGGCTCGAAGTGCTCCTTGCGCAGCTCGAGGCGATGGCGGAAGTCTCCTGCGCAGTCGAACCCGGGCATCTCCAGCGTTGACTGCGCCCACGTCTGCCTTCCTTCGGACGCACGGCCGAGCGCCCCGGCGAGCTCGGCGGCTCCGATCACGCGAGCCAGCAGGGGCACTGCCGACACCCACGCCATGTTTTTCGCGAGCTCCTCGATTGGCATGGCCAGCTTGGAGAAGCCGGCCAGGCCAAACGCCAGGGCCACGAGCACCTGCGCAGCCCACAGGGCGACGCCGAGTCCCTTCCGCGGCGCCCCTGGTTCGCGCCCCTCTGCTCGATGGACGCTGGCAGCCGTCGCGTCACCCCCGTGCTTCCGCTCGGGCCGAGGGCGCTTCCGCCTCGACCGGCTTGGCCTTCACTGCCTCGACCTCGATGTCGATCTCCACCTTGTCGCCGACCACGAATCCCCCGGCCTCCAGCGCCATGTTCCAGGTGAGGCCGAAGTCCTTGCGGTTGATCGAGGTCCTGGCGGAGAACCCGGCGCGCTCGCCGCCCCACGGGTCCTTGGCGCGCCCGGCGTACTCCACGTCGAGCGTGACCGGGCGGGAGATCCCTCGGATGGTGAGCTCACCCACCACCTTGAAGCGCTGCTCCCCCTCCCGTGTCACCGCGGTGCTCTTGAAGGTGAGGTGCGGATGCTTGGCGACCTCCAGGAAGTCCGCGGAGCTCAGGTGCTCGTCGCGCTTCTGCTCCTTGGTCTCGATGCTCGCGGCGTCGATCTGCACCTCCACCCGCGAGAGCGAGGGGTCCTGCTCGTCCAGCTCCAAGGCGCCGGACCACCTGCCGAAGCGCCCGTGCACCTTGGAGACCATCATGTGGCGCGCCCAGAAGTTGATGCTCGAGTGCGAGAGGTCGAAGTCCCATCTGCTTGCTGCCATGTGCTGCCTCCTTCTGCGTATGTAAATGTTTCGATATTTCGAACTACGAGCCAGGCCGAGCCGTTCTGCGAGATCGCACCTCAGGAACCTTTCCGGCCCGCGACCTTCCGCGCCCGCTTCCTCCCACGCGGGCCGAATTCGGTCAGGCTGGCGGGCAAAGTGGCAGCCACTTCGTCCAGGAGCTTCCGGTCGACGGAAATGAAATGGTGCTGGGCATCGTGGCGGACCGAGATGACTCCCGCGTCGCCCAGGATTCTCAGGTGGTGCGAGATGGTGGGCTGGGAGAGAGAAAACCGGGCCGCGACCTGACCGCACGACAGCTCGCCGGCGGCGGCGATCTCCTGAACCATCCGGAACCGCTGCGGATCGGCCAGGGCTTTCAGCACCCTCACCAGCTTTCCGTCGTCCATCGACACCCTCGAACCGCGTCTATCGAAGTATTTCTAAATATCGAAGGTGCCTCGAGTCAAGGAGAAGTGCTCGCGGCGCAGGGGGACTACTGCCTTGCCCGCCGCCGGCGAAACGCCACCGCGGCGAGGAAGCCGAGCCCCAGGAGCCCGGTCTCTCCCGCGGAACAGCCGCAGCTCGGGGGCTTGCCCAACGTGCCATCTTCGGGGACGGCCTCCGCCAGCACCGGCTCCGGCAGGGACTGCGGAGGCTCCGCCTGCCCGGCGTCGGGCGACGGCTCGTTCTTCGGCGGCTCGGGGCAGCTCGCCAAAGGCTCGTAGGAGACCGTGAGGTTCTGCAGCAGCCGGCCTCGCCGCGAGGTGTTTCCCACGGTGAGGTACAGCTCCCCCCCGCAGGGAATCTCCAGCGGCGCGGCGGCCTGCATCTGCGTGCCGCTCAAGGTCGGGACCTTCGAGACATCGGCGTCGTGGAACAGGTCGTTGCTCCCGGCGCGGGTGAAGGTGATCGGCTTGCCCGCCTTGGCCAACAGGACCAGCCGCACCGTCCCTCCGTAGGAATAGTAGGGCCCTCCGATGGAGACGCTCTTCGCTCCCTTGGGGAGGCGGAACTTCATCTGGTAAGGACCCGGCACCGGACTGCTGTCCGAGAGCATCGCCTCCATAGTTCCCAGGACGGCGTAGTAGGGGCGCTTGCCGGAGGTGCCTTCGAGCTCCAGCACCTTCGAGCAGCCGATCACCCCGCGCCTGCGGAAGAGGTCCTCCATCTTCTGGGCGGCGTCGGGGATCCCCGGGAAGGCGAGGCCGACCTGGGCCACGATGGCCGCCGCCGCGGACTCGAAGGTGGCGGCGGGCGTCATCGAAACCAGCGCGGCGTAGAAGGCGGCGTCGAAGGTCCGCCCCTGGTCCGCGCCTTGGAACAGATCGCGCCGCGCCTCCCACAGCGCGGCGGCGAAGTGGCGGCTGTCCTGGTGCGACTCTCCCCACAAGACCTCGGGGCAGGAGAGGTCGGTGTCGAGGTCGCGGATGGCGTCCTCGTCGCCCGCGCGCGGCCCGACGTACGGGCCCACCCTCGAGTCCTGTCCGGTGGCCGCGGCGATGAAGTCCGCCACTCCCTCGTGCAAGGGGCCGCTCTCCTCGTTCGCGGAGCGGGAGTCGATCACCACGTTGGGCTCGAAGTTCGCGGTGGAGTACACCACTCCGTGGCCGAACTCGTGCCAGACCACCGTGCCGTCGTAGGCGAAGTCGGCGTGGTCGCCCTGGAAGATGAGCAGCGTGTCTACATCGAGCGCGTACTCGGGAAGGAACAGGGCCTCGAAGTTCTCCTTGGCCACGAAGGCCGCGTTGTCCTCCCGGAGGAGGGTGTTGGAGACCAGCACTCCTTGGGCGTCGCGCTGCGCCCCGTACATGTCGGGCTGGGTGACGTTGGTCCACACCGCCGGCGCCTTCCCAACCCGCTCGTCGCGCATGGTGAAGCCATTGAGCCCGGCGTCTGGTCCCCCGGCAGCCAGCGAGCGGACGTAGTCGTAGACGCGATTCACGTGGTGGTAGGCGTGCACCTCGGCGAACTCGTCGGAGTCGGCCGGCTCGCTCTGGGACACCGTGGCCGAGCGAGGCGGATCCACCGGCTGGTAGACGTAGCTGGCCGCCGCCCGCTCGTTGTTGGCGCGCTGCAGCCGGTCGCAGATGGCGAAGTCGTAGCTGATCGTCCCCTGGAAGGTGGACATCTGCCCGGTGGAGCGGCGCGGCCCGGCGCCGGGCCCGGTGTCGCAACCCGCGTTGGGGCAGCAGTTGTACGCCGTCAGGCGCTCGCCCTGGAGGAAGCCTCCGTCGCGGCCGGCGATGAGGTGCGGCAAGCTCACCCGCTCCAGCGGGGCGATGCCCACCCCGCCGTCCAGGCCGCCGGGGCTCGCGCGGTAGACGTCGGCGTCATCCGAGTGGTGAACCCGGTTGTTCCGGAAGAGCACCCTCCCGTCGGTGGCGTCGATGCCCAAGAACCAGCTCTCGTCCAGCCGAAGGGTGGGCACATGGGCGAGGTAGCCGGCATGAATCTCGTCGCCCACCGAAAACGCCATGCGCCGGTACCCGCCATAGGGCACCCCGCCTCTGGCGAGCAGCGCGCCATCGACCTCGCTTGCTGCGATCCGGAGGGCCTGCTCGGCTAAGACGTGCCACGCCAGCACCGCGGCCCGGTAGGGCCTCAAGCTCGAGGCGAGCCGCACCACCCGGCGCTGCGAGTCCACCGTCACCACCAGCCGAGCGCCATGGACGTCGAATCCGCCCACCTGCTGCGGGAAGTGGATGCTCCCGCCGAACCGCGTGGCGAAGGTCGTGGCCGGACCCAGCTCCGAGCTGGGCGGCAGCCCCAACTCCGCCCTCCGCGACAGCGCGAACGCCCGCGCCGACTCCGCTAGATCGCCGGACAGGGGCGCCGACATCACACCGCTCAGCGTCACGCCCGGGCTGCCATGCTGCTGGACGACGGAGGCGCCGACGGTGGCGGCGATGAGGGAAGTCAGAAGTGGGGTGATCATGGGCTAACGCCTTCCGCGAGGAGGGGCGCGGGTACGCAACAGTCATACCCGTTCGAAGTGCGCGAAAACACGACCCTGGCAAGTCGACCGTTAGGACACTGTTGACGCCAGGCTGGACCACTTTCTAAGCGCCTGAGAAAACGCAACTTTCCAGCGGGAGGTGGGAGAAAAGATCAAGGAGGCACACATGCCGAACCTCTCAGCCACCGCGCGCAGGATCATCGCCGATGGGCGAATCACCTCTTCGGAGGTGGGCGAGCTGGAGTCCTCCATTCGCGCCGGGGAAGCTCAGAGGAACGAGGTGGCCTCGCTGGCGAGCCGCTATTCGGACCTCTTCGAGCCCCAGGCGAGGACGGCGGTGGTGCAGCTCTCCTCCCGGCTTGGCGAGCAGGTGCGGCTGAATCAGGGAGTGCGCTCGTTGGGCGACGACGCGCAGTCGGCGGGGGTGCTTCGCGGGGAAGTGGTGCTGTCCGCCGAGGGGGGCGCCCGGCACCCGGCGGTGTTGCAGTTCCAGCGCGCGCTCTGCACCTTGGCTCGGCGCGCGGGGAAGGCAGAGTGGGCGCTCGCTGGCCACGGCGCCGATGGAGCGATGGGCGCGGAGACGGCGAGGGCGGTGAAGGCCTTCCAGAGGGATCATCGGCTTCCGCAGACCGGCGCGATCGACGCGGACACCGCGCTGGCGATCGAGGCGGAGCTTTTGGCGCACCCTCCCGCCCGCGAGGAGTGGGACGCGCGCGCTTCGGCCTTGCCCGACGGAGAAGCGATCGCCTCGGCGGCCCGTTCGCTCATCGAGAGCCGCGCCGAGGACTACGGCACCGAGCGGCCGTGGAGGAGCCCGAACCCCAACGTGCCCGGAAACCGCGAGCCGGGGAGGACGCCGATCGGCGCCGCCGGTCGGTGGAAGTGCAACCTGTTCGGGCTCGACAGCCTCTACCTCGCGGGCGCCAAGCCGCCGCACTACGGGGGAGACCGCGGCTGGTACCCGATCGCGATCGACATTCCCAAGTACTCGCGGGGACCGAACGCGCCGCTGATCAAGCTCGGGGAGGTGCGCTTCGACGATTCCAACCGCGACTCCGCCCGAGAGCGGGTGAAGGCTCTGATGCGGATCGCCCGGCCGGGCGACATCCTGATCGTCAACCATCTCGGGCCGGACGTGGCGGACGGCGGGCACACCAGGGTGGTGGTGGGCAACCGCTTCGCCGAGGATGGCACCCTCGAGTGCGCGCAGGCCGGCGGCGACCGCGCCATGGTGCGCGCCGAGTCGGTGGACAGCCTGATGAGCGGCGAAGAGGGCGTCTACCTGCTCAGGCCCGCGCAGAGGCGCTAAGCCCAGAGTTCGCCTGGGACGACGGGATCGGGCGAAAAGCCAAGCGAGGACTGGTCAGCCCAGGCGAATTCTGGGCTTGGGTAGGCGGCGCGGCCCGAGTCCACAGCGGCCAACCAGCTAGCTCGCGGCGGCGAACTGCGGGTGCGGATCGGTGCCGGCGCTCGCGCTCGGGGTCACCGCGATCCTGGTGCGGCGCCGTGCCGGAGCCGCTCCCGGTCCCGCTCCCGGCTTCGCACTGGTCGGTTTGAGGCCGAGCGCAAGAGCGCGAGGCTTCGCTAGCCCTCTCAAGCCGGCAAGCGGGCGTTTGCGCTCGGGCGCCCGAGCCATGCCGAAGGTCTTGTCGCTGTCGGCGATGTGCGACGCGCCACGGCGTCGTGGACCCGGTCCGCCGCGAGGGCGCGGACCGTGCGGACCGGGCGTAAAGTACCCCGGTGGGCATCCGGGGACAGCTTGCGGTGCTGGTGGGCGGCCTGGTGGCCATCTGCCTGATCGGCGCGGCGTTCGCCGCCGCCGAGAACCGCCGGCAGGAAGAGATCGAGCAGATGCGCATCCGCAGCGAGCGCGTGCTCGACGCGATCGGCGTCACAGTCGCGGTCTTCGTCGCCGAGAACGACATGGCCGGCCTGGACACCCTGATCGCCCACGTGAGCGAGCCTGGCCGCTACCCGGATCTCCGGGAGATCTCCGTCCTCGACGCCGAGACGCGCGTGCTCGCCCACAGCCAGCCCGAGCGCTTCAATCAGCTCGCCAGCGACGACTTCAGCCGCTCCGCGGTGGTCCACGACGGCGTGGTGTGGACGTGCGATGGGAAGCTCCTCAAGGTCGCCGTCCCCGCGGTCTCCGGCCTGCGGTGGGCCACGGTGACCGCTTCGTATTCGCTCGAGCGGCTCGAGGCCGCGGTGGCCGCCTCGCGAACCCGGTGGCTCCTCATGTCGCTCGGATTGGCCGCCACCTTGGCGCTGGCGCTCTTCCTCGGACTCGATCGCTTGGTGGTGCGGCCGCTCCGATCCCTGCAGCAGGCAGCCCGCAGGATGGGAGAGGGGGATCTCAAGTCTCGGGTGCCTCCCCTGCGGACCCACGAGCTGGGCGAGCTGTCCGGCGCCTTCAACCGGATGGCCTCCGCGCTCCAGCACGAGCGCGACAACCTCGAGCACACCGTGTCGGAGCGGACCCGTGAGCTGAAGCAGGCGAACGAGCGGCTGGAGAGGTTGGCGGTCACCGACGGCCTCACCGGCATCTTCAACCACCGCCGCTTCCAGGAGGCGCTGGCCCAGGAAGTGCTCAGGTCCACCCGCTCCTCGAGGCCGGTCTCGGTGCTGATGGCCGACGTCGACCACTTCAAGCGGTTCAACGACACCAACGGACACCCGGCGGGCGACGAGCTGTTGAGGCGCCTGGCCTCGGTGCTGGCCGCCGAGCTGCGGGCCACCGACCTCCTGGCCCGGTACGGCGGCGAGGAGTTCGCGGTCGTCCTGCCTGACACCGGCAAGGCCGAGGCCCTTCAGGCCGCCGAACGGTTGCGATCGGCGGTGGACCGGCAGCTAAACGCCGAGGGCGAGCATACTCGCCGGGTGAGCATCAGCGTCGGGGTGGCCACCTTCGGCACCGACGGCGATGGGCCGCAGGCGTTGCTCGCAGCCGCCGACCGTGCCCTCTACGTCGCGAAGAACCGCGGGCGCAACCAGGTGGTGGCCGCGAGCCTGGAGGTGGGTTGATGAGCCGCGTGCTGTTCGCACTCTGCGCCCTGGCCGCCTGCGACTCGCCGCGCCCGCCCGTGGCTCCGCCCCTTCCCCACCCGGCCACCCCGGTGAAGTTCGTTCCCCCCTCCACCTTCGATCGGCTGCGGATCTCGCTCACTCCCCACCTCGATCCGCAGACCCTCGAGCTGGCCCACCGGCCGCTCAACGAGTATCTCTCGCGCGGGCTCTCGGTTCCGGTCGAGCTGAAGGTGGCCTCCAGCTATGACGAGCTGGGAAAGATGCTCGCCCGCGAGGAGATCGACCTCGCCGAGTTCAGCCCGTTCGCCTACGTCCGCGCCGGCAAGAGCGGAGTGCGGATGCAGCCTTTGGTCACCACCATCTCCGACGGCTCCGCCACCGCCGCCGCCTACATCCTGGTCAACGCGGAGAGCTCCTTCCGCACGCTGGAAGATCTCAAAGGGCGCTCCTTCGCCTTCGTAGACCCGGCCTCGACCTCCGGCTTTCTCTACCCGACCAAGGTGATGCTCGACCGGGGCATCGAGCCGAAGACGTTCTTCTCCCGCACCGAGTTTTTGGGCAACCACGAGGCGGTGCTGCTCGCGGTGCACGAGGGCCGCTTCGACGCCGGGGCCACCTACCAGGGCGCGCTCCGCTCCCTCCAGCGCTCCCGCGGGGTGGACCCGCTCTCTTTCAGGATCATCGCCAAGTCGCCGCGCACCCCGAGGGACATCTTCTGCGCCCGCGAGGGCCTGCCCGAGCCGGTGATGGAGGAGCTCAAGCGCCTGCTGCTCGCGATCTCGGTGCTCACCCCGGAGGGACGCGCGGTGCTCCGTCCGCTGAACGTCAACGGCTTCGTCCTCGCCGACGACCGCCAGTTCGACCCCGTGCGGGAGGTGGATGCGGCCCTGAATGGAGGCGCCCGCTGACCGGCGCCCCTCCTTGGGCGTCACCACCGGAGGCGCTGAGGCCCTCGACTCCGCGGGGACTAGCGCTATGTTGCCTGCCCTCGATGCGGCGCCCTCCGTCGCCACTCAACCGCAGCCCGGATGAAGAACACCTAGGAGAGGTGCTCGACTTCATGCGGCTGTTGTGGGCGGTCGATCACGGCCTCAACTCCGTCTCCAAGCGCATGGGTCGCGAGCTCGGGGTGACCGGGCCGCAGCGGTTGGTGATCCGCATCGTGGGCCGATTCCCTGGCATCCCCGCCGGGCGCCTCGCCGCGGTTCTCCACGTCCACCCGAGCACTCTGACCGGCGTGCTCAAGCGGTTGGAGAGCCGAGGCATCCTCCAGCGCCGGCTGGACCCGACCGACGCGAGGCGCTCGCTGCTCTCGCTCACTGCCCGGGGTCGCACCTACGACGAGCATCGCTCCGGCACCGTCGAGGAGGCGGTCCGCCGCGCCCTGGCCAACGTGCCCCGCCACAAGCTCTTCTCTGCCCAGAGCGTGCTCTCCTCGCTGGCCGAAGAGCTGGCCCGCTGACCCACGCCCGAGCGCCAGACGGCGGCCTCAGGTTCGCGTTGACTCCGGTCGGCCCTTCCTGCTTTACAGCCGGGCCTCCGGCGCTGCGATGGTGGACGGGAAGCTCGAGCGAGTGACGCGTGGGCCGCTGCCCGGCTCCAGGAAGATCTACGTGTCCGGGACGCTCCACCCCGAGCTGCGCGTCCCGATGAGGGAGATCCGCCAGACCCCGACTCGGCAGGCGGACCTCAAAGGCGCGAGGACGATCCCCAACCCGCCGGTGGTGGTCTACGACACCTCCGGGCCATACACCGACCAGGAAGCGGTGATCGATCTCGGCCGGGGCCTCGCGCCGATCCGCGCCGGGTGGATCGCCACCCGCAAAGACAGCGAGCCGCTTCCCGGGCCAGGCTCTGCACGGCGCCGGCCGCTGCGCGCCAAGCAGGGTCTGGCGGTGACCCAGATGCGCTACGCGCGAGAGGGCATCGTCACCCCGGAGATGGAGTTCGTCGCCGTCCGCGAGAGCCAGCGCGCCGAGGAGATCGCCTCACAGCATCCTGGCCACTCGCACGGGGCCGCCATCCCGCGGAAGATCACTCCAGAGTTCGTCCGGGGCGAGGTGGCGCGCGGCAGGGCGATCATCCCTGCGAACGTGAACCACCCGGAGTCCGAGCCGATGATCATCGGCCGCAACTTCCTGGTGAAGATCAACGCCAACCTGGGCAACTCCTCCTTGTCCTCCTCGATCGAGGAGGAGGTGGAGAAGATGGTGTGGGCCATCCGCTGGGGCGCGGACACGGTGATGGACCTGTCCACCGGGCGGGAGATCCACCAGACCCGGGAGGCGATCTTGCGCAACTGCCCGGTGCCGGTGGGCACGGTGCCTATCTACCAGGCGCTGGAGAAGGTCGGCGGGCGCGCCGAGGAGCTGACCTGGGAGCTGTACCGCGACACCCTGATCGAGCAGGCGGAGCAGGGCGTCGACTACTTCACCATCCACGCCGGCGTCTTGCTCCGGTTCATCCCGCTCACCGCCAAGCGGCTCACCGGCATCGTCTCGCGGGGAGGGTCGATCCTGGCGAAGTGGTGTCTCGCCCACCACCGGGAGAATTTCCTCTACACGCGCTTCGAGGAGATCTGCGAGATCATGCGGGCCCACGACGTCGCCTTCAGCCTGGGCGACGGGTTAAGGCCGGGCTCGATCGCCGACGCGAACGACGAGGCCCAGTTCGCGGAGCTGGAGGTGCTGGGGGAGCTGACGCGCACCGCCTGGAAGCACGACGTGCAGGTGATGATCGAGGGCCCCGGCCACGTCCCGATGCAGCTCGTCCAGGAGAACGTCACCCGGCAGCTCGCCGCCTGCCAGGAGGCGCCGTTCTACACCCTGGGCCCGCTCACCACCGACATCGCGCCCGGCCACGATCACCTCACCAGCGCCATCGGGGCGGCGATGATCGGCTGGTTCGGCACCGCGCTGCTCTGTTACGTCACCCCCAAGGAGCACCTGGGCTTGCCGGATCGCGACGACGTCAAGGAGGCGGTGATCGCCTACAAGATCGCCGCCCACGCCGCTGATCTGGCCAAAGGCCACCCCGGAGCGCAGGCGCGCGACGACGCGCTCTCCCGTGCCCGCTACGAGTTCCGCTGGGAAGACCAGTTCAACCTCGGGCTGGACCCCGAGCGGGCCCGCGCCTTCCACGACGAGACCCTCCCGCAAGAAGGCGCCAAGCTCGCCCACTTCTGCTCGATGTGCGGGCCGCAGTTCTGCGCGATGAAGTTGACCGAGGAGGTGAGGGAAAGGTCGAGCGTCGAGGGTCCAGCGTCGAGCGCGACCCGTCAGGGGTGAGGTCGAGCGCCGGATGGCGGCCGCCCTCGAAGCTGGCCGCGAACCGTCAAGTGCCCGGCATCGGCTCGCGGATGCGCTCGATACCCCGCGACAGACCGGTGGACTCGTCGATGTCTACCAGCACCCCCTGCACGTAGACCTGCCCCTTCGCCACCTCGAAGCCCGCCGGGCGCTGCGTGAGGAAGCGCTCGACCGAGAGCTCCTTCTTGATGCCGATCACCGAGTCCAACGGGCCACACATGCCGGCGTCGGTGATGAAGGCCGTCCCCCCAGGGAGGATTCGCTCGTCCGCCGTCTGCACGTGCGTGTGCGAGCCGATCACCGCCGAGACCTTGCCGTCCAGGTAGACCCCGATCGCGTTCTTCTCGCTCGTCGCCTCGGCATGGATGTCGACCACGATGCAGGAGGTGGACTTCCTCAGCTCCTCGACCAGCCGCAGCCCCACCCGGAAGGGATCGTCCAGCGGCCGCATGAAGACGCGCCCCTCCAGGTTGATCACCCCGAGCTTTCTCCCACCCCGCGTCTCCACCAGCGTGTGGCCCCTTCCCGGCGCGCCCTCGGGGTAGTTCGCCGGCCGCAACAGCCGCACCGGCTGCTGCTCGAGGAAGGGGAGGATCTGCTTCTTCGACCAGATGTGGTTCCCCGAGGTCAAAAGGTCCACTTCGGCCGACAGGAGCGCCTGCGCGCCCTCCGGCGTGACGCCCACCCCGGTCTCCGAGTTCTCCGCGTTGGCGACTACCAGATCCGCGCTCGTCCGCGCGATCAGCCGCGGCAACAGCGCCTTCACCGCCTGCACGCCGACCTTGCCCACCACGTCGCCGAGGAAGAGGACCTTCACGCGGCTGCTATCGCAGGTGTGCCCTCAGGTGTCCAGGTAGTCCCAGCTCCGGAACAGCCCCTTGAAGCTCTCGCCCTCGGTCACCACCAGGTCCATGTCCACGTCCTCACCGTCGGAGGGCAGCGCATCGACCACCTGGTCGGAGAAAGCCAGGCCCACTCGCCGGCTCCGCGGTGACGCCGCCCTGAGCGTGGCGTCGTAGTAGCCGCCGCCTCGGCCCAGGCGCTTGCCCTCACGCGTGAACGCCAGCCCCGGCACCGCGAAGAGGTCGATGTCCTCGAGCGGCACCAACTCCGCCGCGCTCGAGGGCTCCCGCACCCCCAGCCGCCCCGGCTCCAGCTCGCTCTCGGAGGTGATCGCCCTGAACGAGAGCACCCTCCCGTGCACGTGCGAGAGCGGGTAGCACACCACCTTCCCCTCGGAGATCGCCGCAGTGAGGATGTCCCGCGTCGGCACCTCCCCCCGGATCGGCGCGTACAGCGCCACCGTCCGCGCCCGCTCGAAATAGGGCGTCGCGAGCAAGCGCGCCTGCACCTTGAGCCCCCGCTGCTCGATCAGCTCCGGAGCAACCGCCTTGCGCCGCTGCGTCAGCTCCTCGCGCAAGCTCGCCTTCCTGAGGGCTGCCTCGTCCACCATCATCCCGTTCACCGCTCCCCCCGCGCCCTAGAAAAAGTCCCCCGCCGTCTGGCCGTGTGCGCAGCGTCTATTGAACCCTTCAGTTTCAGGTGGGGACCTGTGTTCGGAGAGCCTTAGGCTTCCCTCTCCAAGGAGGGCTTGCTCATGGCCCCCGAGGCGGCCCCCGGTGCCAACGTATCGGTTCGAATTTCCGCTGCCCATCACGCACCCCGCAGGGGACAGCCCTTCCTATGCCATGGCCCTCCTAACTTCTTGAAGTTGTTGACAAAAAAATCAAGAGCCTTCACCTGATGATAGGGAGAGCGTCCCCAAGGGTCAAGGCAGGCCAAAAAGGGCTCCCTCATCGTCTACACTCGCACAGCCCATGGCCAGTCCTCCGCGATGGTGCCTCGCCCTCTTGGTCGGCTTCGCCCCGGCGGCGAGGGGCGCCGAGGGCGTGGAGGTCTCCGGCCTCTTCCGCGCCGGGGAGCTGGGCAGCCTGGAGCTCTCCACCGAGGGAGGGCGAGTGGCCGGCCGCTATCGGGGCGGCGGGGCCTGTGCCGAGCTCTTCGAGGGCCAGCGCGTGCTCGAGGGCGCCGTGGAGGAGAGCGTGCTGGTGGGCCACCTCACCCTCTGCCAGACCGGCGCCGCCTGCGGCCAGAAGGCATACCCGGTGCTGGTGTTCTACAACTCGGTGGACGGGGTCTTGACCACCGACGTGAAGCTCGATCCCGCCTGCGCCTCGCCCGCGCTCAAGGGCTCGCGGCTCACCTTCGTTCCCGCCGGCGAGGAGCGCAGCCCGCCGAAGAACCCCGGCTCGGCCTCCCAGGTGGCCAAGAAGAAGCTCGACCCGAAGAAGAACCTGGAATTGCAGAAGCAGGCGCTGATGAACGGCCAGCGGCTGCTCGACGCCGGCGACTATGCAGGTGCCGCCGAGCAGTTCGAGCTGGGAGTCAGCTACAACGAGGCCAACTGGACCGCTCACTTCGGGCTCGGGCTCGCCGAGTTCCGCAAGGGCGACGCCAGGCGGGCCATCGCCAGCTACGAACGCGCCCGCGAGCTGGCCAAGGAGGCAAAACAGGAGGACCCCGACCTCTACTACAACCTCGCCTGTGCCCATAGCCGGGTGGGCGATCGCAAGGCGGCTCTGTCGAGCCTCCGGCAGGCGGTGAAGCTGGGCTTCGCGCTGCCCGAGGCGATGAGCGCCGACGCCGACCTCAACCGGCTGCTCCGCGACGACCCTGAGTTCAAGAAGCTGGTCAACCAAGCCTGGACGCTCAAGGACAAAAGCGGGAAGAAGGGCGAGAGCAAGCTCTGACCGTGACGGGGGGAACTCAGCGCCGCTTCGGCAACTACGAGATCCTCGGCCTGATGGGGCGCGGAGGCATGTCCGAGGTGTTTCGGGCGCGGGTGCTCGCGGGCCCGAGGGCCGGTTGGACGGTGGCGATCAAGCGGCTGTTGCCCTCGCTGGCGAGCGACCCGGCCAACGTGGAGCAGTTCGCCCACGAGGCCGACGTCTCGAGGTACCTGGATCACCCGAACATCGTCCGGGTGCTGGAGGTGGGCGTCATCGAGGACGTGTACTTCATGGTGATGGAGATGGTCGACGGGCGGGACGTGGGACAGATCCTCAAGCGGTGCAGGCAGAAGGGCATCCTCTGGCCGGTGGACTTCGCGGTGTACGCGGCGAAGGCGCTGCTCGATGCGCTCGCTTACGCGCACCAGGCGACCGGGCCCAGCGGGAAGCCGCTGGGGATCGTCCATTGCGACGTCTCTCCCTCCAACCTCTTCGTCTCGCGCACCGGCGATCTGAAGCTGGGGGACTTCGGCGTGGCGCGGGCCAAGGGCCGAGGGGGCGGCGAGCTGATCGGAAAGCCGTACTACTTCTCTCCGGAGGCGCTGGATGGCCAAGTCACTCCCGCCGCGGACCTGTGGTCGGCCACCGTCACCCTGTACGAGATGCTGACGCTGGAGCGGCCCTTCACCGGCAAGGATCCCGAGGAGGTCTTCGCCGCCATCCGCGGGCGCTTGCACACCCCGGTGAGGATGCTGAGGCCCGAGGCGTCCGAGGAGCTGGAGGCGCTGATCGAGCGGAACTTCTCGCTCGAGCTGCCCGATCGTTTCCAGAACGCGGCCGAGTACGCGGCGGCGCTGGGTCCGCTGTTCGATGAGCGAATCGGCACTCCGCTGGCCATCTCCGCCATGGTGCGGGGGCTGTTCGGGGCCACCGAGCACGCCGGAGGCGGAGGCTGAGCCATGGCCCGGGTGGGAGGAACCAGGCGATCGGCGCCGAGCGCCCGGCCTCGGGCTGCCGGCGTGGGCCAGGGAGAAGCCGGCTGGGAGCAGCGAGGGCATCCCGGGGGCTCTCCTTCCGGCCCCGGCCGGTCTTTGTCCCCCGCGCCTGAGCGCGACGGCTTCGAGAAGGCTTCCCGGGAGCGAAGGAGACCAGCTCCAGGTCTGATCGATGCCGCGCTGCTGCGCGACTTCCCGCTACCGGAGCTTCTCGAAGCGGCGTTCCAGCATGTCGGGGGCCGGCTCAAGGAGCCGCGGGTGCACCACCTCGAGATCGCGGTGTGCGGTGGCGCACCGCTCTTGAAGGTGTCCTTCCACGACGCCCGAAGGCGCTGGTGCGGAGTCCGGCTCGGAGTGGACGGGACGGTGAAGTGGGAGCGGCTGGTCAGCTCACCGCCCGGCGAGCGGCGGCGAAGGCTCTTCGACGATCTCGCCGAGGCGAAGGTGACGCCGGCCGAGGCGCTCCGTCTCTCGAAGGAGCGCCTGCCGGGAGCGCGCTTCGACACCGTCGGGCTGTGCTCCGACCGTCAAGGTCGATTGGCCTGGCTGCTGTACCTCTCGGCGGGCCCGGCCAGCGCCTTGGCGGTCGAGGTGGATGCGGGCGGGAATGGCCTTTTTGTCTTGCGTACCGATCCGCTCACCGGCCAGCTCAGGCGTGAGCCCTGACGAACCGAGAAACTCTCTCCCCAGCGCGGAGAGGGCAGGGTGAAGGGGGGCAGCCCCTCATCTCCGCGCTGCCGGGCCGAGGTCGATCTGCAGCACTGCGGGCGCCCCGCCTTCCTCGACGGAGAACACTCGTTCGACCGGCGGGTGGCCGGGCCGTTCGAGGCGCAGTTGATGCACGCCCGCGATCAGCACCAGCGAGAGCGGGCTTCTCCCTCGCCGCAAGTCGTCGACTTCGACCTCCACCGGGGCGGAAGCTCTGCCGACCACGGTGACGATCCGGATCCTCCCGAGCATGGGCGGGTGGGTGGACAACTGCCTCGGCGGCGAGCCCTCGCCGGTGTCTCGGAAGAGGACCGTCTCGGAAGGGATCTCCTCCGGGTCCTCGGACAGGGGCGCATCGAGGGTATCTCTGGGTCCGGCTTCGCGCGCGACGGGTGCCTCTCCGTCGGCGTCGGGCTCCGGCTCGAGTGATTCATCGAGGGTATCGGCCGGCGCCAGCGTCGCACCCGAGTCTTCGGGAGCCTGGTCGGCGATGGTGTCGCTGGCCGGCTGGAGGATCGTCTGCTCGGCCTCGGACCAAGGCGACTCGTCGCGCCTGCAGCGGTGGACGCGCCGCGGATCGATCGAGGCGCCGCAGCGCTGGCAGCGGGTGCGAGGCACCGGGAGAGGATACCGCGCCAGCGGAGCCAGGGCTCCGGGAGGAGGATGACCGGCTCGCCCCATGGACGTGTGGGACCGTGCAGTGACTGGTCACGGATCCGGGAGAAGGTCCCTTACCTCCACCGAGAGCTGGAGCTCCTGCTGCCCTCGGCGGAGCCCGAGGATCACCCGGCTGCCCGGAGAGGCAAGCGGGTATGGGGCGAGCTGAGCCGGCGTCCCGTCCACGGTGGAGATGGTATCGCCGAGCTTCACCCCCGCCTCGCGCGCCGGCGAGACCGAGAGGAAGGCCGCCACCCGGAGTCCCGGAGGATCGGCCGATTCGGAGGTGATCACCCCGATGCCCACGAAGTCGCGCCGGAAGTGATCTTGCGAATCGAAGCGCTCGAGGCCGAGCCTCCGCTCCGACAGGGCCCCGCGTCCTTCGGACAGTGAGACTCGGAACTCCCTGAGAAAGCTCCGACCGAGAAAGCCGCCCAGGGGCGGCTGTTCCTTCGCAAGGCCCTCTCGCCGAATGGGCGAGATCGAGGAGAGGCGGTCCAGCTCCGAGTCGGCCTCGGGGCTCGAGAGCACCGGGGCATTCACGACTTCGGCTTCTCCGACCGCGATGCGGCGGGCGCGGGTCGCCTCCGCCGAGAATGTGCCCGCGAATCCGCTCGCCACCAACACTCCCTCGAGGCGCGGACGCGCGGCAAGGCCGCCGAAGATCTCGCGTCGAACCAGCGTGGCCTCCGAGCCGGAATCAAGCACGAAGTCCACAGGCGAACCCTCCACCTCGCCTCGAACCACGAACAGCGGGGAAAGGCGTCCTTCATCGAGGCCGCAGAGGCCGGAGTCGGCGAAGGCGATGGCGGGCGCCGACCGCGGCGGCTCGAAGGCGGCGAGCACCAAGGTGCGCTGGGCGCGGGCGTCGAATACCAGCGGGAGCTGGTGCAGCACGTCGCTGCCGAGCACTCCCGGGAGGCCGCTGTCCAGCAACAGGCCGGCCGACAGCGGCCCGGCGCGCACCTCTCCGATCGAGAGAACGAGGCTCCCCAGATCGAGCCCGCCCGCGTCCGAGGCGCGAAGCGATGTTCGGGGAAACCCGGTGTCGAACAGCAGGGGCAGCGTTCGATCTCCCACGCCGATGTCGGTGAGTGGGCGGTCCGGTGCGGTCCAAGGCAGCGAGATGGGGGCCTGCTGCAAGCGAAGCGGCACCTGGGGGCATGGGTCGCCGCAACCCATCAGCGCGGCCATGCCGACGAAGGACACCGCGACAGTAACCCGCCTTGCGCCCGCCGACGAGGCTCGCCCTCTGACTCGTGTTCCGCTCATTCTGTTGGCGCGGCGAAAGGGAAGAGTCCGCCCCGGGGAGGGCGCGCAGATTGATCCCGCCGCCACCACGCCACGTTACCCGCGAGCGGCGTCGCGGGCCCTGCCGATGTGCGAGGCGAGCGCGGCGACCACCCGCTCCACTTCCTCACCGGTGCTCGTAGCCCCCAGCGAGAACCGCAGCGAGGCCTGAGCCTGGGCCGCGCTCATCCCCATGCCGACGAGCACGTGCGAGGGGCGGAGTGATCCCGACGCGCACGCCGCGCCCGACGAGACGCAGATCCCCTCCAGGTCCAGCGCGATGAGCAGCGCCTCTCCGTCCGCCCCCTCGAAGGTCAGGCTGCTCGTGTTGGGCAGCCGCAGCGCGCCATAGCCGTTCACCCGCACGCCGGTGATGCACCTTTGCACCTCGGCCTCGAAGCGGCCGCGGAGCGCCGCGACTCGCGTGCCTTCATCGGCGGCCTCGCGGGCGGCAAGCTCCACCGCGAGCGCGAACGCCTCGGCGTACGCCACGTTGACGGTGCCTCCGCGGCGGCCTCCCTCGTGGTGGCCCGGGACCAGCGCTTCGACCTCCACTCCCTGGCGGACCACCAGCACGCCCGCCCCGGCCGGGCCTCCGAGCTTGTGCGCGGATGCCGAAAAGAGCCCCACCGGCAACCCGCGCAGGTCCACCGGCACCTTCCCCAGGGCCTGCACCGCGTCGGTGTGAAAGAGAATTCCCCTCTCGGCGCAGGCGCGGGCGACCTCCGCCACCGGTTGGATCACGCCCGTCTCGTTGTTCGCCCACATCAAGGAGCACAGCGCCGTCCTAGGTGTCAGCGCGGCGAGCAGCTCATCGGCGTCGAGGCGGCCCGAGCCGTCCGGAGCCACCCGGACCACCTCGGCGCCGTCCCGCTCGAGCCGGTCCACGCTGCCGAGGACCGCCGGGTGCTCGATGGCCGAGGTGACTACCCGGGAGCGTGCTCGATCCTTTCGCGCCCGGAAAGCGCCCTGCACCGCAAGCGCATCGGCCTCGGAGCCCGAGCCGGTGAAGACCACCTCGCGGGGCTCGCACCCCAGAACGGCGGCGAGCTTGGTGCGCGCTCCGTCGAGCCGCACCCGCGCCTCGCGCCCCGCCCGGTGCACGCTGGCGGGGTTGCCCGGCGCCGCCTGGGCGCTCTGCACCGAATGGCCCAGAAGCTCGGCCACCTCGGGCCTCAGCGGAGTCGTGGCGTTATGGTCCCAGTAGATCATTGCCCTCGCGCCTGCTCGCTCAACAGCGACACTCCTCGGACTCGCTCGGCGCCGAAGGCCCTCAAAAACTCGCCGATCACCTCGCGCCTGAGCGCTGTCCGCTGCGAGCGGGTGCCGCTCAAGGCCAGCCTGGCTCCGGCCATGCTCCCGTGTCCGCCGGCGGACCCTCCGCGCGGCTCGCAGATCTCGCGGACCAGCCGGCCGGCGTTCATCCGCCGGTCGTTCACCCGCAAGGAAAGGTATAGCTGGCTACGGAAGCTCCCGTGGGCGAGGGACCACTTCATCCCTTCCAGGTGCATCATCCGGTCGGCGACCTCGGCCACCATGTCGGGTGAGTAGACCTCTCCCAGGTCGGTGATCACCGCGGCGCCGTACACCTTCGCCCGTTCGATCGCGGTGTGGTAGAGCGCAAAGTATCGCGCGGGCAGATCGGGGTGCTCGATCTGGCTCAGGAGCTCGCGGTCGACTCTCGGGATCAGCCACACGTATGCGTCCACGTCGCTCTGGGTGGTCTGCCGGTCGAGGTCGCGCGTGTCGGCCTTGATCCCGTAGTACAGGGCGGTAGCCAGCTCCACCGAAGGCTCCAGCCGTGCGGCCCGCAGGTACTCCACCAGGAGCGTGGAGGTGGCTCCGAAATCGCCACCCACGTCAGCGTACTCGGGGACCGGCCCCTCCTCGCGCAAGGGGTGGTGGTCGATCACCACGTCGGCGGCGTACCGCGGCGGCAGCGAATGGTTCCTCTGCCCGGGCTGGGTGTCGACGAGCCCGATGAGGTCGTGCTCCTCGAACACGACCTCCGAAACCGGGATGGCCGGAAGCCCGAGCACCTTCACGAAGGCGATGTTCTCCGCCCGGCCGATGATGCCGCCGAACGCCACCTCGCAGGAGAGGCCCGTCTTCCGCTCCAACAGGAGAGCCAGCGCCGCCGCCGAGGCCAAGGAGTCAGGGTCGGGATTGTCGTGGGTGAGGATGAGCCCGTGCCGCCGGCTCTTCGCCAGGCGCACCAGGCGCTCGATCTTCGCTCGGGTGGGAAGCCCCGCGACGATTCTGCGGGAGAGCTCGGCCGGGGCGCGGCCGGTGAAGGGTGCGTTCGCCATATTGGGGGCCGGGCTTCCTACCCTGTCCTTGGAGATTCGAGAAGCCCGCCCGGCTTCACCGTAACGTCGGGGGGCCGGCGATGCGCGATCCTAGTTCAGCGCTCGGTACCTGCGGGCGCCGTCGCGGAAGAACTTGATCCCGTTGTCGAGCGAGTTCTCGATCGCGTCCATGAGCAAGAGCCGGAAGTTCGGCGTGGTTCCGCGCAGGGCCTCGTAGTACCGCTGCCGGTCGATGGAGTGGATCACGCACGGCAAGAACCCGTGCCGCAGCAGGATCAGGTTGGAGCACATCCGCGCGATCTTCCCGCTGTGCTCGATGAACGGGAAGATCTGCAAAAACTGGTGCTGCACCGTTGCCGCCTGCTTGATCGGGTGGAACTCTCGGAACTCGGCTCCGGCGGTGAAGTCCACCAGCTTCTCGAGCAGCGCGGGGATCTTCGGAGGCTGCGCGATGTCGTGGAAGTAGGTGCGGTGCAGCGGCATGTCCTTGCGGTACCCGGCCCTCTCCTTCTCCTTGGCCAGCTCCCGCTCGCTCTTCTCGCGCTTCTCGGTCGCGGCCCTCGCCGCCTGGGCCTCGGGGGTGTTCCCCGATAGCAAGTCGTGCATCCGCTTGATCATCGTCAGCGTGATCGCCGCCTGCTTTCGCCCGGAGACCTTCGCCTCCTCGCGGATGTAGTCGCACACCGCCTTGTGGTTTCGGATCTCGAGGAGGATCGGCATCAGCGAGGCCTCCGCCGGCATCACCTCCGGCTTGAGCGCCGCCGCCAGCTCCTGCGAGGAGTAGACGACTCCCTCCAGCGCCGCGTCGTGGTAGATCCACGACATCTCGAAGCGCGCCAGAAAGTCGTGCGCCCTTTCCTTGCCTCGGCTCAGGTACTCACGAAGAGCCTGGGCCTTCTCATCGATGTCCTGGTAGCGCTCCTTCACGAGGTCGAAGCTCCTCCGGCCCCTGACGACTTCCGCCGGGGCACTCCGCCGGTCACCGCTCTTCATCGCGCTGGGAACAGACTTGCAACTGTAGGGATTCCGCAAGCTTAGCGTCAAGCGTCGCGTCGCTCGAGCGCAGTGCTCTGCCTACAGGTCGACGAGGAAGACCTGGCACGCCTGGTCGAGCAGCTCCTTGGAGAGCGCCGGAGGTATTTGGCGGTACCTCGCCGAATCCTTGATGAGTTGCACCAGGTCGCGGGGGTGGCAGGCGCGAAGCTCCATCTGCCTCGGCTTGTAGTAGTGCTCGATGAGGTAGGTCACCGCCTGGTCGACGTAGGGGACGCCTGCCGCGTCGCAGACCCGCCGGAAGATCTCCCGGTACGCCTTCTCGTCGGGGTTGCCGACTTCGATCTTGTACTTGATCCGCCGGAGGAAGGCCTCGTCCACCAGCTCCTTGGGATCGAGGTTGGTGGAGAAGACGATGAGCTGGTCGAAGGGGATCTCGAACTTCTTGCCGGTGTGCAGGGTGAGGAAGTCGATCCGCTTCTCCAGCGGGACGATCCACCGGTTGAGCAGGTCGGTGGGGTGCACCTTCTGCCGGCCGAAGTCGTCGATGAGCAGCATTCCTCCGTTGGCCTTGACCTGGAATGGGGCCTCGTAGAAGCGGGCGGTCTCCGAGTAGATGAGGTCCAAGGTCTCCAGGGTCAATTCACCGCCCACCACCACCGCCGGCCTGCGGCAGAGCAGCCAGCGGTTGTCCATCTCGAAAGTCTGGCGCCGGCCCGCGGAGTCGCGCCCGGCCTCGAGGGGGATGGGCGAGTGGTTGAGGCTGTCGAAGACCTTGATGATCTGGTTGTCGATCTCCAGGCAGTGAGGCACGAAGGTCTCGCCGCTGAACATCGAGGAGACCGCCTCGGCGAGCGAGGTCTTCCCGTTGCCGGGCGGTCCGTAGAGGAAGAGGGACCGGCTGGAGTTGACCGCCGGCCCGAGCTTGTCCACCAGGGCCTGGGGGACCACCAGGTGGGAGAGGCCCATGGAGAGGTCCTCCCGGCTGACCACGGGGGCCTCCTGGCTCTGGCTGGTGATGAGGGCGTTGTACTGCTCGATTGGCACGGGCGCTGGGCCGACGTAGGTGTTGCGGCCCAAGGCGTCGCGGGCGTACTCCCGGCCCTTCTCGGTGAGGACGAACTCCACCGATGCCCGTCCGAAGCCCTTGCCGCCGCGGAGGTCGGTCAGCTTCTCCGAGGTGAGGAAGTCGATCACCTTCTCCACCACGCCCGCCCAGGGCAGCCGCATCTCCTGGGCGATCTCCACCCCGGTGCCGCTGCCCGAGTAGTAGAGATACTTGAGCGCGATGTCGGCCAAGAGCCCGATCTTCAGCCCGGTATCCTCGAGCGCCTTGGGCTCCTGGGGCGCCACGTCGAGGATCGAGGGGTTCTCGAGGTTGAAGGGGTTGGCGTTGAAGTTCTCCGCCGTTCCCGGGGCGTGCGTCTTCTCGTAGTTCCCGGTGTCGAGATCAGCAGGATCTTCCTCGCCCAGCCTCGGTCTGTGGGTGGTGGTCGGCACGGACCGATCATCTCCCAGTCGAGGGTCGAGGGTCGAGCGTCGAGTGGAACCGTCCAGCGATCGTTCAGCGCCTCTGGACGCCCAAGGTCGACGGAAAGACCGTCGAACGCCCAACGGGCGCGCGACGCGGCACGCTCGACCCTCGACCCTCGACTCTCAACTAGACGTAGGTCATCCACTCGGCGTACTTCGCCTCGTGACCGCGCACCAGGCGGAAGAAGCGCTCCTGGACCTCGCGGGTGATACGACCCGGCTTGCCTCCGCCCACCGCCCGGTTGTCCACCTCGCGCACCGGGGTCACCTCGGCCGCGGTGCCGGTGAGGAACACCTCGCTGCCCACGTACAGCGCGTCGCGCGTGAAGGTCACCTCCTGCACCTCCACCCCCATGTCGCGCAGGATGTGGATGATCGAGTCGCGGGTGATCCCCGCCAGGATCGGCGAGGAGAGGGGCGGCGTCTTCACGATGCCCTCCTGCGTCACCAGGAAGATGTTCTCCCCGGACGCCTCCGCCACGAAGCCCGAAATGTCCAGCATGATCGCCTCGTCGTACCCCGCCAGCACCGCCTCCCGCTTCGCCAGGATCGAGTTCACGTACTGCCCGGTGATCTTCCCCCGCACCATGTTCACGTTCACGTGCATGCGGGTGAAGGAGCTGACCTTGGCCCGGATCCCCTCCTTGAGGCCCTTCTCACCCAGGTAGGCGCCCCAGTCCCAGGCCGTGATCGCCACCTTGGTCGGGTTCACCGCCCCCAGCCCCATCGCCCCATCGCCCATGAAGGCGATCGGACGGAGGTAGGCCCCGTTGGCGAACCGGTCGCGCTGCTGCCCGAGCACCTCCACGCACGCCTGGGTCACCTCCTCTTCGGAGTAGGGCACCTTCAAGAGCACGATGTGCGCCGAGTCGTAGAACCTCCGGATGTGCTCCTTCAGCCGGAAGATCGCCAGCCGGCCGTCCTTGGTCTTGTACGCCCGGATACCCTCGAACACCCCCAGCCCATAGTGGAGCGCATGGGTCATGATGTGGACCTGGCCCTCCTCCCACTTCACCAGCTTTCCGTCGATCCAGATCTTGTCGGCGCGCAGCACTTCGGTCGAGGTCGAGCTCAAGGGTCACCCCGGCTTTGAAAGGGCGCCGCCTCTTTGCCATCGCCCCGCTGGGAAGTCAAAGGCAGTCGGAGGCCACCCGAATTCCACCCGAGCCTAGGCGGCTAGCTCGTTGGAGCTCAAATCGATTCCGCCCTACATCCGCGGGAGCGGCGCCAACATCCGGGTCAAGAACGGAAGATCCGGGGTCAGCTGCTCGCGACCCAGCTCCACCGCCCGCGAGAGCGTCTCCACCGAGGGCACCAACTCCAGCGGCGAGAGGGTGCGGCGAAAGTCCTTCACCAGGTGGGCGTAGGGGCGGTTGGGAGCCACGTTCAGCTCCGCCAGCCGCTGCAGGGGCAGCCACAGAGGAGTGACCAGCTTCTGGGCGAAGCCGTTGAGCGCCAGGATGAAGGCGTTGCGGGTGCCGATCAGCCCCTTGTGCACCGCCCGCCAGGCCGCCTTGGCCGGCAGGTTGTCCACCAGCCCGCCGTCGACCAGCCGGAAGACGCTCCTTTGCTCGAACAACTCGTCCAACAGCCCGCGCATGCGGGCGTCGTCCCGGAGCACGTCGTAGTGGATCACCCCGGGCAGGGCCGAGGAGAAGCCCACCGCGTCCAGGGCGTCGAACTCGCGCGTCTGCTCGTCGGCGCCCAAGTGCAGCTTCACCATCATCTCCGGGTGCGTGAAGAACTCGGCCAGCGCCCCGAAGGCCGCGGTGACTCGCCTGGTCACCGCCGCCGGCTCGAGCAGGGTCCTCGGCGAGAGGTTGAGCAGCCGCTCGTAGAACTCGACCGGGTGAGGCAACATCCCCCGGCGGATGCCGCTCACCGTCACGATGGTCGGCACCGGAAGCTCCTTGAGCTTCACCGCCGCGCCCTCGGCTCCCGTGGGCGGGGCGAAGTAACGCCCGATGCCCGCCCTGAGGAACAGCCGCAGCGCCGCCGGGAGCCCGTACCGGTTCTCGGTGGAGATGATCCGGAACAGCTTCCGCCACGACAGCCCGCGGACGATGTTCGCCATCTCGGTGTGGTCGAACCGCGGCATCCGCGACCGGAAGAGCGAGAGGATCGCCCCTATCGATGTCCCTACCAAAAGCGCCGGCTTGAGGCCGAACTCGTCGAGCAGCGCCATCACCCCCACGTAGACGTAGCCGGTGCCCCCGCCGCCCCCCGAGACCATCACCAGCGCCTTGTTCCGGATCTCCCGGTCGATCGCCTCCTTCGGCAGACGGTGCTCGAAGCGCTTCTGCAACTCGTCCCGGGTGCGGGCGGTGCGCTCGGACAGCGCCCGAACGAGCGGCAGCAGCGCCTCCCGCTTCGGCGGCCGGTCGAGCAGCACCGGCTTGAGCTTGCGCGTCACCTCCTCCCGGAACGGCGAAAGGAAGGCGCCCACCCCCACGTCCCTCCCTTGGTGCCGCACCTTGTAGAGCCGCGCCAGCGAGATCGCGGTGCGGACGATCGCCTCCTCGGTGGGGTCCACCAGGTTGGGTTGGCGCACCGCCTCCCGGACCAAGGAGATCTCCATCTCCTCGAGCGGGCGGGTGATCTGGAACCGTTCCTTGAGCAGCACGTGGCTGGTCAGCGCTTCGCCTTGCCGAGAATGCGCAGCTCCCGCAGCGCCTCGGTGCAATCGGGGTTGCACTGGATGGCCTTCTCGAACTGCTTCTCCGCCTTGTCCGGCCGGCCGGTCGCCTTGTAGAGGTAGCCGGTGAAGAGATAGCTGCGATCGAGCTTGGGGTTCAGGCTCACCGCCTTCTCCAGCGAGCGCAGCGCCGAGTCGGTGCTCGAGGGATCCTCCGGGTTGAGCTGGAAGATGGTCCAGCCCAGGTAGGCGTGGAACTCGCCCTCCTCCCCGTACAGCTCGATCGCTTCCTGGAACATGCCGCAGGCGGCGCGGAAATTCCTCTGCCGGAGCAGCTCCTCGCCCTTCTGGAACTTGCCCTCGGCGGCGAGAATCTTTCCTACCTCATCGCCGATGTCGCGCTTCACCCCCGAGGCCAGGTCCTTCAGGTACCGGTCCCGCTCGTCCGGGTCGGCCAGCGTGTCGTGGGCGGTGGAGATCAGATCGTAGATCTGCCCCGCCAGCTGCCGGATCTCCGCCGAGGCGGAGCCGAAGTGCTTGTCGGGGTGGTACTCCTTGGCGAGGGCGAAGTAGGCGCGCTTCACTTCTTCCCGCGAGGCGTTCTGCGCCACCCCCAGGACCTCGAAGTAGCTCAGCTTCCGCATCTGCTGGACCTTGTTCACCAGCCGCTCGCGGATCAGGCTCTCCTCCCCCGAGAGGCTGCCCGTGCTCACCACCTCGGACAGCTCCGGCAACAGCGAGCCCGCCGCCCGCGCCAGCACCGGCTCCTTCCGATCCCCCTTGCCGGGCTTCTTCTTCGGCAGCGGCGCCTCCGCGGAGGGATCGGTCGGTCCGGCATCCCAGGGCGATGGCAATGGCGGGGCCGTCTGCCCCTTCGCCTCCCCCTGGAGCTGCGGAGGGGGCGGCGGCAGGGGCGGGGGTCTGGGTGCCGAGTCGGCCAGTTTGGAGATGGTCGGCTTGGGCTTGCCCTCCGCCGGCCGGTCCCGCAGCTCGATCATCTGCGCGCAGGTCATCGCGTAGAGGAACCGGTCGGTCTCCAGCGGCGAGAGCACCGCCAGCGCCCGCAAGGTGGAGACCGTCTTGTGCCCATCGGCGGCCTGCAATAGCTGGTTCTCCTCCTCGCCCAGCCCCGCATCCTGCAGGGCGAGGAGCGGGTGCTCGGAGGGATGCACGAAGAGCGCGTCGACGCTGCCCATGGCCCGCGAAAGCCTCGCGGCGTCGTAGCAGCGGCGGACCCCCTCGTGGATGATCGCCGCGGTGGTCATCTCCAGATTCACCGGGTCGGGCGGCGGGGGCACCTTCGGGTTGAACTGGTACTCGCCCTTCTCCCAGGCGAACACGTCGAACAGCTTGAGCTGAAGCTGGAGGGTCAGCGCGTAGACCAGGTTGTGGGGGCTGATGCAGCCCATCTCGATCAGCACCGTGCCCTGCTGGCGCGAGGTCGCCTTCATGCGCTTCAAGGACTCCTCGCACTCCGCCTCGGAGATCATCTTCTCCCGCACCATCACCCGCCCCAGGCACTCCGAGAGGAGGTTGCTCTTGATCGACACCGGGACGCCGTCGCGGAAGTAAGCGATCTTCTTCACCTTGTCCCTTCGGAGCAGCAGCGCCCCGTTCCCCTTCCAGCGGTAGATCTCCGCCAGCACCTCCGGGAAGGGCCTCTGGGTGAAGTCGCCGCGGATGGACTGGAAGGTGGCCACCGAGCGGCGGGACTGGGTCTCGACGTGGGAGATCTCCTCTTGGGCGGCGGCATCGGCGAACCGCTCGGCGGTGACCTCGTCGACCATCGGCGGAGGCGGCGGCTCCTCGCGCTTTTGCGGGTAGCGGTCGCCGAGGGCGGATTTCAGGGTCTCGTAGAGCGCCTGCAGCCGCACCGGCTTCTCCAGGAAGGCGAAGGCCCCGTGCTTTTGCACTGCCTCCTTCTGATGGAGCGCGTTCTTGTAGACCCCGGAGATCATGACGATCGGCGTCTTCTTCCCCTTGATGGTGGCGCGCAGCTTCCGGGCGACCTCGTAGCCGTTGATCGCCGGCAACAAGAGGTCGAGCACCACCGCCTCGAAGGACTTCTTCTCGAACGTCTTGAGGGCCCACTCTCCATCGCGCTCCACCGCCACCGCGAAGCCTTGCTTGGAGAGGGCGTCGGCGAGCATCCGCTGGGTGGCGCGGTCGTCGTCGACGATGAGGATGCTGGGCGGGTCTTTCTTGGCCAAGGCGGGTCGATGGTGGGATGCGCCGCGAGCATACACGCCGGCCCCGCGCCGGGTGTAGGTCGATCGCGTGCCTCCTCGCCCCCCTCGTGCCGGCGTGCTCGCAGCAAGAGTGGCCGGCCATTCGAGCGCAGGGCACGGCTGGGCATGCAGGGGTGAATAACTTTTCCAAAACCAGCAGGGAGGTGCGCCAGTGGCAGGCCTGAGAATCAAGAACGTCCGCTCCCCGGACGAAACCCGGCCCTTCACCGACAAGGGACGGGCGGAGCTCCTAAAGCTCGGCGACGTCACCGTCGGCCGGGCGGTGTTCGAGCCGGGGTGGAGGTGGTCGAAGCACGTCAAGCCCATCGCCCAGACCGACCAGTGCGAATCGGCCCACGTGGGCTACTGCCTCTCGGGGAAGATGCGGGTCCGGATGAAGGACGGCGAGGAGGCCGAGTTCGGCCCCGGAGACGTCGTCACCATCGCCCCCGGCCACGACGCGTGGGTGGTGGGCGAGGAGGAGTGCGTATTCCTCGACTTCGCCGGGCTGGAGCACTACGCGCAGCGAGCCGCGACCGAAGAGGCTCCCGCGGTCCACTGAGGAATGGCGAGCCTGCCCGCCGAAGTTCCCGATCCTCAGGCGCTTGGAAAACCGCGCGCGCCGATCCGGAGGATCCGCCGGTACACCTCGCGCACCCGGCCGGCCCAGGAGCGGTACTCCTCGAGGAAGGTTCGCCCCGGCTCTGACCCCAGGTAGCCGAGGCGCCTGGCGAGCAGGGAGAGCGGCCTGCCTTCGGTGGGCATCGACGAGAGCGAATAGCCGTGCACCAGCCTGAGGCGGTTCTCCACCCTGCGGTGGAAGAGGTACCCCTCGCGGAGGGCGCGGGCGTCGGCGGCGGGCAGGCAGCCCTGCTCCTCGAGCGCCGAGAGCGCCTCCAGGGTGGAGGCGGTGCGCGCCTCCGGGTGCGCCGCGCCGTGGAGCAGCTGCAGGTACTGCACGGCGAACTCCACGTCCACCAGCCCGCCCTGTCCCACCTTGGGGTTGAGCTGATCTCCGCCCTCGCGGGCGACCTCTCGCTCCATCCGCATCCGCATCCGGTCGATCTCCGCCGCCGCGTCGGGAGGCAGCGGGCGGAGGTACACCAAGGGCTCGATGATCTCCCGGACCAGCCGCCGGCCGAGCGAGAAATCCCCCGCCACCTCGCGCGCCTTGATCAGCGCCTGCCGCTCCCAGAGCTTCGCCCGCTTCTCGTGGTGATCCCGGAGAGAAGCCTGGTTCACCACCAAGGGCCCCTGGTTTCCCGAGGGGCGCAGCCGAGTGTCCACCTTGTAGAGGGCTCCTTCGCGAAGCTGCATCGAGAGGAAGGTGAGCAGCCGCTGCACCACCTTGGCGAAGTACTCGTGGTGGCTCAGCCGCCCCTTGGAGCCGCCCTCGGTCTCCTCGTCGCCCGAGCCGGAGTAGACGAAGATCAGGTCCAGGTCGGAGTGGTAGCCGAGCTCTCTCCCGCCGAGCTTTCCCATCCCCACCACCGCGAGCGACGGCCGGGCCCCCCCGGTGGGCCGGCCGTAGCGCTCGTCCGCCTCGGCCAGGGCGAGGAAGAGGGCCTCGTCGATCGCGCCATCGGCGAGCGCGGTGAGCTGCCGCGAAACCTCGGGCACCTCTAGCTCGCCCGCGATGTCGTACAGGCCGATCCGGAGCACCTCCTCGTTCTTGCAGCGGCGCATGGCGGAGAGACGTGCCTCGGAGTCGGAGTGCCGGTGGACCCTCGCCGAAAGCTCGGCGCGGATCCGCTCCGGCTCCTTGTGCACCTCCTCGAAGGCCGGCTGCACCAAGGCGTCCAAAAGCTCGGGGTGTCGGAGGAAGTAACGGGAGAGGTACTCGCTCTGGCCGAAGAGGTTCAGCAGCCGCCGGCTCGCCGATGGCGCGGCCGCGAGCAGGCCCAAGTAGCCCTGGGGGGCCACCAGCACCGACACGAACTCGGCGAAGAGCTGCAGCGCCTGGTCCGGGTCGGGCGTCCGCGCCACCTCCGCCAAGAGCCGCACCGCCTCCAGACCCGGCCCGGACGGCCCTTGCGTGAACTGCACCGCGCCCGATCTCGCCAGCCGGCCGATGGCGGCGAGCGCCCGATCGGGATCGGCGAAGCCGCGCTCCTCGAGCGCCGCGGACCTCTCGGCCTCCGGCGCGTCCAGGTCCAGCGCCAGCGCCAGGAGCGGCTCGTCGGGGACTTCCTCGCGGGCGGTCTGGCCGAGCAAGGTGGAGAAGGCCCCCCGCACGTAGGCGCGGTGCCGCTCCAGCTCCCCCAAGAAGCCGGCCCAGTCCTGAAAGCCGAGGCCGCGGGCGAGGCGAGCCCGCTCCAGCGGCGCCTCGGGGAGCGAGTGGATCTGCCTCTCCTCCAGCATCTGCAGCCGGTTCTCGGCGCGGCGGAGGAAGAGGTAGGCCTCCTCGAGGGCGTCGGCGTCGGGCGCGGAGAGCAGGCCCGCCTGCTCGAGCTTCCTGAGCGCGCGCACCGTGTTCCGCTCGCGGAGCGAGGGGCGCTTGCCGCCGTGGAGGAGCTGGAGCGCGTTGGCGAAGAACTCGATCTCCCGGATTCCTCCCTGGCCCAGCTTGAGGTCGGCCGCGCTGGCCTTCCCGCGGAGATCGATCTGGTGCTTCAGCTCGCGAAGCTCGTCCACCGCCGCGAGGTCCAGGCTGCGGGGAAAGAGGAAGGGCGCGAGCTGCTGCAACAGCTCCTCCCCGAGCGCGAGCTCCCCGGCGATCGGCCGAGCCTTGATCAGGGCCGCGCGCTCCCAGGTGCGCCCCTGGGTTTCGTAGTAGCCGACCGTCTGCGCCAGCGAGAGGACGATCGCCCCGCCGCGGCCGGCGGGCCTCAGGTTCAGGTCCACCCGGAAGCAGAAACCGTCGCCGGTCACCGCGGAGAGCGCCCTGGTGGTCCCCTCGGCGAGCTTGGCGAAGAACTGCGCGTGCGAGAGGCTGCCTTCGAACCCTCCGGAGGTCTGGCCCTCCTCGCGGTAGAGGTAGATGAGGTCCACGTCCGAGCTGAAGTTCAGGTCCTCTCCACCGAGCTTGCCGAGGCCGAACACGCAGAAGCCCAACCCTTGGCCCTCCGGCGCTCCGAAGCGCTGGCGAAGCTCACGGAAGGTGCCCGTCAGCGCCGCCTGGACGCAGGCCTGGGCAAGGTGGCTCATCTCCTTGCCCAGCTCATCCGGCGGACCCAGGAGCAAGGCCTCTCGGGCGACGATTCGGAGCAGCTCCCGGTACTTGAGCCTTCGCAGCCGCCTCGGCAGCGCCTCTCGCTCTCCCAAGTCCGAGCGCGTGGCGGCGGCGACGGCCTTTCGGTTCAATGCCTCCGGGGGCCTCCGGCGGCCGGCCGAGAGGGCGCAGTAAAGCCAGGCGGGCAGGCGGCTCCTCGCCGAGATGAGGCGAGCAGTGAGGTCGCTCGCGTCGATCGCCGCGGCCAGCGAGGGCAACAGCTCGGCCCTCGCCGTTTCCGAGAGGCGGGCCAGCGCGGGTGCGCACCGCTCCAGGGCGGCCAGGCACGCGTCGGGAGACGGCGAGGCGCGGGCCGCCTCGAGCGCCGAGGCCGCGTCGCGCTCGGAGAGCTGAACCGACAGGGCGGCCAGGGAGCGCGCCGCGCGGGCGGGCTCGGCGAACCCGAAACCGCCGAGCTCTTCTTGGGAGGGAGCTGACACCGCTTCCAAACTAGGGGGACTCGGGTAAAACCCGCTACATTCTTCGCGAACCACAAGGGTGCGGGATGAAGATGCGATCGAGGTGGCTGGTTGCCTTCGGGCTGTTGCTTCCCCTTTTGGCGCTGGGGCAGGCGGAGGCGCCGGCCGAAGAGGAATCCCCCGAGGTGAAGGCGGCAAAGGAGCTGGTGACCAAGTACCTCACCGCGGTGAAGGCCAAGAAGTGGCCCGAGGCCAAGAAGCTCCTCCACCCCAACACCCTCAAGTCGATCGCCGAGCGGAAGAGGCGCCTGGGCAAGGAAGATCACCCGATGGCGCCCTGGTACCACGAGAAGGTCAGCTATTACCTCAAGGAGTTCAAGCTCACCGCCGCGCGGGCGGCCACCATGGGCGCCGTGGTGGTGGAGACCAGCGAGGACAACTTCCAGGTGGAGGAGAAGGGCCTGGCCGAGGGCGAGCTGGCCAGCTACCTGGTCGGAAAGAAAGGCGGCAAGCGGTACCTCGTGGACAAGAAGCGAGGGGAGACCTTCTCCGACGACTCGATCAAGCTCGGGTACAAGGGCTACTTCGATCCGGTGGCGCAGTAGTCAGACCGCCCCTCAAGGGCGAGCGGCGGCGATCGCCGCGAGGTGCCCGCGGGCCTTCTCCACGTCGCCCTCGTGCTTGAGCACCAGGCTCAAGGTCGAGGCCACCAGCTCCGGCGAGAGGGAGTCCGCATTCAGCAGGGCCAGGCTCTGCGCCCAGTCCAAGGTCTCCGCGATGGACGGCGCCTTCTTCAGATCCAGCGAGCGGATCTTCTGGATCGCATCCACCACCTGCTCCGACAGCTTCTCCGAAAGCTGCGGCAGCCGCGCGCGGATGATCCGCAACTCGCGCTCCCGGGTGGGGAAGTCGATGTAGAGGTGCAGGCACCTTCGCCGCAGCGCGTCGGACAGCTCGCGGGTGGCGTTGGAGGTCAGCACCACCCTGGGCACCTGCCTCGCCCGGATGGTGCCCAACTCCGGCACCGTCACCGCGTTGTCCGCCAGCACCTCGAGGAGGAAGGCCTCGAATTCCGGGTCGGCCTTGTCCACCTCGTCGACGAGGAGCAGTGCGGGCGCCTCGGACAGGAGCGCTTGGAGGATGGGTCGCGGCAACAGGAAGCGCTCCGAGAAGAACACCGCGTCGCCTGAGGCCACTCGCTCGGCCGCTTCGCTCAGGCTCCCGGCTCCGGCGAGCATCTCGCCAATCTTGTCCTTGAGGAGTTGGGTATAGAGGAGCTGCTTCGCGTACTCCCACTCGTAGAGCGCCTTCGCCTCGTCCAGACCCTCGTAGCACTGCAGGCGGATCAGCTCCCTGCCCAGCGCCCGACAGAGCGCCCGCGCCAGCTCCGTCTTCCCCACTCCGGCCGGGCCCTCGACGAGAATTGGCTTCTCCATCCGGTCCGCAAGGAAGGACACCGTGGAGATTTGCGGTGACGGCAGGTAGCTGGCGCCTTCCAGACGCGCCGCGGCGTCCTCCACCGAGGCGAACGGCGCTTTGGGCTGGTCGCTCAAGTTCCTTTCACCTTAGCGGATGGCTCGTGGGTTTACCGTGGCAAAAGTGACAGGGACCCGTGGCTTTGACCCACCCCTTCCGTTGTCCTGCCGACGGATGGGGAGAACCAAGCTTCCGGATTTGCTCGGAGTCCACCGAGGGCGGATCGAGGCACGGGGCCTGCATCCGGATTTGTGCGAGGAGAGGAGCGCAATGCTGGCGATGGCGAAGATGGTGGCGGTTGCGATGGTGCTGGTGATGCCCGGAGGCGTCTTCGCGATCTGCGCCTACTTCCTCGCCCGGGCCGCGGCGGTGGCTTATCGGAAGGCTCAGCTCCGCTCCGGGCGGGCTCCGACGCTCCGCGCCATTGCCGCCGAGCTGTCCTTCCGGAGCGCCTGGCGCGAGGCCCGGGCGTCTCTCTGAAGCCTGCCTCCATCGCTCACCCGTGCCGGCCTGGATGCGCTAGAAGAGCGCATCCTCGGCTGAGCAATCGGTGACTCGATGCGCAAGACATTTTTCGTAGCGGCGGCGCTCGCCTCCGCGGTCCTCGCCGGCTGCAACTGCGGCGGCGGGTTGTGCGACCGCTCGGAGAGCCTCGACATGGCGAAGAAGGCCGGCGAGTGCGGCGGACAGAGCGGCAAGGTGCTGGGCCCCAAGGCGCAGTGCACCCAGTCGGTGACGGCCTGCTCCGGGGCCGACCAGGCAGCGCTCTCCTCGATGCTGGACTGCCTGGAGAAGCTCCCCACCTGCACGCAGGATCAGGCGGCCTCGTGGAGCGCCAGCCGCCAGTCGTGCTTCGATCGCGCCAGCTCGATCTCCGAATCCTGCAAGAGCGCAGTGTTCGGCGGAGTGCTGCCGGGCCAAGACGCCGGCCCCGACGGAGGAGAAGACGCGGGCGTCGACGCGGGCCGCCAGCCGATGACCGACGGCGGAGGGGCGATCGAGCTGATTGCGGTCGCCGACGAGACCGACTTCGCGATCGCCTGGACCGCCCGCCAGAAGGGCGCGGTGGCGCAGTGGGAGGTCAACTCGGAGAACGCGATCGGCATCCGGTACCCGGAGGTGCTGGTGCCGGGCGCGCGCCTGGGCCTTGAGGACCGCGACGCCGGGGCGGGGGTGAAGAAGGGCTTCTTCGTGGTGGGGCTCTCCTCCACCGGAGAGGTGGTGCTCGGCGAGCCGGAGGTGAGCGATGCCGGCCGCCCGGACGCGGGAGGCTGCTCTGGGCCGCTCGATTGCCCGGTGGACCGGGTGTGCAACCTGGGCAGCTGCCAGGTGCAGGCCTGCGTCCCGCCCAACTCGGACACCTGCCCGGGCGGCTACCTCTGCAACGCGGTCACCGCGCGCTGCGTGCGCGTGTTCGGGCTCGACGGCGGAGTCACCGACGCGGGCAGCGCTTTGGACGGAGGCGACGGCCGCCGCCGGCCGTTCATCTCGGAGATGGTGACCCTGAGCACCGGCAGCCCCAGCTTCGGGCCGGAGGTCTTCGTCAGCCGCTTCCCGGTCACCCGCAACGGGCCGGAGGTGGTGGCGATCGACTCGGCCAGGCAGTACGTGGCGATGGAGCAGGAGAACCAGCTCTTCGGCCACCTCACTGTCAACCGGGGGAAGGACTTCGTCCAGAACGACGTCCTACAGACCTTCAACATCGACACCATCGGCTCGAGGGTGAAGCTGGTCTGGCTCCCGGGGAACAGGAGCCTTTTGGCTTGCTACAACGTCGGCCTCGGGGTGCGGGTGCGGAGGAGCTTCGACCTCGGCCGCACCTGGCCCGACGTGCTGGATGTGAGCAACCCCGATCCGCAGGACGGCGGCACGCCGGTGCTGATCCAGGACTGCGACCTCGCTCCGTGGCGAGACAACAAGGCGATCATGGTGACCAAGGACGGCGACGACCTGGCGGTCCGGGTAGTAACCGACGTGCCGTTCGGAGTGGCCGCGCCGGAGGTGGCGTTCGTCTCCAGCGGCGCCGACGCCGGGAACATCTTCAATCCGGAGCGAGCCGCCATCGCCACCGCGCCCGAGGACTACGTCGTCCACGTCGGCTTCACCGGCTCGCGGGTGGTCGCCACCGGGACGGATACCGAGGTTTACGCGGTGTACCGCGACTCCTCGAGCGCGGGGGTGTTCGGGCAGCCGATGCGGATCAACGAGAGCAGCGTCACGCCCGGAAACCCGATGCCGCAGGACCACGTGGCGCTTGCGGTCGAGCCCAAGCGCGCGTGCCAGAAGGACGCCGACTGCGGCGCCGGGATCGGCTGCAACCTGTCGGCCAAGGTGTGCTCGAAGCGGCGTGCGATCGCCGCCTTCGGTTCGCTGGAGTCGGTGGGGGCGCTCACCTACTCGGTGGTCTACGTGTCGCTGTGGAACCCCAACGTCAAGGCGTGGGGGACCGGCTCGGACCTTTCGATCTTCGCCAAGAACAGCACCGGGACTGCGTACCTGGTGCTGCCCGGGAGGCAGATCAACGAGGGGTGGGATGCGTTCGCGCCGTCCTTGGCGACGACGCCCTCCGGGAGGGTGTTCCTCTCTTTCCTCGCCGGTCCGGAGCGGGCCGCCGCCGCGGCCGACTACCATCCGTACCTGGTGGGGTTCGATTTCGACAAGGACTCGCCGCTGGCGAACGCCAAGGGGTGGTATCTGGCTCCGGCCAAGCGGGCGGGGACCACCCGGGCGGTGGACCCGGCGATGGGCGGCAACGCGGTGCCTCCGACCTGGGGCTCGCTGGCGGCCGACTCGCAGCTCTCGGTGTACCTCGGCTTCGTGGAGGGCATCGGCCCGATGTCCGATGAGCGGAACCGCGCGGTGATGGTGAGCTGGCCGTGAGGCGCGCGGGGCTCGTGGCGTTCCTGGTGATGGGCGTGGCTACGGCTCAGGAGAAGGCTCCCGAGTTCTCGATCGTGGAGATCCGGCCGATGTTGTTCGAGCGGGAAAGCGGGGACTTGCGCCCGCTGCCGGAGCCGGACGCGCGGATCAACCTGTTCGGGGATCTGGCGGTGGTGGTGAAGGTGAAGGGGCGGCCGGGCTCGTTCGCCAAGGGGCGGAAGCTCCGGGTGCAGGTGAGCGACGGAAAGCGCGAGCTGGTGTCGCAGACGCAGGAGCTCGAGGGCATCGGAGTGAACGGGCACGCGCACCGGCTGGTGTTCGTGCCGATGGGAATCCTCTGCGGCGAGCTGAAGGTGTCGGCGCGCATCGACCAGCCGAAGCCGTCGGCGAAGGAGCTGGCGCTCTCGTTTGCCTGCGGAGAGTAGGCGACCCTGCGGCGCCGCCGGTCACCCACCAGGATCGATGCCGGTCACGATGGTGCCAAGGTCGAGGCCGCCGGTGTAGCCGTAGGAGACGTAGGCATCGTAGCCGTACACGGTCACACCAGCGCCAGGCATGGTGGTGACTCCGGGCTTCGCGACCACCGTCACCGTGTGCGTGCCTGTCGAGATGGGTTGGTTCTTCACCTTGAAGGTCGTGCCCGAGATGGCCACAAAGCCGGCGATTGCGGAGCCGTCCACCTCGACCGAAGCCACCACCGTGTCGTCGATCGCGATGGCCAGGTAGTTGTCCTTGATGCCTGGCGCGGCGAGCAGCGTGTAGCTCGATCGCCATTGTTCAGCGGGCGGCAGCAGGACCATCGATGGGTCACCCTGCTCGGGCTGCGTCGGCAGCCCGGTCGGCCCCTGCCCGGGGAAAAACTGCGCCACCGCAATCGGATTATCGGCGGTGATCACGAAGCTCGAGCGGGACTTGAATTCCATGTAGGCGCCGCCCGCCAGCCGGCAGTTGTTGGTGGCGATGGTCCCGCTCAGGCAGCGATTGGGCAGGAGCACGTCCGCAGCCGCAGGGGCGGCAGGTGCGAAGGTGATCAGCGTTCCGTTGGGGCAGGTGGAGGCCGGGCAACTCGCCACGATCTTCCAGTGATCCGGTGGGGAGTTGGTGGCGAACTGCTGGTTCGCGAGCCGCAGGGGATAGCTTGCTTGGGCCACGAATCTCTTCCCCCATGTCGAGAAGGGGAAGATCTGTTCTTCCACGTGGTCGCACGCGACCCGGTTGTACGGCTTGGTGATGCACGCCGCTCCGCCGAAGACAGCGATTGGCTTGCTGGAGCTGATCACCGTCCCGGTGAGATCATTGTCCACCCGGCAAATGTTCGAGGGCTTGCAGGGGCCGATCCCGCCGCAGAACGGATTGCCGCCGCACTCGATGTAGCTGATTCCAAGGTTGGTCGTCGCCACTTGGAGCACGTCGTAGCTGTTCATCGTGAAGACACGGGTGTCTCCCTTGTTCATCGCAGCGACCGTGCCACCGCCGACCGTCTTCGCGGACGACTTGAAGGTGACGGTGGTGTTGTCCTGGGTGGCAACTACGGTGACGTGACCGGTCACGTCGAAGTCGGGCGGCTGGTTGAGGCCGTCGCTGAAGACCACATGCTCGTTTGACATCACCACATGGCTGATGCCAAGGATGTGCTCAGGCAGCAGGAGCGACGCGTCGTTGGAGTAGGTGTTGTAGCGACAGCGGTTGTTGTTTTCGCAGACTCCCCAAGTCCCGGGATCGAACGCCGAGTAGTCGCCATACGCGTTGCAGTCGCTGCTCAGCGGCGCGTAGAAGAAGTCCTGGGTGCAGTTCTTGTTGACGGTCTTCGTCGCGGTCAACGGGTTGAACTGGTAGAGGGTAATCGGCTTGGTCGAGGTGATGCGGTAGCCGAATCGCGCGAGGCCGGTGCTCGCGACGCCCGTTGGGTTGCTCGCCGGCCCGATCGACTGCCAGGGGACATAGATGACCTGCAGCCCCTTGGTGGCGGCGTCGTTCCGTCCAGGGACGGTCACGGTCTTCAACCTCACCGGGACGCCGCCCTGGTGCCGCCACACTTCCACGGTGGCGGCCAAGGTCGACCGGTTGGCGACGACGAAGGCGAAATCCGAGTCCGCGGTCCCCTGTCCGCTTTGCGTGCCTCCCTTGAAATACCTGTCTACCGAGTTGTCCTGCACCGCCGTCCAGTAGGAGCAGCCGAAGTAGCTCTTCGCCTTCGCCGCGTCCACGCACTCGTCCACGCACACTCCCGACTGGCACTCCGCCCCCGCGGTGTAACCCGGCAGCGAAGAGCAGGTGACGTCGGTCCAGGCTCCGACCGAGCTGCACACCTGCTGCGTCTTCGTGTCCTTGCACTGCGTCGAGCCGGGGAAGCACGAAGGAGGCGTACACCTCGCCGGCGACGTCCCGCTCGGCGCCTCGCACTTCTTGGTGATGCAGGTCCCGTCGAAGCTGTCGCCGTTGTTCGCCCACTTCCACGCCAAAGTCTCGTCCGAAGTCCGCTGGCAGGCCTGCGCCACCTGGCCCCCGTCCGCGTCCGCGGCACAGCGAGTCGTGTCCGGAGCGCACTCCCGGCACTCACCCTGATTGCACGCCCCCCCGCCCGAGCAGGTCACCGTCCTCGTGCCGCTCCCGTCGTCCAGGCACACCGTGACCAGCTTGCTGTTCACCGTGTCGCAGATGGTGGAGCCCGGCCGGCACGCCAGGCACTTCTCGTTCAGGCAGAAGCCCGAAGGCGGCGGACAGCTCTGCTTGAGCTGCCACTTGCCGTCCGGCCCGCAGTGTTCGATGGCCTTGTTGTCCGCGCTGCAGCGCTCCGCCCCGTTGGTGCATGGCACCGGCGGCACTCCCGCATCCGGCACCTGAGGCCTCGGCTCGCACGCCCCGGTGAGCAGGTTGCACCGCTGGCCGGCCGCGCAGTCACCGTCCCGGTCGCAGAAGAACTCGCACTCCCCATCCACCACCCGCTCGCTCGGCCCGCATAAAAGCCCCGCGTCCGGAGGCGGGCGCGTCTGCACCTTCTCTCGGCATCCCGAAGCCAGCGCCAAAAGCACTGCCGCTAACGCTGCTCTCTTCATCGCGTCCCCTCTACTTCCGAGGCCCATTCGCCCGCGGCCGCGAGCGAGGGCGCGCACTATAGCCTGAGGGGCGAGCAAGACGCCTCTCCGCCCGGTTCACAGCCCCGCGGCGGCGATCATCGCCTGAGCCAGCGGTGCCTCTATTCGTCCCTCTCGCGCCAGGACGCCGAAGCTGGCGGCGTAGTCCTCGGCCGGCGGCAGCCCTTCATCCGCGATCCAGTGCGCGGCGAGATCGATGCACTCCTGGATGGCGAGGAGCAGGTAGAACATCGCGAGGTCTCGCTCCTTGCGCTACGCCATGAAGTGGTCCCCGCCGCCGAGCAGGACAGGCTCCGCGTCGGCCTCACGGGGGCATCGCCGAGGCCCGGGCGTCGGCTGCGGTCGGCCCGAGCGAGGAGGGCCGCGACTTGGAGCGATCGGCGGGCGCCGCGATCGACCGGGGCCTCGACCGGGCTCGCCCGAGCGGCACGAAGGTTGCGACCGGCACCGACCGGCTTCACTGCCTCGACTGGTTGATGTTTCGATCGGCTCGGCCCGAGCGGGACGCGCTACTTGTCCAACTCGTCCACCAGCGAGGTCCAGTCGTCCTCGGTCGGCTCTCGCAGGGCCGGCCGGCCGCTCATCAGCACGGTGCGGTCCGCCGCCCCCTCGTCGATCTCCTGCGGCGGCGGATTCTTCACCGCCGCCTGCGGCGACGGACGGGAGCCAGAAGGCGCCGCCGCCCCGCCCACTCGAGGTCCCGGCCTCGGCGCCAAGGCCGCCGGCGGCCGCCCCGGCATCGTCACCTCGCCGGGGATCTGATTCGGCTTGGTGACTTGCTCCTCGCCCACGCCAAGCGGAGCCCCCGGCCTTGGCCCCGCCGGAACCGGCACCCGCTGGGTCGCCCCCCCGCCGCCCTGGGCCTTGCTCTTGTATCGGTCGCGCTCCAGCTCCACCACCTTGAGCTGCTTGCTCTTCTCCTGGAGCGCCTGCTGCAGCCTCTGCAGCTCCTGCGCCTTGATCGCTTCCCGGCGGTCCGTCTCCTGCTTGTGCTTGGCGACTAGGTCGTCCAGCTCCTTGAGCTGCCGCGACTCCAGCTCCTTCTTCTCCCTCGCCAGCGCCCCCAGCTTGGCGATCACCTCGTTCGCCTTCCCCTCCGCCTGGGCGATCCGCCCCTGCAGCTCCTTCTCGCTGCGCACCTTGGCCGCGTGGGCGTTCTCGTACGCAAGCTGCAACTCCTGGATCTTCCTCGCCCGGCTGGCGAGCTGCTCCTGGGCCTCCTTGAGCTTCGCCTCGAGCTCCCCGGCGCGGGCGGCGCCCTCCTGGGCGGCTTGAGCCGTCCTGGCCTCGGCCTTCTGCGCCCTCCCCGATAGCTCCTCCACCTGTCGCGTCAGCGCGGCCTTCGTCCCCTCGAGCGACTTGGACAGCTCGCCGATGCGGGCGTTCGCCTGCTGGAGCTGCGCGTTCGCCCTCTCCCTCAACCCGTCGCGCTCGGTCGCGAGCGCCTGCGCCTGCTGCTGGGCCGCGGTGAGCTGCATGGTGCGCTGCTCCAGCTCCGCGCGCACCGACTCCAGCTCTCCTCCGGCGGCCTCCAGCTTGTGCGCCGCATCCTCCTGCCTCTTCCGCGACTCGTCCGCCGAGGCCCGAAGCCGCGCCTCGGCCTGCTTTACCTGCTCGGCCTTCGCGGCGACCTCGCGGGTCAGCGCCTCTCCCTGGCGGGCCTTCTCCTGGTTGGCCGCCGCCAGTTTGCGCAAGGTGTCCGACAGCTCCTGGCTCTTCTTGGAGAGATCGTTCTGGAGCAGCTCCTCGCGGCGGTGGGACTCCTCGGTGAGCGTGTGGATGCGCTCCTCCAGGTGCCCGTGGGTGTCCTCGGCGTGGGCGAGCCTCGAGGTGAGCTGGGTCACCTCCGCCACCCGCTGCCCCAGCTCCTGCTTGGTGGCCGCGAGCTGATCGGCGAGATCCTGGCCCTGCGCCTGGGCGTCCTGGAGATTCTCGGTGAGCTGGGCGATCTCCAACCCGGTGCTCTCCCGGAGCGAGGCGTGGGTGGCCCGCTCCCCCTCCAGGGCCTCCTTGGTGTCGGCCAGCGAGGCCTCGGAGGACGCCAGCTCGGCGGAGGTGGCCTCCAGCCGGTTGCGGAGATCGTCCCGCTCGCCGGTCAGCTCCTCGGCGGTGCGGCTGCTCTCGGCCTGCAGCTCCTCGTGCGCCGACTTCTCCGCCTCGTAGTTGCCTTTCGCCTCGGAGAGATCCGCCCGGAGCTGGCCGAGCTGCCCGGTCAGCTCCTCCTCGAGGTGCGCCTTGGCCGCCTCGGTCTGGCGGAGCACGTTGGTGACGCGGGCGATCTCGTTTCGCGCCGCCTTGACCTCGCCCTCCCGCTCGGTGCGCTCCTGGAGCGTGCGCTGGAGGTCCGCCTGGCTCTTCCCCAGCGTGTCCTGGGTGGCCCGCAGCTCCCCCTCGCGGACGGAGAGCGTCTCTTGGGTCTCGGTGAGCGCGTTCTGGGTGGCGGACAGCTCCTTGGAGGTCTCGTCCAACGACTTCGATAGCTCTTCGATCCGGCCGTCCCGGTCGGCGAGGTCGGTGTTCAGCCCATCGATGGTCCGCTCGCGGTCGGCGAGGTCGGCCTCCAGCATCGCCCCCCGCGCGTCCCGGTCGGTGATGGTGCGCTCGGCGATCTCCAGCTTGGTGGAAAGCTCGTCGAGCCGCTCCTGCCGGGCCGAAAGCTCGGCCTTCTGCCCTTCGATGGTCTGCTCCCGCCCCTCCAGCGTGGCCTGGAGGTCCGCCAGCTCGTTGGAGAGCTGGCCGATGCGCCCGTCGGCCAAGGAGAGCCGGCCGGTGAGGTCCTGCTCGAGCTGGTCCTTGCCGTCGCGCAGCGCCGCCAGCTCGATGGACAGCTCCTGCTCGCGGTCGGCGGCGGCGGCTTTCTGGGCCTCGATCTCGCCCTCCAGCTCGCCCACGTCCTCGAGCTTCTGCTGGAGCTGGGCGCGCAGGTCCGCCTCGCCCTTCTCGCCCCGCTCGATGGCGTCGGCGAGCTCCTTCTCGAGCTGGGCGATCTTCGCGTCCCGCTCGGCCAGCCGGTCGGTCATCGACTGGGCGATCCCGTCGCGCTGGATGCGCAGGTCCTCGGCCTTGGCGTTGGCGCGCTCCAGCTCGCCCTCGAGGTCGGTCACCTGCCCGGTGAAGCGCTGGGTGGTGCTCTCCAGCTCGGCGCGGAGCCGCTCGATCTCCGCGTCGGCTGCTTGGCCGTGCTCCTCGGCCTTCCCCAGCCGCGCCTCGAGCGATCGCACCGTCTGGTCGCGCTCGTCGCGGGTGCTCTGGAGCGTGTCGGAGAGCTCCTTCACCTCGGCGTCGTACTGCTGGTAGCGGAGGTCGCGCGCGCTCACCGCCTCCGCCAGCTCGAGGCGGGAGCCCTCCAGCTCGTCCTTGAGCTTCTGGACCTCGGCGTCTTTGGCCGCCACCGTCTCGAGGAGCTGCTTCTCCTTCACCTCGAACTCGAGGGTGGTGACCAAGAGGTGCTTCTCCACCTTCTCGCGCTCGGAGCGCTCGCTCTCCAGCTCCACCGCGCGGCGGGCCAGCTCCTCGTCGCGGGCGGAGATCTCCTTCCGGAGCAGGTTGATGTCCTTCTCCTTGGCGGAGACGACCTCGATGACCTCCTTCTCGCCGACGAACTTCTGCAGCAGCAGGTCGTCGACGATCTGCCCGTGCTCGCGCTCCTTCCGGACCAAGGTAGCCTCGGCCTCGTTGAGCCGATGCACCAGGTCGTCGCTCTGGATCTTGAGGCCCTGGATCTCCACGTCCTTCTCGTGGACCCGGTCCTCGACCGAGAGCAGCTCCCGCTCGCGGACGCTCCAGATCTCCGAGATGCGGGCGACCTGCGCCTCGCGCACCTTGAGCTGCTCCCGGAGCATCTGGATCTTCCCCTCCGGGGTACCCATCAGCTCGCGGCGCTGGGCGGGACGGGCGACCTCCTTCGACTCGGCCAAGAGCTCGGCCTTCCGGTCGGCGATGGACTGGAAGGTGCGGTCGAGGAAGGAGCGGTCCTCCTCGGTGATCGCCGAGCGGCGCTCCCGCTTGGGCAGCCGCGGCGGCCCGCTCGAGGTGCGGATCGGCGGCGGCATCGGCGGCGGCTCGGACTTCGGCGGTGCCCCGGCGAGCGCGCTGTCGATCGAGGCGTCCAGCTCGTCCGCCTCCCCGGGGCCGCTCACCGGGAGCACTCGCATGGTGAGCTCGGTGAGCTCCCCCATCTCGAAGGGAATGGTGAGGTAGCCGTCGGCCGCGTCAGGGCTCTGGGCGTGCTGGGCCAGGCCCTCCTGGGCCACGTCCGAGGAAAGGAGCACCACCGGCAGGTTCTGGCCGAAGCGCCCCTTCTTGATCTGCTTGCAGAGGTGGAAGCCGCTCTGGCCGGGCAGCTCGGCGCGGAGCACCACCAGATCCGGCCGGCGCTTCTCCAGCTCGCGCAGCGCCTCCTCCGCCGTGCCGGCGATCGCGGTGTGGTACCCCGCGCCCTTCAGCACGGAGGCCATGGTGAGTGCGGTCTCGTTCTGACTCTCGACGATGAGGACTCGGCGCTCCATGGTGGCCTGGGCTGGAGGTCGCGGCCATCCTAACCACCCACCGCCGCCGCTGGAAAGGCAGCGTTGCGCGGGCTGACCGCCAAGGACGATCCGCTAGGGTTTCTCGGAGCGCGACGGCTTGGGCTCTCCCGGCTCCTCCTTCCCCGGAAAAGTGGTCGGCGGTGGCGGCCGGGCGAACTGGGTGACCTCCGGCGGGCAGTAGCCGTGGGCGATCTGCGCGAGCCAGGGGTCCATCCTGGAGGGCAAAGGCACCGCCTCGTCATCCACGATGTCCTCGGCCGACACCTCCACCGGCTCCTCGGCCGGAGGCGGAGCGGGAACCCGCACCGGCGGTCCCGGAGGCGGCTGCGAAGAAGCGTTCGATGGCGCGATCGGGAAGAGCACCGGCGGCCCAGGCGGTGGTCCGAAGGCGGCGGGCTCCACGTCGATCGGGAAAAGCACCGGCGGGCCTGCGTTCGAGCGGGCGGCGGCCTCCGGCGGCGCGCCCGGAGTAGGGACGGCCTCGGGCGGAGCGTCGAGGATCACCGCCGGGATCTCCACCTGCGTGCCCGCCTCGGAGTCGGCGGGCGCCATAGGCTCGGCCAGCGGGGAGGTGATCGCCCCGGTGGGCGTGATCTCGACAGCGGGGGGCTCCGGCAAGGGAATGGCCGGGTCGGTCTTCGGCCCCTCTTTCGGAGCGTCGGGGAGGACGCGGCTGGTCGGGGTACCGACCTGGGTGACGTGGCCGTCTTCCGGTTTCCGCGCGCCCGGCTGCTGGCCCAGAAGCTCGTGGTAGATCTCCAAGAGCTGTTTTTGCACCACCAGCCCGTCGAGATGGGCAGCCGCCTCTGCCCGGCCCCTCCCGCCCAGCTCCACCCGCTTCGAGGGGTCCTTGGCGAGGGTGGCCAGAAGCTCTCCCAGCGCCTTGTAGTCGCCGGGGGCGTGGAAGAGGGTGGCGGCCTCGAGGAGCAGCTCGCGCGTCACCGGGAGGTCCGAGGCGATCACCGGCCGGCCGGCGCCGAAGTACTCGGAGGCCTTCGCGAGCGGGCCGCCCTGGTGCCGGTTCCGCTCCACGTCGTCCAAAGGCAGCACTCCGACGTCGCTTTGGCCCAAGAGCCTGTGCAGCTCCTCCGCGGGCGAAGGGGGGTGGAACTCCACCTTCCCGGCGAGCTTGAGCTCGTCGACGAGATCCTCGAGCAGCGGCTGCCAGTCGGGGTGCTTGGGGCCGGCGAGCGAGAGCCTCACCTCCGTCTGGCGGGTGGCCTGCTGCATCGCGCGGAGCAAGGTCGGCAACCCCTGGTAGCCGACCTGGCTGCCCAGGTAGAGGACGCGCATCGGCGAGCCGTCGGGCAGGCCGATCGCCTCCGGCTTGTACGGCTCGAGGTCCACCGGAGCCCGCATGATCCGCACCAGCCCGTCCGCCACGCCCAGGCCGTGGATGAAGCGGCGGGTGGTGGGCGAGCCGGTGACCACCAGGTCCGCGTTCATCAGGCAGTACAGCTCCTGCCTCCGCACCTTGGAAAGGAAACGCCGGTCGCCCTCGATCTGCGGGTGGGTGTAGCGAAGCTCGCGCGAGGGGAAGGTATGCGCCTCGTACAGGAGCCGGAAGCCGAACTCCTCCCGCCGCTCGCACAGGGCGTAACCGCCGAAGGGATCGGTGAAGTGCGCCAGCACGTAGTCCTCGCTCTCGAGCTGCCGGCGCACCGCGCGGTCGAAGGCCAGCAGCTTGGAGTGGAGGTCTCCGGTGCCGACCGGCACCCTGAGCAGGCGCGCGCCCTGGTAGCGCTCGATGTGCGAGTGGTCGGGCGTCTTGGCCGAGAGCACCACCACCTGAAAGCGGTCGGAGAGCCCCTTCAGGTACTCGGTGAGCCGGCGCGCCGAGCCCGTCGGCCCGGGGATGACGTCGAAGGTGCAGATCAGAAGTCGCGGCAGCTCGCTCAAGGCGCGCGCAGGATAGCGCACTGAACGAGCGCTGTTCGGGGCTCGGCGCACGAATGCGGACAGCCGGCTGCGGAAGTCGTTGACCCGCGCGCCGCCAGTGCATAAAGGGCCGCGCGCTATGGCCGAATCGAAGAGGCTGACCGTGCGTGCGCTGAGGGACCTGGCGCGCGAGCACCTGGGCAAGGGCTACAGCAAGCTCAAGACCAAGCAGGAGCTCATCGACGCGCTCAAGAAGGTGCCCGGCGCGCTCAAGGCCCTCGCCCGGGAGGCCGGCGAGCGCCCGAAGGCGAAGCTCGAGGCGGCGAAGGGAGTCCCGGCGAAGATCGTCCGCTTCGCGCGGCGGGCGCTCCCCAGGGCGCTGGCCCGGGCTCCGAAGGCCGCGCCCGAGCGCGAGCCAGCCAAGGCCGCGCCCCCATCGGAACAGCACGCGGCCGAGCCGCTGGTGGAAGGCTTCTTCGTGGCGAGGGTGGCCGGGGAGCAAGAGGTCCGCCGGCACCACCTGACCGAGGAGGTGGCGAAGCCCACCGCGGAGGCGTCGAACGGCCACGGCTACGACGAGAAGCTGGGCGAGCTGCCGCACTCCTACGGCGACGACTCGGTGGTGCTGTTGCCGCGCGACCCTATGACGCTGTTCTTCCTCTGGGACTTCGCCAGCCGCACCCGCGAGGAGGCGGCGCTGGGGCTGCCGGATCCGCGGGCGGTGATCCGGGTGTACGAGGGAGAGAAGCTCTTGCGGGAGATCGACTTCGCCTTCGAGTCGCACTGCTACTACATCCACGGGCTTCCCGCGGGCCTTGGCTACCGGGTCGAGGCCTTCTTCGTGGGCTCGGACGGGCGCGCCCACCGGGTGGGGAGGCCCTCCAACTCGGTGGCGCTCCCTCCTTCGGGGCCCTCGGGCGATCTCGCGGTGCGCTTCCTGCGGATCCCCTGGGGACTGCCGCTGGTCCACCTTCGCCAGGCGCTTTTGGATGGCAGGGCGGCCGCTGGCGAGCGCAAAGGTCCCCACGAGCACCTTGCGGTGCCTCGCTTCGAGCTGCCGAGCAGCGCGTCCTGGCAAGTGCCGCTGGGCCCTCAGCTCTCGATTGCCCCCGGCGTCGCCGGGTGGGTGCCCCCCGCTTCCGGCCGGCCCTACTGACACATGCCCCGCGGATACCTCGCGATCGTCCTGCACGCCCACCTGCCCTTCGTCCGCCACCCGGAGTACGAGGAGTTCCTCGAAGAGGACTGGCTCTACGAGGCGGTGAGCGAGACCTATCTGCCGCTGCTCAAGGTGTTCGACCGCCTGGCCGACGAGCAGGTGCCGTTCCGGCTGACGATGACGCTGACGCCGCCTTTGGTCAGCATGCTCCGGGACGAGCTGTTGATGGGGCGGTACGCGAGGAGGCTGGACCGGCTGTGCGAGCTGGCCGACAAGGAGGTCCACCGCACCCGGAACGACCCCACCTTCCAGCGCCTCGCTCGCTTCTACCGCGAGCACCTGTTCGAGCTCAGGCGCGCCTTCCACGACCGCTACCGCCGCGACGTGGTCGGGGCGTTCCGGCAGCTCCAGGACTCCGGCTGCCTGGAGATCATCACCTGCAACGCCACCCACGGCTTTTTGCCCTTGATGCAGGCGCAGCCGAACGCGGTGCGCGCGCAAGTGACGGTGGCGGCCAACCACTACCGGCAGAACTTCGGCCGCAACCCGGACGGGATCTGGCTGGCCGAGTGCGGCTACTACCCGGGGCTGGAGAAGATGCTGGTGCCGGAGGGCATCCGCTACTTCTTCCTGGACACCCACGGGATCACCGACGCCACGCCCAGGCCGCTCCATGGGGTGTACGCGCCCATCTTCACCGAGTCGGGGGTGGCCGCCCTCGCGCGCGACCCGGAGTCGAGCCAGCAGGTGTGGAGCGCCCAGCACGGCTACCCGGGCGACCCGGTGTACCGGGAGTTCTACCGGGACGTGGGCTGGGACCTCGATCACGAGTACGTGCGGCCGTACATCCAGGCCACCGGCGACCGGAAGAACACGGGGATCAAGTACTACCGGATCACCGGGAAGACGAACCACAAGGAGCCGTACGATCCGGAGGCCGCCCGCGAGCGGGCCGCGGCGCACGCGGGGAACTTCATGTTCAACCGCGAGCGGCAGGTGGAGCACCTGTGCGGACAGATGCAGGGCCGCCGCCCGATCGTGGTCGCCCCCTACGACGCCGAGCTGTTCGGCCACTGGTGGTTCGAGGGCCCGTGGTTCCTCGACTTCCTCATCCGCAAGTCGGTGGTCGACCAGGACGTGTACCGGCTGGCGACGGCTTCGGACTACCTCAAGGAGAACCCGGAGAACCAGGTCTGCTCTCCGGCGATGTCGAGCTGGGGCGAGAAGGGCTATGCCAACATCTGGCTCGACGGCTCGAACGACTGGATCTACCGCCACCTCCACAAGGCGGCGGAGCTGATGGTGGCGCTGGCCCGCGACTTCCACGACGCCGACCCCTTGAGGACCCGGGCGCTCAACCAGGCGGCGCGGGAGCTGCTCTTGGCGCAGTCCTCCGACTGGGCCTTCATCATGAAGACCGGGACGATGGTGGACTACGCGGTGCGCAGGACGAAGGAGCACGTGCTCCGCTTCTTGAGGCTCCACGACCAGGTGCGCTCCGGCCGGATCGACGAGGGCTGGCTCAGCCACGTGGAGGGGAGAAACAACATCTTCCCGGAGCTGGACTATCGCGTCTACCGTTGAGGGCGTGACCGGCAAGATGAACAAGAAGAAGGCCACCGCGCTGCTCGAGCAGGCGAAGCTGCACCTCTCCTTGGGGCAGCACGAGAAGGCGGAGGCGGTGATCAAGGAGGTGGCCTACGAGGCCGACCTCCGCTCCTCGGTGCTGTTCGCGGTGCTGGCCGACGCGCAATCCGGCCAGGACCGCACCGCGGAGGCGATCGGGACGCTGGAGGAGGGGCTCCGCCGCTTTCCGCGCGACGCGGACCTCGAGGCGCGAATGGGCCAGGCGCTGCTGGAGCAGGACCGGGTGGAGGAGGCCTTGGAGCGCTTTGCGCGCGCGCGGGAGAAGCTGGGGCGCGACCCGAGCTTCCTCACCCAGCACGCCTTCGCGCTGATCCGCGGCGGGCGGCTGGATCAAGCGGAGTCGGCGCTCACCACCGCGCTGGGAAGGGGGGCGGGCGCCGAGGCCAAGCTGGTCTTGGCGGTGGCGCGGGGGAAGCGGGGGCTCTACTCCGAGGCCGAGGAGATGGCGGCGCGGATCGAGGAGGCGAGCAAGTCGGTGCGGCTCACTGCGGCGGCGAGGGCGCTTCGGGCCGATTGCCGGCTCTTCATGGGCGACGCGAAGGGGGCGCTCGAGCTCTGGAAGGTGCTTCGGGCCGAGGGCCAGCTCGACGACGGCCAGCTCGGTCACATGGCCTACGCCGCGGAGCTATCAGGAGAGAGCGCGCTGTGCGACGAGCTGTCCAAGGAGCGCCTCGAGGGCACTCCGACTTCGGAGGATCTGTTGCTGTTCGCGCAGATCGCCAACCTGCGAGGGGACGGGGAGGAGGCGCAAAGGCGGCTGGAGGCTTCGGAGGAGGCTCCTGGGGAGCGGCACCCGGGCCACGGCTTCGAGGTGTTGGCGACGAAGGGGAGGGCGCTGCGGCTGACGATGAGGCGGGGCGAGGCGAGGGCGGCGTTGGAGGAGGCGGCGGCGATGCCGGAGTTCCAGTCGGCGCGGTTGGGGCCGAAGGTGCACATCGACTTGGGGCATCTGGCGGCGGAGGAGGGGGACTTCGACCGTGCGGCGGACCGCTTCAAGGCGGCGCTGGCGATGGACGCGGAGGATCCGGAGGCGAAGCGGGCGCTCTCGCTGACGGAGCGGCGGGTGGCCTGGCGCGCGGAGGTGGAGGCGTCTGCGGAGGCGAAGGTGGAGGCGGCGAAGGCGGAGGCGGCGGCGATGCGGCGCCGCTTTCAGGTGCGCGAAGGTGAGCTGGAGGCCTTGAGGCGGGAGCTGGAGCGGGTGAAGGCGGCGCAGCGCGAGGCGGAGGAGAAGGCGCGCAAGGCGGAGGAGGAGGCGCGCAAGGCGGAGGAGGAGGCGCGGCGGGCGGCGGAGGAGGGGAGGGCGGCGCAGGAGCAGAAGGTGAAGGAAGAGCTCTTGGCGCGCGAGCGGGAGTGGGAAGAGAAAGCGGCGGAGAACGTGGATCGGGCGTTGGGGGAGGCGGCGCTGAGCTGTCCCTTGCCGCTGCGAAACCTCTTGATGGTGGCGGAGAAGACCTACCAGACGGCGCTGTACACCGAGCTGCCCGCGGCGGCGGTGGCGGTGTTGTACTCGGGGGCATTGGAGCGGGCGCTGTTCGTGTGGTTCGTGGAGCGGTTCGACCGCTGGCTATCGGAGGGGGGGCGTCGGGGGCCGTTCCTCTCCGGGGCGGTGAGGGAGCGGCGGGGCAAGCGGGTGGAGTACTTCGACCATTTCGTGGAGGCGTTCGACCATGAGCGGGCGGGGCGTGCTCCCTCGATGGGGGAGGTGGGGCGGGTGCTCTCGAAGCGGAACGAGCCCTACCTCAAGCCGTTCCGCGACTTCCTAGAGGAGAGCCACAAGTTGCCGGACGGCTTCTACGACGAGCTGGCGTCCTTCGTGCAGTGGAGCAAGGAGCGGCTGAGGGATCCGGCGGCGCACGGGCGGGGCATCGAGATGGGCTACGACGAGCTGAAGCGATTCCGCGAGCAACTCCTCTTCTCCTTCGGCGCGCACGGCAAGGGAGTGCTGAGGATGTTGATGGGGTAGGGGCGATCGAGCGTCGAGCGTCGAGCGTTGAGTGGGCCGCCGAGTGCCGTCGAGGGCTCGACCGTCCTTGGTCGACGGGAAGGCGTCAAGGCGCTCGACCGTCGCTTGACCGTACACTCGACGCTCGACCCTCGACCCTCGACTGAGTAGTCTCGCCCCCGCCGATGGATTGGATCCGCGCCAGGATTCGCGACATCCCGGGTTTCCCGCGCGAGGGCGTGGTGTTTCGGGACATCACCCCGCTTTTGTCGGATCCGCAGTTGTTCCGCCAGGTAGTGGAGGCGATGGCCCAGGACTGGCGCAGCCTACGGGTGGACAAGGTGCTGGCGATCGAGTCGCGCGGCTTCATCTTCGGCGCCCCGCTCGCCGCGACTCTCTCTGCCGGCTTCGCCTTCGCTCGCAAGTTCGGCACGCTCCCCAGGCGGACCCTCCGGGAGACCTACACCCCCGACGGGCACACCGTGGAGATCCACGAGGACGCCATCGCCCCGGGGGAGAACGTGCTGGTGGTGGACGACCTGCTCGCCACCGGCGCCACCGCAGCCGCGGTCGGAAGGTTGGTGGAGCGGGCCCAGGGCAAGCTCTTGGGTTTCTCCTTCCTGGTCGAGCTGGGCTACCTCAATGGGGTAGAGCTGCTCGGCCGCGAGCGAGTGCACGCCCTGGTCCGCTACACCTAGCGCCCCTTCCACGGCGGCACGAAGCCCGCCGGCGCCAGGAACGGCAGCCGATTCTTCAAAACCTCGACGCGGAAGTGGGTGCCGGCAGGCCACTCCTCTCCGTCCACCTGGGCGGTGACCGGCTTCCCGTGCGCCTCGAGGCGGATCTCGAAGCTCGAGGCCGAGGGGATCTCCGGCCGGGGAAGCCCCAGTTGCTCGAGCTGCTCGCCGAGGTCGCCCAGCGCCTCGAGGTCGCCCAGCGCCCGGGCGAACAGCTCACGCCGCCCGCGGATCGCCACCACCTCGAAGCGCCCGTCGTCCGGCTCGGAATTCCGGTCGAGTACCCACGCCCCCGCGTACACCGCGGTGCCCTTCACGATGAGGTCGGTCAGGCTCTCGTAGCGGTGCGGTTCCTTCCCGGCGGTCACCTCCGCGTCGAACTTGGTCTGCTCGACGAACGAGGCCAGGTACCGCTGCAGGGCCGCCCCCGCGTACACCGCCTGGTCGCGGTACAGCTCGCGAAGGAGGGGCACGTGCTCGACTGCTTCGCGGTCCCGGTTTCGCTGGGCGAGAACCTCCGCCTGAAAGCCGAAGCCGGCCGAGTCGAAGAACAGCGCCTCGCCATCCGAGCGTCTCCTCCCGCCCACCCGTTCGATCCGTCCCACGTCCATCTGCACCACCTGCCCCGCTTCGATCACGTCCAGGTGGTGCTCCAGTTGGTCCGCGCCGGGCCGAAGGCCGAACGAGCGCGCCTGGTCGTTCGCGGTGCCCGAGGGGATGAGGCCCACCGGGCGCACCCTCTTCGCCGCCAGGCTCCCCCGCGCCGCCTCCGAGAAGGTGCCGTCTCCGCCCATCGCGACCACCACCTCCCCGCGGCCCTCCTCGAGCGCGGCGCGCACGGACGCCACCGTCCTGCCTCGGGGCTCGGAGGGCAACAGCTCGGCCTCCATGCCCCGCTCGGCCATCCGGTCGAGGAGGTGTTCGATCTCCTCGGCCGCCCTGCCGCTGTGGGCGAGCGGGTTCGCCACCAAGAGGTAACGCCTGGCCATCCTAGGGGGGCACTCCGCGCAACAGCCCGCCTCCCTCCGTCCCGAGCCAGATCTCGCTGCTCGAGCTGCCGTGGATGGCAGTCACCTTCCGCTGCGAGCCGGCGTCCACCAGACTCCACTGCGCTCCGTCGAACCGCACCGCATAGCCGAACGGCAGCGGCAAGATGGTGTGGCCCACCGCGTAGAGGTTGTCGGCGCTCGAGCCCCACAGCCCGGCCAAGGTCTCGGGGAAGATGCCGCCCGGCATGTCGAAGACGGTCAGGTCCGAGGTGTCCCAGTAGACGCCGTAGCGGGCGTCGCCGAAGGCGAACGCCTCGCCCACACCGGGAGACCAGACCGCGCGCCAGAAGCTGTGCCTCACCGTGCTCGAGGCCCGGAGCACGAAGGAGCCGCCGTTCCGCTCGAAGAGCACTCCGGTCCCGGCGACCCACACGTTGCTGTCGACCGGACAGTGGATGGCGTAGAGGTCCCTGCTCCCCAGGGAGGGTTCGGCGGCGAGCGCGGTGGTGCTCCCCCGGTAGAGCGCTCCGTTGGGCCCTACCGCCCAGACGGTGTTGCCGCAGATCTGGATGTCGTTGATCGGCTCTGCCGCTGCGCCGCTCACTGGCAAAGGCGACCAAGCCTGGCCGTCGAAGCGGAAGATCTGCCCCACGCCCCCGGCGAGCACCTCGGTCGGAGAGGCGGCGGCCACCGAGAACAGCGGCCCGCCGAACACCGATGAGCCGAGCTGGCTCCAGGTGGCCGAGGTCACCCGGCTGACCACCTTGCCGGAGCGGACGCTGCAGGCCGCGTCGGCGCACTCGTTCACCGCGGCGATCACCGAGGTGCCGCTCACCGCCACGTCCGCCACGTCGCCGTAGAAGCCGCGGGAGACTTCGGTGAAGGTGCCGGCCGAGTATTGCCAGATCGCCCCCAGCTCGCCCACCGCGTAGCCGTCGGTCCCTGCTCCGAAGATGCCTCGAACGACCTGCGGGCCCCTAAGCGCCACTACCGTCCACTCGGTCCCGGTCCCTCCATCTGCTCCTCCCGTGCCTCCATCCGAGGGGCCGGTAACGGCGGGCTGGTAGACGAGCAGAGTGCCCTGCCGCAGCGTCTTTCCCCCGATGACGATCCGGCCGTCGATCCGCGCGATCGCGGTCAGCTCGGTCAGCGCCGGAGTCGCCGGCAGGTTGACGGCCGTCCACGCCCCCGAGAAGAAGTGCCAGAGCTTCCCGCCTCCGGCCGCCCAGGCCTCGTTCCCGGACGGATCGATCAACGTTCCGGCGGTGAGCAGCACCGAAAGCTGGGTCTGGAACAGCGAGTTCCAGGTCCTGGTCGCCGGGTCGTACCGGTAGATGGAGCCCCGATTGCCCACGGTGACGAAGCCTCCCGCCCCGTCGCCGATCACCGAAAGCAAAGTCTCGAAGGAAGGGCTGTACTCCTTCACCCAGGCTCCGTTCTGCCGGACGATCACGTCGTTTCCGTAGCCGACCGCCATCCCGTACGTCCCATCGAACCAGAGCGCGCGGGGCTCGACGGTGGTGAAGGTGGCCACGGTGGGCGTCTGGGTGCCGTTCATCTGGATCAGCACTCCGGTGGTGCCGGCGGTGCCGACCGCTACCGCATTGGCGGGGCTTCCTGCCACCGCGCGCAGGGTGACGCCGGGGCTGGAGTACAGCCGCGTCCACACGTCTCCTGGGGCGCGCGAGAGCACCGTCGCGTTGCCGCCGACGAAGAACGCCGCGCCCTGGTACAGCGTCCCGCCCCACAGGTCGTTGCCGGTCGGGAAGGGGTTTTCGTGCAGGAAAGTGACCGGGCCCTTGGCGTCGCCCATCACCAGCACGCTCGCGGTGGCGGACATGGTGCCCGCCCGGGCGGTGACGGTGGCTGGCCCGGGGCCGCTCGCGGTGAGCAGGCCCGTCTGGTCGATCTTCGCCACCCGGGCGGCCACCGCGCTCCAAGTCAGCTCCACGTCCAGCGGGTTTCCCGCCGGATCCGTCACCTTCGCGGTGAACTGCTGCGTGTCGCCCACCTTGAGCACCGCCTGCTCGGGCTCGATGGTGAGCTTCGAGACTGCCGGCTGCGCCGGGCTGGTGATCCAGAACAGGCCGAGGCGTTCGGACTTGGCCTCCACCACCTTGAACTCTGTCCGGGTGGAGGCGCCTGAGAGCGCGAGGTACGCGTCGTCTCCGGCCTGCCGGCGCATGTCGAAGGTGGCGGGATCGACCCCTCGGGGCAGCCGGTCCTCCAGGTAGGGGAGGATGATCTTGATCGGCTCCTTGAAGGTGAGCCCGCTCGGAGAGAAGCGGTAGCCGAAGCTCACCCGCTTCCGCCCGGGCACCTCGGGGATGCCCGAGTCGTAGATGGTGACGGTGATCTGGGCGTTCGAGGAGAGCGCCCCGCGGGGGATGTCCAGCACCGCCCCGTCGCGGACGAAGATGCCCCCCTCGGGGCCGGCGAAGATGACCCCGCCGCCGTCGTCGCCGGTGTCGATGCGCGGAGGACAGGCCCAGAGCGCGAGCGCGACCAGGGGCACGGCGAGCCTGCGGGTGGGGCTCATGACTGCGGAAATCCTCTCTCGGCCAGACTTCGGGCTCCCAGACGGAGGGAGGCAGAGGCAATCTACGGGAAGACCGCTTGAACTCCAATGTTACTGGGCCGCCCACCCCGTTGACCGGCGGCCGGACTGGATCCAGTAATGGACACTGCCATGGTTCGCATCGCGCTTTCCCTTGCCTCGCTATCGCTGGTCGCTTCCTCGCCGGCGCCCGCCCAACCCGCCACCCGCGAGTCTCTGGCGCTGCCGTCTTTGGCGCCGCTCATCGAGTCGGTGAAAGCCGCGGTGGTGAACGTGGACGTCCAATCGCGGGGGCGGGGAGGCGAGGGGGGCGAGGAGCTTATGGAGCGGTTCTTCCGGGGCCGCGAAGGCATGCGCGAGCGGCTGATGCCGGGCGCCGGCTCTGGCTTCATCATCGACTCCAAGGGGCTGGTGCTCACCAACAACCATGTGGTGGATCGCGCGGTGACGATCCGGGTGCGCCTGGACGACGGCCGTAGCTTTGACGCCCAGGTGCTGGGGAGAGATCCGCTCACCGACGTGGCGCTCTTGAAACTGAAGGGGGAGGTGAAGGACCTTCCTTTGGTGAAGCTCGGAGACTCGGACGCGATGCGGGTGGGCGACTGGGTGGTGGCGATCGGCAACCCCTTCGGGCTGGCCTCCAGCGTGAGCATGGGGATCATCTCCGCGCGCGCGCGGGACATCAAGGCGGGCCCCTACGACGAGTTCCTCCAGACGGACGCCGCCATCAACCCGGGCAACTCCGGCGGGCCGCTGTTCAACATGAAGGGAGAGGTGATCGGCATCAACACCATCATCATCGGCGGCCTGGGCACCGGGGTCGGCTTTGCCGTCCCCTCGAATCTCGCCCGCGCGCTCCTCCCGCAGCTCCAGAAGGAGGGCTCGGTCACCCGCGGCTGGCTGGGCATTGGCATCCAGGACTTGACCGCCGATCTGGCGAAGGGCCTCGGAGTGCCGGTGAACGAGGGAGCGATCGTCACTCAGGTGAATCCCGGCTCTCCGGCGCACAAGTCTGGGCTCTCGGAGGACGACGCGGTCGTCGCGGTGGACGGCGAGAAGGTGACCTCGGGCGGAGCGCTCAGCCGGACGATCGCGCTCAAACGCCCGGAGAGCACCGTGCGCCTTTCGGTGTACCGCGGCGGGAAGCAGAAAGAGGTGCCGGTCAAACTCGGCACCCGGCCGGACCTCGAAGGCATTGGCTCGAGGGAGCGCGAGGAGAAGCCGTCCGAGCAGCAGCAACGGATCGGACTCGTCTTCCAGGACATGGATTCCGAGCGAGCCGAGGCCTCCGGGCTGCCGCAGAGGGGAGCGCTGATCACCGACGTGCTTCCGGGCTCGCCGGCCGAGCGCGCCGACTTGCGGCCCGGGATGCTGGTGGTAGAGGCGGCGGGCAAGGCGGTGCGCAGCGCGGACGATCTCATCAGCGCGATCCGCTCGGCGAAGTCCGGGAGCACGCTGCTCTTGCGCGTGCACATGGCCGCCAGCGGAGGAAAGCTGCTCAGGGCGCTGAGGCTTCCGTAGCGTCAGCCCCTCCGGCTGCCACCGGCGCCAAGCCCCAGGCCGCCCCGAATTCAACGTGAACGTGAATTCATGTTCACGTTGGCCACGACCGTCGGGGGGCTCGGGTGCGGCTCGCTGCGCGCGCCTGTCGCACTGTCGCGGACAGGCCTCACCACCTCGGGAGCGAGCCGAGGGCACGCGTCGGATTCTCGCGGCTTTATGCGGATGGGTGCCCTGGCGCGGTCATTGCTGTTGTCCCGGCCGGGGAAAGAACGGGGGCGGTCGATGCGAAAGAACGAAGAGCGTGCAAGCGGCGCGCGGCCGCTGCTCCCGCGAGGTCAGCCGACCGCCCGCATGGCCGAGGAACCAGTGACTTCCTTCTTCAGTGCGCCTCGGTGCGTGGTAATCCGCGACGGCCGGCTCGCCATTTGCCGCTCGTTCGAACGCGACGATGCGCTCGCCGGCTGATCTTCCATCCGCCGATCAGCGGGACCGCTTCAGCCGCTCGATCTCGGCGAGCGCCATCGAGAGCCTCCGCTCAGCCTCCTCGCGCCCTCGCGCCTCCTCCTCGCGCCCTCGCGCCTCCTCCTCGCGCCCTCGCGCCTCCTCCTCCGCCCGCTCCTCTGCGGCGCGCACCCGGGCCTCCACCTGGGACAGCATCCCCTCGAGACGCCCGATCAGCTCGTTCGACTCGGGGAGAGGCGCCGTGCCATGGTAGAAGCGCAGCCTCGAGTCATCGATCATCAGATCCAGCCCAAGAACCGAGGAGGAGTACCTGCCCCCCTGAGGCAGAATCGGCTGATACACGCGGCCATGAGGTGGCAGCCGGAACCCGGTGAGCCGCAGTCTTCCGCGATCGAAGATGAAGTATTCCGGGATCCCCAGGCGGGCGAAGCGTTCGGTGTTGCGCTCCAGGTCCTTTCTCCTGTCGCCGGCGACGTGCACTTCGAGGGCGAAATCGAGGCCCTTGCCCTCGGCCGCCACCACCCACTTGTCGCGCTCGCGCAGCTCGACATCGAGCACGGCGATCACGTCCGGAGCGAACATCGGCTCGGCCGGGTAGTAGACCGGTAGCTCGCAGGCCAGGTACACGTGCCTGCCGATTCGAGCGAAGAAGCTCCCGAGGGCGTCCCGGGCGCCCGCCTTCGCGTTGAAGTGCCGGTCACCCTCCGGCGGGGCCGACTCGGAGGGCGGGAATTCGGACGGCAGGCTGTCCACCACCCGAGCGCGCTCGTCGGGTGACATGCGCTCCCACACCTCGAGCGGCGGGGCGCGCGGATCCTTCGGGTCGACTTCCCAGGCCATGGGCTTGCTCATCGCCCACGATGATAACCCCGTTCCTTGCCGGCAACCCCTCGCGGGGTTCGGCACCGTCCACTCCCGGGGTGAGAAGGAACCCCGGCGTTCAGCCGGACTTCGGCCCCGACGCCGCCTGGGGCAACTCGCCGGTCTTCACCCGCTTCTGGGCGTGAGGTCCCCGCTCGCGGCCCGGGTGCAGCTCCATCCCCGCGGCGTAGCCGGTCGCCTTGTTCCGCCCCGCCCGCTTCGAGGCGTAGAGCGCCGAGTCCGCGCAGTCCACCAGCCGGTCCTGCTCCACCGCGTCCACCGGAAGGTTCGCCACCCCCAGGGAGATGGTGATCTTCCCCTCCGGCTGGAAGCGCGCGTGCTCGTTGGGGGCTTCCTCCACCGCGCGCCGGAGCTTCTCCGCCACCTCCAGCGCCTCCGCCTTGGTCACCTGGGGGAGAATCAGCACGAACTCCTCGCCGCCGTAGCGCGCGAGCGTGTCCACCTTGCGCACCATCTGCTTGAGGACCGCGCACACCTCCCGCAGCACCGCATCGCCAGCCCGGTGGCCGGCGGCGTCGTTCAGCCGTTTGAAGTGGTCGATGTCCACCATCAACATCGAAAGCTGCGTCCCGAAGCGGTTGGCCCGGGCGATCTCCAGCTCCAGCCGGGAGAACAGGTGCCGCCGGTTCGGCACGCCGGTGAGCGGATCAGTGAGCGAGAGCTCCACCGTGGTCTGGTGGAGCTGGGCGTTCTTCACCGCCATCGCCGCCTGGTCCGCCACCGTGGTGAGGAAGTCGACCTCCTCGCGGTCGAAGCCCACCGTGTCGGGGCGTTCGAAGTTCAGCACCCCGAGCAGCGCTCCGCCGTGGACCATCGGCACCGAGAGCAGCGCGCCCTTGCCCCGCGGGCCCGCCCCGGGACGAGTCTTGAACTCCGCCGTCTCCACCGCCACGTCCGCGATCTGTACCGGCTTGTGGCTCTCCGCCGCCCGGCCGCAGGCACCTTCTCCGATCGCGAAGGTGATTCCCTCGGTGCCCTTCCCCTTGGGGTGGGCGCTCTTCACCTCCAGCCGCCCCTCCGAGTTGACCAGCATGATCGAGAACTTCGGGATCCGCAGCCGCTCCGGAACGATGGTGGTGATGCGCGAGAGCAGCTCGGGAAGCTCCAGGGTGGAGGTGAGCGAGCGCGCCACGTCGTACAGCGTGCCCAGCTCGGTGAGACGGCCCTCCAGCTTGGTGTTGCTCTCCTCCAGCGCCTTCTTCAGCGAGAGCTGCTCGTGCGCGAGCGCCAGATCCCGGTGGGTGTCGATCTCCTCCGCCTTCATCGAGGTGAGGCGGGCCAGCATCCGGTTGAAGGCCTCGGCGAGCGCGCCCAGCTCGTCCCGGCTGTGCACCTCGGCGCGCGCGAGGAAGTCGCCCTCCTCGGCGCGGCGCATGGCGTCGGCCAGGCGCCCGAGCGGACGGGTGAGGAAGAACCGCAGCGAGAGCGCGGTGGCCCCCGCCAGCGCCGCCGAAAGCAAGAGCACGCCCGCCAGCGCATCCAAAAAGACGCTCATCACGTTTTGCCGGAGCGCCGGCTCGTCGATGGTGAGCTGCAGGACGCCCACCTTCATCGTCGTCTCGCCCATGTGGCAGCCCGCGCAGGCCATTCCACCCAGGCGCCGCACCACCTCGGTACCGGCGGTGCCGGTCCAGCTGTCGGCCTCGAGCGTGGACACCGTCTCCGGGCCCATCGCCAACAGCCGCGCCGCCCCCGGGTGAAGCTTGCCCTCCTCCTCCACTCGCCGCGACCAGCGCACCACGCCATGGCGATCGATGATCCGCAGATCTTTCACGTACCGGAGCTTCCTCGCGTCCGCCCGCACCGCCTCCTGCACCGCCCGGTGCACCCCTCGGATCGCCGTCTCCGGGTTCTTGTGCTCGGTGAGGGTGAAGGTGATCGACACCAGCTCCGCCAGCGCCGAGGCCTCCTCGCGCATGGCGTCTCTCACCGCCAGGTCGGCCTTCCTCCAGTACACCCCGACCCCCGCCACCGCGACCGCCAGCGCCGGCACCGCGATTCCCCAGAAGAGTTTCTTGCCGACCGAATTCAGTGCCATTCAGAACTGGTTAGGAGTGTCGACCCGGATGACGCAAGCTGTCAAACTGTCCGGCGATGCCGGTTGCCTTGACCTTGATCACTTCTCGGCTCTTGCCGGTTCCGCACGGCTTCACCACGCGCGGCGGCGGGGTCTCGGAAGGGGCGTTCGCCGAGTTGAACGTGGGATCCAAGGTGGGCGATTTCAGCGACCGAGTGGAGGAGAACCATAGACGGGTGGCGCGGGCCGCTTTGGTGCGGCCCGAGCATCTCTGCACGGTTTCCCAGGTGCATGGGGACGCGGTGGCGGAGGCGGCGCCTGGGAGCGAGCCGGGGAGGGTGCCGCCGCCGTCGACCGAAGCCGACGCCCTGTGGACGTCGCGGCCCGGCGTTGCGGTCGGAGTGAAGGTAGCGGACTGCGTGCCGGTGCTCTTGTCGGATCCGGAGGGCAGGGTGGTGGCCGCGGTGCACTCCGGCTGGCGCGGGACGGAGAAGCGGGTGGCGGCGAGGGCGGTGGAAGAGCTCCACCGGCGCGGCGTGCAGCCGTCGCGCCTGCTCGCGGCGATCGGGCCGTCGATCGGCAAGTGCTGCTACTCGGTGTCCAGCGATCTCGCCGAGCGATTCGCCTCCAGCTTCGGGGAGGGCGTCGCCGGCACGGAAGGCGGCCTTCCCAGGCTCGATCTCAAAGGCGCGGTGGCCATGACGCTTCTCGAGGCCGGACTTCTCGCATCGAGGATCGAGGTGATCGGCCTCTGCACCTCTTGCGACCGCCGCTTCTTCTCGCACCGGCGGGACGGAGGAATCACCGGCCGGCAGATGGCCTTCATCGCCAGCCGCGGAGGCTGATCGCCAGACCGGCCAGGCGGGCGAGCGAAACTGCTACATCCCTGTGCGGGGCAATTTCTTGACGCTCCATTGGCCGCCTCCATAGCATCGGCCAATCTGGACCAAAAGGAGCGATCGCCATCACCCGGCTCCTCGCCATCGTGCCCTCGCTCGCGCTCGTCGCTTGCGCTGCGGACCGTTCCTCGCAGGCCGAGATGCAGGGGCTCAAGACGCAGGTGCAGGCGCTCAAGGACCAGAACGCGCGCATCGAGAAGCGCCTCGACCGGCTCGAGCTTCGCGAGGCGGTGCGCTCGCGCCCGGCGAGCTCCGAGCGGAAGCCCAAGGAGGAGGTGCCCTCGCTCACCGTGGTGCGCCTCAAGCCGAAGCCGAATGCGGCGCCGAAGATCTCCACCTCGGTCGAGGTGGTGGAGCCGATGTCCGAGGAGTTGGAGGCGCTCTCGCCGCCGCCGCAGGAGCCCGAGCGGGGCGACGAGGTGGACCTCGCCCAAGGCGAGGCGATCTTCGAGAGCGGAGTGGCGGCGCTGAAGACGGGCAACGTGGCGGGCGGAGTGGACCGACTTCAGTCCTTCGCCGCCCAAAACCCCAAGCACCCCAAGGCGGACAACGCGATCTACTTCACCGGAGTCGGGCTGATGGGCCTCAACGACTACGAAGACGCCGCCACCGCCTTCGAGAAGCTGATCTCGAGCTACCCGGCGAGCGACGCGGTGGTCGAGGCGCAGCTCCGGCTGGCCGAGTGCCGCGCGCGGCTGGGGCGCACCGCCGAGGCACGAGAGGCCTACGAAAAGTTGGTCCGGGAGCATCCCGGCACCGCCGCGGCCGCCCAGGCGACGGCACGGCTCGCAACGCTCAAGGAAGACCGGACCGCTCAAGCACCGAAGGAACCCTGACATGACGGAGCAGACCATGCGCATCGCCCTCCTGGCCCTCCTCGTCGCGCCGCTCGTGGCGCTCGCCCAGCGAGACGCCAACGTGGAGCGGGCGAGGGACGTGCAGTTGCCCTCCACGCCCGAGGGCGCGGGCGAGGAAGAGGAGGCCGAAGCGCCGCCGGGAGAGACCGAGGGGGTCGAGGTGCTGCAAGAGGGCGACCAGGTGAAGTTGACCGAGGGCGCCCGCACCAGCGCTCCGGGCGAGGTGCACACCGTGGCGACCGGCGACACGCTGTGGGATCTCTCGCAGCGGTTCTTGGGCAGTCCGTGGTACTGGCCGAAGGTCTGGTCCTACAACCCGGAGATTGCCAACCCGCACTGGATCTACCCCGGCAACCTGGTGAGGTTCTTCCCCGGCGGGGAGGAGACGCCCACCCGGGTGGAGGTCGGCGAGGGTCCGGAGGAGACGGTGGAGCCCGGCGAGATGATTCCCTCTGAGACCGAGCTGTTGCAGGTGGCGGGGCAGATTGGCTACGTGGCGAAGCGCTCCATCCTCTACCACCAGATGGGCTTCGTGACCGCGCGGCAGCTGGACGAGGCGGGCACCATCCATTCCTCCTTCTCGGAGACGCAGATGCTCTCGTACCCGTACACCGTGTACATCTCCTTCAAGAAGAAGGGCGACGCGAAGGTGGGCGACACGAATCTCGTCTTCCGTTCCGAGGGAGAGGTGGAGCACCCGGTCACCGGCTTCACGGTGGGCTACATGACCCGGCTGCTCGGGACGGTGAAGGTGACCGCAGTGTCGAACAAGCTGGTCACCGCGGAGATCCGCGAGACCTGGGACGAGATCCGGCGCGGGGACCTGATCGGGCCCGCCGGCGAGCAGGTGAGGCGTTCGGTGGCGCTGCGGCCGAATGAGCGGCAGCTCAAGGGCTACGTGGTCACTGCGATGGTGCCGCATATCGGCGTGATGGGTGAGCACCAGGTGATCATCGTCGATCGGGGTGGCGCGGACGGCGTCCAGCCGGGGAACACCTTCACCGTGATCCGCCAGAACGACGGGCTTCGGGGCTTCTTTGATCCCACCGAGACGGATCTCGACCTGCCGGTGGAGGACGTGGCGACCTGCATGGCGGTGGACGTGAAGGACAAGGCCACCGTCTGCCTGCTCACCCGATCGCTTCGCGAGGTGGTGAAGGGCGACCGGGTGGTGATGCGCCCCGGCGGCGGCGCCTCGCCGGCGTCGATGCGGTAGCGCTCCGGCTTGAGGAGGGGGAAACCATCGGGATGCTGACTCGCCGCGAGCTGCTCGCCACCTCCGCCGCGGCGCTGGCCGCTCCCACGCTCGCCCAGCGCGCGCCGAAGCTCCCCCTCGCCGTCGCCAGCGGCAACGGCCTGCGCTGCGTGCAGAAGGCGATCGAACGGATGCAGGCCGGCGCCGACCCGCTGGACGCCGCCATCGACGGAGTCGCCATCCTCGAGGACGACCCCACCGACATGACCGTCGGCCTGGGCGGGGTGCCCAATGAGGAAGGCGTGGTGCAGCTCGATGCCTCGGTGATGCACGGCCCCTCCGGCCGCGCCGGGGCGGTCGCCTCCCTGGAGGGGATCCGGAATCCCAGCCGCGTCGCCAAGCTGGTGATGGAGACCACCGACCATGTGCTCCTGGTCGGGCCCGGCGCCCTCCGCTTCGCGCGCATGCACGGCTTCACCCCGCAGGAACTGCTCACCGAGAAGGCCCGCAAGGTGTGGCTGTACTGGAAGCAGAACCTCTCCGCCCGCGACAAGTGGCTCGAGCCGGAGCCGTCGCAGCTGGATCCGGACGTGCGCGACTTCATCCGCGAGTACGGCGCGGACCCCTTCCGCGATCCGCGGAGCTACGGGACGGTGCACCTCTCGGCCGCCGGGCGCAACGGAGAGCTGGCCGGCTGCACCTCCACCAGCGGCCTCTTCTTCAAGATGCCCGGGAGGGTGGGAGACTCGCCGATCATCGGCGCCGGGCTCTACACCGACAACGGCGTGGGCAGCGCCGGCGCCACCGGCCGCGGCGAGGCCTGCATCCTCTTCTGCGCCGCGCACACCGCCGTGGAGCTGATGCGCCAGGGCAAGCACCCGAAGGACGCCTGCCTCGAGGTGCTGCGGCGGATCGCCTCCGGGACGCGAGACGGCCGGCTCCTCGACCGGAAGGGCCGCCCGAGCTTCGGCGTCACCATCTACGCGATCGACAGGCGCGGCGAGTACGGGAGCGCCAGCCTCTGGGCGGTCTCGGGCTGGGGGAAGCCACGCCAGTTCGCCGTCGCCGACTCCGGCTCTGCGCGCCTCGAAGACTGCGCCTACCTCTTCGAGGGAAACCCCGAGCTCTGAGACGCCCCAGCTTGACCGATCCGCGGTCGGCGTCTATAGCAACCCGCCCTTTTGTCGGAGCCAACCTTTATATAGGCCTCGAACCGAAAGGCGTGCCGATGCCGGGAGAGAGCGCGGAACACAAGGCGATGCTGGGGCTTTGGGCGGTCCCGGGCATCGGTCCGCGCGCCGTCGCCTCCATCGAGGCCAGGGTCGGGCTCGTCCAGGCGCTCACCTCGCCGGTGTCAGACTGGCTCGGCTCGTTGCCGCTCACGCCGCTCGCGCGCACGGGGCTCCTCCGAGCTCGCACCATCGGCGAGGTGGCCGACCGCGCGCTGGAGCGGGCTCGAAGAGCCGGCATGGGCATCGTCTACCGCGGGGACGCCGCCTACCCCGCCCTCCTCGCGGAAATCCGCGACGCGCCACCCCTCCTCTTCCACTTCGGAATGCCCGGCGGGCCGCGGCGGCGGCTGGCCATGGTCGGCACCCGCACCCCCGACGGGACCTTCGCCGAATGGGCCCAGCGCTTCGCCGCACAGATCGCCCACAGCGGGGTGGGCGTCGTCTCGGGAGCCGCCGAAGGCATCGACCGCGCCTGTCACCTCGGGGCCGTCGACGCGCAGGGAGAGACTTGGGCCTTTGCCGGCTCCGCGCTCGATGAGCTGGACCCCGGCCCGAAATCGCTCCTTCGGCCCATCCTCGACAGCGGCGGCGTCTTCTTCAGCGAATTTCCCCCCGGCGTCCGCGCCGACCGCACCACCTTCCCGCGGAGAAACCGGCTCATCTCCGGGGCCTCCGACGCGGTGCTGGTCCTCCGCGCCGGCCCCAAGTCCGGAACGCTCTACACCTCGGACTACGCCCGGGAGCAGGGCCGCCCGGTCCTCGCCGTGCCCGGCGAGGCGCGCTACGAGAAGGCCTTCGGCTGCAACGACCTCATTCGGAAGGGCCACGCCCGACTCTGCATGGAGCCGGCCGACGCGCTGGCGGCGGTGGGCGCCTGGGGCCACCTGTCCGCCGCTCCGCCGCCAGCCCGGCCCGTCGACATGGCCTCTCTCTCCTCCGAGGCCCAGGCGGCCTACGCGGCGCTAGAGCGGACGCCCCTGGACTTCGAAGACGTCCTCACCCGGAGCAAGGTCGAGTCTGGGGCCCTGACCTCCGCCCTTTGCGAGCTGGAGCTTTCCGGCCTTATCGTCCAGCGCCCAGGCAGGCGATACGAAAAGGTCTGATCCGTTTGTTCTGAGAGAACCGCCGATGGCCGAGAGGACCAAGAAGAAGACCGCCACCGCCCGCCGGGCGCGCCCCGCCAAGGTCAAGACCGCCCGCCGCCGCAAGGCGGCCGCCGCTCAGGCGCCCAAGCCTAGAGCTCGCCTTGGTCGACCAGGGGAGACGCAAGGGCGCAACGGCCGCACCCGCTACCTGGTGGTGGTGGAGTCCCCCGCCAAGGCGAAGACGATCAAGAAGTACCTGGGCGCCCCCTACACGGTGAAGGCGTCGATCGGCCACGTGAAGGACCTGCCCAAGAGCAAGATGGGGGTCGACATCGAGCGCGGCTTCACCCCCCAGTACGAGGTGCTCAAGGGGAAGGAGAAGGCGCTGGCGGAGATCAAGCGCCACGCCGCCCTGGCCGACCGGGTGTTCCTCGCCACCGACCCCGACCGGGAGGGGGAGGCCATCGCCTGGCACATCAGCGAGGAGATCGGCCACCCCAACCCCTGCCGGGTGCTGTTCAACGAGATCACCAAGAAGGCGGTCCAGCAGGCGATCGACAACCCCACCACCCTGAGCCGCGACAACTACGACTCGCAGCAGGCCAGGAGGATCCTCGACCGGCTGGTGGGGTACCAGATCTCCCCCATCCTCTGGAAGAAAGTGCGGAGGGGCCTCTCCGCCGGAAGAGTGCAGTCAGTGGCCGTCCGCCTGGTGGTGGAGCGCGAGAGTGAGATCAAGGCCTTCGTGCCCCAGGAGTACTGGACGGTGGAGGCGGACCTGGAGGCGAAGAACCCTCCGCCGTTCAAGGCGCGGCTGGCCAAGCTCGACGGGCAGAAGGCGGAGATCAAGGACCAGCCCACCGCCGAGGAGATCTCCAAGGAGCTGAGCGCCCAAAAGTTCGTGGTCGCCAAGGTGGAGAAGCGCGAGAGGAGGAGGAATCCTCCGGCGCCGCTCATCACCTCCAAGCTGCAGCAGGAGGCCGCCAACCGGCTCCACTTCACCGCGAAGAAGACGATGACCCTCGCCCAGAGGCTGTACGAGGGCGTCGAGCTTGGGGAGGAGGGCAACGTCGCCCTCATCACCTACATGCGGACCGACTCGGTGCGGCTGTCCGCCGAGGCGGTGGAGCAGGTCCGGGCGCTGATCGCCAAGCGCTACGGCGAAGAGCATCTGCCTCCCGAGGCGGTGGTCTACCGCTCGAAGAAGAGCGCTCAGGACGCCCACGAGGCGATCCGGCCGACCTCGCTCGAGTACCCGCCGGAGCGGGTGAAGGACTTCCTCGAGCCGGACATGTATCGGCTCTACGAGCTGATCTGGAACCGCTTCGTCGCCTGCCAGATGAAGCCGGCGGTCTACGATCAGACCTCGGCGGAGATCACCGCCGGGCGGGCGACCTTCCGGGCCAGCGGGTCCACGCTCAAGTTCCCCGGCTACCTCAAGATCTACGGGGCCGGCCTCACTTCGGAGGAGGAGGCCGAGCGCGAGAAGGCCCGCGACGAAGAGACCGACACCGCCGAAGCGCCGTGGGAGCTGCCGCCGCTCGAGGAGGGCGAGGTGCTGCGCCTGATTCGCCCCATCGCGCCGGAGCAGCACTTCACCCAGCCGCCGCCCCGCTTCTCCGAGGCCACCTTGGTGAAGGAGCTAGAGGAGCAGGGGATCGGAAGGCCTTCGACCTACGCCGCCATCCTCTCCACCATCCAGGAGAAGAAGTACGCGGAGAAGATCGAAGGCCGCTTCCACCCCACCGAGCTGGGGAAGATCACCACCGAGGAGCTGGTGAAGGCCTTTCCCAACGAGATGGACGTCCAGTTCACCGCGGGGATGGAGGAGAAGCTGGACCAGATCTCCGAGGGGCAGCTCGGCTTTAGGAAGGTGCTCGCGGACTTCTACGGCCCCTTCCGGGAGCACCTGGCGCGCGCCGAGGTCCACATGCGCGACGTCAAGCGCGAGGAGATCAAGACCGACCTCTCCTGCGAGCGGTGCGGGAGCGCGATGGTGATCCGCTGGGGGAAGATGGGCCGCTTCCTCGCCTGCAGCGGCTACAACGACCCGAACCTCCAGTGCAAGAACACCAAGGACTTCAAGGAGGTCGACGGGAAGATCGTCGCGGTGGAGGAAGAGGGCACCGACGAGAAGTGCGAGAAGTGCGGCCGGCCGATGGTGATCCGCCGGGGCCGCTTCGGGCGCTTCCTCGCGTGCTCGGGCTACCCGGAGTGCAAGACCTCCAAGCCGCTCTCGATCGGAGTGGCCTGCCCGGAGTGCAAGGTGGGCTACCTCACCGAGCGACGGAGCCGGCGCGGGAAGGTCTTCTTCGGCTGCCACCGCTACCCCGAATGCAAGTTCGCCGCGTGGGATCGGCCGCTGCCCGAGGCGTGTCCCTCGTGTGGTTCGCCCTACCTCTTGCAGAAGTACTCGCGGCGGGACGGACCGTTCATCGCCTGCCCCAACAAGGAATGCGATTACCGCCGCGCGGCGGAGAGTGAGCCCCAGGCTTCCGAATCGCCCCCTCCGGCCGTGGCCGCCGCGGGGCCCGTCACCTCCAGCGCCTGAAAGGCCCAAGGATTTCACGGATCTAGGCCCAGCCCAACTGTTGACAGAGGGCGGGGGGCCAACTAAAAACTGGCGTGCTTTTCTTGACCTGCGAGGCGCGGAAGCTGCCTTGTGAGCCTCCGAAAGGATTCGAGCGTCGATGAGCGCGAGCACTGTGGTGGGCCACGTGTTGGAGGCGGTGTTCACGGCCGCCCCGGCAGCGGGGGGGCAGCTGGGCATCAAGGATGAGGTCGTCAAGTTTTTCCACGACGGTGGCAACTTCATGTTCGTCAACTTGTTCATGTTGGCGACCGCGCTGGCGGTGTCGGTGGAGCGGCTGATCACGCTGCTGTTCCGCTACAACCTGAACGCGCCGCCGTTCATGGAGCAGATCACCAAGCTGGTTCTCACCGGCAACGTGGACCGGGCGGTGAAGCTGTGCGGGGCGGCGCCGAACGCTCCCTTGGCGAAGGTGATCCGCGCCGGGCTGACGCGGGCCAACCGGGGCGAGCTGGAGGTGGCCAAGGCGGTGGAGGAGGCGCTCGTCGAGCAGCAGCCGCACCTCACCAAACGCATCCCCTGGCTGTGGTCGATCGCCAACATCGCCACCCTGGTGGGGCTGGTGGGCACCATCTTCGGCCTCATCCGCACTTTCCGCGCGTTGGGCAACGTGCCCGCCGACCAGAAGCAGCTGTTGCTCTCGGACGGCATCGCCAAGGCGATGAACAACACCGCCTTCGCGCTATCCATCGCGGTGCTCTGCATCATGTTCCACCTGGTGCTCACCGCCTACTCCAAGGGGATGGTGGAGACGGTGGAGCTGAACGCGCTGCGGCTGGAGAACTTGCTGTCGCGCCGGACCGCCGGAGAGACCTCGGCGATGGACTTCGAGAAGTCGGCCTAGAGGAACCTCAGCGCGGCCCGCGCTGTCGGTTGAGGAGGTCCGATGGCCTTCTATTTCTCCCGCAGAAAGCTCAGACCGAAGGAAAAGGAGGAGATGGGCGAGCTGAACATCGTCCCCTACCTCGACATCCTGATGAACCTCATCATCTTCATGCTGCTGAGCATCACCGGGCTGGTGACCTTTGGGATCTTGAACGTGAATGCGCCGAGCTATGGGGCAGGGGTGCAAGGGCCCGGAGAGGACCCTTCGCAGCCCAAGCTCTTGCTCACGGTGGGAATCTCCAACAAGGGCTTCTACGTGGCGGCCACCGGCGGGGTTTTGGGGCAGCAGAGCCCCGAGGGTGCCGCAGCGGCGCCGGGGCAGGGCGAGCCGACCATCCCCAAGCTGCCCGATGGGAGCTTCGACTACGCCGCGCTCAGCGAGCAGATGGTCAACATCAAGCAGGCGTTTCCCAACGAGACCAAGGTGATCATCGCCGCCCAGAGCGAGGTGCAGTACGAGGCGCTGGTGGCGACCATGGACGCTTGCCGCGAGACGACCGGCCCCAGCCGGCGGGTGCTCTTCCCCGACGTGACCCTGGGAGCGTTCTAGGCCATGGCGCACCCGAAGGCAGCCCCGATCTCGGACGACATGGTCAAGCGGATGCGCTACCGCTCCGCGATGGCGCGGAAGAAGCGCATCGACCGCGAGGCCGAAGGGGAGATCAGCGAGCTGAACCTCACCGCGATGATGGACATGCTCACCATCATCCTGGTGTTCCTCCTCAAGTCGTTCTCGGCCAGCACGGTGGCGATGACCACTTCCGAGGACGTGCGGCCGCCCATCTCCTCCACCCGGGCCACCCCCCGCGATACGGTGGCGGTCACCATCACCGCCAGGAGCATCATGGTGGGGGACAAGACGGTGGTGCAGCTCAAGGACGGGCAGATCGTCCCGGACGATCTGGCCGGCCGCCTGGTGGTCCCGCTGGATCAGCGGCTCAAGATGGAAGTGGAGAGGCTGAAGTTCATCGCCGAGCGGAACCCGGCGGCGCCTTTCACCAGGGAGCTTTCGGTGATCGGCGACCGAAAGGTGCCGTACGACTTGTTGCTCACCGTGCTCTACACCGCGGGCCAGAACGAGCTGGAGAACTACCGCTTCGTGGTGGTGCAGAAAGAGGGCGGCTAGCTACAGGGTCGGGGTGGCCATTGAGCCCCGGCTGCGAAGCTCGGCCTCGTTCCGCTCGGCGTCCTCCTCGCACCGGAGCGCGAACGGCAAGGCTCTCAGCCGATCCATGATGATCTCCTGGCCGCAGTCGATGCAGAGGCCGAACGCCCCGCCTTCGATGCGCTCGATCGCGGCGTCGATCAGCATCAGCTCGCGCCGCTGCGCCTCCACCAGGTGGGAGAGGGTGTAGTCGGCCAGCTCGACCTGGGCGTTCTCTTCGTACTCCGGATCGCGCTCTTGCTCCTTGAGCGCCTGGACCTCCTCCCGGGTGGCCTGGCTCACCCGAACGATCTCCCTCCGCCGCCTCTGCAACGCCTGGCGGATGCTGGCGATGTCCTTAGCTCGGGCCATCTGTGCGCCTCCTATCCGCGTGCGCGACATTGCGAAAGCTAGGGACGTGGCCATCGGCCCGGAACCGGCCCGCTCGGTGGCCGTCGCCCAGTCGGCCGAGGGGCAGCCGGACGCCCGGCGTCGCTTCGGGACCCAGCTGGATGAACGCCAGCTGGACGAACGCTTGGCGCTGGACGGACGCCGCTGGACGAATGCTTGGCGCTGGACGGACGCCGCTGGACGAATGCTTGGCGCTGGACGGACGCTCGACGTTACGCTCGACCCTCGACCCTCGACGCTCGACTACACTCACCCCTCTGTGGACCTCCGATCAGCCATCACCGTGGTGGGCGGCGGCCTGGCCGGCTCGGAGTGCGCCTTTCAGCTCGCGCGGCTCGGGGTCGAGGTGTGCCTGGTCGAGATGAAGCCTGGCCGGAGGTCTCCGGCGCACCGGGGCGACGGGCTCGCCGAGCTGGTGTGCTCGAACTCGCTTCGCTCCGACGAGCCCGAGACCGCGGTCGGCCTCCTCCACGAGGAGCTGCGTCGGCTCTCCTCGGTGGTCCTAGGCTGCGCCGACCAATGCCGCGTCCCCGCCGGCGGCGCGCTGGCGGTCGACCGTGAGGCCTTCTCCGATGCGGTGACCCGCACGCTCTCCGCCCAGCCGCGCGTGCGCCTCGCCCGCCGCGAGGTGGAGCGGCTCCCCGAGGGCGTGGTGGTGGTCGCCACCGGGCCACTCACCTCGGAGCCATTCGCGGCCGAGCTCGGGCGCCACGTCGGCGAGCGGCTGTACTTCTACGACGCCATCGCTCCGATCGTCGATGCGGACTCGGTGGACCGGCGGGTCGCCTTCCGGATGAGCCGCTACGGCAAGGGCGGCGGCGACGACTACCTCAACCTCCCTTTGGAGCGGGAGCAGTACCTGGACTTCGTCTCGGAGCTTCGCGCGGCGGAGAAGGTCTCCCCGCGCGCGTTCGAGGAACCGCGGTACTTCGAAGGTTGTCTGCCGATCGAAGTGATGGCCGAGCGGGGAGACGAGGTGTTGGCCCACGGGCCGATGAGGCCGGTGGGCTTGTTGGACCCGCGCACCGGGCGGCGTCCACACGCGGTGGTGCAGCTTCGGGCGGAGGATCGCGCCGGCACCGCCTACAACCTGGTGGGCTTCCAGACGCGGCTCACTTGGCCCGAGCAGCGGCGCCTCTTCCGCCAGCTCCCTGGGCTGGAGGGCGCGGAGTTCCTGAGGCTCGGGCAGATCCACCGGAACACCTTCATCGACTCGCCGCGGCTGCTCCTGCCCGATCTGTCGCTCCGGTCCGAACCGAGGATTCTCTTCGCGGGGCAGATCTCCGGGGTGGAGGGGTACGTGGAGTCGGCGGCGAGCGGGCTCTTGGTGGCGCTCTCTCTGCATGCGCGGCTTTCTGGCAGGAAGTTTCTCCCTCCACCCGCTACCACCGCACTGGGGGCGCTTTACCGGCACGTCACCGGCGAGGCGCACCCCGAGGGCCTCTCGTTCCAGCCGACCAACGTGACCTTCGGCCTGTTTCCCCCGTTGCCGGGTCGGGTGCGGAAGGCCGACAAGCGCGTCCGGTATGCACAGCGGGCGCGGGAGGATCTCGAGGCCTGGACGAGATCGCTTGGGCTCCCAATCGTCCCGGGCGATGTCGAAGGCGATCGCTCCGGCCCGGACCAGCGGTCACCGGTGGCTGAATCGGGCGAGTTGCATGCGGACCAGCGAGGAGGAGAAGTCGCGTGAGAGCACGAGTGCCATTCTGGCCGCGTCCCGCCGGCCCTGCCGGGTGGGCGCTGTTTCTGCTGGTGGCGGTGTCCGCGGGGGGATGCAAGAGCCGTTCGAGCAAGCATGCGCCGGGGAGCGCGGCGGCCGGGGTCGGCGTGCGGATCGCCTCCGGCACGTCCTCGGATCTCCGGGTGAGCGCCGACGGGAGCTTCGCCGCCTATCTGGTCGACGCGGAGAAGCCTCGCCTGGAGGGCGTACCTTCGCAGATGGTGCTGGGCGAGCTGCACGTGGTGCCCACCTCCGGGGGCAGCGCACGCAAGCTGGCGAACGGCGTCACCAACGTGCCGGGCGGCTTTCTCTTCAGTCCGGACTCGCGGTGGCTCTTCCTCCTGGAGGGCTACAACGCGGCCAGCCAGTCGGGCACGCTGCACGCGCTCGATCTCGCGGATCCGTCGGGGGAGCCGCGGCGGCTCGGCGACAACGTGAGCTACATGCTCGCGAGCCCCGACTCCAAGCAACTGGCCTTCGTGGGCGACGGCGTCCTCCGGGTCGGGTCCTTGGACGGGGGAGCGATGAAGGAGGTGGCCGCCGAGGTGACCACCGCCCAGTTCTCCCCGGACAGCCGCCTGCTGTACTTCAAGCGGAGGCACTCCGCCGCCGGTGGCCTCGCGGTGGTGAAGCTGGACAAGGGCGGGCCGCCGCAGAAGCTCGGCGACCAGGTGGGGGACTACGCCCCATCGCCGGACTCCAAGAGGGTGGCCTTCGCGCAAAGGAGCACCGCGCTGCCTGGCACCTACGAGCTCTGGGCGGCCGCCGAGCCCGACTTCCGGCCGGTGAAGGTGGACGCAGGCACGAGCAGCTTCGCCTTCTCGCCGGACGGCAAGTGGCTGGTCCGCACGGTGGGCGCCACCCTGCAGGCCGGAGCGGACTCGCTGAACCTGGTGGGCGACCTCTACGCCGGGCCGGCCGAAGGAGCAGGGGGCCACAAGCTCGGCGAGCGCGTCTCGGAGTTCGCCATCTCGCCCGACTCCAAGGCGGTGGGCTTTCTGGCGCAGTACAGCCTGGAGATGAGGGTGGGAAGGATGAACGTCGCGGCGCTGCCGGACGGGAAGCCGAGGCAACTCGGGCTGAAGGTGAAGACCTTCACCTGGTCTCCCTCCGGCACGCACCTCGCCTTCCAGCCGGTGCAGGTCAGCCGGGAGTTCGGACCTTCGGCGGACCTGATGCTCTACCGGACGGGCGACGAGGCGGCGGTCCAGGTGCAGTCCGGGGTGTGGGGCTATGGCTTCGGGCCGAAGGGTGAGTACCTGCTGGCGCGGGCGGGGTGCACTCGGAAGGGCCCCAGCGGCCCCCCACGCTCCTGCGATCTGATGATGCGCGATCTGCGCACCGAGGGGGCGGCCACCACCAAGCTCGCCGAAGGCATCTTCAGCTTCAAGGCCTCGGAGGACGGGCAGCGGGTGATGGTCACCTACGCGGAGATCGGCCCCGACTGGTACGACGTGGCGGTGCAGAACCTCAAGACGAACGAGCGTAAGACCCTCGAGCGGCACACGCTGCTACCGGCGTACTTCCTCGACGGGGACGGCTCGCGGGTGGCCTACGCGGTGGCCCCGCGAGAGCGCGCCGGCATCTACGTCGCCAGCCAGGTGCCATAGAGCACCGGGCGGGTTGGGCTGCCTGTTGCGACCGCCGCTCTCGCGAGGGCGCCCCAACCCGGTCGACATTCTCGGCCGCACCTTTCTTGACCGGTCGTCCTCTCGTTCTAGCCTCGACCGGGGCGCGGTTCGGCCAACCGGAGTGCGCTCGGCAGAGGCGCCAGTGGCGGACGACAGAAAAAACACCCTCGCCCCGGAACGGGGAGAGGGCAGGGTGAGGGGTGACCATCCACCGTCGCCCCACCGGACCGCCTTTCGCACCTGGCTTCAGCACGTGCGCCGGGCTTCCCCGCACACCCTTCGGGCGTATACGGCCGACCTGGCGCAGTTCGAGGAATATCTGGCCAGGCAAGGGTTCGCGTTGGAGACGGCCACGCACCAAGCGATCCGCGGATACCTCTCGGTGTTGGCGGTGGAGCACGCCCCGGCCTCCCGGGCGCGCAAGCTTGCGAGCGTGAAGGCGCTGTACCGCTTCTTGGTGAGGCGAGGGGTGGTGGCGGCCAACCCGGCGGCGCGGGTGAAGACGCCGAAGGTGCCGAGGAAGCTCCCCCGGGTGCTCACGCTCGATGAGGCGAAGGACCTGGTCGAGGCCCCTGGAAGCCGCACCCCGCTCGCCCTGCGGGATCGCGCGATCCTGGAGGTGCTCTACGGCGGAGGGCTGCGTGTCTCCGAGCTGTGCGGACTGTCGGTGGGCGATGTGGACCGGGAGGGTCGGGTGGTGCGCGTGCTAGGGAAGGGCTCGAAGGAGCGGCTGTGCCCGCTGAACCCGACGGCGATGACGGCGATCGACGCGTACCTCCAGCGCCGGCGCGAACTAGTCGCGGGGAGGTATGTCGACCCGGAGGCGCTCTTCCTCAACCGGCGGGGTGGAAGGCTCACCCCGAGGAGCGTCGCCCGCCATCTGGGTGCCTACGCCCTAAAGCTCGGCCTGCCGCGAAGGCCATCGCCGCACTCGCTGCGCCACTCCTACGCCACGCACCTGTTGGGGGCCGGGGCGGACGTGCGGACCATCCAGGAGCTGCTCGGGCACTCGAGCCTATCCACCACCCAGCGGTACACCCACGTGAGCTGGGAGCAGCTACAGACGGTGTACGGCAAGGCGCACCCGCGCGCCTGAGCCTCTTGCCGGGTATGGTTGGGTCTGCCATGGCCGGCCAGCGACCCTTCAACAACCCGTTCACCGGGCTGAAGCTGAAAGCCGTGGCGGAGACGACGCCGAAGCCGGCGCGCTTGGCTAAGGCCGCAGCCGAGCCGGACGATGAGGGCGAGTTGTTCCGCCTGGCGGTGGGCGAGGTGACGCCGCTGCGCAACCCGAAGGGCCTCGCGCCGCCGAAGGCGCCTCCCACCGCCGCGTCCCTGCGCATCGTCGACGAGGAGATCGAAGCCCTGACGCGCCTGTGCGAGCTGGTCGCCGGGGAGGGGCCTTTCGATCTCTCCGACTCGGACGAGTTCATCGAGGGCCACGTGCAGGGCCTGGACGTCCGGATTCTCCACAAGCTCAGCGCGGGTGAGTATTCGCCCAGGGCTCACCTCGATCTGCACGGCCTCTCCAGGGCGGAGGCCAAGGTGGCGCTCGAGCGGTTCGTGCAGAAGGCCAGGCTGGACGGACACCGCTCGGTGCTGGTGGTGACCGGTCGCGGGCTGCACTCCAAGGACCAGCTTCCGGTGCTCAAGGCCGGCGTACAGGGGTGGCTCTCGCGGGGGCGCCTCGCCCGGCAGGTGCTTGCCTTCTCCACCGCCCGGCCGCAGGACGGGGGCGCGGGCGCGCTCTACGTCCTCTTGCGGCGGTGAGCGCGGAGCGGGTCGGGGGCGACTGGGCTAGGGCCCGCCCGGGGGCTCCGGCTTCACGTGCGGGCGGGCGTAGGCATCCAGCAGGCCCGGGAGCGCTTCGGGGTTTGGGCGGGATTAGTCATGCGGCCACTGGTACGTGAGCGACAACCAGGGAATGGGCACCACGGACCAGGGCCCTCGTTTGGTGAACGGCCACACCCCGCCGATGTCGGCCGAGAACCGCTCACCAAAGATGCGCGCGGCCGCCGCTACGAAGAGGTAGAACTCCCCGCGCCTGAGGAAGATCGGCATCAGCCAGTTCTCAGCCACAAGCGCGACGTTCTCCCCCACCCGGATGTTGCCACTCAGAGCGACGATCATCGCCGGTGGATCGAGGATGTCGGCGACGCTGCCGCTGATGAGGAAGGGGACTCCCACCGAGAGACTGACGTGCGCATCGGGCTCTCCAAACGTCGCGGTGGAAAAGACGTTGCCGCCCAAGAGGGGGCGGTCGAAGAACAACATGATGAAGAAGGCCTGAGCGCCAACCGCGAGGTGGAACTGGTCGTATACTCGCACGCCGGCCTTCAAGGCGACGGTTCCGTTCAGACCTGCTACGCCGGCCAGCAAGGCCGGAAGGAAGCTCTCGGCATGCAGCGAGAGGTGATCGGAGACCCCCACGCCCACCGACGAGAGGAATAGCTCTATCTGCGAGTACTGGACCTCCCCCTGCCTGAGCATGAACGCGGAGGCCCCGTAGAGGTACCGCGTCCTGGTGGGGTCCTCCAAGCGACGCGTGCGCTTGCGCCGAAGCCACGCGTCCGGGTCAATACTGGGCCGCGGAAGGTACGGCTCGACCCGCGGCTCCGATGGTTCGGACGGGACTGGTGGCGGCGAGGCAACGCCTCCGTCCAGCTCGTTGGCTCGCGCCAATCCGGTAGCGGCCACGAGCGCCGACACCACCGCGAAAGCGTCGTGGCGCATTTGCCCCGCATAGCCGAGCAGATCGCGGGCTGCGGCGCCAGCGGCCCCGCCGGCGAGAGCTTGGGCGAGCCGGCGCCGGTTTGACTCCTCCGCGGGCGAGGCGGACAATTTCACTGGGGGGGAAGATGCCCCTTCCCGAGGAGGATTCCATGTCTCGCCTCTTGGCCTCCGCGGCTGCGCTGATCGGGTTCCTCTGCTTGCACGGATGCACGTGCGGACCAGTCCCGTGCAAGAAGGAGGCGGGCCCGGAGGAGGTTTGCATCCCGGGCGGGACGTTCACGATGGGACACGCGAAGCTGCCTATCCCCGAGCGGAGTCCTGCCAGCACGTCTGTGGTGGAGGAACGATGTGCGGCGACGCGCCCTCCTGCCGAATCGGCGCGTGCCGAAGCGCCATCGCCAACGACCGGACCGCATTCATCGTAGCTCCGCTCGGCTGCGAAACCGAGGCGCCTTCCGTGCGCGTCTCCCCCTCGGGCGACTACCAGATCCACCTCGAAGAGGCAGCCTCCTTCGCCATCGTGGGGACGATGGATGACAAGGGGAACCTCTCCCAGATGGGGCGGACGCAGCTTCGAGGGCGCATCTGGCTCAACGAGAGTCCGGACCCCAGCGGGCGCCGACTGGACATCGCCAACATGAGGCTCCGGGCTGCGGACTTCGTCGTCTCCGGTGGGCCGCTCGGCAGCGTGAAGCTCAACATCACCAACACCGCCACCTTCCTCGGGACCCGCATTCCGGCGGTCGAACAGCAGGACGGCACCTTCCTGGTAGCGCCCGGCCAGGTTCGGCTGGGAATCGAGGCGACCATCAGCGGAGCGACCGGCGGGATCGAGTTCGTCAATCAAGGCCCGTTTGCCGCCACCTTCGACGCGGCGGGCGGTTTCTTCTCATTCGACGGCCGAGGGCGAAATGAAGCCGGGCAAGGCGCGGTCATCCACATCGAGGGCCAAGTCGTCAATCGGCCGCCCATCGCCGACCCGGGACCGGACCGCACCGTGGAATGCCAATCGCCCACCACGACTCCCGTGCTCCTCGACGCGAGCCGGTCGCGCGACCCCGACGTCGGCGACGCCATCTCTCATTTCCAGTGGTTCGAAGGGCTGGCAGGACTGTCCAACCAGAAGACCGCCACCGTCCTGGCGACGCTCGGCCTGCACAGCTACTCCCTCCACGTCTACGACGGCAAACTCGGGAGCGGGAGCGTCCAGCACCGCGTGGAGGTCGTCGACACGACTCCTCCGGTGCTGGACCTGGGCACCGTCACCGTGTGCCTGTGGCCGCCCAACCACGAGTTCGCCCGGTTCGAGCTGGGTCGAGAGATCGCCTTCTCGCTCTCGGACAAGTGCGACGCGAATCCTTCGATTCAGATCATCGACCTGTTCAGCGATGAGCCGGCCAATGCCCTGGGGTCGGGCTCGACGCAGCCAGACGTGGCCCACGGGAGCACCGCGGGGTGCGTGCGCGCCGAGCGGGCCGGACCAGGAGAAGGCCGCACCTACCTGCTGACCGTCCAGGCCGAGGACCACTCGCCGAACAGGAACAAGGCTCAGGCCAAGCTCCGCCTGCTGGTGCCTCACGACAACTCCGGGCATGCCGGCTGCGTCCGCGCCGAAGGCCGGCACGAGCTGGACTCCACCTGCTTCGAATAGAGACTCCGGTAACCGGAGGGCCTGGCCCGGCAGGTACTCGCCTTCTCCACCGCCCGGCCACAGGACGGCGGCGCGGGCGCGCTCTACGTCCTTTTGCGGCGGTGACCGCCGGCGGCGCTGAACGCCTCCGACGGCGAGCTTTCTTCCTGCGAGTCGAGTACCCTCCCGGCCGGGCCGGAGAGGGTGGAGACGCGACGATGCGGCCTTGGTGGTTTCTCCCGGCTGCCTCCGCGCTGTTTGGCTGCGTCTGCTTCAACCCGGTTCCCGAGATCGATCCCACGGTCGACGCCTCCAAAGCGGGCGGGGGAGGTGACGCCAGCCTCACTGTGGACAGTGGGTCCGATGGCGGAGCCGGAGACGCCGGGCCCCAATGCCGGGTCGCCTCCGACTGTCCGTGGCTCCCCTCCGACGCCGGGCTGTATTACCCGTGCCCCAACAGCGGGGGCATGAGCTGTATCGACGGCCGCTGCATCTTCGAGTGCGACTCCGGGCGGGCCTGCGAAACCGACGCCGGGAGCCATTGCCTTCTCTGCCGGAGTCCGGTGGAGAAGACCGATTGCGGAGCCACCGTGTGCTCGGCCATCTGGACCTGCCGCATGCAGGTATTCTCCAGCACCTGCGCCCAGGGCCCGGTGGAGGGCGCCTCCTTCGACGTCATCCGCCAGCCAGACTGCTCCTGGAAGGTGGCGGTGCCCGACGGAGGGCCGGTGGTGGGCGGGTACTGGGACCTCGACGTCGGCCAGTCCTTCGGGACCTTCCCCGGCGTGGAGGGCACCTGCGTGGGACGAGATCTCTTCACCGGCGTCCCCCGCATGCAGTGGAGCTGTCCCGGCGGCTGCAACTTCATCGAGATGGGGTGCGAGTAGCACCCAAGCGCTCGGTTCAGCGGCTGGTTGAATGGCCGCTTCCTCGCGGCTATCCTAAGACTGACTTGTTGGACCTATCGCTGGTCAGTCAGACCAGCAGGCCGAGGCGCGCTCATGACGTGGGCTTTTCAGGACGCGAAGGCGAGGCTCAGTGAGGTGGCCCGGAGGGCGATGACCGAAGGGCCGCAGCTCGTGACGGTGCGAGGTCGGCCGGCGCTCGTGGTCATTTCCCAGGCCGAGTTCGCAGCGCTGAACAAGCGCAAACGCCGCCCGCCGCTGATCGAGCTGTTTCGCCATAGCCCCATCGCCGGTGAGCGGATCGACCTGGTGCGCTCGCGCGACACGGGGCGGCGGGTTGATCTGTGAGCTTCTTGCTCGACACCTGCTTCATCTCGGAGCTCACCAAGCGGCGTCGCGACCAGGGAGTGCTCAGGTGGTTGGAGGAGCAAGACGAGAGTGACCTGTTCCTTTCGATCGTGACGATCGGCGAACTCGAGAAGGGGCTCGCGAAGGTACGCGACGCCCGGCGGCGAGAGCGTCTAAATGAGTTCATCGAGGTACAGGTTGTCGACAGGTTCCGGGAACGCATGATCGAGATCGGCGAGCCAGTATGGCGCCGCTGGGGAACCCTCTGCGGGGTTGCCGAGAGAGCCGGGAGGCCGTTGCCGGTGCTCGATGCGCTGGTCGCGGCGGCAGCTCAAGTCCACGGAATGACGGTGGTGACGCGCAACGAAGCCGATTTCCTGCGGTGCGAGGTGCCCGTGGTGAATCCTTGGCGCAGGGCTTGACCGCGGGGCTGGTGCTGCTCGCGGGCCTCACGGGCACGCCCTGCAGCCTCTTGCAGCGGTTGCTCGGCTGGTTCCTTGGATTCGGCGGACCATCCTTGTTAAACCACCCGCCATGTTCCACGGCACCACCATCGTGTGCATCCGCCGCGACGGCAAGGCGGTGATCGCCGGCGACGGCCAGGTGACCCTCGAGAAGACGGTGATGAAGGCCTCCGCCCGGAAAGTCCGGCGGCTGGCGGACGGGGCGGTGATCGCCGGCTTCGCCGGCAGCACCGCCGACGCCTTCACCCTCTTCGAGCGGTTCGAGGCCAAGCTCAAGGAGCACCAGAAGAACCTGGCGCGCGCCTGCGTCGAGCTGGGGAAAGACTGGCGGACCGACCGCTTCCTCCGCCGGCTGGAGGCCCTGCTGGTGGTGGCGGACCAGGAGCGGACCTTCGTGCTCTCCGGGGCGGGCGACGTGGTGGAGCCGGACCACGGCATCGCGGCGGTCGGCTCGGGCGGGGCCTACGCGCTGGCCGCAGCCCGCGCGCTCATCGAGCACACTCCGATGTCCGCCAAGGAGATCGCCCTCACCTCGCTGGGCATCGCCGCGGAGATTTGCATCTACACCAACTCCAACATCACCCTCGAGGAGATCTGAGCTCTTGCCCACGCACGAACGACAGACCGCCAGGCTCACCCCACGCGAGATCGTGAGCGAGCTGGATCGCTACATCGTGGGTCAAACCGCGGCCAAGCGCGCGGTGGCGATCGCCTTGCGAAACCGCTGGCGGAGGCAGCAGGTGCCGGACGACCTGCGGGAGGAGATCCACCCCAAGAACATCATCATGATCGGCCCCACCGGGGTAGGTAAGACCGAGATCGCGCGGCGGCTGGCCAAGCTGGCCCAGGCCCCCTTCGTGAAGGTGGAGGCCTCGAAGTTCACCGAGGTCGGCTACGTGGGCCGGGACGTGGAGTCGATGGTGAGGGACCTGGTAGAGGCCTCGATCTCGATGGTCCGCGAGGAAGAGACCGAGAAGGTCCGCGCCCGCGCCGCCGAGGCCGCCGAGGACCGGCTGGTGGACCTGCTCTTTGGCTCGCAGGCGCCCAAGCCGGCCTACGGCTTCGCCGCCCCTCCGCCGCCGCCCAAGCTGTCCGAGTCCGAGCGGGAGAAGCTGAGGGCCCAGCTCCGGGCCGGGACCTTGGACGACCAGTTGGTGGAGATCGAGGTCGCCGACAGCGGAGTCACCTTCCTCAGGAACTTCTCCGGGCAGGGGATGGAGGAGATCGGCGTCAACGTCCAGGACCTGTTCCGGAACATGCCGGGGTTCAACCGCACCCGGAAGCGCAAGGCCAAGGTGCCGGAGGCGCTGCGGGCGCTGGAGCAGGAGGAGGCCCAGAAGCTGGTCGACCAGGACCGGGTGAGCCGCGAGGCCCTCCGCCGCGCGGAGACGGCGGGCATCATCTTCATCGACGAGATCGACAAGATCGCCAGCCGCGAGGGCGCGCACCACGGAGGGCCCGATGTCTCGCGCGAGGGCGTGCAGCGGGACATCCTCCCGATCGTGGAGGGAAGCACCGTCACCACCAAGTACGGCTCGGTGAAGACCGACCACGTGTTGTTCATCGCCGCCGGCGCCTTCCACGTCTCCAAGCCGTCGGACCTCATCCCCGAGCTGCAGGGGCGGTTCCCGATCCGGGTCGAGCTGGACGCGCTCACCGGGGAGGACCTGGTGCGGATTCTCCGCGAGCCGAAGAGCTCGCTGATCAAGCAGTACATCGCGCTCTTGGCCACCGAAGGCGTGCGGCTGCACTTCAGCGACGACGCCATCAGCGAGATCGCGCGCATCGCGCAGATCGTCAACGAGCGGACCCAGAACATCGGCGCGCGGCGCTTGCACACCATCATCGAGCGGCTCCTGGACGAGGTTTCTTTCGGCGCCGAGGAGCTCTCGGACAAGGAAGTGCACGTCGACGCCGGGTACGTCCGGCAGCGGCTCTCGGACGTGGTGGAGGACGAAGACCTCTCCCGCTACATCCTCTAGGCCATGCCGACCGCCTCCGAAGCGATCATCGAGCGCGCCAAGAAGCACCTTTTGCAGAACTACCGCTGGCAACCGCTGGTCATCACCCGCGGCGAGGGGGTGCGGGTGTGGGACGCCGAGGGCCGGCGCTACCTGGACATGCTGGGGGGAATCGCCACCTGCGCCCTCGGGCACTGTCACCCGGAGGTGACCGCCGCCGCCAAGGCCCAGCTCGACCGGCTGTGGCACATCTCCAACGTCTTCTACACCGAGCCGCAGATTTCGCTGGCCGAGAAGCTCACCGCCGAGTCGGGCCTGGAGCGCGCCTTCTTCTGCAACTCGGGAGCGGAGGCGAACGAGGCCCTCTTCAAGCTGGCGCGAAGGGTGATGAAGGACCGCGGCCATCTCGAGCGGCACGAGGTCGTCTCGTTCGAGTCCTCCTTCCACGGGCGCACCCTCGCCACCACCGCCGCCACCGGCCAGCCGAAGTACCAGCGGGGCTTCGAGCCCTTGCCGCCGGGCTTCCGCAGCATTCCCTACGGGGACCTCGAGGTGGTGAAGCAGGCCGTCGGCCCCAGCACCGCCGCGATCGTGGTGGAGGCGGTCCAGGGCGAAGGAGGAGTGCGGGTGGCGCCGGAGGGTTTCCTGCGCGGGCTCCGCGAGCTGTGCGACCGCGAGGGGCTTCTGCTCCTGGTCGACGAGGTGCAGACCGGCATGGGCCGCACCGGGAGGTTCTTCGCCTTCCAGCACGAGGGGGTGCGCCCGGACGCCGCTTCGATGGCCAAGGCCCTGGGCAACGGCCTCCCCATCGCCGCGATGCTCTGCCGCGAGGATCTCATGAGGAGCCTGCCCGCGGGCTCGCACGGCTCCACCTTCGGGGGAAACCTGGTGGCTGCCGCTGCGGCCAACGTGGCGGTTTCCATCATCCGGAGGCAGGAGACGCTGGAGAGGGTGCGCCAGCTCGGGGACCGCCTTTTGGAGGGGGCCGGGGCGCTCATGGCCCGTCTGCCTGAGCAGGTGGCGGCGGTCAGGGGCCGGGGGCTCCTGGTGGGAGTGGAGGTGAAGGGCGAGCCCCCGAAGGTGGTGGCCGGTTGCCGGGAGCGGGGGATGCTGGTCAACCTCGCCGGCGAGCGCACGGTGAGATTGGCGCCGCCCTTCGTCATCACCGCTGCGGAGATCGACGAGGCGCTGTCCATCCTCGAGGCAGCGCTGAAGGGCGTTTGACCAGTTGGGAAGCCCGTCCCTAATATTCCAGATCATTTCAGGGCGGGTCTCCGCACGGTGAGCCAGAGCGACACGATCGCCGGGCTGGGCACCCGGAGCGACTACGTTGCCGCCGTTCCCAACGCGGATCCGGCGCGGCTTCGGCTCACGCCCGAGGAGGCGGCGCTCTTCGCGACGGTAGGCCGGGCTTCGCAGATCCAGGAGGTGCTCAGCCGCTCCGGGCTGTCGGAGCCGCGGGCGATCGCCATCCTGCTCTCGCTCAGGGCCAAGGGGGCCATTGCCCCGGCGCGGGTGACCAAGCCCTCGGCCCCCGCGGTGGTGACCGCCGCGATGGACGAGCAGGTCGACCTCGACGCGGTGCGAAAGAAGGAGATCCTGGATTTGGAACGGGTGATGGACGGGCTCAATCACTTCGAGGTTTTGGGGCTCAGGCCCGGCTCGAGCGCCGAGGAGGTGAAGAAGGCCTTCTACGAGGCCTCCCGGCGCTACCACCCGGACCGCTTCTTCGGGAAGAACCTGGGGAGCTTCCGCGCCCGCATCGACCGGATCTTCCGGCGGCTGTCCGAGGCGGACCAGGTGCTGACCGAGCCTTCCCGGCGGGCCGCCTACCTCGAAGCCCACCCCGAGCAGGCCGAGGCGGCGGCCATCTCTCCCCCGCCGGAGCCTGTCGCCGCGCCGGCGAGGCCGCTCTCCCCCGAGGAGCAGGAGCGCGCCGAGGAACGCCGCTCGAGGTTCGCCCGCCACCCCTACCTGGCCAAGACCGCCCGGGTGCAGGAGCTGGTCTCCCGCGCGCGAGAGAGGATGGCGAAGGGCGAGTTCGGGCATGCCTATACCGACTTGCACCTGGCCAATCAGCTCGACGAGCGCAACTCCGAGGTGAAGGCGCTTTTGCAGGAGGCGAGGAGGAAGCACGATTCGCAGCGCTCCATCGACGAGCTGCAGCGCGCCGAGCAGGCCGAACGGGATGGGGAGCTGCAGGTGGCGCTTTTGGCCTACCGGACCGCCGTGGGCATCGACTCCGCCAACGCCAAGGCGGCCTTCCACGCGGCGCGGCTGTTGTTCAAGCTCAAGGGAGACCTCAAGGAGGCGAAGCTCCTCGCCCAACGAGCGGTGGACGCGGAGCCGAACAACGTGGAGGCCCGGGTGCTTTTGGGGCGGGTGATGGAGGACGCCGGGATGAAGGCACTCGCCCGGCGCCACTTCGAGGAGGCGTTGAGGCTGGACCCGGACCACGCGGAAGCAAAAAAGCACCTCAAGAAGCGCTGGCCGTTCTAGAACAGACACGATGCCCGAACGCGACCCCGTCATCGGAATCGACCTGGGCACCACCAACAGCGTGGTGGCCACCGTCCAGGGGAACCAGCCGGTGGTGATCAAGAACCGCACCGGCCACAACCTCACCCCTTCGGTGGTGGCCTTCTCGAAGACCGGCAAGCGGCTGGTGGGGCAGATCGCCAAGCGGCAGGCGATCACCAACGCCCAGGACACCGTCTACGCCTCGAAGCGGCTGCTCGGGCGGAAGTTCTCCTCCACCCAGGTGCAGGAGGCGATGAAGCACCTCTCCTACCAGATCGTCTGCGGCGAGCACGACGACATCCGGGTCCGGCTTGGGGGGAGGGACATCTCCCTCCCGGAGATCTCGGCGATGATCCTGGCGGAGCTCAAGCAGGACGCCGAGGCGTACTTCAACCAGCCGGTCGCCAAGGCGGTGGTGACGGTGCCCGCCTACTTCAACGACGGGCAGCGGCAGGCCACCAAGGACGCGGGGAAGATCGCCGGGCTGGAGGTCTTGCGGATCATCAACGAGCCGACCGCGGCGGCGCTCGCCTACGGCTTCGGCAAGACGGTGAACGGGAAGATCGCGGTGTACGACCTGGGCGGGGGCACCTTCGACGCCTCGGTGCTGGAGGTCGGCAGCGGCGTCTTCGACGTGGTGGCCACCGGCGGCGACAGCTATCTGGGGGGAGAAGACTTCGACAACCGCATCATCGAGTGGCTGGTGTTCGGCTTCGCCAAGGAGCACGGAGTCGACCTGCGCAAGGACCGGATGGCCCTCCAGCGCCTCAAGGACGGGGCGGAGAAGGCGAAGATCGAGCTGTCCACGGTGAAGGAGGCGCAGATCAACCTCCCCTTCATCTGCACCCCTCCGGGAGGCGGGGCGGCGCTCCACCTGCAGCGCGCGCTCACCCGCGACAAGCTCGAAGAGCTGACCGCCGACCTGTGCGACCGCACCCTCTCCATCGCCGAGCAGGTCCTGGCGGAGGCCAAGGTCAAGCCGGCCGACCTCAAGGAGATCATCCTGGTCGGAGGGATGACCCGGATGCCGAAGGTGGTGGAGGCGGTGAAGCGCTACTTCAAGCGCGAGCCCTGCAAGGGCGTCCACCCCGACGAGGTGGTGGCCCTGGGCGCGGCGGTGCAGGCCAACGCCCTCACCTCGGAAGAGGCGCAGGTCCTCCTCCTCGACGTCACTCCTCAGAGCCTGGGAGTGGCCATCGCCGGTGGGTACACGCGCCGGCTCATCCCCAAGAACACCACCGTGCCAACCTCGGTCTCCGAGGCCTTCAACACCTCCAAGGACAACCAGACCTCGGTGAAGATCATGGTCTTGCAGGGCGAGAACGAGGTCGCCCACCAGAACGAGCTTTTGGGGGAGTTCGTCCTCACCGGGCTGCGGCAGGCCAAGCGGGGAGAGGTGGAGATCGAGGTCACCTTCGAGATCAACTCCGACGGCATCGTGTCGGTCTCGGCGAAGGACCGGGAGACGGGACAGCGCCAGTCGATCACCGTCACGGCCTCCGGCGGCCTGACCGAGGAGGAGCTGAAGCGGATCATGGAGGAGCAGGGGGACTACCTGCTCGAAGCGAAGATGGGCGATGAGCTGAAGGCCAAGAGGGCCGAGCTCGAGGCGCTGATCAACGAGGTGGGCCAGCTCCTTCCGCGGGTGCAGAAGATCACCGACGGCTCGGAGTTCGGGGTCGACGCGGTCGCGAAGGCGGTCAAGCACGTGGAGGCGGGCAAGCGGGCCCTGGAGGGCGGGGCGCTCTCCGCGGTGACCGAGGCCCACGACCAGCTCTCGCGGACCTTGAACCTTTTCCGGGGCGTGGTCCAGAGGATCGGAAGCGTGCGGTAGATGAGCTCGCAGCGCGCAGCACAGCTGGTGGAAGCCGGCGTCTGGCTCCGGCTCTCGGGCGATTACGACGGGGCCAGGCGCCTGTTCGAGCAGGCGCTCAAGGTGGACCCGGCCAACGCCAGGGCGAAGAGCTTGCTGGACCAGCCGCCTCCCCCACCGCCCACCGCTCCGCCGGTGGCGGACGAGGTGCTGCCGCCGCAGGATCCGGCGTCGCCGTCGGTGTTCCGAGTCCAAGGGGCCCAAGCGGCGGATCCATTCCGGCGGCCTGAGAAGAAGGAAGGGACTCGAGCCACTCCGATCGAGCTGGACTGGGGGATCGCCATCGGGCACCCGGCCGAGATCCCCGCGCCCCCCACCGCCGCGCCGCACCAGGAGAATGCGGCAAGCGCCGCACCGGGCCCCTTGGTCGAGCGCATCGCCCCCGCGCCGGACTTGCTCAGCGACTTCCAGGTGCTGGCGGAACCGCCGAGATCGGCCGGCTCCGCCCCCGACGATATCTTGGTAGAGGTGGAGCTGGAGCCGGCCCACCGCCAGGCGATCGAGTTCGCCGAGGGGGCCCAGAGCGCCTGGGACTCGAAGAGCAACCCAGGGGTGCACCTGGGGGCGATCCAGTCCCAGGGGGCGTCGGCGCTGGATCTGCTCAGCGCTCCTCCGTCGCCGCCACCGTTGCCTCGCCAGGCCACTCCGCGCGAAGAGGTGCGGACGCTCCTGCGCGGCGCCAAGGACCTGCTCGACCTCGACGATCATTCGGGCGCGATGGACCTCATCCTCAAGGCGCAGGCATTGGCACCGGACGACCCCGAGGTCCAGGCGATGCGGGACAACAGCGAACGGGTGCTCCTGGTGATGTTCGAGTCGCGGCTGGGGAGCCTGTCCGCCGTCCCCAGGGTGAAGCTCAAGGAGGACGAGATCATCTGGCTCAACCTCGATCACCGCGCGGGCTTCGTGCTGGCGCAGATCGACGGCTCGGTGTCCTTCGAGGACCTCTTCTCGCTCTCCGGGATGTCCCGGCTGGACACCGCGCGCATCCTCTCCCAGTTGGTCGAGGAAGGGGTGGTGTCCGCGGCGTAGCGCTCAGCCCTGGCGGATGACCGCGGTCCAAGTACCCCGGACCACCAGCTTGCCCTTTTGGTTTCGCGACTCGGTGACGACCACCACGAAGTCCTTGCCGGCCTTCTCGTAGATCTGGGTGACGGTTCCGGTGGTGGTCATCACGTCGCCCGGGTGGATCGCGTCGAACAGCTCGAACTCCTGCTCGCCGTGCACCAGCATGAGCAGGTTGATGCCCAGCTCCGGGTCGGTGACCGCCTGGCCGAAGGGCGCCATGGCGAAGGTGACCGGGAAGGTGGGGAAGGCGATCGGCTTTCCGTACGGGCTGTCCTTGGCGACCTGCTCATCGAACAGGAGCGGGTTGAGGCCGGAGGGTGCGCTGGCGCCGAAGCTCGAGGTGGGAACGCCGCCGCCCACCGCGTAGGCGAACTCGCGCATCTTCTCCAGCCCGACCTCGTAGCGGGTCGGCCCGTACTTCTTTCCGATGTGCCTCTGGTCGATCGGCATCAGCCCACCCTCGCCTCGACGACTGCGTTCTTCAGCACCTCTTCGCCCTTCTGGTTCTTGGCGCTGATCTCCATCACCAGCTTGCCCCCCTCGGTGCTCGCCACCCGGCCCTCGTAGGTGATGGTGTCATCGACCATCACCGGCTTGGAGAAGCGGACCTTGGCCCGGGTGATGCGGCCGGGGTCTCCGACGAAGTTGACTGCGGCCTCCACCGCCCAGGCCATGGTGCACAGGCCCTGGAGGATGTTGCCTCCGAGCCCGGCCATCATCCCCACCTCCTTGTCGATGTGGATGGGGTTGAAATCGCCCGAGGCGCCCGCGTAGTAGAGGGGCCGATACTTGTCGCACTCGCGGACGTGGCGGAAGGTGTCGCCGACCTTGAATTCCCGTGCCATGGGCGAGCGGTCTACCCGGCCCGGCCCGACGGTTCAAGTCCCCTCTCCCGCGCGCGGCAGAGCGTCAGGGTGAGGGCTACTTCGCCCAGCGAACGAAGGTGAACGAGTAACTTCCGAGCTCCTTCTGCCCGTACAACACAAGGTAGACGGTCTCGTTCGCCTGCAGGTCGAAGTCGATGGTGCCCTGCTGCGCGGTCCACTTGGGCACGTCGGTCTTCCCTCCCGCATAGAGGGAGACCAATGGCGGAGCGGCCTTCGAGGTGTCGAGGCTGAGGCGGTAGTTCTGCCCGGTGGTGCCGGAGAAGGAGAACCAGTCCTGGTCGCCGGTGTATTCGAAGCGGCCGTTGATGGCCGACTCCGCCTGGCCGTACACCGTGGCGGCGATGGCGGTGGCCTCCTGGGGGCCGTCGCCGTGGTCCTCGAGGCCGGTGGTGGCGAAGGTCATGGTGTAGCCTGCCACGGCCACCGAGGGGTCGAGCGGAGACTGCGACACCCGGAAGTAGTGCGGCGCGGTGGCGCGCGCCTTGACCGCCAGCTGCGCCTTGCCGGTGCGCTCGTCCGAGGCGAGCCACACTCCCCCCTGATCGAACAGGTCGGCGCGGGGGAGGAGCGCCCCTTCCGGCTTCACGGTGACGACGTAGACGTGCTTCGCGGTGCCGTCGAAGGTGAAGAAGTCGTAGTCGCCGATCGGATCGACCGTCTGGCTCCGCGGCGCGTCGCCGATCTTCACCGGCTTCGCGCGGGCCATGCAGTCGTCCGGTTCGGCGGTATCGCCAGCGTGCTCGGGGCAGTTGGTGGAGCCGATCGGCTCGCAGGCGCCGGAGGGCCGGGCCACCAGCCCCTCGCCGCACAGGCACCGCGCGTTGCCGTCTTCGTTCACGCAGCGGGTGCGGCCCAGCTCGGTGCACGGGCTCTTGCCGCCCAGATTGCACGGGTCGGCCGGCGGCGGCTTCTGGATCACGCAGCCCACCGCCAGCGCCAGTATCAACGCCAGGTTTCTCATTTTCCCCTCAGTCTACTTCGGCCTTCCGCTCGCGCGTGGGCTCCTGGCTCAGTCGGCCGAACGCGCGGGGCGGTCGAGCGGATCATCCACCTCGTCGGCGGTCTCTCTCCGCTTGCGGTAGTACTCCTTCACGTAGCCGACCAGCTTGTCGAGGTAGCTCGACAGCGGCGGGCAGCGGATGCCGGTGCCGTCCAACAGCTCCAGGGCGTTGCGGCAGTTGTAGATGGCGAGGTGGTTCACGTAGTTGATCGCCGCGCGCTGCGGCCGGGCCAGCTTCTCCAGCACCGGCAGCCGGAGCATCACGTCGGCGGCCTTGGCCGAGAGGGTGAACTTGGGCAGCCGCTTGTGCGCCTTCTCGGCGATCAGCTCGTAGACGCGACGCGCGCTCATCGGGTTGGGGTCCACCAGGTGCAGCGTGCGTCCGACCGCCCGCTCGTCCTTCGAGATGTGCCACACCGCCGACACCAGATAGTCCACCGGCACCACGTTGAGCGGCGCCACCCCGTTGCCGGGAAGAGGCAGGGGCATCACCAGCGGCGACATCACCAGGAGGATGCCGAGGTAGTACGGCCCCTCGAAGCGGTCGATCTCCCCGGTGCGCGAGTCGCCCACCACCGAGCAGGGGCGGTAGATGGTCACCGGCAGGCTGGAGGCGGCCCGCTGCACCAGCTTCTCCGCCTGGAACTTGCTCTCCTCGTAGGGGTTGCGGAAGGACTGGCCGCAGTCCAGCTCGTCCTCCGCGATCACCCCCACCCTGTCCCCCGACACGTAGCAGGTGGAGAAGTAATTGAGCCGGCGGAGCCGCTCGCAGTCCTTGGCCAGCTCGAGCACGTTGCGGGTGCCGTCCACGTTGACCCGGAAAGAGGTCTCCTTCGGCGCGCCGAGGTACTGGATGGCGGCGAGGTGGAAGATGTCCGTCACCGTGCGGCAGAGCCTCTGGTATTCCTCCCCCGAGAGCCCGAGGTGCATGTCGACGATGTCGCCGGTGAGCAGCTCCACCCGCCCGCCGGGAAGCTTGGAGACGTACCTCCGGGCCTCCTTGAGGAACTTGGGCTGCACGAGCAGGTAGATCCGGCCTGACCGGTCGCGGTCCGCGATGTGCTGCACGAGCCGCTTCCCGATGAAGCCCGGGTATCCGGTGACGAAGTAGGTGCGGCCGCTCGGCCCTCGCTCCTCGCTCATCTGTCTCCTCGGAGTGGCTCGAGCTGGCGCCAGATCTGCTCGACCTGGGCGCGAGTGTGGTCGAGGCTTCGGGAGTTGTCGACCACCCAGGTCGCGACCCTCCGCTTCTCGTCAAGTGGCAGCTGGGAGGAAAGGCGCGCCTCCGCCTGCTCGCGGCTCAGCCCGTCGCGGCGCATCACCCGCTCGAGCTGCTGCTCGCGCTCCGCCACCACCAGGATCACCCCGTCCATCCACTCGTGGATGCGGTTCTCGATGAGGAGGGGCGCGTCGTAGATCACCAGCCCGACGCCCCGGGCAGAAAGCTGCCGGATCCTCTCCGCCACCGCTTCGTGGATCCGCGGGTGGACGATGGCGTTCAAGGCCGCGCGCTCGCGCTCGTCGGCGAACACCCTCTCTCCGAGCTTCTTCCGGTCCAACCGGCCCGATTCGTCCACCGTCCCGGGGAAGCGGCGGGCGATCTCCTCCAGCGCGGGCTTGCCGGGCTCGACCACGTCGCGGGCGAGCTGGTCGGCGTCGATCACCTCCGCGCCCAGCGAGCGCAGCATCGCGCTCACGGTGCTCTTTCCGCTGGCGATGCCGCCGGTGAGGCCGATGAGCCGGGGAAAGCCCGCCTGTGCTCCCATCGCGCTCACTTCTTCGCCGGCTGGAAGACGAACGACTGCACCGTCTTGCCGTCCTCGTTGAAGAAGATGGCCAGCCCCAGCGCGGAGTAGAGGAAGTAGGTGCGCGGGCCGGACGACTTCTTCTGGTAGCACGGCTCCTTCGGAGGCGCTCCCTCGGGGCAGGCGCGGCCGTAGGTGCTCTCGATCGCCTGGCGGCCGATCAAAGGCGCGGGGAAGACGTCGATCCGGTCCACCAGCTTGGTGGCCAGGTCGACCCGGAACTGGGCCTGCACGGTGCCGCGGATGGCCTGCTTCTGGAGGTAGGCGAGGATCTCCTTTCCCTCCTTCTTGATCGTCCTGGTGGGTAGGCCGAACTTGAGCACCACGTCGTCCCGGCGGGCGACGCCCGGTTCGATCCCATGCCACGGCTTGGCGAGCGCGGCGCCGGAGAAGAGGAGACAGAGCACGCCTACCCATCGCATGCCCACGTCCTACCCAATCTCGTGGAGCGGCGACAACTCCGGGTTTTGCTTGCCCGAGCAGCCGCCTTGGTGGCGTAAGCTCAAGCTCCCATGCGGGCCGGTCTCCTCGCCCTGTCGCTGCTCTGCGGCTCCACCGCCGCGGCCTACGGCTTCGTCGGCCCGGAGAGCTGCAAGGCCTGCCACCCCGAGGCCTACCAGAAGTGGAAGCAGGCCAAGCACTCCCGCGCCAAGGACTCGCTGTCGCCCGCACAGCAGAAGGACGCGCGCTGCCTCACCTGCCACTCCCCCGACGAGGCCGACCAGCAAGTGCCCCATGTGAGCTGCGAGACCTGCCACGGCGGAGGCCAGTACTACTCCGCCCGCTACGTGATGAGAGACCCCGAGCTGGTCCGCCTCGCCGGCCTCGCGGATCCCAGCGAGAAGGCCTGCCGGACCTGCCACGACGCGTCCTCCCCCTCGCTCAAGGCCTTCGACTTCGTCGAGAAGCTGAAACTGATCGACCACTGGTCCGCCGAGCGGGAGCGCCGCAAGGCGGCCCGCCCCACCCCGAAGAAGAAGTGATCCAGGTCCTCGACGCGCGATTTGTCTCGAGCGCGGTCGCGCCCGAGGGCTACCCCGGCGCCGACCGCCCCGAGGTCGCCTTCGTGGGCCGCTCCAACGTGGGCAAGTCTTCGATGATCAACGCCCTCACCGGGCGGAGGAAGCTGGTCCGCGTCTCCAACACCCCCGGCCGCACCCGCACCCTCAACTTCTTCGACGTGGAGCTGCGCAGGGACCAATCCCGCTACGCCCTGCGCCTGGCCGACCTCCCCGGCTACGGCTACGCCAAAGCCTCCAAAGCTGACCGCTCCATCTGGCATCAGATGATCTCCACCTACCTGGAAAAGAGGCAGGCCCTCCGGGCGGTGGTCAGCATCGTGGACGCCGAGGTCGGCCCCACCGGCGACGATGTGCAAACGCTCGATTATCTTGTGGAAAAGGCGCCGCTCATCCTGGTGGTGGGCACCAAGCTGGACAGGCTTCCGAAGGCCAAGAGAAAGCCGCGGCTCCAAGAGATCGCCAGCCGGCTCGAGGTGCCCGAGGTGCTTCCCTTCTCGGCCACCGAGAAAACCGGGGTGGAGGAGGTTTGGGCCGCGCTGCTGGAAGCGGTCTTCCCCGAGGGCGCGCCGGCATCGGTCAGTTGACCGAGGCAATTCCGAGGGCGGACACTGCGATAACGAGAGGGGCCATAGGGGGCCCCTCCGAGGATTTGTCATGTTCCGCAATCCGCTCCTCGTGCTTGGGCTGGCCGCGCTGGCGGCGGTGGGGTGCAAGTGCAGCTGCGCCCCCTCCACAGAAGTCGTTCGTGACGGAGGAGGCGGGGGAGGAGGGGCGGGCGGAGGCGCCGGCGGCGCGGGCGGAGGCGCGGGGGGAGGCGGTACCAATTGGGACGGCGGGGACGGCACCCAGACCACCACCATCGGCCCGGGCCAGTTCACCTTGGATGGCGGGGCGGGCGGGACCGGCGACGGGGTGAAGCTGGATCCAAACGGGCACGTGGTGCTTAACACCGGCTCGATCGAGTTCCACTTCATGTGGATCGCCAACAACAGCCAGGGGTGGGTCTCGAAGTACGACACCAAGACCGGCAGGGAGGTGGGCCGGTACTACACGGCGGTGCCGGTGGACGGGCTGGGGCAGGCGAACGGGCTGCGGGCTTTGCCCAGCAACAATCCCAGCCGCACCGCGATCGACCTGTACGGCGACGTCTGGGTGGCGAACCGGGCGATCGGGCTCCAGGGCTCGGTCACCAAGATCGCCAACGACGTCTCCTCGTGCGTCGATAGGAACAAGGACGGGGCGATTCGGACCAGCCGGGACGTGAACGGCGACGGCGCGATCGATCCCGACCCGGGCAAGGGCGAGCTCATCCTGCCGAACAACATGTCCGATCCGCTGGAGTACGACGAGTGCGTGCTCTTCTCCACCCCGGTGGGCGGCCCCGGCGGAGGAGTGGCGGCACGGGCGATCGCCATCTCGCAAGGCGCGGAAGGGACCGCCGGCGACGTGTGGGTGGGCATCTACCGCGAGTCGAGGGTGTACAAGCTGAGCGCGCTCAACGGGAAGGTGGTTCCGGTCAACGCCGCCGGCGACGGCAGCATCTACCTGAGCCACTGGGCACCAGCGGGGGCCTACGGCGCGGTGGTCGACGGCAAGCAGCGGCTCTGGCTCGTCTACCCGGGGCAGGCGCGGCTGGCGCTGATCGACACCGCCACCGGCACCTTGATCAAGGACGGCAACGGCAACCCGCTCGACATCACGCCCCAGGGAGGCCAGGCCTGTGGCTCCTACAGCATCGGCGTGGACGGCAAGGACCGCGTCTGGCTGCCGGGGTGGACCGCGGGCACGGTGGCCTGCCGGTACGAGCACGGCCCCGGGCTGACCAACAGCATCGGGAGCTGGACCTCCTTCACCTACGCCAGCGCGGCCTGCGACACCTCGGCCGGCCTGGGCCGCCCGCGGGGGATCGCGGCGGACGATCAGGGCACCATCTTCATGAGCTCGGACACCGGGGCGAAGCTCATCAAGTTCGATGCCGAGACCGGGGCGGTAAAGCAGTTCCAGACGCCCACCGGCCCGGTCGACTGCGTGGACGCCACCGACGGCCAGACCAGCGGGAGCATCGGCGTGGGGCTCGACAGCGACGGCAACCCCTGGGTGAACAACTGGAGCGGCAACGCGATGCGGATCGAGAAGTCCTCGGGCGCGGTGCTGCGAACCCCGCAGCAGGCCGCCGGGCTGTACACCTACTCCGACTTCACCGGCTACCAGCTGCGCAAGTTCACCGCTCCGCGGGGCACCTACCGGAAGGACATGATGGGTTGCGGGCCGGACACCGAGTGGAGGCAGGTGGTGTGGGACGCGGTCACCCCTCCCAACACCGCGGTCCAGGTGTTCGTGAAGGTGGGAGCCACGCCGGCCGATCTCGCCAACACCGCCACCCAGCGCTTCGGCCCGTTCACCACTTCGCCGGCGGATCTCAAGGCTGCGGGCGTGCCCAAGGCGGCCTACTTGCGGGTCGAGTTCGTGCTCTCCTCCAGCGACGGGAAGAACACCCCGGTGCTCAAGAGCTTCAACGTCGTGTGGGGCTGCCAGAGCACCATCGGCTGAGCTGAGGTCGATCTCCGCGCGGATCCCTGCTAGTCCCTTCTGCGTGGAGACGGGACAGAAGAAGCGGGAAGCTCGACTGGCGCTCACGCGGCGGCTGATGCAGCTTTCGCCGCGCGCTCGGGCGGACGCGATCGTCGGCAGCGAGGATGCGCGCGCGCTCGTCCGCTCGGTGCCCGAGCACGACCTGTACACCACCATCGTCGACGTGGGGTTGGAGGACGCATCGGAGCTGGTCCAGATCGCCTCTCCCGAGCAGTTCCGCGCCTTCGTGGACCTCGCGAGCTGGCGCAAGGACAAGCTCGACCCGCTGGAGGTCTTGGCCTGGCTCCGGGTCGCGCGGGGAGACGACCGCCAGCAATACCTGGCCAAGCTTCGCCGGGTGGACCTCGAGGTGCTGGAGCTCGTCTTCCGGGCCCTGACTCACCTCCACGACCTGGAGGAAAACCCCGACGTCAAGCCCGAAGGGGTCGCCTTCCAGACCGCCGAGGGCAAGTACCTCATGGAGCTGCGCGTGGAGGGGTCGGACATGGTCACTCTTCGCCACCTCGCCGAGGATCTGATCGCCGAAAGCCCGTTCGAAGCGAGCCGGCTCTTCGAGGCCGTTCGCTGGGAGCTTCCCTCGGAGCTGGAGGAAGCCGCCTACCGCTTCCGCACCGCCCGGCTCGCGGACCTTGGCTTTCCCGAGCACGACGAGGCGATGAAGCTCTACGGCCGGGTGGACCCCAAGGACTTCGCCCCCGCCGGCTCGGCCCGGTCGGAGTCGGTGGCCGCGGGCGGTGGAGTGGCCCTCAGGGCGCCCGAGGCGCAGGTGGATTTCGTGGAAGCGGCCTTCCGCGGGCTGGACTCCGAGGAGCGGGAAGGCCTGGAGCAGGAGGTCCGCTACCTGGTGAACTGCGCCCTGGTCGCCGAGGGCGCCGAGCCGGGGGATGCGCGGGCGGTGCGACGGGTGAGCGAGATGGCTCGCGACTACCTCGCCTTGGCGCTCGAGCACATGTGCGGAGCAGACCCCTCGCAAGCCAGCGCCTGCGTGCGTGAGCATGATCTCAGGCGCATCTTCCAAGTGGGGTTCTCGCTCACTTTGGAGCTCAAGCACCGCGCGGACCGGCTCGCCAGCGAGCCGATGGCCCTCTTCGAGGGAAGCTGGCTGCTCTTCGACGGCGAGGCTGCCGCCCTGGCCGCGCTCCGGCGGCGGAGGCCGGCGCGGGCGCTGAAGGTGGAAGGCGCCGAGCCGGTGACCTTCCGTTCGCGCCGCGAGCTGGCCGAAGCCTACGCGACCCTCGAGCGGGCCGAGGGGCAGCGGGAGGTCTTCTCGGAGTTGTTCGGGAGCTCGCCCGAAGATGCGGCCCGAACCGCGGCGCGCTTCGCCCAGCCCTTTGCGCAACTGGGTGCGGAGCGGGTCTTCCATGCGGCGGTCGCGACGGCGGTGCTCGACGCAGAAGCGGAGGCGCGGCCGGTGCCCGAGGTGCGCCTTGTAGAGCTTTGCGAGCGCCTCTTCGAGGGTAGCCCCGATTCGCCCAGGTTGCGCGAGGGCGCCAGGTCCCGGGCACAGGAGGCCTTCGCGTCGAGGCTTCCGCCCAAGGCGCTCGCCCCCCTGGAGGCGATGCTCGACCGCTCGCTGGAGAAGCTCCGTTCCGAGATGGCGAGGCCCTTCCTCAAGGAGCGAAGGGTGGACCCGAAGTCGGTGCCGTCGCTGCCCACTGCGCCTGCGCCGGTGCGGTAACGCTTTCAGCCTTTCCGCCTGTGGACGATGCAACCCCCGGGGCCGAGGGGCCGCCGGCTGGCACATCGCCTGCTCGCACCCTGGCGGGAAACCATGGGCATGGAGGCCTCCGCGCGGCGCGAGGAGCGCGACGTCATTGCCTTCGGAGCGCTGCTCGCGTTCGCGGTGGTGATGTATTCGGTGCCGGGCGAGTGGATTTCATGGGCCCGCCCGCTCCGGCTCGCGCTGGTCACGGCGGCCCTCGCTGCGGGGCTTGCGGTGGTGCGGCGGGTCGGCAAGCTCGAAGCGTTCTCTTTCGATGGGTTGCGCGGGATGGCTCTCTTGGGCTTCGCCGCGCTCGCACTGGCTTCCGCTGCCTGGTCGGTGCACCCCGAGGTGAGCCAGGGCACCGCGGTGGAGCTTTGGAAGCTGGTGGCCATCTACCTGACGCTGGTGAACGTGGTGTCGAGCTGGAGGCGAATCCGGCTCCTCTGCGCGGCGATGGTGTTGGCCTCCGCTGCGGCGTCGATCGGTGTCATTCAGGCCTGGGCCTCAGGGCTTCAACTGGTGGAGGGCTACCGGGCTCGCTGGGTGGGGGTGTACGCGGATCCCAACCACATGGCGATGGACGTGGGGCTGGTGGTGCCGCTCGCGGCCGCCTTTCTCGCCCGGAAGTCGTCCGGGTGGCTCTTCCGCCTGGCGTGCGGTGCAGCGGCGGCGCTAGCGGTGGCGGCAGTGGTGCTCAGCCACTCCCGCGGCGGCTTCATCGGGCTGGCCGCCGCGATGGCGATCTGGGCGATGCGCGAGCGGCACCGGGTGAAGGCGTTGGCCCTGGCGCTGATTCTGGTCACCGGGCTCTTCACCCTTGCTCCGGAGAGCTTCTGGCGCCGGAACCAGACGGTCGCTTCCTTCGAGGCGGACCCTTCGGCCATGGGGCGGGTCTTCGCCTGGTACGTGGCCTCGCGGATCAGCCTCGACCGCCCGCTCTTGGGCGTCGGCGCCGGCGCGTTCCGGTACGCCTGGCCCCTCTACGCGCCGCCCGAGGCGCGGCGGGCGTACGTGGCGCACAACGTGTTCCTGGACGTGGTGGGCGAGCTTGGGTGGGCCGGGATGCTGTTCTTCTTGGCCTTCGTCGGCGCGGCGGTGGGCGGTGCGTTCCAAGCCTCGCCCCACCCGGAGAACGGCTGGCTCGCCCGGGCGGTGGCCGCTTCGGTGGCCGGCTACCTCGTGTGCGCCCTGTTCTCGGGCTACATCCTCTCCACCCACCTGTACGTGCTGTTCGGGCTGGGAGCCTGCGTGGAGCGGGTATCGCGCGCCGAAGAGGGGGAAGCGTGCCCGACCGGCGCCTGATCCGATTGGTGGAGTTCACCAAAGCCTTCTTCATCGGAGGCACCGAGGGGCAGGTGCTCGAGCTCCTGAGAGGCTTGCCGGCGGACTACCGGATCAAGGTGGCGGTGCTCTACGCGCTCGGGCCGCTGCTCGACGAGGTGCGGCGGGCCGGATTCGAGCCGCAAGCCTTTCCGCTGCGCGGCTCCTTCGCGTCTCCGAGCGCGCTCTTGCAGATCGCCCGGTTGGCCGCCTGGCTCAGGGCCGAGCGGATCGACCTCGTCCACGTCCACGACTTCTACTCCACCCTCCTCGCGGTGCCGGCGGCGCGGCTGGCCCGGGTGAAGGTGGTGGTGGGGCGCCTGGATCTCCTCCACTGGCACGGGAGGCTGCGCGCCGCGGCACTCGCCCAGCTCACCCGCCTCGCCGATCAGGTGGTGGTGAACGCCGAGGCCGTCCGGCGGCTCTGCCTCGCCGAGGGAATTCGGCCCGAGAGGATCGCCCTCATCCGCAACGGGATCGACCTCCAGCGTTTCGATCGGCAGGCGAGGGTGCCCCTGCTCGCGCCGCTGCCGGATCCACGAGGCGCGCCGGTGGTGGTGCACCTCGCCAACATGAGCCACCCGGTGAAGCGCCAGGAGGACCTCTTGCAGGCGCTCCGAATCGCCAGCGAGAGTGTCGGGCCGATCTGCGCGTACTTCGTCGGCGGAGGAGCGCGCCGGCCGGGGCTGGAGAAGCTGGCGCGCCAGTTGGGGCTCGGGGGCCGGGCACACTTCCTCGGCTTCCGGAGGGACACTCCGGCGATCCTCGCCCGCGCCTCCCTGGGGGTGCTGTGCTCGAGCCGCGAGGGACTTTCGAACGCGGTGATCGAGGGCATGGCGGCCCGCCTGCCGATGGTGGTGACCGACGTGGGCGGAAACCGCGAGCTGGTGGAGCACGGCGAGCGCGGGCTGGTGGTCGAACCCCACAGACCGGAGCAGCTCGCGGAGGCGATCGGCACGCTGATCGCGGATCCGGCCGCCGCGCGCAGGTTGGCGAACAACGCTCGCCGCTTCGTCGAGCGCGAGCTCACCGTCGATCGGCTGATCGCGCGGCATGATCAGCTCTATCGAAAAGTGCTCGGTCGCGACGAGGCGGTGATCAGCTCGCCGGCCGCATGCTAGATTCGGGGAAGGAAACGCGGGGCGTGCCGCGTTCGAGAATACAGACGATGCTCTCATGCAGGATCGGGCAGCTCTATCGCTGGTGCTCTTCGTACCCGCCCCGCTCTCATCTCTCCCGGAGCGCGGCCGAAGCCGAGGTCCCCGGCGAGGGCGAGCGCGAGTCGGCGCCCACCGCCTCCGCCACCGAGCCGAAGCCGTCGCGTTCGAGGAGGCGGGCGAGGTCGCGGAGGAGCCGGCGCACCACCGAGGGCCCTTCGAACACCAACCCGGTGTAGAGCTGCACCAGCGAGGCGCCTGCCCGGAGCTTCTCGTAGGCGTGCTCGCCGGTGGAGACTCCACCCACCCCGATGATCGGCAGGCGGCCGCCGGAGCGCTCGTAGGCGCGGCGAATGGTCTGGGTCGCGAGTTGCCTCAACGGCTCGCCAGAGAGGCCGCCGCCCTCGGCGGCGCGCGGGTGGACGAGTGGCCGTGCGATGGTGGTGTTGGTGGCGACCAGCCCGTCGGCGCCGTGAGTGGCCGCGACGTCCACTACCGCGTCGATGGCCTCTGGCGAGAGATCTGGCGAGATCTTGAGGAAGAGCTTCTTCCCTCTCGCCCGGTCCAGCCGCGGCCGCACTGCGGCGAGCAACGCGGCGAGGGCCTCGGGCTCTTGGAGCGATCTCAGCCCCGGCGTGTTCGGCGAGCTGGCGTTCAGCACCACGTAGTCCACGAGCGGGCCTAGGGCGTCCACGCATGCGAGATAGTCTTCGGCCGCTCGTTCGAGGGGCGTATCGCGGTTCTTCCCGATGTTCGCTCCGACGGGGCCTGGCCTGTAGTCCAGCTCAGCGAGGCGCTGCGCGGCGCGGCCGGCGCCGAGGTTGTTGAACCCCAGCCGGTTGATGAGCGCGCGGTGCTCGGCGATTCGGAACAGCCGCGGCCGAGGGTTGCCAGGCTGGGCACGCGGGGTGAGAGTGCCGACCTCGACGAAGCCGAACCCGAGGCCGAAGAAGCCCGCGACCGCCTCGGCGTCCTTGTCCATTCCCGCGGCGAGGCCGAGCGGGTTGGGGAAGTCGAGCCCCGCCACGCGGGTGTGCAGCTCCACTCCGGCCAGGGCCCGGCTCCGCAGCGACGCGCACGCGCGCGAGGAGCGTCCGAGGAGCGCGAGGGCGTCGATGGCCGCCCGGTGGGCCGCCTCGGGGGGGAGCCGGAAGAGCGCGGAGCGAAGGAGCGGGTACACGAGCTAGGCGAATTGGCGCGCTGGGATCAGGGGATGAAGGAGTACTGGCGGGCCCAGGCGAGCGTCTGGTCCACCTGCTCCGGGGTAAGGATGCCGTTCTTCTCCACCAACTCCACCTCGCGGGTCATGTCGGTGTCGAGGAGGTAGGGGCCGTCGGTGTTGAGGCTCAGCTTCACGCCGCGGTCCCAGAGGGTACGGATGATGTGCTTGAGCTCGGCGATCCCGTCCACCGCGCGGGTCTGGAGGTTGGAGGTGGGGCAAATCTCGAGCAGTACGTCGTGCTCGCGGAGGAGCTTCATGGCGGACTCGTCCTGGGCGGCCCGGATACCGTGGCCGATGCGGTGGGGTCCCAGCCGCTCGATCACCGCCACCACGCCGTCCACCCCGGTGCCGGCGGTCTCACCGGTGTGCACGGTGGTCTTGAGCCCCGCGGCCCGGGCGCGGGCGAAGAGGTCCTCGTATTGCGGAACCAGCTCCGGCCTCAGCTCCAGGGCGTGCTGCTCGGTCCCGGCGAGATCGATCCCCCACACGCCGCGGCTGCGGTAGCGAATCGCCTTGTCGAGGATGATGGAATTCAGCCGGTGCTCGAACTCGCGGGCCAGGCAGAAGATGAGCCCGGCCTTCACCCCGTACTCGAGCACGGCCCGGTCCATCCCGCGCAGCGCCGCGTGGATGATGTGGTCCAGGTCCAGCTCGGAGCTCAAGTTGCGCTTCATCGGGTTGAAGCGCAGCTCGATCTGCGAGACCCGGCTGCCGCGGTACTCCTTGCCGATCACCTCGTAGACGGAGCGCTCGATGGCGGCTGGGGAGCTCTGAATCTTCTCCGTCCAGGTGTGCATTATCCGGAGGTAGTCCTCGAGGTTGGTCACCGTCTCCGGCCGGGCAGTGATCAGCTCGACGAACTCGAAGTAGTCCTTCACCGGCAGCTTGAACCCCTGCTGGTGGGCGATGGACCAGAGGACGTGGGGCGCCACCGCGCCGCCCAAGTGTATGTGCAGGTCGACCAGCTCGCGAGGCATGAGGGTTCTTACCTATAGCGCCAGTCTCGAGTCGAGGCTCAACCCGAGGATCCCGCGCGGTCACCCGCCGCGGATGCGCCGAGCTTCGTCGTAGGCCTCCTTGATCTCGCGGAAGCGCCTGGACGCCCGCTCGACCGCCCCCGGACCGAGGTGCGCCACCTTGTCGGGGTGGTGGGTGGCGGCGAGGCGCCGGAAGGCGCTCTTCAGCTCTTCGTCGGTCGCGTCGGCCGATAACCCGAGCACCGCGAAGCGCGGCTGCCCGTCTCCTAGGTGCGCGGCGAGGATGGAGCGGTGCTCCTCCTCGCTGATCCCCAGCTCCCCCACCGCCTTGCGGATGAGGTCGCGCTCCGGCCGCTTGAGCACTCCGTCAGCGAGCCCGAGCTCGTAGAGCGCGCTGGCGAGGAGCAGCCGCTCCGACGGGCGAAGGCCAGCCCGGCACTCGAGCGTCGCCGCCTCGAGGTCTCCAGGCCGCCCGAAGGCCTGCTTGAGGTCGACCCTGACGGTCTCCAGTTCCTCCTCATCGAAGCGCAGCTCGCGCTCGAAGAAATCGCGGACGGCGCGAATCTCTTCGCGTACTGGAGCTCCGTCGACCTTGGCGACCTCGGCGAACAGGGTGCAGAGGTGTCGGGCGAACAGCGCCCTGGCCTCGCGCTCGACCTCGCGCTTGCTCCTGGGCTCGGGAAGCGCGTCCCCGCCCTCCGGAGCCTGGGCGGCGGCGTCCTGGGCGAGATCGAACCTATGGCCGAGGTAGGCGCCCACGGCCGCGAGGACGATGGCGGCGTAGCCGGAGGAGAGGCCGAGCCCAATGATGGCGCCGATGATCGCCCCGAGGACCTTTCCGAACACGCGGATCTCCGTTGGCCGCCTGCGAGTTTCGCATAGAGTCGCCCGGCCCATGACGGCTCGGCTGATCGACGGGAAGGCAGTCGCGGCGAAGGTCCGCGCGCAGGTCAAGGCCGAGGTGGCTCGGTTGAAAGACGAGCGTGGCCTTTTGCCCGGGTTGGCGGTGGTGAGAGTCGGAGAGGATCCGGCCTCGAAGACCTACGTCACCTCGAAGCGGAAGGCCGCGGAGGAAGTCGGCTTCTACTCGGTGGAGCACCACCTCGACGCGTCGGCGAGCCAGGCGGAGGTCCTGGGGCTGGTCCGCCAGCTCAACGCCGACGCGCGCGTGCATGGGATCCTGGTGCAGCTCCCGCTGCCCCGGCAGCTGGATTCCGAGGCGTTGCTGCTCGCCATCGACCCGGCCAAGGACGTGGACGCCTTCCACCCGGTCAACGCCGGCCGGCTTTTCCAAGGGAAGCCGGGGCTGAGGCCCTGCACTCCGGCGGGGGTGATGCGGCTCTTGGAGGAGATCGGCTTTTCGCCCGCCGCCAAGAAGGCGGTGGTGGTGGGCCGGAGCAACATCGTCGGGCGGCCGATGGCGATGCTGCTGCTCGCCGCCGACGCCACCGTCACCATCTGCCACCGCAAGAGCGACCTCCCCCTGGAGATCGGGCAAGCGGACCTGGTAGTCGCCGCGGTGGGAGTCCCCCGCCTGGTGAAAGGCGCGTGGATCAAGCCGGGGGCGGTGGTGATCGACGTGGGCATCAACCGCACCCCCGAGGGCAAGCTGGTGGGAGACGTGGAGTTCGAGGCGGCAGCCCAGCTCGCCTCGTGGATCACCCCGGTGCCAGGGGGGGTGGGCCCGATGACGGTGGCGATGCTCATGCAGAACACGCTCGCGGCGGCGAGAAGCTTCTGACTCTGACCAGGCGGTGGCTGCGGCGCCGCCAACGGAGGGCGACTCCATGGCGTCCAAGCCACCTGCAGCTCTCGCCGGCCTGCGCTGGCTCACCCGCGCGCTGGTGGTCGGCTGGGCGGTGTTCGCGTTCTTCTTTGTGGACGCAGAAGGGAGCTGGGCTGCGCGCATGGCGATCTTCGCCCCCGCGCTGGTCCCGGTTGCGATCGCCGAGTACCTGGTCCTCCGGGCCAGAGAGCGCGCGGCTCTCGCGGCCGCGGCCGCTACGCTCGGGCTCGCCAAGAGGTCGCAGCTCTTGGGTCAGCGCCTGGCCGGCATCTACCGCGGCTGTGAGGTGGACTTCCGCACCGAGGCCGGCAACGAGCTGGGCAAGGGAACCTGCCTCGAAGTCCGCAGCTCCGGTCTGGAGGGAATCGCGGTCGGGTCCCGCTGCAGCTCCCGCGTGCTCCGGAGAGCGGCGGGGCAGAACGCCGTGAAGCTGGACACCGGCCAGAGGGAGCTGGAGGCCTACTCGGCCGACTCGTCGTGGCAGGCGGCCCTGGCGAACCTGGAGCTGATCGCGAGGCTCCTGGTCTTCTCGGGCGGCGGCGATCCGGCGAGGCCCGGCGCGGTGCTCGGCTCTCGGGTGCTGCGAGCTTTCTACGGCCGGCACCAGAGCTTCGACGAGGTGAAGAGCTTCATCGATGAGGCCATCGACGTCGCGGAGCAACTTAGGGCCTCTCGCGCCGGCCGGGGCGTAGGCTGAGCTTCTCCGCTTCCGCCCCGCGCGGGATTCAAACGGTCTCGCCGCGCGCGCGCAGGGCGCTGACGATCATCCGCGTCGCGGGAGAGCGGTTGAGCGTGTAGAAGTGGATGCCCGGCACCCCGCGGGCGAGCAGCTCCATGCACTGCACGGTGGCGTGCGCCACTCCCAGCTGCGCCACCGCCTGCGGGTCGTCCTTGACCTTCTCGAGCTGCAGCGCGAGCCGCATCGGGACCGTCGCTCCGCACATTCGGGTGAACCGGCCGAGCTGCTCGAAGTTGGTGATTGGCATGATGCCGGGCACGATGGGCACGTTGACCCCGACCCGGCGCGCCCGCTCGATGAAGTCGAAGTAGAAGGCGTTGTCGAAGAAGAGCTGGGTGATCACGAAGTCCAGCCCCGCGTCCACCTTCTCCTTGAGGTGCTTGAGGTCGACGTCGCGGGAGGGCGTCTCCACGTGGCCCTCCGGGTAGCAGGCGCCGCCCAGGCAGAACGGGTAGTCGCGCTGGTGGAGGAAGCCGACCAGCTCCGCGGCGTAGCGGAACCCGCCCACCCGGGGGACGAAGCTGGCCTGGCCCTGCGGCGGGTCGCCCCGCAGCACCAGCAGGTTTTCGATCTTCGCCGCTGCCAAGAGATCGCAGATCGAGGAGAGCTCCTGGCGGGTGTGGCCCACACAGGTGACGTGCGCCATCGCCTCCAGGCCGGCCCGAGCCTTGATCTGTGTGACCAGCGACACGGTCCGGTCCCGGGTGCTCCCGCCGGCGCCGTAGGTGACCGAGACGAAGCCGGGTTCCAGCTCTCGCAGATCCTCGAGGGTCTCCCAGAGGCTCCGTTCGCCCTCCGGCGTCTTCGGCGGGAAGAACTCGAACGAGAAGCACGGGTTCGAGGGGTTGAGCCGGTTGCGGATCTTCATCGAGGAGGTGCCACTCTACTTGATCGTCGAGGTCTGCCCGCTATAGTCCACGCGCTCTTCACCCCGCGAGGCCATGGCCCGCAAGACACCCCTAAACGCGGCGCACCGGAAACTGGGCGCCCGGATGGTCGACTTCGCCGGCTGGGAGATGCCGGTTCAATACACGTCGGTGATCGCCGAGCACGAGGCGGTGCGCAACCAGGCCGGGATGTTCGACGTTTCGCACATGGGGGAGATCGTCTTCAAGGGCCCGGGCGCGCTGGAGACGGCGAACCGGCTGTTGACGAACGATCTCGCCCGCGCCGCCGATGGGCAGGCGCTCTACTCGGGGCTTTTGAACGAGCGGGGCGGGTTCCTGGACGACGTCGTGGCCTATCGCTTCTCCGCGGACCACATCTTCGTCTGCGTCAATGCCGCCAACCGGGAGAAGGACTTCGATTGGATGCGGCGGCACGCGGTCGGGGTGGCGCCGGCGGACGCGAGCGACGACTGGGCGCAGCTCGCCGTGCAGGGCCCGAAGGCGGCCGCGATCGCGCAGCGGCTCACGGCGTTTGACCTGTCCAAGCTGGGCACCTACCGCTTCACGGCCGGCGGGGTAGCAGGGAAGCAGTGCATCGTCTCTCGCACCGGCTACACCGGGGAGGACGGGTTCGAGCTGTACTGCGCTCCGGGTGACGCCGAGGCGCTGTGGTACGCGCTGCTCGAAGAGGGCCAGCGGGACGGCCTCAAGCCGGCGGGCCTTGGGGCGCGAGACTCGCTCCGGACCGAGATGAAGTACGCGCTCTACGGAAACGACATCGACGAAGAGCACACGCCGCTCGAGGCGGGGCTCGGCTGGATCGTCAAGCTCGACAAGGGCGACTTCCTCGGCGCCGAGGCGCTCAGGAAGCAAAGGGCCGAAGGGGTGAAGAAGAGGCTGGTCGGATTCGAGCTGGTCGAACCGGGTATCCCGAGGCCGCACTACCCGATCCTGAAGGACGGGCAGAGGGTGGGCGAGGTGACCTCGGGCACGATGGGTCCCTCGGTGAAGAAGGCGATTGGCATCGGCTACGTGCCACCGGAGCTGGCGGCCGAGGGCTCGAGCTTCCAGGTGGAGATCCGCGGGCGCCTGGTGGCGGCCCGCGTAGTCAAGACGCCGTTCTGGAAGAGAGGCTAGGAGCGCAGCGATGGGCGATACCCCGAAGGACCTCAGGTACACGAAGGACCACGAGTGGGCCCGGCGGCAGGGGAGCGCGGTGGTGGTGGGCGTCACCTCGCACGCCCAGGAGGCCCTGGGCGACGTGGTGTACGTGGAGCTGCCCAAGGTGGGCGACACGGTGACGGCGGGCAAGCCCTTCGGAGTGATCGAGTCGACCAAGGCGGTCTCCGAGCTGTTCGCCCCGCTCAGCGGCAAGGTGGTGAAGACCAACGATTCGCTGGTCGACGAGCCGCAGCTGGTGAACCAGGACCCCTACAAGGCCGCCTGGATGATCGAGATCGAGCCGTCCGACCCGAAACAGTACGAGGGATTGTTGGACGCGGCGGCCTACGAAGCGCTGTTGGCCTCCGGGAAGTAGCCCGCGCGGCGCGAACCTCCGCCCGTGTGCAGGCCGGGGGGACTTGCGAGCTTGGACGAGCTGAACCACAATAAGCGAATCATGGTTCATGAAGATGCACCATCATCTGACTCACGTGGAGGTAGGAATGAGCTCGATCACGATCCATGGGCTGGACGACGCGCTGGCGTCAGCCATCAGGGCCAAGGCGCGAGCCGAGAGGACGAGCATCAATCGGGCCGTCAAGCGGTTGCTCGAAGAAGTGCTGGGCGTGAGGCCTTCCGGCCAGAAGCACCGGAAGAGCTTCGAGAGGTTCTGCGGCATGTGGTCGAGGGCGCAGGCCAAGGAATTCGAGAAGGCGGTGGCTGACTTCGAGAAGGTGGAGCGGGCCGACTGGAGATGAGGAAAATCCTCCTCGACACGAACGCCTACGCCAGCCTCGCGGGGGGCGACGACGCCGTCCTCGAGGCGTTGGGTGAGGCCGACGTGACCTTCGTCTCGATCTTCGTGCTGGGTGAGCTGTACGCCGGGTTTCGGGGAGGCAAGTTCGAAAGCAAGAACCGCGCGGCCCTTCGCGAGTTCTTGGCGAGCCCGACGGTCAAGTTACTGTTCGCCACCGACGACACCGCGGAGGTGTTCGGAGGGGTGAAGGATGCGCTCCGCCGCCAGGGGACGCCGATACCGATCAACGACGTCTGGATCGCCGCGCACGCAATGGAGGCAGGCGCAGCCCTGGTGACCTTCGACGCGCACTTCGAGCACGTGAAAGGGCTCCGCCGATGGCCCAGCAGGTGAGCTAGGCGGACGAGACCCTGCGGTGGATCTCGAAGAGGAGCTTCAGCCGCTCCGACTCGGAGCCCGGCCTCCGTCGGGGCAGGTAGCACGCGTCGACCGCCCGGTCGAGACGGCGGTGGGCATCTGCGAGGTCCGGCGGCATCAGCGATGGATCGTAGAGGGTTGCAAGTGGAGCCTGGTGATGCCGGCGTCTGACCGCGAGGACGTTCCTGGCGGCGGCTCTCACGGCATCGATTCGGCTCGTCTCAGGTGCCGGCGGCCACGGGAAGTTGTTGTAGACGATGCGGTTCGAGTATCGGTAGTCGGACTTGATGCGACCGCACACCTGGCGGACCCAGGCCATGTGCATCGTCGACATCAACACCCCGAGCACGTACGGATCGTCGGACTCCACGAAAGCGCAGGAGTCGCCGACGATGTGGGACGCCGGGAACAGTGCCATGGGAATGAACGCGCGCTGCTCCGAGGAGTGCCGCGGGATGACGATGTAGCGGCCCGAAGGCTGCCGGATCTCCCCGAAGAGCGACGGCCGGTCCGCCAGCTCACGCGTGGTCTCGCGCTTGCTCTCGAGGCGGTAGCTCCGAACGGCCTCCACCCGCTCTCGGACCGGCGGGATGGAGGCGATGGCGCTGGGCGAAGCGCCCTGGAGCCAGAGGCACCAGCGTGGAAGGCCGCGCAGCATTTCCTGGTCACTGATGAATGGCCGGACGAGCGGTGCGGCGCGAGGATGATCTCGTAGCAGCCGGCGCTTCTGCTCGTCGCTCAAGAGGAGGTGCCCCCCGTCGTTGGGCATGCTGCCGAAGCTCACGGGAGGCACTTTGGAGATCGGCTGGGCGCGCTTGTCGAGGAGAATAGTGTCCGCTTCCACCAGGTAAGGGTTGAGCCGGCGGACCTTTCTCCGCAGAGGGCTAGCGTCCGGCGTCTCGTAGTCGAAAAGGGATCGTTCCTTGGGCTCCTTGGCTCCGAAGCCGACGATCACGCAGTAGACGTGCGCCTTGCCGCGCGCGTCGTTGAACCAGCGGAAAGTCCGGTGCGCGAAGTGGATGCGGACGCCCTTGGCCAGGAGCTCCCTCCACAACAGGCCGACCTGTTCGCCCTGGGTGATCGAGTTGGTGGAGACGAAGGCGACCTTGATATCGGTGCCGCGGATCAACTCGGCGGCCTGGAGGTACCAGCAGGCGACATAGTCCAGCTCGCCGAAGCCGGGGATGGAGCCGCACACCCTCTCCATGTCTGCCTGCTGTTCGGGGGTGCGCTTTTTCTTCCCGACGTACGGCGGGTTTCCGAGGATGGCGGTGAGGCGCCGCTTGGAGACCACCGAGCTCCAATCAAGGTCCAGGGCGTTGCCAATGCGAATGTTTGGCGCCTTCCGCGGCGGCGGCCCGGCCCAACGCCGGCCGAAGGCCTCCGACGCGTTCAGGTTCATCTGGTGATCCACCGCGCGGAGGGCGGCCTTCGCGATGCGGGCCGCGTGGGGATCGATCTCGATGCCGTGCATCGAACCGAGGCTGAGGCAGCAGCGGCCATCGAGGAGACGCTCCAAGGCTGGGCCGGGGTGAAGCCGCCGGATCCGTTCCAGTGCGTCCAGCTCCAGCTGGCGCAGCTCGCGGTAGGCCACGGCCAAGAAGTCCCCGCAGCCGCAGGCGGGGTCGAGCAGCTCGGTCGACCGGATGCGTCTGAGGATCGACTCGATCGCCTCGAGTCCGTTGCCCGCCCTCGCGAGATCCGCACGCAACTCGCCCATGAAGAGCCCGTCGATCGTCTTGAGGACGTTCTCCTCGGAGGTGTAGTGCGCGCCCGCATCGCGTCGCTTGGACGGATCCATCGCCTCCTGGAACAGCGAGCCCAGGAGCGATGGCGAGGCGCGCAGGGGGAAAAGGGCGAAACCCGAGTCAGAGGCCTCGCGGCCGGGAACACTCAATCGGAGCCCGCGTAGAACTGGTGCTGCGTCGGCTCTCCAAAGAGCGCGCGCTCGAGCTCTCCGGCGACCTTGGTGCGCACCACGAACGCGCCGACCCTCGTCCGCACCACTGCCTGGCCAGGCTCCGGGGCGGAGACCGCCGGCGCCGGCGCGCCGAGCATTCGGGAAGGAGCAGGCGAGCATGCCCCCGCGGCGGCCCGGTCAGCGGTGCAGGCAGTCAGCAGCGTCGCTATCAACACGAGGCGCCACATGCGAACGGACTTATAACCGATCGGAGACGCGCTTCCCAGCCGGCCCGGCCACCGACCGAGTTTTCAGTTTTCCGGCGGGGTGCCCCGTTGTAGAGGAAACGCTCTCGTTACCTCCCGGACAAGAGATATGCCGAGCCCCTTCCCGCCCACCGATACCTTCGTCCGCCGGCACCTCGGCCCAGACGAGGCAGAGATCGCCGAGATGCTGAAAGCGGTCGAGGCCAGCTCGCTCGATCAGCTGATCGACCAGACCGTTCCCAGGCAGATCCGCGCCGCGAGGCCGCTCCAGCTCCCCAGCGCGAGGTCCGAGCCGGAGCTGCTCGCCGAGCTGGAGGCCATCGCGGAGAAGAACCACCTCTTCCGCTCCTTCATCGGGATGGGCTACCACGACACCGTCACTCCGCCGGTCATCCAGAGGAACATCCTCGAGAACCCGGGCTGGTACACCCAGTACACGCCTTACCAGTCGGAGATCTCGCAGGGCCGGCTCGAGGCGCTGCTCAACTTCCAGACCATGATCTCCGACCTCACCGGCCTGGAGATCGCCAACGCCTCGCTGCTCGACGAGGGAACCGCCGCGGCCGAGGCGATGGCGATGGCGCAGGCGCTCAAGGGCGAGGAGCGGCGGCGGGCTTTCTTCGTCTCGGAGAGCTGCCACCCGCAGACCACCGCGGTGGTGCGCACCCGGGCCTGGCCGCTCGGCTGGGAGGTGATCGCGGGCGATCACCGCACCTTCGACTTCAAGACGCCAATCTTCGGCGCGCTCGTGCAGTACCCGGCCACGGACGGCGCCATCCACGACTGGCGAGCCTTCAACGAGAAGGTGCACGAGCAGGGCGGACTGGTGGTGATGGCCGCCGACCCGCTGGCCTTGACGCTCCTCACGCCGCCCGGCGAGCTGGGCGCAGACGTGGCGGTGGGCTCGGCGCAACGCTTCGGCGTCCCGATGGGCTACGGCGGGCCGCACGCCGCCTACTTCGCCACGCGGGCGCAATTCGCACGGAGCATGCCGGGCCGCATCATCGGAGTCTCGGAGGACGCAGTGGGCAGGCCCGCCTCGCGAATGGCGCTGCAGACTCGGGAGCAGCACATCCGCCGGGAGAAGGCCACCAGCAACATCTGCACCTCCCAGGTATTGCTGGCGGTGATGGCCTCGATGTACGCCGTGTACCACGGTCCAGAGGGGCTGAAGGCGATCGCCGCCCGGGTGCGGGCGCTCACCGCGGCGTTGGCCTGGGGGCTTTCCCGGCTGGGCCACAAGCCGCGCCACGAGGCGTTCTTCGACACGCTCCGGATCGAGACCACCCCCGAGCGGGTCCGGGAGATCCACCAGGCCGCCGCGGCCCGGCGGATGAACTTCCGGAACATCGACGAGCGGGGCATCGGCATCTCGCTCGACGAGGCCACCTCGGAGAAGGACCTGGAAGCCATCCTCGTCATCTTCGCCGGCGGCCGCACCGTGGGATTCGGGACCGCGGAGCTGGCCAGCCAGGAGCCTCCTCCGCTCCCCGCTGCCCTCTCGCGAAGGAGCCCCTTCCTCACCCATCCGGTCTTCCGCAACCATCATTCCGAGACCGAAATGCTCCGTTACATCCGGATGCTCGAGGCCCGCGATCTCTCCCTGACGCACTCGATGATCCCGCTCGGCTCCTGCACCATGAAGCTGAACGCGACCAGCGAGATGATGCCGATCAGCTGGCCGCGCTTCTCGCGGCTGCACCCCTTCGCTCCGGTGGAGCAGGCGGCCGGCTACCACCTCTTGTTCGAGCAGCTCGAGGCGCAGCTCGCGGAGATCACCGGGTTCGCCGCAGTGTCGCTCCAGCCGAACGCGGGCGCCCAGGGCGAGTACGCCGGCCTCTTGGTCATCCGGCGGTACCACGAGAGCCGCGGGCAGTCGAAGCGGGACGTGGTGCTGATCCCGCAGTCCGCGCACGGGACCAACCCCGCCTCAGCGGTGATGGCCGGATGCCAGGTGGTGGTGGTCAAGACGGACGAACGGGGCAACATCGATCTGGCCGACCTCAGGGCCTGCGCCGAGGCGCACCGGGATCGGCTGGCGGCGCTGATGGTGACCTACCCCTCCACGCACGGGGTGTTCGAGGAGGACATCCAGGAGATCTGCTCGGCGGTGCACGAGCGCGGCGGGCAGGTCTACCTGGACGGCGCGAACATGAACGCGCTGGTGGGGCTCTGCCGCCCGGTGGACCTCGGCGCCGACGTCTGCCACCTCAACCTCCACAAGACGTTCTGCATCCCTCACGGCGGAGGCGGGCCGGGCGCCGGGCCGATCGCCGTGGCGCCCCACCTCGTGCCGTTCTTGCCGGGACACCCGCTCGTCTCCACCGGCGGGGAGAAGGCGATCGGCCCGGTCGCCTCGGCGCCGTACGGGAGCGCAAGCATCCTGCCCATCTCCTGGGCGTACATCTCGCTGATGGGAGCCCAGGGCCTGAAGCGAGCCAGCGAGGTGGCGATCCTCAACGCGAACTACCTCGCCAAGCGGCTCGACCCACACTACCCGGTGCTCTACCGCGGCAAGCAGGGGAGGGTGGCCCACGAGTGCATCGTCGACCCGCGGGCGCTCAAGCGCACCTGTGGAGTGGAGGTCGAGGACATCGCCAAGCGGCTGATGGACTACGGCTTCCACGCTCCCACCATCTCCTTCCCGGTCTCGGGCACGATGATGATCGAGCCCACCGAGAGCGAGCCCAAGGCTGAGCTGGACCGGTACGTCGAGGCGCTGGTGTGCATCCGCGAGGAGATTCGGGAGATCGAATCGGGCGCGGCGCCGCGGGAGGGGAACCTGCTCAAGAACGCCCCGCACCCGGCCGAGGTGATCGCCGCCGACGAGTGGAAGTGGCCGTACTCGCGCCGGCGCGCCGCCTACCCCACCGCGGACACCCGGCAGCGCAAGTTCTGGCCGGCGGTCGCCCGGGTGAACAACCCGCTCGGAGACCGGAAGCTGGTGTGTATTTGCCCGCCGCCCGCACCCTGACCCTCCCCGAGGGACCGGGGAAGTGCTTCGAGGGAAGCGACTCTCCGGCCAGCTCAGCGCGCGACCGCGGGCTCGACGTGCACCACCACGTCGATCACCTGCGGGAACTGGGCGGTGAGCGCGCGCTCCACCTCGTCCGCCACCTGGTGCGCCCGCGCCGTAGGGAGGGAAGGGTCGACCTCGATTTTCAGGTCGACCCAGACCGACTCCTCCATGCCCCGGCTCCGCACGTCCCGCACCGATTTCACCCCGGCCACCGACGAGGTGACCGACGCCACCCGCGCCGGATCGAGCCTCGCGGCGTCGGAGAGGATGCCCACCCCCTGCCGCACGATGCCGTAGGCGGCGAAGGCGACGAAACCGAGCACGAGCAGGGCCACCACTCCGTCGGCGCGGGGCATGCCCAGCCGCACCAGCCCCAGCGAGACGAGCACCGCGATGGTGACGAACACGTCCGAGAGCGTGTGCCGCGCGTCGGCCAAGAGCAGCGGGCTCCGAAGCCGGCGGCCGAAGCGCCGCTCCAGCGTCGTCACCGCCACGTTCACCGCCAAGGTCGCGGCCATCACGCCGATCATCTCGTTGCTCACCTGCGGGTGGCGGTCTCGCACCAGGGCGTCGAAGGCCATCCTCCCTAGCTCGAGCATGCCGATCCCCACCATGGCGCCGATCGCCAGGGCGGCGAGCGCCTCGAACTTCCCGTGCCCGTAGGGGTGGTTCGCGTCCGCCGGGCGCGCCGCCACCGACATCGCCACCAGGCCGATCACGTTCGAGCTTCCGTCCAGGAAGGAGTGGAAGCCATCCGCGGTCACCGAAGCGGAGTGAGCGGCGAGCCCGAAGGCGACCTTGGCCGCGGCCACCGCCCAGTTGGCGAGCAGGATGGCCGCCAGCACCTTCCGGATGGCCGTAGCGCGCTCGCTCAGTTGCCTGATTTCCACGTCGCGAAACTAACCCGGAGCCGCCGGCGGCGCGACGCCGTCCGTCAGTTGGCGGACCTGAAGAGTCGGATGCGCGGGCCTCCGCCCAGCTCGAGGAAGAAGCCGAAGCTGAAGTGCACCGTCGAGTCCGCCGCTACCAGACCCGGAGGGGGGTTGGGGAAGGGCTGAGCCCGCTCGAAGGAGTTGATCGCCTCCAGGTCCAAGAAGTCGAGCCCGCAGCTCTTCTCCACGTAGACGTCCTTCACCATCCCCTCGTCGCTCAGGGTGACCGAGAGCACCGTGTGGCGGTCGCGGCCGCCGTAGATGTTCCCAGTCGGATCCCGCTGGCGCAGCTCGCGGCCGGGGTTCCAGTGCATTCCCACGCTCTGCTTCACCCGGTTGAAGAAGCTCGAGTACCTCCATTCCTTGGTGTTGAGGTAGGTGCCCGCGCCCTCTACCTCCTCGAGGTGGTCGTTCGCCGCCGCGCCGGTGATCTTGTCCAGCACCGACGAGGAAGGCATCAGGTTGGCCACCCCGGTGCGGCCCGACTTCCCCTGGGAGCCCTCCTGCTCTTCCTGCGCGCTCCCGGCGGAGATCCGCAGGCGATCCGAGTTGCCGATCACCTCGGCGCTCTCGCTGCGGTTGGCCACCGCCGCGCCGGGCCCGGTCGCTTGCTCCATGCGCATCTTCACTTCCTGGCGGCCCTTGATGCTCGGCAGCTCCAGCACGCTCTTGCTCGGGGCTTGCTCCCTCAGCGGCCGGTCGTCGTTCCCCAGCCCCTCGTTGCCGGCGATCTGCGTCCGGTCGGCCTGGTCCGAGCCGCCGCCTTTCTGGGGGACGGTCGAGGTCCGCCGGGGCATCGCGTTTCGGTAGAACGCGGTCTGCTCCTTGGCGCGGGTCTCAATCGCGACCCGGTTGGCGGACTCGGCGAGGTACTGAGCGTCGGGTGCCTCCTCGCCGTTGCCGGGGGCCACGTCGACCACCTGTCCCTTGGGGATGGGCTCGGGCTTCTTCTGCTCGAGCTTCGGCGCGTCGGACTCGCGCTGGGCGAGGGTCGGGCCGTCCACTTCTCGCTTGGTTCGCTCGCCGCGGTTTCTGGCCCACTGCGAGGGGGACAGCGGCCGCAAGGTGACCGCGCGCGGCGGCGGCGCCTGCTTGGGCGGGGGAACGATGATGTGCACCAGCGAGAGGAAGACCAGAAGCCCCGCGAAGCCGAGGTGGCAGACGAGCGCGAGCGCGAACGCGACCGCCGTTCGCCCCACGGTGTCCGCTCCGCGCCGGCGCCTGGCCGGATGGTGACTGGTCGTCGCCACGAGACCGAATGATAACGTCGGTCGGGCCCGCGCGTTCCCTCCGGCTGCGCGGTGGTCGGCGCGCTACTCGTACACCCGCGCCACCTGTGCGCCGTTGTAGTAATGCCCGAGGATGGCCTGGTAGCGCTGCCCGGCTTCGGCGCGGCCGATGGCGCCCGTCTGGCACATGCCCACGCCGTGGCCCCAGCCGCCTCCCCGGAACGTCCAGCCGGCGAGCTTCCCGTCCGGCCCACGCTCGGGGGAGACGACGAACATCGCACTGTTCAGCATTCCGAACATCCGGCGGATGTTCAGCTCGCCGCGGACCTGCGTCGCGCCTCTCTCACCGGAGAGGGTGAGCAGGCGTGCGCGGCCGGACACTCCGCGCTCGGCCACGGCGATCGCCCGCACCGGTCCCAACTGTAGGTGCGCCGTCAGTGCGTCCACTTCTTCGGCAGTGAAGTGCCTCTCCCAGCGGTACTTGGCTGGCTGGGCGAAGCTCGAGAGGCGGCAGGCCGCGGGCAGCTCCGAGGAGAGGAAGGCCGGCAGGTCCTCTGGCTTGGCTGGCGCCTTACGGCCGGGGAGGGTGTCGGGGCGCCCGCGCAGGCTCGGATCCGCCGGCCCGCCCCACACCACCTCGTTGCTCTCGGTGTGGCCGCCGCAGACCGCGCTGTAGACCGCGTCCACCAGCCTTCCGTCGGGCGAGAAGAGCGCCTCGCCACGGGTGGCCTCCACCGCCGCGTTGGTGGAGGCCGCCTCGCCGGAAAGCCCCCGGTAGACCGCGCAGTGCTGCTCGGCGCAGAGCAGGTAGGGATCGGCCAGGTGCTTGAGGCCGATCTTCGCCAGGGCCTCGCTGCGGGCGGTCACCGCCTGGGCCTTCAGCGCCTCGGGGTGCGCGCGGGAGAAGATCTCCGCCGGCACCAGCCCCCTCAGCAGCTCCTCCATGCTCACCACGTTGACCACCGCGAGCCTTCCGGCGCGGTCCAAGGTGAAAAGGAGCGAGCCTCGGTAGCTCCGGTCCTCGAAGCCGTGCGAGGGGTAGCCGACGCCGTGCTCCACCCCGCGCACCTCGATCGCAGCCCCGTCCTGCGCCTCGGCGGCGATCCAGTCCTGAGCCAGCGCCACCGAGGCCCCGGCCGAATCCAAAAGCTCCAGCACGCCGCGCGAAGGCCTTCGCACCTCCTCGAAGAGCGAGGTCCGCACTCCGTGCTTGCGCAGGATCTCCGTCTGGCGTTCGGCGGCGCGTCCCTGCAACTCCTCATCGAGGAGCAAGAGGTACCGCCGGTTGTCGATCACCTTTCCCGAGATTCCGTACACCGAGCCGAGCACGTGGGGGCGGACCTTGTAGCCGCGCTCTTCCCAGCTCCGCTGCTCGGCGGCCAGGCCCTGCTTGTCGGCGAAGCGGAGCTCGGCGAGCTGGACGTGCACCGAGGTCTCGGAGGGCTCGGCCTTCACCACTCGGGCGGTCCACTCCGAGGCGGCGGGTGCCTCCACTAGCTTCTCCACGTCTCCGGACAGGCGCATCCGCAGCCGGCCGCGTGCGGAGAAGGTCACCGATGGCCGTCCTTCCATCAGCCGGACCGGGACGCGTGGCTCGCCGTCGCGGAAGTCGAGGCGCTTGGCCTGGGAGGGAGCCAGGCCCCCAGGCGCCGGTGGAGGCTCGGGCAGCCCTTCGGAGCTACCGCGCCCGGGGCCTCCGCCGCCACCCAAGTCGTGCAGCGGCCGGCGCGCACAACACGCCAGGGCACAGGACGCCGCCAGCCACAGTGCGAGCCGCACGATCGAGAGGCGCCACCCGGATTCGAACCGGGGAGTGAGGGTTTTGCAGACCCTTGCCTTACCACTTGGCTATGGCGCCAAGGCCTCGTCTGTATACGAAGCGCGTCTGGCCGGGTCAAGGAAGCCCGGGCCGCCGGCCGCCCGCCCGTCAGCGCCGCCGCCGCCTGAGCAGGGCGGAGGCGAGAGCGAGGGCCGCGAGGCCTGCTCCGGAGCTGGAACAGCCGCAGCCTTCGGGAATGCGCCCGCCCTGTGGAGCCAAAGAAACGACAACGGTCCGGCCGGCATCGGGAGTCCCGGGCGAACCCGCGTCGGGGACTCCACAGCTATCGGCCTGCTCGAACGAGGCAGAGAGCCCCCGCACCGTCGCCCCGTTGGCGCTCGGGGTGGCGAGGGTGAGGTAGATCTCGCTCGAGGCGCCGCAGGGAACCTGAATCGCGACCTTGCCGCTCATCGACCCGCCCGTGATGGTCGCGTCTGCCGTCTTGTCGGCGTCGTGTGCGGTGGTGTTCGCGCTGGGCCGGGTGAAGGTGATGGGTTGGCCCACCTTGGCCAGCACCTTTACTTGAGGCGCCCCGCCGAAGCCGGCCAGGCCGCCGCCCACCTGCCCAGCGATGGTGACGCTCTTCGCCCCGTTGGGTGTGATGAGCTTGAGCTGGTAGGGGCCGGGGACGAGCTGCCCTGCGGCAAGCTCCGCCCGCTGGGTGCCGCCGATGCCGTAGTAGGGCCTGGGCTGAGTGGCCACGGTCAGGTCGATCAGCTTCGAGCAATTGGTGACGCCGCGCGCGTCGAAGATCTGCTTCATCTTCGAGTCCGCCTGCGGCACCTGAGGGAAGGCCGCGGGCAGGTGCGCCGCGATCGCCGCCGCGGCTTGATCGAAGTCGGTCCTCGGGTTCATCGAAACCAGGGCGGCGTAGATGGCGGCGTCGAAGGTCCGGCCGTTGTCCGCGCCGAGGAAGTGGGACTTCCTCGCCTGCCATAGGGCCGCGGAGAAGTGCTGGCTGTCTTGGTGGACCTCGCCCCAGAGCACCTCGGGGCAGGAGAAGGAGTTCTCCAGATCGCGCAGGGAGATGTCCTGCTGGAGCTGGCCTCCGCCGCTCGGGTCGGAGATGCGCGGCCCCACGTATTCGCCCAGCTTGGGGTTCTGGCCGAGGGCAGCGGCGAGGTAGTCAGCGATCCCCTCGTGGAGGGCGCCGCCCTCGTCGTTTCCGGAGCGAGCGTCGATCACGAACGCGGAGAAGTCCGCGGTGGAGGCGATCACCCCGTGGCCGAACTCGTGCCAGAGCACCGGGGCGTCGTAGGCGAAGTCCGCCTTCGTGCCCTGGAACATCATCAGGGTGTCGACGTCGAGCGCGTACTCCGCCGGCAGGATGAGTTGCTGGAAGTTCTCCCGGGCGAGGAACATCGCGTTGTCCACCCTCATCAGCTTGTTGGTGGTGGCGGTCTGGGTCTGGGGGTTGATGTTCTTCTGCATGTCCTCCACGTCGGGCAACGTCACGTTCGCCCAGGAGGCCGGGGTGCGGGGCGGGGTGCGCTTCTCGTCGCGCATCCGGAAGGGTTGCAGGTTCTCGCCGGGGAAGATCGGCGCCGCCGCGCTCGAGAGGCCACGCACGAAGTCGTAGACGGAATTCAGGTGGTAGAAGGCGTGCACCTCGGCGAAGGGGTCGGAGTCCGTTGGCTGCGACTGGCTCACTGGACCGGTGGGCGGATCAAACGGCGTGAAGACGTAGCTTCCTCCGTCGTTGAGCGCCGGGTCATTGGCGGCCCTCATCACCCGGTCGCAGACTGCCACGTCGTAGTTGATGTTGAAGCCGAACATCTGGAACACGCCGCGGGCGCGCTTGGGGCCGGCGTCCACCTCCTCCGAGCAGCCCTGGTTGGGACAGCAGCCGAAGGTGGTGAGCTGGTTGCCGTACAGGCGGCCGGCGTCGTTGGGCTCGAAATAGCCGCCCCCGTCGGGCAGCGGCAGGAAGGCGACCGGGCTCAGCATCGATCCGCCGTCCGCATGGCGGAGCTGCACCTGCACCAGCGGCATCGCGCCGACGCCCGCGTCGAGGCCACCCGGGCTCGAGGAATAGACGTTGGCGTCGTCGGAGGCGCGGAAGACTCGGTTCTTCGCCCAGAGGACCTCGCCCGCCACCGAGTCCACTGCCACGTGCCAGCTCTCGGAGGGATCCAGCGTGAGCACCCACACCAGGTACCCCGAGTGCACCACTTCGCCCGAGGGGAACACCTCCTGGCGGACGCCTCCGTACGGTTGGCCGTTGCCGTCCAGGAGCGCCATCGGCACCGCGCGCGCCGCGAGCCGCATCGCCTCCCTGGGGCTCATTCGCCAGTCGAGCGCGGCCCGCCGGTAACGCACGATGCCCGAGGAGAGCTGCACCACGCTCCGCGAGCGGTCGATTGTCACCACCACGCGCGCGCCATGCACATCCAGCCCGGAGACCTGCTGCCGCAAGTGGAACGAGGCGCCGAACCGCGTGCCGAAGACCTCCGGCGCGCCCAGCCCCGAGGTGGCGGGAAGCCCCAGCTCCTCACGCCTGGAGAGCGCAAAGGCGCGGACCGCTTCCGGCAGCCTGCCCTGCAGCGGCTCCGAGAGCTGGCCGACTCCCAACCTCAGCTCGCCCCCGGGGGAGTCGATCTTCTGGGAGTAGGCGGGAGCGAATGGCACTGCGGCAAGCAGCGGGACGAGCAAAGCCGTGGGGAGCATGGAGCCCTCGGTTCGCGGCGAGGAGCCGGCCCTCTTCGGGGCGCGGACAGTACCACGGCGGCCCGCGAGGTCGCCTGGCCCCTATGCGCCGGCGCCCGCTCGGGCCCTCCCTAGGGCTGCCGGCGGCCACCCGGAGGCGCCGGGGCCCACGGAAGGCTCATCGCCGCGCGACCGGTTTGCAGACTGGGGCCCACAGGACGAATGAGCATCGCTTGCAGCGAGCTGCTTCGCCGCCTCGGAGACGACGACCTGCTGGTCATCGATTGCCGTCGCCTCGAAGACTGGGAAGGCTTCGAGCTGCACATCCCGGGGGCCCTGAGGATGAGCGTCGAAGAGCTGCACGCCTTCGCTCACCAGCTTCCCGACGACGAGCTGATCGTGCTCGTGGGCTGGGAGCCCGATGGCTGGGACGCGCGGCAGGCCAGGCGCATCCTGAGGCTCGGCGGACGCGAGGCCGTGTGTCTGGAAGGCGGGCTGCGGGGATGGGTGGCGTCCGGCTACCCCATCGAGAGGCACGAGGCCGACGCCGCGAGCCGCTGAGCTGCCGGCACGCTTCCCGCCGCCGAGCAAAGAGTGTATGCACGCCCCTTCAAGGGAGGCGACATGAGAAAGCTCCGCTCCGTCATCGTCGGCGCCACCGGCCTCGCCGGCCAGCAGTTCATCGCCGCGCTCGAGCGGCACCCCTTCTTCGAGGTGGCGGCGGTCGCGGCCTCCTCTCGCTCGGCGGGCAAGACGTACGCCGAGGCCTTGAGGACCCCCAGCGGGATGATGGGTTGGTTCCTCTCCGAACCGCTTCCGGGAGCGGTGGCGTCGATGAAGGTGCTCGACGGGGCCGAAGTGTCGGGGCGGGACTTCGAGCTGGCATTCTCCGCGGTGGAGGCGGACGTGGCCCGCGAGCTGGAGCCCAGGCTGGCGAAAGACGTCCCGGTCATCTCCACCGCGAGCGCCTTCCGCTACGAGGAGGACGTGCCGCTGCTCATCCCTCCGGTCAACGCCGGCCACGCGCCACTCATCGAAGAGCAGCGCCGCCGCCGCGGCTCCAAGGGCTTCATCCTCCCCATTCCCAACTGCACCACCACCGGGCTCGCGGTCACCCTCGCGCCGCTCGAGCAGGCCTTCGGGGTGCAGGCGGTGATGATGACTTCCTTGCAAGCCTGCTCGGGCGCGGGCCGTTCGCCGGGGGTGATCGGCCTCGACATCCTCGACAACGTCATCCCGCACATCGCGAAGGAGGAAGGCAAGGTCGAGGTGGAGACCAAGAAGATCCTCGGCTCGATGGGGAAGGGGAGCGTGTTGCCGCACCCGATGAAGGTGTCCTGCACCTGCACGAGGGTAGCGGTGCTCGAGGGGCACACCGAGGCCGCCTTCGTCTCGCTCAAGTCGCGCGCGTCGGTGGCCGAGGTGGCCGCGGCGATGCGCGAGTGGAAGGGCGCCGAGGCCGCGCGGGGGCTGCCCAGCTCCCCGGCGAGATGGATCGAAGTTCAGGACGACCCGTTCCGGCCCCAACCGCGCCTCGACCGCGACGCGCACGGAGGGATGGCCACCAGCGTGGGGCGCATCCGCGAGGACGGCGTCCTGGAGAACGGCGTGAAGTACGTGCTGGTCTCCCACAACACCAAGATGGGCGCGGCCAAGGGCGCGGTGCTGGTGGCGGAGCTATTGAGGGCGCAGGGCGTTCTCTGAGCCATTCGCCGGCGCGGCTCCGGTCGAAAAACTCGCGACGCGAGACACCGCTTCGGATAGTGTCCGCGGCCCGAGATCCTCCGTTTCAAGGAGTGTTCACCATGGCCTATATCGTCGCGGAGCCCTGCATCAAGTGTAAGTACACCGACTGCGTCGAGGTCTGCCCGGTCAACTGTTTCTACGAGGGTGTGAACTTCCTGGTCATCCACCCCGACGAGTGCATCGACTGCGGCGCCTGCGAGCCGGTGTGCCCCACCAAGGCGATCTTCCCCGAGTCCGACCTCCCCGCGAAGTGGGCCGAGTACACGAAGCTCAACTCGGACTACGCCACCAAGTGGCCCAACATCGCCGAGAAGAAGAGCGCCCTGCCCGAGGCCGAAGAGTTCAAGAACGTCGAGAGCAAGCGCAACCTCTTCGACCCGAACCCGGCGGCCTGACGGACCGGACCCCGCTTCTCCGCGTCACCCGACCGAGAGCGCGCTCAGCTTGAGCCCCCGCGTGCGGATTTCCTCGCGGATCCGGCTCAAGTCCTCGGGGGCCGGGGGGCCGTTTCGGCCCTGGATGCGCAGCGCGACCTCCTTGGGGCCGGTGCGCTCGATCTCCACCCGCGCGGCGATGGCATCGTCCAGCGTGAGCGCCAACGCCGGCCGGTGCGACTTGAGGAAGCGCTCAATCTTCTCGATCAAGGCGATCGCGGAGGCCGCCCGGTGCGCCGCCCGCACCGCCGCGGAACCCTCCGCGCCGTTGCTCGACACCTCAGCCGGCTTCGGCTCGAGCTTCCGGCCCGGAAAGTCAGCCCCCTTTGCGGGGCAGTTGCGCGCCTGCTTCTCGTCTGAAAGCTCGATCTGCAGCTCCCGGCAGATGATGTCCAACAGCCGCGCGTCGAGGCGGCCGTCGTGCTCGGTGTTGGCCTGCTGGCGCACGGCGAGCAAGCGCTCCGCTTCCGCGTCGATTCGCGCGCGGGCCAAGACCCTCGTCTGCGCGGCCTGGCCGGTGAGGACAGCTCCCCGCACTCCGTTCACAGCCAAGACAACCCTCGGCCCCGCGCCAGAGGGCAAACCGCTCTGGCGGGCACCTTTCCGCACCGTGTGCGCGCCCAGCGGGTCGCGGGAATCCGCGCGCTTGCTCCGGAGGATTTCCCGGAACGGCTGCTTTCGAGCCACCTCCGCGGCATGCGCCCCTTCGAGCCGAGTCGCCTTCATCGCTGCCTCCGACTGGTGCAGCCAAACCCGAGCAGGTTGCGTGCCAGGTCCAAGTAGGCGAAATGCCACGGTGCGGCGAGGCGAGAGCGACAGCAACCTCGCACTCCCGGCCGCGTTCTCGGACGGTCGGGTCGCGGTTGTCAGTGGGCGAAGCCGCCGGGTTGCCGGGGAGCCAGCCCGGTTAGCTCGTTGACCGCGAGCGGGCAGTAGGCGACCGCCTGGGGATCGGCGAGCAGGGCTCCCTGCGACCAGTCCCGATCCTCGAAGAGGAGGGCCTCGCGGATCTCCACCTCGGTGACGGCGCGGTTCATCTCCCAGAACCTGCCGCGCACCAGCATCCGCTTCCCGCGGGGCACCTTGGAGAGATCGATGAACTGCCTCGGGGCGAGCTTGGCGATTATCTTCACCGGGGGCGGCTTCTTCACCGCGAAGAACATGAGCTGGTTCTGGCTGGGCATCGGCGGCTCCCAGTGCAGGAGCGCCACTATCGCCTCGTCCTCCGGCGGAGGAGGCGGCTTTTTACCCTGGCCTTTCTTCTGAGGCGCGGTGAGGCCGGCATCGAGGAGGATCGCCCCGCCCCAGGCCACGTCGCGGTCGAGGTAGGCGTCGCGGAAGTCGGCCACTACGTCCTGGGTGGCGGCGCGGGTGGCGCGCAGGACCTCCAGCTCGTACCGATCCCGAAGGGCCGGCAGCGTGAACATGAAGCTGTCGATGGGCCTGATCCCCTCGTTCAGGAAGCGGAGCTTGCCCACGTCGATGATCATCACCTTCTGGTTCAGGGCGCCGGCGGTGGTGAGCCAGTTGTCAGGGAGCTTCCGGTCGATGAGTACCCTCCGCACCATGGTGGAGAGATAGGCGGCGGCGGGGAAGCGCGGGGTGGTGAGCTGGGTCTGGACCGCCTGCAGCAGCATCGGGTCCACGGTGAAGTTCTCGTCGCGCCGGTGGAGGGAGGGGCCGATCTCCGCCAGCACCGCGAGGAGCGCACCGACCAGCTGGACGCAGTTCGGATCCTGGGTGCCTTGCTCGAGCGCGCGGCCGAGCTTGGACTTGAGCAGGCGGCGGTCGGTCTCCTCTTCCCGGAAGAGCGGCGGCTTGCCGCTGCCGAAGAAGTAGTCCTTCTGGGCGAGCGCGGCTGGCGCCAAGAGGAGAGCGAGCGCGGCGGCGGCGAGGCGCATCGTCGGAACGGAGGTTAGCACGGCCTCGCCCGCGCCGGCGCCAGGTCACGCCGGTCCGCCTCGCGATCGGGGAGGCCGTCGCGTGGTTTCGCCAGGCCGGCTACGCGAAGCCGGCCTAGGCGTCCTTCTCATCTCACCGCACGCTCCACGGGGGGCAGAGACAGCGCGATCGCCGCGGCCACCATCTCCACCGCCGCCGCCACCGCGAACAGCCGCTGTCCTCCGAGCGCGTCGTAGCCCACCCCCGAGGAGAGAAAGCCCACGAGGCCCCCCACTCCGAACGTCACCGAGACGAAGAGCGCCTGGCCGGTGGCGCGCATGGACTCGGGGACCCTGCGCGCGACATAGGCCACCGCGGCGACGAAGAACGCTCCGAAGGTGAGCCCGTGGATCGCCTGCAGCGCGACGATTGCCACCGGGTGCTCCGCTACCGACATGCCCATCCACCTGGCGGCGCTGGCGGCGAAGGAGATGGCGAGCAGGTGCCGGGGGGCGATCCGGTCCGAAAGCTGCGGGTAGACCAGCATCACGCCGATCTCCACCGTCACCGCGAGCCCGGCGGAGATGCCCACCACCGAGGGCGGCAGCCCGAGCGCTCCCACGTGGATGGCGAAGGTTCCGTGGAAGGGTGCGCAGGCGATCCAGTGCAGCGCGCAGGCGAGGAGCCCCAGGCGCAGATCGCGGCGGCCGAGCAGGGCGGGTCCTCCGAGGAGCGGGGGCGGCGCCAAGGACTCGGCCTGCGAAAGCGGGACGCTGGGCAGGGCGAAGCTCACGAAGAAGTAGCCGCCCATGATGAGCAGCGGCACCCAGACCGCGGTCCTGTCCACTTGGGAGACCGACAACCCGAAGGCAGTGGAGCTGACCACGAAGCCGAGCGAGCCCACCGCCCTGAGCCGGGCATAGCTGCCTCCGGTGCGGGAGAGGTGCAAGAGCGCCAAGCTGTCGAGCACCGTGGTCACCGAGGCGCCGAAGAAGGCGTACGCGGCGAGCGAGAGCATGATCGGCGCGAACCGCTCAGCCAACAAGAGCGGGGCGAACCCCAGGCACGCGCCGAGGCCGATCGCCGAGAGCACTCGCTCGGGGCGTCCGGTCCGGTCGGCCAGGTGGCCCCACAGAGGCGGCGACACCAGGGCGAAGGCCGGGCCCACCGCGAGCAGGGCGCCGATCTGGGTCACTGATAGCCCGAGGAACTTGAAGTAGGCGGGGAGGAAGGGGAGGGTGACCCCCACCGCGCCGAAGTAGAGGAAGTAGAACCCCGCCAGCGCCGCGGCGCCGGACGGTCGAGCTCGCATGGGGCCGCCGCCTTACCACCTTTCGCGGCTGACGGCGGGCGCGGTTTTCTGTAGGGTCCGGCCCCGTCAATGCCGGCCGAGACGAGTGCCGACGTCCGAATCGTTCCCGTGAGGTCGGAGGGAGACCTCGCGCAGGCATTGGCGATCCGCGAGGTGGTGTTCATCGAGGAGCAACGCGTTCCGGAGACCATCGAGCGCGACGCCGAGGACGCGAGGGCCTACCACGTGCTGGCGGTGCAAGGCGGCCACGCCATCGGCACCGGCCGGTTGGTGATGCTCGCCCAGGTCCCCGAGGGCGAGAGCGGAAAGTGGGCGCAGGTGGGCCGGATGGCGGTCTTGCAGGCCTCGCGCAAGTCGGGAGTCGGGAGCAGCCTCCTCTGGGCGCTGGAGGAGGAGGCCCGCCGCCGGGGCTGCCACGGGCTGATCCTCCACGCCCAGCTCTCGGCGATGGACTTCTACAAGCGGCACGGCTACGTGCCGCACGGCGCCGTCTTCGAGGAGGCGGGGATGCCGCACCTCGAGATGAAGAAAAAGCTGTAGGCTTTTTTGTGCAGCTCCCCACCGCCACGTGGATCCTGTTCGGCTTCGCCGCCTTCGGGATGGCGGCCAAGCTCCTGGGGCTGTTCTGCCTGTGGGTGATCCTCCGGCGCAAGCTGCCCGAGCCGAAGAGCTACCCTCCCTTCAGCATCCTCAAGCCGCTCTGCGGCCTCGACGACGAGCTCTTGCAGAACCTGACATCGCACGTGGAGCTGGACTACCCGGGCGGCTACGAGGTGCTGCTGGGCGTCCGCAGCGAGCAGGATCTCGCCTACCCGATCGCCCGCGACTTCGCCGCCGCGCACCCGCACCAGGTGAGGCTCGTTCTCCAGCAGGGGGAGCCGGGCCACAACCCGAAGGTAAACCAGCTCATCTCCCTCGCCCGCGAGGCGCGGCACCCGCTTCTGGCCACCACCGACTCCAACGTGAGGGTGGGCAGGCGCTTCCTGAGGGAGCACGCCGCGATGCTGGAGGACCCGAAGGTGGGGGTCAGCTCCAACCTGTTTGCGGGTGTGGGCGAGCAGCGGCTGGGGGCGATCTTGGACAACCTGCTCATCGCCTCGTTCGTGTGCCCCAACCTCGCCGGTGGGGAGGTGGCGCTCGGCATCGATCAGATCATGGGCAAGTCGCTGGCGATGCGGCGGGAGGTGCTGGAGGAGATCGGCGGCTGGCACGCGGTGAAGGACGTGCTCGCCGAGGACGCGCTTTTGGCCAAGCTGCTCCGGGAGCGGAAGTACCGGGCGAAGCTCTGCTCTTCGATGGTGCACAACGTGCAGACCACCCAGCCCCTCTCGCACTACTGGGGGCGGCACACCCGCTGGCTGATGATCCGCTTCCGCGTCTTCCTCGGCGGGGTGGTGCTCGAGCCAATCCTCAACACCACGGTGCTGGCGCTGGCCGGGGCGCTGGTTGCCTTTGCCTCTCCGGCGGCGTGGGCCCTTCTCGGCGCCGCGGTGGCCTTCGAAGTCGCCTTCACCCAGGTCTGCGCGTTGCTGGCGAGAGGGCATGGCTTCAAGCCGCATCACCTCCTGCTGGTGCCGCTGCGAGATCTTCTCTTTGCGTGCGCGTGGCTGAGGGGTGCCACAATGCGCTGGGTGACCTGGAGGGGGAACCGGCTGCACGTGCTCGCGCGGACGCGGCTGGCGGCGCCGGTGGCGTTGAGCCGGGTGAAGAAGATGCAGCGGCTGGGGCGGTAAGCCCCGGCGGTCGGCCAGCCCGTGCTCCGGAGGCCCGCCCGTCAGCGGGCGCGCGCCGGCGGCTGGGCCCGAAGGGGATCCTCCGGCCAGCTGTGGCGCGGGTACTTTCGCGCAAGCTCCCGCTTCACCGCGGCGTAGTGGCGCGACCAGAACCCGGCCAGGTCGGTGGTCACCTGCACCGCGCGCTGGTTCGGCGCAAGCAAGTGCAAGACCAGGGGGACCTTCCCGCCGCAGACCGTGGGCCCACGCTCCATCCCGAAGAAGTCCTGCAGGCGTGAGGCGAGGTGCGGAGGCTTGCCGCGCTCGTAGCGGACGCGCACGCGCCGGCCGCCGGGGAGCGCGACGTGCTCCGGGGCGTGGGTGGACAACAGCCGCGCTTGCTCCGGCGCCAGCCTGGCCGAGAGCGCAGGCAAGAGCGCCCCCTCCAGCTCGCGGAAGCTGGTGGCCCCCCCGCACCGCTCGGAGAGCGCCGAGCTCACCAGCTCGTCGCTCGCCTTTGGGAACCCAGCCTGGGGATAGGTGCGCCCCAGCAACTCGATGCGCGCGAGAAACGACTCCATCGCCTCCGGATCGACAAAGCGGCCCGCGCCCGCCGCGAGGGCGTGGGAAAGCAGAAGCCGCGCGGCTTCCTCCGAAGGCGGCGCCGGCCGGCGCGACTGCTCGAGCACGAGGCCGCCGTAGGAGAGCCTCACCGACCGCTCCACTCGCTCCTGCGACTCGCTCCAGGCCAGCTCGTCTGCCTCGGCCAACTCGTCCGGGAACAGCTCCAAAAGCCACTCCGGCTCGACCTTGCTCGCCATGTGGACGATGGCTCCGGGTCCGCCCTTCCCGGGCCGCTCCTCGGCTTCGATCGCCACCAAGAGCTCCGGCTCGCGGACCACGCTGGCCTCGGAGAGCAGCGCCGAGCCCCCGCCGCACAGGAGCAGCTCGTTCCCGTTCGGCTTTCGCCTCCGGGCCACCCGATCGGGATAGCCGGCGAGGATGCTCAGCAGCACTGCCTCCTGCACGGCCCCGTCGGTCTTCGGCCGGGGGGCCGAGCGGTCGGCCATCCTCCCGAGCTGTCGGCGCACCCGCTCCACGGCCTGGGCCCCGCCGGCGTCGAGCCCGAAGGCCCGCATCCGTGAGGCAGGTGCCTTCTCCGACCGCGCCCGGTCGAGTCGGTCCAGGATCTCCAGGAGATCCGACGGACCGCTGGGGCCGCCCGCCCGCCGGCCCTCAGCCTGGAGCTGGGCCCGCGCCTCGATCCTCACGTCGCGCTCGCCGAGGATCGCCGCCACCGCCACGCCCTCCGCCGCGACGCCCCGCCGCTCCGCCTCGGTCACCACCCGGGAGAGCCGCGGGTGTGCGGGGAAGCGCAGCACCCGCCGGCCCGGCTCGGTGAGCCCTCCTTCCCGGTCCACCGCTCCGAGCCGCCTCAGGAGCGAATCGGCCGCCTCCAGCGCGGAGGGCGGCGGAGCCTCGAAGAAGGGAAAGCTCGAGAGGTCCGAGACGCCGCTCGCCCGCAAGGAGAGCACCGCCTCGGAGAGGTCGAGGCGGCGGATCTCCGGCACCTCGTGCTCGGCCCGCGCCTCGTAGTCCTCCCGGGTGTACAGCCTGAGGCACAACCCCGCGCGGGTTCTCCCGGCCCGACCGGCGCGCTGGGCGGCCGAGGCCTTGCTCACCTTGGCGACCCTCAGCGCGGGCAGGCCCGACCAGGGCGAGTGCGAGGCGATTCGCGCCAGCCCGCTGTCCACCACCGCGCCCACGCCCTCGATGGTCACCGAGGTCTCGGCGACGTTGGTGGAGAGAATGACCTTCCGCCGCGCTCCCGGGCGAACGGCGCGATCCTGATCCACGGCTGGAAGATCCCCGTGGAGAGCGCACAGCTCCAGGCCGCTTCGCCGGGCGTGCTCCTCGCAGGCCTCGCGCGCCCTTCGGATCTCCGCCGCGCCGGGAAGGAAGACCAGCACGTCTCCATAGGCGCCCGCGGCGGCGAGCCGCTTGAGCGCTCCCAATACTTGTTGTTCCAGCGGCCTTAAGTCCGGTGAGGGGAGGTGCTCGATCGCCACCTCGAAGCGGCGACCCTCGGATCTGAGGACGGGGCACCCCCCAAGATAGGCCGCCACCGGCTCCGCCTCGATGGTCGCCGACATCACCGCGAGCAGGAGGTCCGGCCGCCTTCCGCCGCGCAGGCGCTGGAGGAGGGCCAGCCCCAGATCTCCGGCCAGGTGCCTCTCGTGGAACTCGTCGAGCACCACCGCTCCCACTCCCGGGAGCGTCGGGCTGGACAAGAGGCGCCGGGTCAGCACCCCTTCGGTGACGAAGAGCAGCCGCGTCTTCGGCCCGCGGACTTCGTCGAAGCGCACCTGATAGCCGGCCGTCTCCCCCGCCCGCTCGCCCAGCTCCTCGGCCACTCGGGCGGCGGCGAGGCGGGTGGCGAGGCGGCGCGGCTGGAGCACCAGGACTTCCTTGTCCCCGGCGAGCCCCGCTTCGAGGATGGCGCGCGGGACGCGAGTCGTCTTGCCGGCTCCCGGAGGAGCGACCAACACCAGGGCGCCCTTCTCCCGGAGCGCGGTGACCGCGTCCGGGAGAAGCGGGTCGATGGGCAGAGCTACCCGTCGCATGCTTGAACACAGTTGGCGGCGAGGCGCCGCCTCGAGTTCGCCCTGCCCCCAGAATTCACCTGGGCTGACCGTGCCTCGCTTGCCCTCTCGCCCGATCTCATCGTCGCTCGGCGCGCCGTGCCACTGGGCACTCTCACGCCTCGCTCCTCGATATCTGGCGAGATTGCGGCGCGATCCACTGGTCGACCCAGGTGAACTCTGGGGTTAGGCCTGGGCGCGCTGGCCGGATGCCGTCCGCCGTCCGCGCTGCTTCGCTCGGCCGACGGGCGGAGGAGGGGGAGCGTCGGGAGGCGACGCGGAAGCGCGCCGGGCGGCTCGCGTGCCGTCCGCGGCAGAAGCGGACCGAGGAGCGGAGCCATCGGAGGCGGGCGGGGAGGCCCTTGTCTTCTCCGCCCCGGACGGGGCCGGCGCCGCCCGCCGCCTGGCCCTGGCCCCGATGCCCGAGGCTTCGTAGCTCCCCTCCACCGGAAGCAGCGCCGCCTGGGCCAGCAGGCGTGCCTGGCCCACGAGCCGCTCCGCCTTGCCCCCGGCCGTCACCAGGGCGGCGAGGACCTCCGCAGAGCTCGCCGGTTCGGCCGCGGGCGAATTGGCGGCCCGCCATCGGGCGAACGCGGCGCAGAGCTGCTCCACCACCGGAGGCGCGAACGCGAACGAGGGCTGGGCGAACATCCGCTTCACGTAGCTGGCGCCAAGCCGCTTGTCGAAGGCCGCGGCCCACTTCTCCACCGCCTCGCGGGGCGCCTTCCGCAAGGAGGAGAGCTTCTGCTTGGGCGGGAAGAGCGCTTCCAGCACCGGAGCACGGCTCCCGGCGTGAAAGGTGATGCCGGCCTGGAGTTTCTCCAGCGAGTCGACCCACTCCTCCTGCGTCTGGCGGACGTGCTCGTCCCGAGCGGCGGAGAGCTCCGGGAGGGCGAGCGCTCGCTCGGCCAGCTCGCGGTGCTCGTCGAGGAAGGCTCCAATCACCTCAGCGGCCTCGGAGAGCCAGGCTCGCTCCCGGGCGAGGCCCTGCCGCTTGCCAAGGCCTGCGAAGGCCGCCGAGAGCCGATCGCGGACCAGCCGCGCGTGGGAGACGAGATCATACGCTTCGAGGGGCGACAGCTGGCTCATGGCCGGCCGGGCATAGCACATCACCGGGCGGCGCAGGTCGATGCGGCTGGCGGCGTCCGGGGAAGGGCTGGCGCCCGAGCTTGCCTGGGCCAGCCGGCGCCGGCCTCATTCTCGCGGCCGTTGCGCCATCAGCCCTGGGGGCCTCCACGACTCGGCCTGAGCGGATCAAGCGCCGCCGCGACTGGCCGGGGCCGGCACCGATCCGCTTCGCCGGCCCCTCATCCGCCGAGCAGGGCGGCGAGCGCGCCGGGGGCGGACAGGTCGCCGTAGGCGTGCGTCGCCCCGCGGGCAAGAAGCTGCTCGGCAGTGAAGGAGCCGGTGCCGACTCCCAGGCACTCGGCTCCGATGGTGGTCGCCGCCGCGACGTCTTTCGGGGTGTCGCCGATCACCACCACCCGGCAGTCGGCCGTAGCCTTTCCGAGCTTCCGGGCGCCGCGCTCGGCGCCGATGCGCAACAATTCCGCCCGATCCTCCGAGTCGCAGCCGAAGCCGCCGAAGGCGAAGCGATGGAACAGCCCGACCCGGGAGAGCTTCACCCGCGCGCCCTCGCGAATGTTCCCGGTCCCGAGCCCCACCGCGAGTCCAAGCCGGAGCGAGGCGTCCACCGCCTCTCGCATCCCGTCGTGGATCCGGTAGCGGCCCATGTCGGCCTCGGACACCTCGCGCTCGAGCACCTCCACGTAGACCGGGAGGATGGCGTCGATCGCGACCTCCGAGGCCTCGCGGCCGATTGCCTCCAAAGCCTTGCGGACGATCGCCCGGTCGGTCATCCCGTCGAGCCGGAAGCTCGAGCACGCATCCAGCCGCCCGTACAGCCGCTCGAAGGTACGCTCGAGGGCGCGACGCCCGACACCACCGGTGGTGACCAGGGTGCCATCCACATCGAAGAGCAAGACGGTAGGCTGCATTCGCGCTGGCTCTCTCCCAAAGAGGGAGAGGGAAGGGTGAGGCGGGGCGAATCCTCGCTACCTCCTCCTGCGCTTGCTCGACAGAGAAATCAACGCGAGCAGCGGGCAGGCGGCGATCAGTCCCACTCCGGCGGAGCAGCCGCAGCCGTCGGTGCTGACCGAGCCGCCGCCACCTCCGCCGCCTCCGCCTCCGCCGCCTCCGCCTCCTCCCCACCAACCCGAGCCGCCGCCCGAGCCTCCGCCTCCTCCTCCCGCGCCCCCGCCCGAGCCCCCGTCGTACTCCGGTGGAGGCAGGCAGTAGGTCGACCCGCCCGCAGGCTGGCAGCTCGTGCCCACCGGGCACATCAGCGGGTTGTTGACGTTGCACTCCAGGCGGCATCGGTTGGCGATGCACACCAGTCCGGGCTGGCAGGCGTAGATGTCGGAGGGCGGCAGGTAGCCGCAGAACTGGTTGACCCCCGCCCGCTGATCGTCGCAGGCGCACACCCCCACGCCCGCCGACACCTCGATGCAGGTGTTGCAGCTCGGCGCGGAGACGCTGCAGGTCTGGTAGCAACGGCTCTGGAAGCAGCTCAGCCCCGAGCCGCAGCTCCCCGCGTTGCAGGCGCCGCACCTGGCTCCGGGGGTGTTGGAGGGCATGCACACCGTCTGGCCTCCCACCGACTGGCAGGCCTCGCCGCTGCCGCAGGCGCCCGCCTGCCCCATCACGCACGGCTTGCGGCAGGTGAGGGGAGAGCCGACGCACAACAGGCCGCTCACGCAGGCGGTGAAGCCGCCGCCGGGCTTGGAGCCGCAGGGCTGGCCGGCGTAGGCGCGCTCGTCGGAGCAGGCGCAGTAGCCCACCCCGCCGCCGGCGTTGTAGCAGGCCTCGCAGCTCCCTGGGCTGGTGGGGTTGCAGGCCGAGTGGCACCGCCCGGCGATGCAGCTCAAGCCTTGCGCGCAGGGCGTGCTGACGTCACAGCCCTGGCATTCATTGGAGCCGCTGGAGGGGATGCACACCTTGTCGGTGCTGTTGGAGACGCCGAAGCAAGCGAAGCCGGAGGCGCAGGAGGTGCTCGAGCAGCTGTTGCAGCTGCCTCCCTGGCCCGCCCCGCCGCAGCAGGAGCGGCAGTAGGCCGCGGTCAGATCTCCGATGCACACTCCGCACGCCTTGCAGTAGCCGGAGACTTCGCAGCGGTCGCCCACGTTCCCGGTGGCCTCGCAGGAGCCGCTCACGCAGCCGTAGCCGATCGGGCACTGGGCGGGCGAGGTGCACTGATTGGTGCAGCGGCTCAGGGGCACGCAGACGTTGCCGGAGCCGGCGGCCAGGCAGTCGTAGCCGCTCCCGCAGCTCGAGGCGCTGGTGCAGGAGACGGTGCACCAGTTGTGGATGCCGTCGGTGACGCAGTTGCCGGTCGAGCACTGCTGGCCGGACGTGCAGAACTTGCAGAGGTCCGGTGAGCCCACCGGCACCAGGCAGGCCTGACCGATGTTGGCGGCCTGGCAGGTGTAGGCCGTCGGGCAGGTCTGGCCGGCGGAGCAGTCCACGGTGCAGATCTTCGATGTGCTCCCCGGCGACCCGCGGCACTTGAGCGGGGATTGGCAGTTCGAGTCCTGCAGGCAGTTCGAGCCCTGTCCGCCGGTGGTGCCCGAGCCCGGGTAGACGGCGCAGACGTCGCTGATGTCGGGCGACTCGAGTACCCGCTTGATGTCGCCGGGCGCGATGGAGGGGTACATCACCGCCACGTAGTTGTTGTTGGTGTGGTCCAGCCCGAGGAAGTGCCCGGCCTCGTGGAGCACCACGCTTTCGTAGTCGTAGCCGGTGCCGTTGGCCGACCATACGATGTTGTTGTTGAGTTCCATGTCGGCGTCGAAGATCTCTCCCGAGCCAGAGTAGTAGGTGGTGGTGGTGAGCCCGAGGGTGCTGTTGGTGTAGCGCCAGCTCGAGCCGCCCAGCCAGATCACCAGGTTCTGGTTGTCGGAGGCGTTGATGGCCGCGGTGCCGGAGGGGGAGGAGAAACTGCCGAGGAAGCTGACATCCCACTTGGTGCAGCTCGCGCCGACCTTCCGCCAGGTCCAGCTCTCGAAGCCGCGCTTCACCGCGTCGAGCACGGTGGGGTTGAAGGTGGACACCCCGTTGATCGACGAGTGGGAGTACACCTTGTAGTCCGAGGGAAGGCCGAACCACTTGTGCCCGCTGGGAGTGGCGAGCGCGGCGGGCGCGGCGAGGAGCGCGAGCGCGAGGAGGCGTCTCACTTGGCCACCCCCTGCGCGCGGATGGCGCGGCGCACGCGCTCCAGGAGTTGCTGCGGGGTTCCCAAGTCCTCCTGGCCGAGCGACCAGATGCGGGGCAGCTTCGCGTCGGGGGTGCGCTGGTAGAGGGCCAAGCCCTCGAGGTGCCTCACCGCGCGAAGCTCTCCCACCTTGGAGCGCTCGAAGGCGACCTTCCCTGCGGCCAAGCTCCAGACCCCGAAGACGGTCGGGTCATCGGCGGCGCGCTCGAGGAAGAGCACCGCCTCTTCGCCCTCCTTGAACTGCGCGGCGCCCGACACCTTCTGGCCGATGGGCCCCACGACTCCGCCCGGCTGGCGCACCAGGAGGATGGCCGGGGCCTCGCCCTTCAGCCGCTCCTCCACGCGGATTTCGGCGTAGGTCCAGATGCGGCGTTGTCCCTCGTCCCACCGGGTCTGGATCTGCCCGACCGTACCGCGAACGATGACCGGCGCCGAGGCGGCCATCTCCTCGATGGTTTGGGAGACGATGACGGTCGCCGATGCGGTCGCGGCGGCGAGGGCCAGCAAGGCCGCCGCGCGTGGCAATCGCGAGAACATGAGGTCCACTCCCGGAGCCGGCCCCAGTGCAGATCCGGTAGTCTACCAGCCTACGGCTCCATCTTGGTGAGGCTCTGCTGGATGGCCTCCCGGACCGCCGCGTCTTGCTCTTTTCCCAGGCGTTCCTCAAGGGTTTTCCTTGCCTCGGCGGTGCCGATCCGGCCGAGTGCCCTCGCGGCGGCGTCTCGCATCCTGGGCTCTTCGCTCTCCAGCAAAGGCGCGAGGGTGGACAGAGCCTTCTCTCCGGCGCGGTGCGCCAACGCCGCCACCGCCGTGGAGCGGTACTGGACGTCCACCTTGGGGTCGGCGACCAAGTCCTGCAGCCTCTTCTCGGCCTCGGGGTTGTCCACCAGCGCCATCGAGGCCACGGCCCGGGTGCGGGTGGTGGGGAGCTGGGAGGCGTCCGCGTACAGCTCGTCGAGGACCGCGAGGGCGCCGGGACCCAGCTCCTTGAATTCCTCTTCGGTGGGCACTCGCTCGTAGCCGGAGATGAGCGCCAAGACGCGTACCTTCATGTCCTGCGGCTTCGGTGGAGGTGCAGGCGGGCGCGCCTCCTCGGGCGGGCGCGAATTCTGGGTCACGCATCCGGAGGCGAGCGTCAAAGCCGCGGCCCACCACAGCCAGAAGAGATTGGGGTTTCGCATCGGCTCCTCCTATTGCGAGCTCACCACCGGGTTTCGGAGCAGCACGTAGCCCTGGTTGTAGCTCAGGGACGAGGCGGTGGGGCCCGCCTCCCAGAACATGAGATTCTCGGCGCCGGTCCCCTTGCACTCCGACGAGGTGACCACCTTGTCCTTGTTGGCGTCGTAGGAGGCCGGGCACTCCGGGGTGTCGGAGAGCGGATCGTGAAGCTGCCCGCTCTGCTCGCTGGTGTGCCACAGGCCCAGCCAGTGGCCTCCCTCGTGGGCCATGGTGCGCGCGACCGAGGCGGGGCTTTGGGAGAGGTTGAGCGCGGTCACCGCCACCCCGGAGGCGTTGGTGCCCTGCACGAAGGGGATGCCGGGGATGCCGCCGGCGATGCCGAGGATGGTGTAGCCGAAGCCGCCTCCCTTGATCTCCTTCACCATGAAGAAGTTGAGCGCGGTGTTGGGCGCGCCAGCGGAAAGCTCGAAGAGGTGTCGCAGCTCCGAGTCCTTCCCGTCGATGGTGTCGATCACCGCGAAGTTGGCGGCCTGGGCGGCGGGGACATCGAAGTAGCTGATGGTGCCCACGGTGACTCCGGAGGTGGCGTAGATGCGCTTGATCTCGGCGATCGCCTCCTGGAGCTTGGGATCGCCGGGGGCGTTGGAGGCGTTCACCGACAGCCCGGCGAACCAGAAGTTGACGTTCAGCTTTCCGGAGCTCACCCACCCGGTGGTGGAGCGCTTGAGCAAGGCGAACACCTCGCCCTGGCCGGAGCCGTCCTCGTTGACGATGGTGAAGCGGTAGGTGCCGGTCTCGAGCGGCACGCGAGGGCTGTTGGGGAAGAGCATCCCGAAGTCGCCGTCGTTGACCGGGAGGATCCGCACCTGCGAGGTGAGGTAGTTGTCCAGGTCGAACAGCAACACCCCGGAGGGAGAGACCAGCCGCGAGATGGCCGAGGTGCCGCCCACTCCGCCCTTCATCACGATGGTGTAGGAGATGACGCCCGGCGGGACGGAGAGGCTGAACTCCTTCTGCGACTGGGCGCCGGAGATGGGCATCTGCCCGATGGCCACGCGCTCGACGGTGATCGCGCCGGAGGTGCCCGGCGGCACGCAGTCCCCCGAGTAGTTGTCGCAGACCTCGGGGGCGTTGCACATCGGCACCGCGGTGCAGCGGGGGATGCACACCCTCGAGGAGCTGTTCACCACCCCGGAGCAGAAGTAGTCGCTCCGGCAGTCGAAGTTGCTCTGGCATCGCTGGAGGCACACCGACGCGAAGCTCGGGTCCGAGGGGACGATGCACAGGCCGTCGGTGCCGCACGCGGAGGCGTTGCCGGTGCAGTCGGCGGAGCAGATGCCCTTGGGGAATTGCTGGTTGGGCTCGTCGAGGCAGTAGGCCGAGTCGCAGTCGCCGTCCGAGCGGCAGGCGGCGCCGGTCTTCCGGGGCAGCGCGGAGCCCTCGATGCATCGGCCGTCCTGGCGGTTGCAGGTAAACCCCAGCGCGCAGTTGGCGGCGCCTCGGCAGCGCGAGCGGCAGGCTCCGGAAGCGCCGGCCACCTCGCAGTAGTACTCCTGCCGGCACTGGGCGTCGGAGGTGCAGGTGGAGTGGCAGAGGCCTAAGGCCTCGCTCACCTTGGCGCAGACCGCGGAGGAGGGGCATTGCTTGCCAAATGAGCCCGGTCCGTCCTGGGCGCACGGTTGGGTGCAGTAGCCGCCGTTGAAGGCGATCTCGCAGCGGCCGCTCTGGCAGCCGGCGTTGAGCAGGCAGGCGGCGCCGATGGCCCCGGCCGCGCCGCTCTCGCAGCGCTGGTCCACGCAGCGCGCCCCCGGGCCACAGTCGCCGTCGGTGTTGCAGTCCGGGAAGCACACCGAGCCGGCGCTCACGTCGGCGCAGTGGTAGCCGCTCCGGCAGTCGAGCAGCGAGGTGGTGCAGCTCTGCAGGCAGAACGAGCCGTTCTGGAGCGCCGCGCAGCGGGTGCTCTCGGCGCAGGCTTGGGCCTCGCAGCGCTGGCTGCAGTAGCCGCCCGCGAAGCCGGTGAAGCACGAGCCGGTCTTGCAATCGCCGTCGGAGGTGCAAGGTGAGCCGAAGTCGCCAGGTGCCGGGCCGCACGCGGCGAGGAGGGCAAGGCCGGCGGGGAGGAAGGGCGGTGAGGCTCGCATCCACGGGCTCCGGGGTGGGTTCGAGGACGCCTTTATACGCCTTCGGCGGCGGCGATCTTCACAGACATCTCCGGGCTGGTACGCTTCGGTGCGGATGGCCGGTCGAGTCGTGGTCTTCCTCGAGCAGGCGACATACGAGCCCGCGTACCAGGCGGCGTCGATCGGCGTGACCGCGGCGGCGATGGGCGAGGAGGTCTACTTCGTCTTCGCCTTCGACGCGCTGAGGGCGCTCTCGCGGGACGCCTTCGGCCTGCCGCACAGCGAGCGGGAGTTGGCGGAGAGCGCGCGGGCGGAGGGGCTGGGGGTGCCCACCCCGGCGAGGCTCTTGGCAGAGGCGCGAGAGCTGGGGGCGAAGGTGATCGCCTGCGACACCACGGTGCGGATCTGCGGGTTCTCCGCGGTGGATCTGGCGATGAAGCTGGACGAGGTGATGGGGCTTCCGAGCATCTGGCGCCTCACCGAGGGCGCGCGGGTGCTGACGCTGTAGCTATCGGTTGGACTCGAGCGCGCGTATCCGCCGCTCGTGGTCGTGGTAGCGCGCGTCGGTGGCCTCGGCCAGGTTGATGATGAGCTTGCCGACTCGCATGAGCTGGCCGTCGACGCGTTTGAACCTCGAGATGGCCGCGCGCTGAAAGGCCTCGAACTCCTGGCGCAGGTCCGAAAACTCACGCCGAAGCTCGTTCACGGCGTCGATGAGCTGCGCCGTCACCACATCGTGCCCGTTGGCCCTCGCCATCCTGCCTGACCTCCCGTGAGGCGCGCATTATACCGGACGCTCCGACGCTGCCCCGAGTGCCGGCTCCCTCTCCCTTGGGGAGAGGGCCGGGGTGAGGGCGCGCCGAGGCGTAAGGTGCGGCTCGATCCCGCCACCAATCGCCCCGGAGGCCCACATGAACCTTCGGACGATGGCAGGCGCGGTGGCGGTGGCCGCGCTCGGGTGCCAGGTGAGCGACTTCGAGCCGGTGGAGCCGCTGGCGATCGCTCGGACGCACGTGGTCGCGGTCCGTTACGGCCGCGAGTCGAAGCCGAACCTGATGCTGCTCGTGGACAAGTCGGGTTCGATGGATGCGCCGGTCGATCCGGCGCTGCCGAGCTGCCAGACGCCTTCGGGGCCGTGCGGCGGCTCGAAGGCGAGCCTGTGCGACACCTCGGTTTGCCCCACGCGCTGGAGCGAGCTTCAAGGCGCCATGGCCGCCTTCCTCGCCTCTAGCGGGACGGTCGGCCGTTTCGGGCTGACCACCTTCCCAGCCGATGCGCAGTGCGGCCCACCGGACCAGGTACGCGTCGAGCTGGCCGGGAGCGACGAGGAGGCGAGCCTGCAGGCGCGGGCGGATGAGATCCGCTCGGAGCTGCTCCGCATTCAGAGCGCCGGAACGGCGGGGAGCCCCTACGCCACCGGCGGGGGAACGCCCACCGGAGCGGCGCTCGCGATGCTGGGAGCCTACTCGCCCCTGCGCGATCCGGGCCGTGGCGAATACGTGCTGCTCCTCACCGACGGGCTTCCCAATTGCAACCCGCAGAACCCGAACGACTACCTGGCGGACAAGGCCGCCTGTCGTTGCACGCTGCAGGGATCGCAGTGCCCCTCGCCGTACAACCGGCTGGGCTGTCTCGACGCGGCGGGAGCGGAGCAGGCGGTGCGCTCGCTCCGGGCGGACGGGATCCAGACGGTGGTGGTGGGCTTCGGGGCCGAGGTGCAGGGCAGCGACGCGCGGCAGGTGCTGACTCGCCTGGCGGTGGAGGGAGGCTTTCGCGCCTCGTGCGAGAAGGACGCCGACTGCGGTGGGGCCGTCTGCGACCTGGCGGCCAGGGTTTGCCCGTCAAGGTACTTCGCGGCCGGCAACCGTGCGGAGCTATCGGCCGCGCTGGCGGCCATCGCGGGGAGCCTCCCGGGGGCTTGCGTGGTGGACATCGAGCCGGATCCGGCGGGGGAGCACCTCATCTCGGTGCTGGTGGATCGGAAGGCGGTGCCTCGTGGGCCGGACGCCTGGGAGTACGTGGCGGGGCGCGTCGAGCTCTTGGGAGAGCTGTGCCAGCGGGTGAAGGCGAGCACTGCGGAGCGCTCGGTGCGCATCGAGGTGACGGTGGTGGAGCCACTGTAGGAGACCTGCCGGGCGGGGCTCACCGCGCTGGCGGGGGAGGGGCCTGAAAGGTATTCTCCTGCCGTGACACTGAGAGGGCGCTGGGCGTCAAGGGGTCGCCCTCTCGACATCGGAGCCCAAGGACCATGAGCATGAAGCAGAGATGGCTGAGCGCCTTCGGGGCCGGCGTCGCCGCGCTGCTTGCGGCGGGGTGCCAGACGTACGACTTCGAGCCGGTGGAGCCGCTGGCGATCGCTCAGACGACCCAGTCGAAGACGGTGATCGCCAAGCAGCTCAAGCCCAACCTGATGCTCCTGGTCGACACCTCGGGGTCGATGAACTTCCCGACGAACACCTCCGACCCCATCTGCCCGCTGAACTGCGGGCAAACCACTCCGTGCCCGGCCGGCTGCCCGACGCGGCTGTCCGAGCTGAAGCTGGCGATGAGCTCCTTCCTGGGTAGCTTCCAGCAGTCGCCGGTGGCGCGGGTGGGCATGCTGGCCTACCCCAGCCCTGGTGGGGACGGATGCAATCCCGCCACGGCCGCCGAGATCACCACCGCCGGGCGCGGGGTTCCCATCCCCGCCTCCGAGGACGATGCGGCACTCAAGCAGGTGGCTGGCCAGGTGAACTCGGTGATCCAGAGCATCTCGGCGACCGGTGGAACTCCCACGGCCGCCAGCCTGGCAGCGCTCGGCACCTACGATGCGCTCCAGGCAAAGGACCGCGAGCAATTCATCCTGCTCCTCACGGACGGCTTGCCGAACTGCAACGCCTCGACCACGCCGAATAGCTGCGGCGGGGCGACGGGGTGCAACACGCTCTGCACCAACAGCGCCTGGCAACCTGGGCAGGGCTGCTGCACGTTGACCGGCGCCTGTTCGGGCAACTACTGCGCGAAAGGGTGCCTGGACAAGGACCTGACGGTAAAGGCGGTCGAAGCGCTGGCCACCGGAGGAGTCCGCACCATCGTGGTCGGCTTCGGGGCGGACCTGGTCAGTGGCCCTGGTCCCGACACGCTGAACGCGCTCGCGAAGGCGGGTGGCTTTGGGCGCAAGTGTCCCAACGGCACTGACGCGGAGTGCGGCGGGGGGACCAACAAGTGCGACGTCACGAAGTTCTGCACGATGAGTTACTACCAAGCGCGAAACAGCGATGAGCTGAAGAAGGCGCTGGAACAGATTGGAATGCTCGTCGGGGTCGGCGACCCCTGCGTGTACTCCCTGGACGCGGTCCCGTCGGATCCGAAGTTCCTTGCGGTGATCATCGACGGCGTCTCGGTTCGATCCGGCCCCGACACCTGGAAATACGAGGGGGGAAAGGTGACCTTCCTTGGGGGGCTGTGCTCGAAGTTGAGCAGCGCGACTCCGACCAACCCGGTGAAGGTGGAGTTCCGCATCGTCGAAGGCCTGTAGCCGCAGATCCCCAGCGCCTGCCGATGAGCTACGGTCTGCGCCGTGAGGCCGAAGGGTGTGCGTTGCCACGTGTGCGGCGCGCCGCTGGGGCATGCTCCTGTGGGGGCCAGCCAGTGCGCGTACTGCGGCTCTGCGGTGCTGGTGCCGCAGCATCCGGCGGAACCTCAGCCGCCTTTGCCAACGTTGCCGCCGTCGCCGTTCTGGCGCCGGCTCAAGGCCGTCTCCGCCCCTCTGCTGGGAGCGGGCGCCGGCTTCCTGGCAGTACATTTCTTCGATCTCTTCCGCCACAACATCGGTTCCGCCGAGCAAACGGTGGGGGCGGCCGTCCTGATCGGCGTGATCTCGATCGGCCTCGCGCTCGGAGGGAGGAAGCTCGCCGCAGCGACGGCGTCGGCGTGGGCCGGTGGGTTTCTCGTGGCCAAGCCGCTCCTGCGCCCGGTCTACTGGGAGGAGGGCGACTTCTTCTCGCTGGACTCCGAAACGCACCTCAACTTCCTGGTGCCGGGCGGGGCGCTCCTGGTGTTGGCGTCGCTATTCGCCCTCGCGCTGGGGAGACGAGGCGGTAGCAGCCTCTCGCCGGTGAGCAACATCGTGACTGCAATCGGGCTCGTGATCGGCGTGGCGGCTGGCGCGCAGGTGTACAGCGCCGAGACCAACGACGAGGTGCTCGCCCGCTTCCGCCCGCGCTTCCAGGCGATGCGCGTGCGGTTGAAGGAAATCCACGCGGCGTTGCCAGGGAAAGGAAAGGGGCCGGGATCGAGGAAGCTGGAGCCGGCTCCTGCCTTCAGCGAGCGCCGGTGGTCGAACGCCGAGATCGTGTCGGCGGAGGAATTGCTCAGCCCTGAGGCCGGCGCGCGGGAACGACTTGCTCCGAGCGGCTACTTGATGCTGGGCCTCAGGTGGACCGGCTCGAACAACCCGATGGCGCCCTACATCCGCGCCCGAAGGGCCGGGGGCACCGCGGAGCGGCTGGAGGACGCACTCCAGACCCGCTACCTCGCGGTGTACCGGACCGGCGAAGTGCTGGAGGTCTTCGTGATCGACCTGCAGGGAGCCGCGCCGGGAAGAATCGCCGCGAGCGGCGAAACCCAACAGTGGAGCTCCTATTCGGCCAACGTCTCCGCGCTGGCGCGCCTCCTCGAAGAGACCTCCGGCGGGTCCTTCGATCTCGGCCACTGAAGCTTCACGCTGGCGATGACTCGACCATCACACGCCAGGTGCTCGGGCGATCGCGCAACCTGGCGTCGGGTTGTCTGACAGCCGTCAGGCTCCGTGGCTGATGAGGGGCGCTATCTTTGGCAAGGCGTGCGTCCACGCGATCGACGCCGTTTGCCGGCCTGGCGCGCAGGGCATACCGTACGGGTATGAAGCAACTCGACAGGATCACAGTGAATCCGGCCGTCTGCGGTGGCCAGCCGACCATCAGAGGACTCAGGATTCCGGTCGGCCTCGTCGTCCGGCACATCGCAGCCGGCCAAGCTCCGGAAGAGGTGGTTCGCGAATATCCGGAGCTTGAAGTCGAGGATGTGCGTCAGGCGCTCCTCTACGCGGCTTGGGCGGCCTCAGGGCGAACCGATGTCGCTACCGGCCCGTGAAGATCGTCGCGGACATCAACATCTCTGCAGCGATCGTCGCCGGACTACGGTCCTTGGGGCACGACATCGAGCGCGCCGACGCGTTCTTGCCACCCACGGCGACAGACACCGAGATCGCGGCCGTTGCCGCTCAACTCGCCGGCATCATCGTCACCCGAGACCAGGATTTCTCGATGCTGCTGGCGTTGTCCGAGGCGAGCGCACCGTCGGTGATCAACCTGCGGCACGCCCGCACTGATCCGGAGTTCCTGATCAACGTGCTCGATCGGGCGATCCGGCGACATGCCGCCGGGCTTGCGACAGGCGCGATCGTCACCGTCGATGAGCGAGGGGTTCGGGTGCATCTGCTCCCGATCGGATCTACGAATTGACGCGGGCTCTGCCGCGGCCGCGGCGCTTGGCTCGCCCGCTCTCCAAGCTGCACGAACAGCTCCGCCGCCCGCGGCTCGATCCGGGGCAACTCGGGGCTCGATGGGAGCGTCTCGAGGCGATTTCGGCTGCGTGATCGGAGATTCCGAGAGCTCTTCGCAGAGGAATCCAATGGTTCCTCCCCCAGGAGGAGCCGGAAGCAGCCAGACGTCCCCGACGGGATTCGAACCCGTGTTGCCGGCTTGAAAGGCCAGCGTCCTGGGCCTCTAGACGACGGGGACAGTGAGCCGCGGGGGATTCGAACCCCCGACCCTCGGCTTAAAAGGCCGGTGCTCTACCGACTGAGCTAGCGGCTCGCCACTCTATCATTTCTTCATACCCGCGGCCGCCCTCTCCGGCTCCACCGTGACCGAGACGAGCTGCTTTTGCTCCTCGACCATCACCTCGACCTGCGCCGTCCCCGGCCCCAATGGGAACGCCGCGTTCTGCCCCATGCTCACCACCTCCTTGTTCGTGGACCGGAACGTCGCCGTCCGGTCCCGAAGCTCCCGCCCCTTGTAGTCGAACACCTTCACCTTCAACTCCACCGAGGGCCCTCCGTCCACCAGCACCAGCGAGGTCGGCTCCACGGAAAGCTTCTCGGCGAACAACACCTCGACCGGCGCCTCGGACACCTTCCTGTTCGCCGTGGCCACCACCCAAGTCAGCCCCGACGCCACCGGCCGGAGCCGCCCCTTCTCGTCCACCGTGGCGATGGAGGGGTCCTTCGTGTTCCAGCCGATGTTCGTACGCGAATAGTGCACTCCGGTCTGGCTCATCGCCCGCCCCTGCAGCCAGATCTCGTTGTTCCGCTGCTTGAGCACCAGGTTCTGCGGCCGGATCTCGACGTAGTCCACGTCCTCGCAGCCCCACAGGGCCAACGAGAGCGCCAACACCAACTGCACCGGGCGAGCCATGGCGCAGCGCGAGATAGCACAAAGGGGACTTGAGAAGGAGCCCCCTACCTCGGCTATAGAAACCCGATGGCGTACATCACCCGCGCCGGCGCCGAGCGGCTGCACCAGGAGCTGTTGCGCCTGCTCAACGAGGAGCGCCCCAAGGTCACCGCCGAAGTCTCCGCCGCCGCCGCCCAAGGCGACCGCTCCGAGAACGCCGAGTACATCTACGGCAAGAAACGCCTCCGGGAGATCGACCGCCGGCTCCGCTTCCTAAAAAAGCGCCTGGACGAGGCCACGGTGGTGGTGCCCTCGGAGCAGAAGGATCGGAGCAAGATCTACTTCGGCGCCACCATCACCCTCGAGGACGAGGACGGCGACCGGTCGAGCTACCAGATAGTCGGCCCCGACGAGACCGACGCGAAAGGCGGGCGAATCAGCGTCGACTCTCCCTTCGGGCGGGCGCTGTTGGGAAAGAAGGTGGGCGAGGTGGTCACGGTGAACCGGCCTCTGGGAGAGCTGGAGCTGACCGTGGTCGGCATCCAGTACGTGTAATCGTCGCGCGAACGGAGGCCTCCGCGGCTATAGTTCGTCCCGGACGCCGAGGCCCCACCACCGAGGTCCCCACCCGAGACCCGAATGGCGAGAAAGAACTTCATCCTCGACACCAACGTCCTCCTGCACGACCCGCGCTCCATCTACAGCTTCGAGGACAACAACGTCGTCATCCCCATCTACGTCATCGAGGAGCTGGACCAGTTCAAGAAGGACCTCTCCGAGCTGGGGCGCAACGCCCGCATGGTGGCGCGCTATCTCGACGCCGCGAGGGCCGAGGGCTCGCTCAGCGAAGGGGTGCCGCTCTCCAACGGCGGGATGCTGAGGGTGCGCTTCACCGATCGGCAGCTTCCTCCCACGATGGCGGACGGGAACGCGATGGACAACCGCATCCTGGCGGTGGCCATCGACCTGCGAGAGCGGGAGCCGGACACCCAGGTGGTGTTCATCACCAAGGACACCAACCTCCGCATCCGGGCCGACGCCCTGGGGCTGATCGCCGAGGACTACGACACCGAGCGGGTGGAGATCTCCGAGCTGTACTCGGGCTACACCGAGCTGCACGTCCCGGCCGAGCTGGTGGATCAGATGTACCGTCCCGGCGCGGAGATGGAAGTCCCTGGCCAGGACAAACTCTTCCCCAACCAGTTCCTGTTGCTCAAGGACCAGGCGAACCCATCGCACACCGCGATGGGGCGCCTCTCCGCCCAGAAGGGCAAGGTGGTGCCGCTGGTCCGGGTGGTGAAGGAGGGCGTGTGGGGGGTGCGCCCCAGGAACATGGAGCAATCCTTCTGCCTGGACCTGCTCCTGAACGACGAGGTGAAGCTGGTCACCATGGTGGGGAAGGCGGGCACCGGCAAGACGCTGCTCGCGATCGCCGCGGGGCTCCAGAAGACGACCGAGGAGGCGGTCTACCAGAAGCTCCTGGTGAGCCGGCCGATCTTCCCGCTCGGGCGCGACATCGGGTACCTGCCGGGGGACGTGGAGCAGAAGCTCAACCCCTGGATGCAGCCGATCTTCGACAACGTCGAGTTCTTGATGAACCTCTCCCGCGCCGACAAGAAGGCGGGGCGCGGCTATCACGAGCTGATCGACCTCGGCATCCTGCAGATCGAGCCTTTGACCTACATCCGCGGCCGGAGCATCCCCGGCCAGTACATCATCGTGGACGAGGCCCAGAACCTCACTCCCCACGAGGTGAAGACGATCATCACCCGGGTGGGCGACCAGACGAAGATCGTGCTTACCGGGGACCCCTTCCAGATCGACAACCCCTACGTGGACTCGACGAACAACGGGCTCATCCACGTGGTGAACCGGTTCAGGTCGGAGAAGATCGCAGGCCACGTGAGCATGACCAAGGGCGAGCGGAGCGTGCTGGCGGAGCTGGCCGCCAACCTCCTCTGAGGAGCGATGATGGGCGAGCGCGAGAGGAGCAAGCCCCCCGAGCTGTTGCCGCTCGTCGAGTACCCGACCGTCTACACCTTCAAGGTGATGGGGAAGCAGGAGCACGGCTTCAAGGAGTACGTGCGCCTTCTCTTCAAGCGGCTGATGGGCACCGAGGTGTCGCAGGACTCGATCAGCACCCTGTCCTCGAGCCGAGGAAAGTACCTATCGGTTTCGGTCTCGGTCTACCTGCTCTCGGAGGAGCAGCGCCGAGCGATCTACGATCACTTGCACAAGGATCGCCGGGTCCTCTACTACCTCTGACACCCCCGTGCCCTCGAAACCTGTCCCACCGAACGGAAACGCGGCTATAAGAAGCGGCCTCATGCCGGCGGCCGAGCACTACCCGCTCTATCTCCCCGCGGACGCTCGCCGCGCCTTTGCGACGGACCGGACTTGCCGGCGCCTCGCCAAGGTGGCGATGTGGGACGGAAGCTCGAGGCTCTTGGAGCTGTGCGGTGGGCAGGCGGGCTTCTTCCTCGCCCGGGAGATCGGTTGCACGGTAGTGCTGGCCGACGCGGACCCTCACGTCCTGGAGTCGATACGCGACCGCGCCAAGGCGAGCCAGGTATCCGACCAGGTGGAGATCCGCCAAGTGCAGCTCGACCGCCTTCCTTTCCCGGAGGCGGAGTTCGAAGGGATCCTCGCGGTGGGCCGGGTGCCGTTGCCGTTGGGGGTGGCCTGTCGCGGTCTGCGGCGCCATCTGGTTCCGAGTGGGAGGCTGGTGCTCACCTACCCGGTGCGGGTGGGGCGAAGCTTGCTCAAGGTGGCGGTGGAGTACTGGGAGAAGCGGCTCGGGGAGAAGCTCTTGCAGCCCTTCGAGCTGATGCAGGTGCTGGAGCGGGAGGGGTTCGAGCCGGAGGGCGTGGAGACGTTGGAGGACCAAGCGCTCGACGAGTACTACCGGGATCTCGAGGTGTTGCTCTCGAAGTCTCCGCCGGAAAACCCGGCTCAGCTCAAGGCGATCACGGAGGAGGTCGAGCTGCACCGTGCGCTGGGCAGCAGGCACAGCGTTTCATTCGCGCTTGCCATCGGCCGGCGAAAAGAGCCCGGCGAGAAGCCTCCGGTATCAAGGGATGGCGGTTGACGCGGTCGAGGGTCGAGCGTCCTAGTGTCGTGTGCGTCCGTTCGGCGACCGTCAATCGCACTGGGCGTCGAAGGCTCGACGAAGAACAGTCGAGCGCTCGACGCCGCTCGACGGGTCACGCTCAGCGCTCGACCCTCGACCGGTTTCAATGCACCGCCCCGGTAAAATCGACGAGCTCGATCTGCTGGTCGCCCACCGACAGAGTGACTTCCTCGCGGTAGCCCTGCGCGTCGCCTGCGATCTGGAACGGCATCGGCTGGCCGAAGCGGATGGTCACTTCCTTGGCGTGGAAGTCGTAGACGCCCTTGGGGAACCACTTGCCCCGCCACAGCTTGGGCAGGTTGGCGATCACCACCGGAGTGGATACCGCCGCCAGCCTCAGGTGCATCATCCCCCTCCGCCGCCCCGCAAACGGGAACATCCGGAAGTCGAAGCCGTAGTAGGGAATCGTCCCCGCCGCCGCCACCATCAGCCGGCCCCGGAAGAGGATTCCCCCCGCACCCAAGGGCTCGCCCATCGGCGTCCCGTCGGGGCCGAGCCGGTAGGCCAGTCCGCTCGGGCCATTCTGCACCTCGCACTCCATCCAGGTGGAGCGAGTGAGGCAGTGCGGAACCGTGCGCAGCGCCACCGAGGTGAAGTAGCCGCCCCCGCCGGAGAGCACCTTCTTGAGCGGCCCCTTCCCCAAGTTCTCCTTCACCCAGATGTAGTCGTTGAGCAGCTTGCCGTCGAGGCCCAGGCCGGCGAACGGCGTGCGGTGGCCCTCCACCGAGAGCAGGTCGATTCGCCGGTAACCGGGGACCTCTCCCGCCCGCGCCCGCAAAACGTCGTCGAGGATCCCCTGGCCCTCCAGCGAGGAGGAGTTCAGCATCGAGGCGAGCGAGTTTCCGGTGCCCAGCCTCAACACGCCGAACCTCGGCGCCCGCTGCGGTAGATACGCCCCCCGAAGCTCGAGCTGGTTCAGGATCTCGTTCACGAACGAGGCGAAGGTCCCGTCGCCCCCTCCCAAGAACACCGTGTGGTAACGGCGGTCCACCACCGTCTGGGCGATTCGCCGCGCATCCAGCGGGGAGCGGGAGAGGAACAAGTCCTCCTCCGGAACCACGTGCGTCAGCGAACGCACCACCTTCTGGCTCACCTTCCGCGCGTTCGCGTTCAACAGCACCGCCACCTTCGGCTCCACCTCCAGCCGGAGCGGGGGGACGATCCGGAGGTCAGCGGTCCTGAGCGGTTGTACCCACATGAGGCCGAACTCCTCTGGCTAGCGGGTTACGCACTGCGCAACGCTGCCGGGCTTGGTGCAGCTTTTCGGCCAGGTGCGTCGCCGTCGCCTCCTCGTGGCAAAGTGCCAACACTCCCGCGGGCTTGCATTGTCTCATTCCATCGGCCGGCCGCTTGCCTGCCCTCGGTTTTGGGTAGACCGGGTGGCAGCTAGTGCGAAGCGGCTTATGCAGCGCCGTGTCGCCTGGCTGCGGAGCAACGATTCTCCAGGGGATTCCGACAGTTAGCACCGGACCCCGGTTTGACACCCACAGGCCGCTGGTTACTTTACGCGCACGCCACGGCGGCAGAAGAAAACGCCGTAATTTCAGGAGGATACGGAAGTGGGCAAGATCATCGGAATCGACTTGGGCACCACCAACAGCGTGGTCGCGGTGATGGAGGGTCGGGAGCCCAAGGTGATCGTGAACGAGGAGGGCAGCCGGCTCACTCCGTCGGTGGTGGCCTTCACCAAGGACGGCGAGCGGCTGGTCGGGCAGATCGCCAAGCGCCAGGCCATCACCAACCCTGAGCGGACCGTCTATTCGATCAAGCGCTTCATGGGGCGCCGGCACGAAGAGGTGACGGAGGAGAGCAAGCTCGTGCCCTACAAGGTGGTCCGCGGCCCCCACGGCGACGCGCGGGTGGAGATCGACGGCAAGCAGTTCAGCCCGCCGGAGATCTCGGCGCAGGTCCTCCTCAAGCTCAAGCGGGCGGCGGAGAACTACCTCGGCGAGAAGGTGACCGAGGCGGTGATCACCGTGCCGGCGTACTTCAACGACGCCCAGCGGCAGGCGACCAAGGACGCGGGAGAGATCGCGGGCCTCACCGTGCGCCGGATCGTCAACGAGCCCACCGCCGCCGCGCTGGCCTACGGGCTGGACAAGAAGAAGGACGAGAAGATCGCGGTGTACGACTTCGGGGGCGGCACCTTCGACATCTCCATCCTCGAGGTGGGGGAGAACGTGGTGGACGTGTTGGCCACCAACGGCGACACCCACCTGGGCGGGGACAACATCGATCAGCGGATCATGGACTGGCTGATCACCGAGTTCCGCAAGGACACCGGGCTCGACCTCTCCAAGGACAAGATGGTGCTCCAGCGCCTCAAGGAGGCGGCGGAGAAGGCCAAGATCGAGCTGTCCAGCGCGATGGAGTCGGAGATCAACCTGCCCTTCCTCACCGCCGACGCCGGCGGGCCCAAGCACCTCAACGTGAAGCTGTCCCGGGCCAAGCTGGAGTCGATGATGGAGGAGCTGATCGACCGGTCGCTCGGGCCTTGCCGGCAGTGCCTCAAGGACGCCGCTCTGGAGCCGAAGGACCTCGACGAGGTGGTGCTGGTGGGCGGCTCCACCCGCATCCCCAGGGTGCAGGAGGTCGTACGCAAGCTCTTCGCCAAGGAGCCAAACCGTTCGGTCAACCCGGACGAGGTGGTGGCGGTGGGCGCGGCGGTGCAGGCGGGGGTGTTGGCCGGAGAGGTGAAGGACATCCTCCTGCTCGACGTGACCCCGCTGTCCTTGGGCGTGGAGACCCTGGGCGGGGTGATGACCAAGCTCATCGAGCGGAACACCACCATCCCCACCCGGAAGGCGGAGGTGTTCTCCACCGCCGCCGACGGGCAGACCCAGGTGGAGATCCACGTCCTGCAGGGCGAGCGGGAGATGGCCCCCGACAACCGGAGCCTGGGCCGCTTCCACTTGACCGGCATGCCGCCGGCGCCCCGCGGCGTGCCGCAGATCGAGGTGACCTTCGACATCGACGCCAACGGCATCCTCAACGTCTCCGCCAAGGACCGCGCCACCAACAAGGAGAGCAAGGTGACCATCACCCACTCCTCCGGTCTGGCCAAGGACGAGGTGGAGAAGATGGTGACCGAGGCCCGCAAGAACGAATCGGAGGACAAGGCCCGCCGCGAGCTGGTGGATCTCAAGAACCGCGCCGAGAACCTGAGCTACCAGATGGAGAAGCTGCTCAAGGAGAACAAGGAGAAGATCTCCGCGGACACCGCCAAGGGGCTCGAGGAGGCGATGAAGGAGCTGAACGCCGTCCGCGAGGGCCAGGACAAGGAGGCGATCCGCCCGGCCACCGAGAAGCTGGAGCGGGCAAGCCACAAGGCGGCCGAGGAGATGTACCGGGCGGCCGGCGCCGCCGCGGGCACTCCGCCCCCGCCGGAGGCCGCCCCGGGCGCCGAGGCCCAGAAGAAGAAGGAAGACGTGGTCGACGCCGAGTTCCGGTCGAACTGATCAGGTGTCCGCCACGCCGCGTCGTGCGCGGGCAGGCGGGCATCCCTAGACTTGTGCCTGCGCGCGGGGAAGGCCTGCGCGCCCCGGGAGTTTGCGTTTTCGAGGGGCGCTCGGGAGGGGTGAGAGGTGGGCCGGCCGTGCGGCGGGCGCAGGCAAGAGCATTGGGCATCCTCCTTTTGGCGGGCGCCGCCTCGGGAGAGGAGGCCCTGCTCCCGCCCACCCTCGAGGTGGACTCCCCGGCGGCCTATCCGCGCGAGCTTGCCGGCCAGGGCCTCGGCGGCGAGGTGGGGCTAAGGCTCCTCTTGAATGAGCGCGGCGAGGTGCAAGAGGCGAAGGTGTCCTCCCCGGTGCACCCGCTTCTGGATTCGGCCGCCCTCGAGGCCTCGCTCCGGCTGAAATTCGCGCCCGCCTATCTGGGCGAGGCGCCCGTGCCGGTGTGGATCACCTTCGTCTACCGGTTCGAAGCGCCCGCTCAGCCTCAATGGGCTCGGATCGCAGGAGAGGTGCGCGAGCGCGGGACCCGCGTGCCCATCGCCGGCGCCACGGTCGGCAGCCAGGGGAGCGAGCAGGTGAGCGAGGCGGACGGGGAGGGGCGATTTGAGCTCAAAGTGACACCGGGCCGCTGGCGGGTGTGGGCGCGGGCTCCGGGCTACGAGGAGCGGGTGGCCGAGGTGGAGGTGGTCCCTGCCGGCCGGGCCGAGCTGGCCCTCTGGCTGGAGCGGGTGGGGAGGCGATACGAGACGGTCGTCCGCGGCGAGGGGCCCTCGCTCGGGCCCTCGGTGCGCCTCGAGGGAGAAGAGCTGCGCGAGGTGCCGGGCACCATGGGGGACCCCTTCCGGGTGGTGATGCTGATGCCCGGGGTCGGCGGGGTGGCCTCAGGGGTGGCCTACCCGGTGGTGCGGGGCGCTCAGCCGGCTGAGACCGGCTACTTCATCGACGGGGTGAGGGTGCCGCTCTTGTTCCACCTCTTCCTCGGACCCTCGGTGCTGCACCCGGACCTGGTGGAGTCGATCGACTTTCATCCGGCCGCGGTGCCTCCGCGCTTCGGGCGCATCCTGGGCGGGGTGGTGGACGCGAGGGTGGGCCGGCCGCGGCAGGCGCGCGCCACCGCCTACCTGGACTTCATCAACGCCGGCGGCTTGGTGCAGGCGCCCATCGAGCGCACCGGGACCCAGGTCTCGCTGGCCGGCCGCTTCAGCTACAGCCCCTGGCTTTTGTCCCAGCTCACCAGCCGCATCCAGGCCAACGCCGACCGCAAGCTGGTGCTCAGCTTCTACGACTACCAGGCGAGGGTGGAGCAGAAGCTTCCCGGCGGCAACGCGCGGCTGTTGGCGTTCGGCAGCCAGGACGTGGCGAGCACCCTTCGCGACGACGACACCCACACCATGCTGTTCCACCGGGTGGACCTGCGCTTTCGGCCGCGGATCGGCCCCGGGGAGGGCGAGGTGGCCGCCACGGTCGGCTTCGACCGGCTGCAGTACGTCGAGCAGGCGGGGGCGCTCCGCAGCTCGGTGCTGGACATCGACACCGGGAGCATCGCCGGGCGCGCGTCGTATTCGCTGCCGATCTCCGGCGCCCTCAGGCTCGCTTTGGGCGGCGACGTGGACCATCGGCTCGCGCGGAAGACGCGCAAGTCCTACTTCACCGAGGACCCGTCGGCCCAACAGGCCACCAACGTCCCGGTCGCCACCGGCACCTTCAGCGGCGGGTGGGCGGAGCTGACGATCGCCGCCGGGAGCTGGACCCTCTCGCCGGGCCTGCGCGCCGACAACTACCACCTTGTCGGAGGCACCAACTACCTGGCCCTCGAGCCGAGGCTCTGGGTGCACAAGGGCCTGTCGGAGTCGATCGCCCTCGAGCTGGGGGCCGGGCTGTTCCACCAGCCGCCAGCCACCCTGCTGCACCTGCCGGTGGTCGATGTGGCGGGGCTTCCCGAGGGCCTGCAGCAAGCGGCCCACTTCAACGCCTCGGTGGAGTGGCGCCTGCCGTTCGCCTTCGAGGTGGACGCCTCGGCGTACGTCAACCCGCTCCTCAGGACCATCGAGCTGAACCCCTTCAGCGGCCAGGTGCTGGAGGGGTTCGAGCTGAAAGGGCCGGCCAGGCGGCGGCTCGCGCCGATCGCCTCCGGCGAAGGCCTCTCGCACGGGCTCGCCTACGGGGCCGAGTTGATGGTGCGAAAGCACCTGGCGGAGCGGTGGTTCGGCTGGATCTCCTACGGAGTACAGCGCAGCGAGCGCTTCACCAGCTTCGAGCGCTACGACTCCTACGGAGAGATCGCCGAGGTCGACGAGGCTTCTCTCCCTTACGCCTTGGACCAGACTCACCTCCTGAACGCGATGGTGAGCTACCGGCTCTGGAGATCTCTCACCCTCGGCGCGGCGGTGCACTTCCACACCGGCCGGCCGGAGACCGGCGGCCTCACCTCGCAGACGCAGCGGATGGGCTTCGACGTGTTCGGCCGGCCGATGTGGCTTCCGGTCGACCGGGATCGCGCCGACCGCCTTCCGTCCTTCCTCCGCATCGATGCGCGCGTCGCCAACCAGTGGACGTTCGACGACTTCCGCCTCGAGGCGTATCTGGATCTCTTCAACTTGACGCTCGCCCGCGAGGTGGTGGCCTACCGCTACGGCCATGGCTCCTCCGGGCTCGAGAAGGTGCCCGACGGCGCGGTGGTGGCGCTGCCGGTGGCGGGGATCAAGGGCACCTATTGACCCGGCCGCCGGCATCGACTCGCTGACCGCTCGAATCGAGCCTCGCTCCGGGCCGTTGGGCTAGCCCATGTTTAACGAATTGACGGGCGCGGCGCGGCGCCTGGCGACGCCAGGTCCGCGGAATTGCTTGCAGTCCGGTGCCGCCGCGCCCGTCAGCGCGAAAAAACGTAGTTACAGAACTCATGCATTTCTGCCTTGCC
>JACPVI010000079.1 GCA_016191815.1 Myxococcales bacterium
CTGCGCATCTGCAGCGGTCCAACGATCGCGACGGGCCAGCTCGGAAATGACCGGCGAGGGGAGGTTCGGCATGACGCCTCCCCTCGCACGATCCCGACCGAGGAGAAATCACGCAGTTACGCCCCTCGTGGACGGGTTACATGGTTGTCTACCTGGTTAACGGCTCGTTTTGGAGCATCATAGAAGAGCGCTGGGAGGGGGAGACACCGAACGGGGAACTACTCATCTACAAGCGCGAAACTCACGTCCCCGAGGAATCGCACCGGAACGGAATCTACGCCGTCATCCTCCCCTGAGCCTCGGCGCGGCTCTCCGGTGCCGAGGACGGCGGCTACGAGCTCGATGGAGCCGGCAGCCATCCTTCGCTGCCGAGGATCTCCCGGGCTCGACGGAGGAACGCCTCCGAGTCGCTCAGCACGCGCTCCGCCGTCGCCCGGCTGACCTGCGCCTCCGCACCGTAATCACCGTAGAGCCGCAGCCGCTCCGCGTCGCTCAGCCTCGCTGCCTGGTCGTGCTCCAGAATCCCCGGGTCGACCAGGTGCTGATGCACCATCGCGATGAGCCCCCCATGGGTCTTCGGCTCGACATGCCGCGGGAGCGCCAGCGCCCGCGCCGAATGGAACATCGCGTAGTACGCCCTGGATACCGCGTCGTCGCAGAATCCACCGGCAAGCGCGTGCCGAGCACCGCGGAGCTTCTCCTCGGCTTCACGCATGTGACTTTCCACTCGCTCCCGAACGGCTGCTTCCATCTTCCCTCCTGCCAAAGCGACGGCCCCAGGCACGAGCCTCAGGCCCTCGCTCCGGATCGCAGTGGCCAGATCCGATCTCGCGACCTCGGACGGTGTCAGCACCAGGGCCGACACGTACACCCCCGACGATCGCAGCGCATCGGGAACCGCGTCGTGGAGCGCTCGCTGCGCCGACTCGCGGTCCTCGGTCACGATCAAAAGGTCCGCATCCGATTCCTGGTGCCAGTCCCCACGCGCGCGTGAGCCGAACAAGTACGCCGCATCCAGCCGGTCGCCCAGGCGAGCGGCCACTCGCTCAACCACAAGCCGCGCGGCGTCGATGCCCGTACCCATCACCGGGAGTCTAACGAATGCAGCGCGTCCAGGGCACCGCGGGGCCCGCCGGCTGGAAACTCTTGGCGGATTGCGGCGAGAATGCCTGCCCGCCCACATACCTGCCTGTCGGACACGCCATGCGCCGAGCCGTCGCCATCACCCTCCTCCCCTTCCTCTACTCCTGTAGCTGCGGGAAACTGCCCGGTGGCCTCGATGACGCCGGGCCCTCCACCCCCGAGTGCGAAAAAGACCTCGACTGCCCCTTGGGCCAATCCTGCGTCGACGGCCACTGCGGCGAGCCCGCCCAGCAAGACTCCGGCACCCCCCAGTGCACCACCAACGATGACTGCCCTTTGGGCCAGCTCTGCGTCCCCTCCACCGGCAAGTGCATCGACAAGCCCGAGGAAGACGCCGGCGAAGTCGACGCCGGCCCCACCGGCAACTGCCTCGAGTTCCAGACCCAGTCCTGCGGCTCCTCCAAGCTCGGCGAGTGCAAGCTCGGCGTCTCCACCTGCACGCTGATCAACGGCTCCTGGCAGTTCGGCCCCTGCGCGGGCTCGGTGGATCCCTCCCCCGAGTCCTGCAACGGCAAGGACGACGACTGCGACGGCGTCATCGACGACGGGCTGGGCTCCAACACCTGCGGCATCGGCTCCTGCGCCCGCACCGTCGACGCCTGCATCGGCGGCCAGACGCAGAGCTGCGTCCCCGGCCCCTCCTCCGCCGAGGCCTGCGACGGACAGGACAACGACTGCAACGGCAAGGTGGACGACGGCATCGCCCCCCTCACCTGCGGCCTTGGAGAGTGCGCCCGCGTCGCCACCGCCTGCGTCAACGGCGTCGCCCAAACTTGCGTCCCCGGCACCCCCAGCGCCGAAACCTGCAACGGCCTCGACGACGACTGCGACGGCCAGGCCGACGACGGCATCGGGCAGACGAGCTGCGGAGTCGGCGCCTGCAAGAACACCATCGACCTCTGCGTCAACGGAATGCCCCAGGGCTGCACCCCCGGCACCCCGGGCAGCGAAAGCTGCAACGGCCTCGACGACGACTGCGACGGCCAGACCGACGAGGGCCTGGGTCAGGTGAGCTGCGGCCTCGGCCAGTGCGCCCGCCAGGTGGCCGCCTGCCTCGGAGGCGTCCCCCAAACCTGCACCCCCGGCTCCCCCTCCGCGGAGACCTGCGACGGCAAGGACAACGACTGCAACGGCTTCGTGGACGACGGCCTCGGCGCCACCGCCTGCGGAGTCGGCGCCTGCCAGCGCTCCCAGCCCAACTGCGTGGGTGGCGTCCCCAAGAGCTGCACCCCCGGCACTCCGGGCGCCGAGAGCTGCAACGGCATCGACGACGACTGCGACGGCCAGGTAGACGACAACATCGGCTCCACGACTTGCGGAGTGGGCGCCTGCATCCGCACCACCGACAACTGCATCGGCGGCCAGGCCCAGACCTGCACCCCCGGCCAGCCCGGCACCGAGACCTGCAACGGCAAGGACGACGACTGCGACGCGCAGGTGGACGACAACCTCGGCACCTCCACGTGCGGGGTGGGCGCCTGCCAGAGGACCGTCGCGAACTGCGCTGGCGGCCAGCTCCAGACCTGCACCCCCGGCGCGCCCCAGGTGGAGAGCTGCAACGGGGTCGACGACGACTGCAACGGCCAGGTGGACGACAACCTCGGCTCCACCACCTGCGGCATCGGCGCCTGCCAAAGGCGCGTCAACAACTGCGTGGGAGGCGTCAGCCAGGCCTGCACCCCCGGCTCCCCCACCGCGGAGACCTGCAACGGGCAGGACGACGACTGCGACGGCTCCACCGACGAGGGGCTGCCCAACCTCACCTGCGGCAAGGGCATCTGCATCCGCACCGTGGCCTCCTGCGTGGGAGGCGTGCCGCAAACTTGCACCCCCGGCACCCCCGGCACCGAGACCTGCAACACCCTGGACGACGACTGCGACGGCCTCATCGATGAGGGCTGCAACTGCCTCGATGGCAACACCCAGCCCTGCTACACCGGCCCCGGCGGCACCCAGAACGTGGGCATCTGCAAGGGCGGCACCCAGCTCTGCTCCGGGGGCAACTGGGGCGCCTGCACCGGAGAAGTGACTCCCAACGCCGAGAGCTGCAACGGCCTCGACGACGACTGCGACGGCTCCACCGACGAGGCGTTGGGCTCCACTACTTGTGGCGTGGGCGCCTGCGAGCGCACCGTGCAGAACTGCGTCGGCGGCGCTCCGCAAAGCTGCTCCCCCGGCGCCCCCGGCACCGAGAGCTGCAACGGCCTCGACGACGACTGCGACGGCCTCACCGACGAGGGCCTGGGCACCTCTACCTGCGGCGTGGGCGCCTGCGTGCGCACCGTGCAGAACTGCGTCGGTGGCTCTCCGCAGACCTGCTCCCCGGGCGCGCCGGGCACCGAGAGCTGCAACGGGGTCGACGACGACTGCGACGGCTCCACCGACGAGGGCCTGGGCTCCACGACTTGTGGGGTGGGCGCCTGCGTGCGCACCGTGCAGAACTGCGTGGGAGGAGTCTCCCAGTCCTGCACTCCCGGAAGCCCGGGCACCGAGTCCTGCAACGGCGTCGATGACGACTGCGACGGGCAGACCGACGAGGGGTTGGGCTCGACTACTTGTGGCGTGGGCGCCTGCGAGCGCACCACCGTCAACTGCGCCGGAGGAGTCCCTCAGACTTGCACCCCCGGCTCCCCGGGCACCGAGTCGTGCAACGGCGTGGACGACGACTGCGACGGCTCCATTGACGAGGGGCTGGGCTCCACGACTTGTGGCGTCGGCGCCTGCCAGCGCACCGTGCAGAACTGCGTGGGCGGCGTCTCCCAGTCCTGCACCAGCGGCGCTCCGGGCACCGAGAGCTGCAACAACATCGACGACGACTGCGACAGCTCCACCGACGAAGGCCTGGGAGTCAGCACGTGCGGGGTGGGCGCCTGCCAGGTGACGGTGCAGAACTGCGTGGGCGGCGTCAGTCAGACCTGCACCCCCACCAGCCCCGGCACCGAGAGCTGCAACGGCATCGACGACAACTGCGACGGCTCCACCGACGAGGGACTGGGGAATCTCACCTGCGGCACCGGCGCCTGCCAGGTGACCGTCCAGGCCTGCGTGGGCGGCGTCAGTCAGACCTGCACTCCCGGCTCCCCGGGCACCGAGACCTGCAACAACGTCGACGACGACTGCGACGGCTCCACCGACGAGACCTTCCCCCAGCAGGGCCAGAGCTGCTCCACCGGCCTCCAGGGGCCCTGCGACACCGGCGAGTGGGACTGCCCCTCCGGCTCCTTGAGCTGCAAGCAGACCGTCTTCGCCAAGGCCGAGATCTGCAACAACGGCATCGACGAGAACTGCAACGGCATCGTGGACGACCCGATCGGCTGCGGCTGCGACACCAAGGTGGACAACGACACCGACGGCTCCAACCAGTGCCTGGACTGCAACGACAACGACGGCACCATCAAGCCGGGCGCCACCGAGAAGTGCAACGGCAAGGACGACGACTGCGACGGCTCCATCGACGAGGGCTTCGACCAGGACGCCGACGGCTTCACCACCTGCGGCACCAAGTCCGGAGGCGGGGTGGACCCGACCCGCATCGACTGCAACGACAACAACGCCTTCATCTACCCGCTGAAGGTGGCCGACTGCGGAGACGCCGCCACCCCCAGCACCGCCAACGGAGTCGACGACAACTGCAACGGCTACATCGACGAGACCTGCAGCTGCTCGGCCCAGGACAAGGACGGCGACGGCGTCACCACCTGCAACGGCGACTGCGACGACAACGACGCCTCCCGCGCCCCCGGCAAGGCCGAAAGCTGCGACGGCAAGGACAACGACTGCAACAAGGCCACCGTGGACAACTGCGGCGTCTCCGACAGGTGCGGCTACAAGCAGGGCAACAGCTGGTACCGCTGGCCCTCCGGCACCGACCAGTGCAAGCCCGATCTGATCTGCGTCTCCAACCTCGCCACCGGCGAGCTGACCTGCGGCTCCTTCTGCAACCAGACCACCGGCCTGGGCCTCAACGACAGCTGCGCCCCCACCGAGGGCTGCTACCGCAACCTGGTGGACAGCGACAACCTCCACCTCTGCAGCGTGCTCACCACCGGCTCCAAGACCACCGGGCAGACCTGCTCCCAGTCCAGCGAGTGCCGCACCGGGGACTGCAACGACAAGGACGGCTCCACCAAGTACTGCTCCGACAAGTGCACCCACGAGGCCGGCTGCTCCAGCAACACCACCTGCCACGTCCAGAAGAGCCCCCTCTACTCAGGGCCGTTCAAGATCGGCGACTACTACTGGTCCTTCTGCCGGCTCGACTCGCGCATCACCGGCACCAAGACGCTCGGGCAGGCCTGCACCGCCGACGCCGACTGCAAGACCAACGCCTGCTTCTCCAGCAAGTGCACCGGGCCTTGCTGCGAGCACGCCGACTGCGGCGCCGGGTACCTCTGCTCCATCAACGGGCCCAAGGCGAAGACCGGCTACACCGTGGGCAGCGACGAGATCTGGTCCATCTTGCCCTCCTGCCTCGGCTCCACCGCCTCCAAGGTGTCCGGCCAGGCGTGCAGCCAAAGCAGCGAGTGCAAGAGCGGCATCTGCGACAAGGCCCAGGGCATCTGCGTGGACCTCTGCTGCAACGACGGCTCCTGCCCCAACGGCACCACCTGTGAGCCGGTGGACTTCAAGCTCTCGGGCGGGCAGCGAGCCACCATCCGCGCCTGCGTCTTCTCGCCCGTCCCCACCATGGTGGAGCAGAAGTAGCCGCCTGCGCTTGACCACCCGATCGACGCCGCCCTCGCCGGTCGCCCCGGCTCTCGCGCACTGCCTTGACCGGTAGGGACGCCTGTGCAACACCGCGTCCGGTGAGACACGGCCCTCGCGCGAGCGCGCGCCCGGACAGATGAGCGCCGAAACCAGGTGGCTGGCCCGCCTCGAGCGCGGCCTGGGGGCCTTGGCGGTGCGGGCGTTCCGGCGGCCCGCTGCGGCGCTGGCGATCGGCGTCGTGCTCACCGCCGGGGCGGGGATGCTGGCGTACGACCTGCCTTTGGCCGCGGACCTGGAAAAGCTCTTGCCGTCGAGCTTTCCGTCGGTGCGGGATCTCGAGCCGGTGAAGCAGCGCTTCGGGGGCATTGGCTACATCGTGGTGGTGGGGATGGGCGCCGAGCCGGAGAAGCTGAGGCAGTTCGCCGACGACTACGCGCCCAAGCTTTCGAAGCTCGAGGGCATCCGGCACGTGGAGTACAAGCGGGCGGCGCGCTTCCTCCAGGACCGGGCGCTCTACTACCTCGAGCTTCAAGACGTGGAGGAGATCGCCCGGCGGATCAAGGAGTACGAGAAGTACGAGCGGCGGAAGCTGAACCCGCTCTTCGTCAAGCTCGAGGACGAGGAGCCGCCCTCGCTGGACTTCTCGGACATCGAGGCCAAGTACGGCAAGCGCTCGGATCAGCGGCTGGCCGGCGGCGGTGAGGAGTACTTCCTCGACCCCGACAAGCGGATGGTGGTGCTGCTCGCCAAGCCGAACAAGATCGCCACCGACCTCGGCTTCTCCGAGAAGCTGGTGGTGACGGTGGAGAACTACTTCGCGAAGGAGGACCTCTCCAAGTACGGCAAGGACTTCCGCGTCGATTACACCGGCACCTTCAAGTACAAGGTGGAGCAGCAGCGGCAGATCCGGAGGGACATCAACACCGCCTCGGCGATCGCCTTCGTGGTGCTGCTGCTCTATCTGGCCTTCCACTTCCGGAGCGCGCTGGCGGTGGTGCTGGTCCTGGCGCCGGTGGCGTGCGGGCTCTGCTGGACGTACGGCATCGCCGCCTTGGTGTTTGGTTCGCTGAACATCCTCACCGGCTTCCTCGGCGCCATCCTGGGAGGGCTGGGCATCGAGCACGGCATCCACCTGTTGGGGCGCTACGAGGTTTTGAGGCTGGAGGGGAAGAGCGCCGAGGAGGCGACCCGGGAGACCTTCCTGCACACGGGAGGCTCGGCGCTGGTCTCGTCCTTGGTGGCCGCGGTCACCTTCGTGGCCATCGCGTTCTCCGAGTTCCGCGCCTTCCGCGAGTTCGGAGTGATCGCCGCGATGGGCATGGTGGTGGTGCTGGCGGCCTACTTCCTCGTCCTCCCGGCGATGCTGGGGCTGGCCGATCGGCGCGGGTGGAAACCGGGCAAGCGGTCGGTGGCGGTGTCCGGCGCGGGCTCGGAGCTGTCGCGGCTGATTCCCAAGCACGCCGGGACGATCGCGGCGAGCGTGGGGCTGGCGCTCGGAGCGCTCATCTTCCTGATGCCCCGCATCAGCTTCAACTACGACTTCCACTCCCTGGAGGACTCGTCGCTGCCGACCTTCATCCTGGATCTGGAGACCAACCGCATCCTCGGCTACTCGATGGAGCCGGTGGTCATCCTCACCCCCGACGCGGACAGCGAGCGGGCGCTGGTGAAGGAGCTGAAGAAGCGCAAGGCGGAGGAGGGGGCAAAGTCCACCATCGACTTCATCGGCGCGCTCGGCGAGCTGGTGCCGACCTTCCAGGAGGAGAAGAAGAAGGCCTTCGACGCCATCGCCTCCACCCTTGCCAAGGTGAAGCGCGAGAATCTGGGCGAAGAGCGGCGCGAGGGGTTCGACCGCCTGTCCCGACTGGTGAAGGTGGAGCCCTTCACCCGCGAGGACGTGCCGATGTCGCTCCGGCGCCAGTTCGAGGGCTATACGGGCTCGGAGGACAAGACCGGCTTCGTTCTCATCTTCCCCAACTTCAAGCTCACGGATGGAGAGGCCGTCCGCGACTTCGCCCACACCGTGCGCGGCGTCACCCTGCCCGGGGGAAAGACCTTCGCCGCCGCCGGCGAGGCGATGGTGCTGGCCGACGTGCTGGAGCTCATCATCCGGGAGTCCCCTCCCATTCTGATCGCCGCGATAGTGCTGGTGATCGCCGCGATGTGGGCGACCCTGGGGAGCCTGCGGCTTGCGCTGCTCTGCTTCTCGCCCACGCTGGTGTCGCTGCTCGGGCTGATCGGCCTGATGACGGTCGTGGGACTTCGGTTCAACTACCTCAACATCATGATCGTGCCGGTGCTGATCGGCACCACGGTGGACGCCGGGGTGCACCTGGTGCAGCGGCTCTCCGAGGTGCGCGGTCAGTTCGGCCCGGTGTACGCGGAGACCGGTCGGGCGATCGTCGGAGGCCTGCTCACCAGCGCGGTGGGCTTCGGAGCTCTGCTGTGGGCGGACCACCCGGGGCTCAACTCCATCGGCCAGCTCGCCAACCTGGGGTTCGCGATGAACCTGGTGGTGATGCTGCTCGGCTTCCCGGCGGTGATCCTCCTCTTGCAGCGGAGCAGGGTGGGCCGGGTGATCGAGGAGGCCGAGCCGGTCGCAGATAAATGACCCGAGGGCGTCGCCGTCGAAGCCCTCCGCAAACGAGGACGACATGATCAGACGAATCCTGTTCTTCGCGACCCTGGTCCCCCATTTGGCGATAGCCAAGCACCCGGCGGTGGAACGGAGCGAGGGCTTCATCGCCTCGCTGCTCAAGGTGAAGCCGGACGACGGGAAGCTCTCCGCGGCCGACAAGGCCGCCAACGAGAAGGTGTTCACCCAGCTCGACGGCTACTTCGACTTCGACAGGCTCACCGCGGAGCCCATCTCCCCGCGGGCGGACAAGTTCACCCCGGCGGAGAAGGCGGAGTTCCAGAAGAAGTTCCGCGAGCTGATCCGGCTGGTGGCCTACCCGGACTCCGGGGGCTTCTTCAGGCGGGCCAAGTACACCCTGGCCGACCCGAAGGAGGAGGGAGAGGTGGTGACGGTGCAGCTGGACGCCAAGGTGGTGAAGGACGACCTGGAGACCAAGGTGGACCTCCACTGGAAGAAGATGGGGGACGTCCTCAAGCTGGTGGACGTGTCCTTCGACGGGGACTCCTTGGTGAAGGACTACACCAACCAGTTCGTGCGGATCATCGACAAGGAGGGCGCCAAGGGGCTCATCGCCAAGGTGGACAAGCGAAGGGCCGAGCTGGACGCGCCGAAGGCGAAGTGATGCGGGGGACTGAAGGTCCTGCCCTCTCCCGCTGGCGGGAGAAGGAAAGGGTGAGGGTGGTCGCTGCAGGGCTGCTCGCGGCGCTATTGGGTTTTCCTGCCGCGGCCGAGGAGCTCGCCGAGAGCAAGGTCGAGGCATCTTCCGAGCGCAAGAAGCTGGACGCGGACGGGTGCGTGGAGATCGCGCTCCGGGAGAGCGGGATCTTGGGCGAGGCGCGCGGCAAGGTGACGGAGTGGGAAGGGCGGCTGGCCGAGGTGCAGTCGGTGTTCTTCCCCAAGCTGGTGGGGATCACCTACCTGGCGCCGCTCTACCGGGTGACCGGGGACGCGCTCTCGCAGGACGTGGTGCGGGACTACGCCTCCTGGGGGCCGTACTACCACCTCAAGGCGGTGCTGGCGCAGCCCATCTACACCTTCGGGCGCGCGGCCGCAGGGGAGAAGGCGGCGAGCGAGCGGCTGGAGGTGGAGCGGGCCCGGCTCGCGCAGGCGAGGAACGTCTTGGCGCTGGAGGTGCGGCGCTTCTACCTGCTGCACTTGTACGCGAAGAGCTTCAAGCCGGCCTTGGACAGCGCCAAGCGCACCTTGGACGAGGCGGAGACCAAGGCGAAGGAGATGTACGCGGAGGGCTCGGGGAAGGTCACCAACGTGGACCTGATGAAGCTCCGCTACGGCTCGAACGAGCTGGAGAAGTACCGCATCCAGGCGGACATCGGGGCGGAGCTGGCGCTCGCGGCGCTCAAGCACACCATGGGGCTTCCGCAGAACGCGGAGCTGGATCTCTTGGACGAGACCTTGCCCGATCCTCCGTCGGAGAAGCTGCCGCCCTTGGCGGAGCTGATCCAGGCGGCGTGGAAGGACCGGCCGGAGGTGGCGCAGCTCCGGCACGGGGCGGCGGCGGCGATGTCCTTCGAGGAGGCGGAGCGGCTCTCCAGCATGCCGGTGGCGTTCGTCGCGGGGCAGCTCGAGGTGAGCTGGACGCCGATGTGGCCGGACCTGCCGAACCCGTTCCACTGGGACCGGTACAACGACATCACCCCGGGGCTGGCGGTGGGGATGCAGTTCGACGTGGACCTGGCGAAGTCGAGAGCGAAGGCGCAGGCGGCGCACGGGATGGTGGAGCAGGTGGCGGGGCTGCACAAGTTCGCCTCCACGGGGATCCCGATGGAGGTGCGAAAGGCCCACGACGACGCGGTGCAGGCGGAGAAGCTGCTCAAGCTCTCGGAGGAGTCATCGGTGGCGGGGAGGAAGTGGATGATCTTCGCCGGCAGCGCCTACGTGGCCGGGACGGGGGAGGCGAGGGACCTGCTCGAGGGACTCGCGGCGTACCTCCAGGCAAAGAAGGGCTACTACGACAACCTGCAGGCGCTGCACCTCGCGCGGGCGACGATCGCCTACGCCACCGGCGGCACAGGCCTTCGCGAGGAAGCGGCGGCATCGCCTCGTTGATCTTGGGCTAGGTTTCCACAACCCGGCGCCGCGAGCCGACCGAGGCTCGATGGAGCGAGCCTCGCCGCGCCAGCTGCTCAGGGCCCTCGCGCTGCCTCGCCGCCCGACTCGGCCAGCTCCAGCTCGATCGAGCCGGAGTTGTCCTCCACCGAGTCGTCCGGGAAAAAGAAGCTGATCCGCTCCGCGCCGCTCACCGTGTAGCGCTTGCCCACCTCGAACACCGCGAAGCCGAGCCGCGCCCCGCCCTCCCAGCTCGCCGCCACCTTCCCCACTGCTCCGCCGCGCCCGTGCAGCCGCGCCGCCTCCGCCCCGCCCCGCACCACGAGCTGATAGGTGTCGAGCCCGTCCAACCTGGTCACCGTGAAACGCTGCCGCGGACCGAACGCAACCGCGTGCTCCCGCGGATCCACCAGCAAGGTCGACACCGCCCCGCCTTTTTCCTGGATCCGCAGCTTCACCGCCCCGCTCCGCTCTCCCCGCACGTCCGCCACCACGAAGGCGTAGAGCGCGCTCGACCTGCGCACCGAAACCGGCTTCTGCCCCAACAGCCCGAACGCCTCCCGGGCCGGCACCGCCGAGCCCTCCAGGAAATAGAAAACTTCCGCGAGCTCCGAGCCCGCGATGCTCAGCGACTCCTCCGCCCATACCCGGTAGCTCTTCGATGGCTCGAGCCGCATCCTCGCCGCGCCGCTGGCCGGCACCGACACCGCATGCCGTGAGGCCACCACCTGGACGCCCCGCACCGGCCAGCGCACCGACTCCGCCAGATCCTCCGCCGATGGCGCCGGCGGCTCCACCCGAGCTGGCTCCGCGGTTAGATCCAGAGGCGGGCGATCGGGATCCAGCACCACGTGCAGCTCCACGCTGCCGCCCCGCTGCGGAGGCACCTCCCTCGACCAGGGCTTCATCCCCGGCGCCGTCACCTCGAGCCGGTGCGGCTGCCGCGAGGAGAGCCCCTTGATCGCCAGCGGAGTCGCCGCCGTCGCCGGCTGCCCGTCCACCTTCACCGCCGCCCCCGCCGGGTCCGAGGTGAGCTGCACCTCGAAGGTGGAAAGCCGGTCGATCGCCACCACCGACGCCAGGCCGATCAGCATCGCCGCCAGCGGCACGGCTCCGTACATCAGCGTCTGCCGCCGCCGCCACCAGCGCGGATCCGGGTTCTCGTCGGTGTGCGTCTCGTCGTCCGGCTTCTCCGGCGGCGGCCTGAGCTTCGGCCTCGAAATCTTCGTCGGCTGCAGCGCGCTCGCGTGCGGGCTGGGCAGCACCTTCTTCCACAGCGGCACCTGCTCCAGAAACTCCCGGGGCAGCTGCACCGGCTGGCCGTCCGCCAAGAGCTCCTGCTCGAAGAGGTGCGTCATCAGGTACCCCAGCGAGTTGGAGGAGAAGGTCGGCGCGTGGGTGTAGAGGTAGGCGGCGAGCGCCTCGCGGAAGGCCTCCGCGTTCGGGTAGCGGTCGTTCCGCTCGTGCGCCATCGCGGTGAGGAGGATCCGCTCCAGCGCCGGAGTGATGTCCGGGTTCAGCGCTCTGGGCTTGGGGAACTCCCCGCGGACGATCTTCGAGAGGACCTCGATCATCTTCCCCTCGAAGGGCAGCCGCCCGCACAGCATCTCGTAGAGCACGATGCCGGTGGCGAAGATGTCGCAGCGGGCGTCGAGATCCTTCCCCCGCGCCTGCTCGGGAGAGAAGTACACGTACTTGCCCTTCACCGCGCCGGCCTGGGTCTCCTGGAGGCTGGCGATGCGCGCCTTGGCGATCCCGAAGTCGACGATCTTCACCTGCCCCTCGTAGGCGAGCAGCAGGTTCTGCGGCGAGATGTCGCGATGGATGATGTTCAGCGCGCGCCCCTGCTCGTCCAGCCGGGTGTGCGCGTAGTGCAGGCCCTTCGAGACTTCGATCGCGACCAGCACCGCGAACGGAGTGGGAATCACCGGGATGCCCATTCCCCGCGCGCGCTTGAGCACCTTGGAGAGCGGCTGGCCGTGCACCCACTCCATCGCCAGGTAATACTCGCCGTCGATCTCCCCGAAGTCGAACACCTGGGCGATGTTCCCGTGCGAGAGCCCGACGGTGATCTTCGCCTCGTTGATGAACATCGAGATGAAGGCCCGGTTGCCCGCGTAGTGGGGGAGGATCTTCTTGATCACCACCGGCTTGGTCACCCCGGCGGCGGCGGTGTACTTGGCGCGGTAGATCTCCGCCATGCCGCCCGCGGCCAGGCGCTCGAGGAGCTGATACTTGCCGAATTGCTGATCGGCCCGCGCCGACAAGCGAAACCTCGTCCGCCAGAACCTGGCAGTGGAATACCGGTGCGAGAGGGAGGGTAACATGTCGAGCGCCATGAGCCGGGGACCCTTTTCAGCCCGCGCGGCCCTCGCCGCCGCCTTGCTCCTCGCCTCCTCCGCCAGCGCGGAGGCGGCGATCATCCTCCTGCCTTCGCTCGGCACCCAGAGTGAGGTGACCATCTGTGGCCGGGTGCTGAAGGATGCGCCTCGCGGCAGCACCCGCCTGTCGAGAAACCTCCGCCGGCTGCTCGTCTCCAACTGGGAGGGCGCTCCTCTCGAGATCGCCGCCCTCGGGCAGAAGGCCATCGCCACCTCCGGGCACGATGGCGAGTTCGAGGTGACCCTCTCGGCGCCGAAGGACCGGCCCTTCAAGCCCGGAGTGCACGTGGTCGAGGCGCGCGTGAGGGGCGCTGGCGCGAGGAGCTTCGTGGAGGTGGTCTCCGACCGCGCCCCGTTCTTCGTCATCTCCGACTTCGACGACACCCTGGCGGTGAGCAACGTCACCGACTCTGCCAAGCTGGCGGAGGCCGCCCTGCTCGAGGACTCCGACAGCCAGCCGGTGGTGAAGGGGATGGCCGCCTTCTACCGGTGCCTCAAGGAGGGGAAAGCGGGTCCGCCATCGTTCGCGCTGGTGAGCGGCTCTCCGGTGCAGTACGGGCCGAGGGTGGGCGCCTTCCTCCAGAAGCACGGCTTCCCCCAGTTCGGCCTGTACCTGCGAAACCTCGGACCATCCACCCTCTCCGGGTACAAGCAGCCGATCATCCGCCGGCTGCTCGAGCGGCTGCCTCACAAGGTGGTGCTGGTGGGGGACTCTGGCGAAAAGGACCCGGAGGTCTACGCCGAGATGCGGGCCGCGTTCCCCGACCGGGTGCTGCGCATCTACATCCGCGACGTGGGCAAGAGCGAGGATTCGAAGCGCTTCGAGGGGATGGTGCTGTTCAAGGATCCCAAGGCCGCCGCCGAGGACGCACTGGCTCAGGGACTGTTGGCCAAGGAGTGCCTGGAGAAGTGGTGAAACTGTCGCGAGCGCTGGCGCTGGCGCTTTTGGCCGGCTGCACCGAGAAGAAGGCGGAGCCGCTCTCGTCGCTCGCGCCCAAGCCCTTGCCCACGCTCGAGGTCGCCGGCTCCGACGCCAGGGACGCCGACCGCGAAGCGCTCCACCGGGTGGAGGCGGCACCGGTCTACGGAGAAAAGGTGCCGCGGGCGACTCGGCTCGAGCTTTCTGAGGACTCGCTGCGGGTGGGGAGCGAAGCAATGCCGATCGATGGTCTGGACGCAGCCAGGCTCGCCGGCGCGCTGGGGAAAGAGGCGGTGGTCCTCATCGCTCCCGATTCCGAATTTTACCTCGCCAGGGCCGCTCCGCTCCTCGCCGCGCTGGAGGACGCGAGGGCCGAGGTTCAGCTCCTCCATCCTGGCGGAGAGGTCGCCTATCCGGTCGCTCTCTTCGATGAGCCACGTTTCCAGGCGTGGCTGGACGAGGTGAAGGCGGGGAAGATCCGCGTCATCCAGCGCGCCGATGGGTTCGAGCTGCAGACCGGCATGGGGAAGCTGGCCGGCCCGGATCCCAACGGCCCCTCGGTGCCCCTGCGCGGGGGCAAGCTTGACATCGCCACGCTTCGGCGCGGGCTGCAGAAGCTCAAGGGCCGCTTCGACACCGCCGAGGACATGTGCTTCGTGCCCTCCTTCGGCACCGAGCTGGCGAAGGTGGCGGAGGCGATGAGCGCCAACTACCAGGCGATGGGCCAGCCGATCTTCGAGCAGACCTGCCTGGTGTACCCGCGGCCGCGAGGGTAGGCGGCATGGCCCGAGCGGGCCGGCAATCAGATGCCGCTCGGCCCCACGCACACCGGCTGAGGGTTGTCCTTCACCGACTTGCACACGTAGCCCAGCCGGCAGTCGGCCTGGCTGCGGCAGAGCCGGAAGCACGCCGGGTTGTCCTTCGCCAGCCCGTCCTTGACGCAGGTGCTGCCGGAGGGGCAGCTGCGCTCGTCGGCCAGCGTGCATTGCCGGCTGCAGTAGCCGCCCGGGGTGTAGTCCTGGTTGACGCACACCTGGTTGCCGCACTCGGCCGCGGTGGTGCAGGGATCTCCGATGGTCGGCCCGCACGCCGAGAAGGCCGCCAGCCCCGCGGCCGCCAAGAGAATTCGCATCGCGTCCTCCTCCCTCGAAAACGCCGCTACCGGTTTGATGCGGCGCGGCATATCTTCGGGGCCGGCGACCGGGCAGTCCAACCTTTTCACCACGTGCGGGAGGTCCCATGGCGGCAGTGCTCGAGACTCGACCGGTGCGAGGGGTGCCCCCGGGAGGCGCGTTCCTCATCCAGGAGGTGGGAGCCACGCCGGTGACCGCTCCGGAGTCCTTCACCGAAGAGCAGCGGATGTACTACCGGACGGCGTCGAAGTTCGCGCGCGAACAGGTGCTCCCGAAGGCCGACCGGCTGGAGAAGAAGGACTTCCCGCTGCTCAAGGAGCTTTTGCGGCAGGCTGGCGAGATGGGCTTCTTGATGATCGACATCCCCGAGGCCTACGGCGGGCTTGGGCTGGACAAGACGACGTCGCTGTTGGTGGCGGAGGCCAAGTCCATCTACGGCACCTGGTCGGTGACGTTCGGCGGCCACACGGGGATCGGGACCTTGCCCATCGTGTGGTTCGGCAGTCCGGAGCAGAAGGCGAAGTACCTGCCCAAGCTGGCCACCGGCGAGTGGGTGGCGGCGTACGCGCTCACTGAGACCGGCTCGGGCTCCGACGCGTTGGGGGCGAGGACCAAGGCGGTCTTGAGCCCCGACGGCAAGTACTACTTGCTCAACGGCTCCAAGCAGTTCATCACCAACGCCGCCTTCGCGGACGTGTTCATCGTGTTCGCCAAGGTGGATGGAGAGAAGTTCACCGGCTTCATCGTGGAGAAGGGCACTTTTGGGTTCACCGTCGGCCCCGAGGAGCACAAGATGGGGTTGCGCGGCTCGTCCACCTGCCCGCTCATCTTCGAGGACGCGAAGGTGCCGGCGGGCAACCTGCTCGGGGAGGTGGGCAAGGGCCACAAGATCGCCTTCAACATCCTCAACGTCGGGCGGCTCAAGCTCGGCTCCGGGGTGCTCGGCGGGATGAAGCTGGTCACCGAGATGGCGCTCCGCTACGCGCAGGATCGCAAGCAGTTCCAGACGCCGATCTTCAAGTTTGGGCTCGTCCGGGAGAAGCTCGCGCGGATGGCGACCGCCATCCACGCCACCGAGTCGATGGCGTACCGCACCTCGGGGATGATCGACGCGCGGTTGTCGACGGAGGATCGATCGGCGCCGGACTACGACGCGAAGACCATCGCGGCGATCGAGGAGTACGCGGTCGAGGCGTCGATCATGAAGGTGTTCGCCACCGAGGCCTTGAGCATGATCGTGGACGAGGCGGTGCAGATCCACGGCGGCTACGGCTACATCGAGGAGTTCCCGGTGGAGCGCGCCTACCGCGACAGCCGGATCAACCGGATCTTCGAGGGCACCAACGAGATCAACCGGCTGCTCATCACCGGGATGTTGCTCAAGCGGACGGTGAAGGGGCAGCTGGCGCTGTTCGACTTCGCCCAGAGCGTGGACGAGGAGCTGACCCACAGGAACCTCCCGCGCCCGAAGGTGAGCGACGAGCTGGAGAAGGAGGCTCAGGCCTCCGAGCACATCAAGCGGCTGGCGGTCTACGCGACCAAGGTGGCCGCCGAGGCGTTCGGTCCGGAGATCGAAAAGCAGCAGCAGATCATGGGCTGGATCTCGGACATGGTGATGGACGCCTACGCCACCGACTCGATGGTGGCAAGGACGCGCCAGTACTCGAAGGGGAAGCTCGACCCGGTGCGGGTGGCGATGGTGCGCCAGTACACCACCGACGCCTTCGCCCATTCCTTCGCGGCGGCGAGGAAGGCGCTCTGCGCGGCCAGCAAGGGCTCGGATCTCTCGGCGCATCTGTCGAAGATCGAGGCGCTCCAGCTCTTCACGCCCTACAACGGAGTGGAGCTGACCGAGACCATCGTCCAGGCGGTGGAGGCGGCGGGCGGGTACCCGGACTTCACCTTGCCCTGAATAGAGCGCCAGGGCCCTCGTCGGTGCAGGGCTCGATGGGGCTTCAGTGCCTCGTGGCCGGAGCGATCTCCTCCGGGACGCCGGCGTAGAGCGGGTGCAGGCCCAGCGCGTCGGCCAGCGCCTCGTCGATCGAGTCCACGAAGACGAACCTGAGCGCCCGCTTCACTTCTTCCGGCACGTCCTCCAGCGAGCCCTCGTTCCGCCGCGGCAGGATCACCCTCCGCAGCCCCGCCCGGTGCGCCGCCAGCACCTTCTCCTTGATGCCACCCACCGGCAACACCTTGCCTCGCAGGGTGATCTCCCCGGTCATCGCCGCGGCGCTGTCCACGATCCTCCGCGTCACCAGCGAGGTCAGCGCCACCACCATCGGCAGCCCTGCCGACGGCCCGTCCTTCGGAATCGCACCCGCCGGCACGTGCAGGTGCACCGACTTCCGCCGGAAGTACCTGGCGTCGATGCCGAACCTCGGTGCCGACGAGCGCAGATACGAGAGCGCCGCGCGCGCGGACTCGCGCATCACGTCCCCCAGCATGCCGGTGAGGATCAGCTCCTCCTCCCGCCCCTCCATCATCGCCGCCTCGATGAACAGCACCTCGCCCCCCGCCGGCGTCCAGGCCAACCCGGTCGACACCCCGGGCCGGTCGATGCGCTCCGACACCTCGTCGAAGAAACGCGGCGGCCCCAGGTACTGCCGGAGCGCCTCCGCCCTCGCCTCCAAAGGAGGCCGCGCCCCCTCGCTCACCTGCTTCGCCACCTTGCGGATGACGTCCGCCAGCGCCCGCTCGAGGTTCCGCACCCCCGCCTCGCGCGTGTAGTCGCGGATCATCTGCCGGAGGGCCGGATCCCCGACCACCACCTCGCCATCCTCGAGCCCGTGCGCCGCAAGGAGATTCGGCAAGACGTACTTGCGCGCGATGTGCAGCTTCTCTTCGTCAGTGTAGCCGGGCAGCCGGATCACCTCCATGCGGTCAAGGAGCGCCGCCGGGATGGACTCCATGTTGTTCGCGGTGCAGATGAAGAGCACCCGCGAGAGATCGAACGGCACCCCCAGATAGGTGTCCACGAAGGCGTGGTTCTGGGCCGGATCCAGCACTTCGAGCAGCGCTGCCGACGGATCTCCGTGGAAGCCCACTTGGAGCTTGTCCACCTCGTCGAGCATGAAGATGGGGTCGCTCGTCTCCACGCGCCGAAGCGCCTGGAGGATCCGCCCAGGCATCGCGCCGATGTAGGTCCGCCGGTGGCCGCGGATCTCCGCCTCGTCATGGATTCCGCCCAGGCTCATCCGGGTGAACTTCCGCTCCAGCGCCCGCGCGATCGACTGGCCCAAGGACGTCTTGCCCACCCCCGGCGGCCCCACCAGGCAGAGGATCGGCTCGCCCCGCACCTCCCCTCGCCTCGGCGGCAGCGGCGTCTCCCCTATCCGCACTCCGCGCTCGTCCCGCAGCTTCTTCACCGCCAGGTACTCCAGGATCCGCTCCTTCACCCGCTCCAGGTCGTGGTGGTCCGCGTCCAAGACCTCCCGCGCGCGGCCCACGTCGATCCTCGCCCCGGTGGGCCGGTTCCAGGGCAGATCGCGCAGCCACTCCAGGTAGCTCCGGATGACCCCGTGCTCCGGCGACGCCGGCGGCACCCGCCTCAGCCGTTCCAGCTCGCGGTCCGCCTCCTTCTTCGCCTCCTCCGGAAGCCCCGCCTTGGAGAGCTGCTCGGAAAGCTCCCGGAGGTCCCCCTCCTCGGACTCCAGCTCGCCCAATTCCTTGCGAATGGCCTGGAGCTGCTCCCGCAAGATGTACTCGCGCTGCCCTTTGGTCAGCTTCTCCCGGGTCTGGGTGGCAAGCCGCTCCTTGATCTCGCTCACCGCCGACTCGTGCTGCAAGAGCCCATGCAGCCGTCTGAGCATCCCCAGCTCGCTGGGCTCCTCGATCACCGCCTGCCGCTCGCCGGTCGCAAACGGGTAGCTCGAGGCAATGAGGTAGATGAGCTGCAGGCCGGTTCCCGCAGACTGGGCGGTGGCCGCCAGCTCCGGAGAGGTCCGCTCCAGCACCTGGGCAAACAGCTCACGCACCGCGCGCTGCAGCGCCTCGGCCTCGAGCCCGAAGGCCCGCTCCTCGGGGTAGCGCTCCACGCGCGCTACCAGGTATGGCTCCTGCCGAACCACCTCTCCCAGGCGGATCCGCTCCAGCCCCTGGACGATCACCCGCAGGACCCCATCCGGCCCGCGGAGCGAGTGCTGCACCACCGCCGCCGTCCCCACCCGGTGCAAGTCCATGGGCCCGGCGGGGATCTTCTCCGCCTCCTTCTGCGCCAAAAGCGCCAAGAGCCGGTTGGTCCGCTGCACGTCTTCGACGAGCTGCAACGACCTCGGCTGGCCCACAGCGATCGAGGTCACCGTCAGCGGGAAGATGACCGTGTCCCGGAGCGGCAGCACCGGAAGGAGCGGCGGGATCTCTCGCGGAAGATCGTCCCTGTCCATCGCTCCTCCGGGCGTTCGCCTCGAGCTCGACGGCCGACGAAGCCGCGGTCGCAAGAGCAATCGACTCGGCGTGGCCCGGGCCTAATCTGGGCACTCGCACGCGGAAGGGCCGCCCGATCGACCTCTCAGGGCATCCGCGAGACCGCGTCCATCCCGAAGCTCACCTGCGCGCGCCACGGGGGAGGCGGCAGCCCCTTGAGGGCGAGGATCTTCCCCAGCCGCTCCTGGGTGTCGGGCCTGAGCTTTCCGAAGCCCACCCCGAAGCTCGGCCGGAGCCACTTCGCACGTTCCGGCGGCGGGGAGCTGGCCCACACCACCTCGCCGTGCAGCGCCAGCTTGCCGATCGACAGCGTCACCTCGAGCAAGAAGGGCGAGCCCACCCTCACCTGCCTGGGCAACGAGGAGCCCTCCAGCTCGACCCCCACCCCGCCCTGGGAGATGTCCCGGATGACATAGGAAGGCGAGCCCGGCGAGTCTTCCTGAGCGTGGAGCCGAATGGGGATGCGCGGGTGCTTGCGCACCTTCTCGTAGCGGTGCGAGTCGAAGATGCACTGCAAGACCGCGTCGAGCCCGTTGCGGTCGCCACCCTGGTCGTAGCGGATGCCGAGGCGGTACTTCCCCCCTCCGAGCTGGGTGACTGACACCACCTCGCCCAAGACCTCCACCGGCGCCGCCATTCCCTCAGCGCGCATCTCGAACTGGAAGCGGGTGCCGACCGGGAGACGCTTGCGGCTCTCCAGCTCCACGCCCCCGGCGCCCACCGAGCGGGTGAACTCGCCCAGAAGCGCCTGGGGCGTCTTGTAGGAAACCGTCAGGCGCACCGGGACGGTCGGCCGCGCCGGTTCGGCGGCTTGCAGCTTTGCGCTCAAGGCGGCCGAAGGATGCGTCAGGCTCCCCGAAAAGGGAAGGTCAGGCCTTCTCGGCGGCGACCAACACCCCTGCCGTGATGTTCACGCTCTCGTTGGCGTAGGTGTAGTTCGAGGTGGAGGTCTTGATGTATCCGTCCAGGGTGATCGTCAGGCTGCCGCTGTTGGCATTCAGCTTGGCCCAGGCCACCGTCTGGGTGATGTCCGCCTCGATGTAGTCGTCGAAGGCGCCGCCGAAGCTGACCTTCCCCTTGAGCTTCTGCACCACGTTGGCGCTGGCCTGGGTGAGGTTGACCGTCTGGGTCACCGTCCACGAGCCGTTCAGCACCACCTTCTCGGTCTCCACCGCGGGCGTCTTCGGGTCGTCGTAGTTGTTGCTGGCGCAGTCGGCGAAGGAGAGGGTGAAAGTCTGCTGGACGTTTCCGACCTGGTTCTGGAAGTTGGTCGCCACCTGGAAGCCGTCGATGGTGGCAGTGCCGCCGTAGGGGCACTTCACCGTCACCTTGCCCGAGATGTCCACCTTCTGGGCGAGCAGATCCATCAGCGAGCCCGCCTCCTTCGCCTGGCCGCTCGAGGAGAACAGCGCCGAGGCGGCGCCTTCCTTGCCCCCACCGATCTTCGCGCCCCTGCCACACGCGGCCAGCGCCGCAGCCATCACCGCCAAAACGGAAAGACGAAGTGCCTTGCCCATGAAACCCTCCGTTGATTCCAAGCGGGCGCCCGGCCCCTAGCGCCCTCGATCGACGACGAGCGGCTGCCCGCCCGTGCGGGAAGCAACCGTCTAGCAAGCAAGCCAGGCCATCGTCAAACCGCCCCCCTTTTCTTGACCACCCCCGCCGGCAACCCTATTTTCGCCGAGTGGCAAGGAGTGGTAATGAGTGGCGAGAAGTGCCTTGCCCGCCCCAAGGCGTGGGAGCAGCGTGTTTCGCGGCGTCTACGAGCACCAGATCGATGGGAAGGGAAGGACCTCCTTCCCCGCGAGGCTTCGCGAGACGCTGCTTGGGGCGTACGACGAGCGGCTGATCCTCACCACCGCGCTGGACAGCTGCCTGCACGCTTACCCGGTCCGGGAGTGGGAGCAGCTCGAGTCGGCGCTGGCCAAGCGCAACCCGATGGAGCCGGGGGTGAAGACGCTGATGCGCCTGTACGTGGCGAGCGCGCAGGAGTGCCAGATCGACAAGCTGGGGCGAGTGCTCATCCCTCCGGCGCTTCGGGCCCACGCCCAGCTGGAGAAGGAAGTGGTGTGGGCGGGGATGGTGAGGGTGATCGAGCTTTGGTCCAAGCAGGGCTGGGCGGTCGCGCGCGAGGAGGCCAAGCGGGGGGCCGACTCGTCGGAGGTGATGCGCGTCTTGACGGAGCTTCGCCAGCAGTAGTGGTTTTTCGACTCGAGGGAGGAACGAGGGGATGACGACTGCGAGCCCGGAGCTGATGCCGGCTTTGAGAGAGCGGGTGGCCACCATCGCGATCGAGGGGGAAGTCGGCGCGCGAGAGCTCTCCGAGGTGTTCGAGATGCTCTTCCGCACCGTCAACCGGGGCGTCACCAGAGTGGTCTTGGACCTGGGGGGAGTGGCGCACTTCCACTACCGCGGGGTGCGGCCCCTGCTCGCGCGAGCGGAGGTGATGAGGAGGGCGGGCGGGGACATCAAGCTGGCGGGGCTGTCGCCGTACCTGCACGCGATCTTCCGCTCCGCCGGGGCCCACCAGGCCTTCGAGTACTACGCCGCCACCGAGGAGGCCCGCGCCGCCTTCGGCCCGGCGGCGTTCGGTTAGGGACTTGGAGTACGCGCACCGGAGCGTCCTCCTCGACGAGGCGGTCTCGCTCCTCAGACCGGGAGCCGGCAAGGTGATGGTCGATGGCACTTTGGGCGGAGGAGGCCACGCAATGGCGCTCCTCGCCCGCGGCGCCACCGTGGTGGGAGTCGATCGGGATCCCTCCGCCATCGAGGCTTCGACGGAGCGGCTGTCGCGCTTCGGCGAGCGATTCTTTGCCATCGAGGGCAACTTCGGCGAGCTGGAGCGGCTGTTGGGGGAGCGCGGGCTCTTGCCGGTGGATGGCGTCCTGTTGGACCTCGGCGTCTCCTCGGCGCAGCTCTCGGCCAAAGGGCGCGGCTTCTCTTTCCAGGTCGACGGCCCGCTCGACATGCGAATGGGACGGGAGGGCCCCACCGCCGCCGAATGGATCGATCGAGCGAGCGAGCGCGAGCTGGCGGACGCCATCTTCCGTTTCGGCGAGGAGCGGTTCTCCCGTCAGATCGCCCGTGAGCTCAAGCGAGCCCGCCCCGCCACCACCCTGGAGGCGGTGCGGGCGGTGGAGCGGGCGGTGCCCAGGAGGGCCTGGCCCAAGGGCATCCACGTCGCCACGCGGACCTTCCAGGCGCTTCGCATCGCGGTGAACCGCGAGCTGGAGGCGCTCTCGGCGGCGCTCTCCTCGCTCCAAAAGGTGCTCCGGAAGGACGGGGTGGCGGCGATCATCTCCTTCCACTCGCTCGAGGACCGGATGGTGAAGGAGGCGTTCCGCGAGCTTTCCGGCCGCTGCCGCTGCCCTCCCGGGCTGCCGGTGTGCGCGTGCGGGGCAATAGGCGACTTCGAGCTGCTCACCAAAAAGGCGCTGGTGCCCTCGGAGGCCGAGGTGGCCGAAAACCCGCGGGCCCGGAGCGCCAAGCTTCGAGCGGTGAGGAGGGTGCGATGAAGGGACGCTCCCGCTCCCGCGGCAAGGGCCCCTCCTTCGGGTCGGTGGTCCTCGAGCTGCTCCCGGCGGCGCTGCTCTGCGTGCTGTTCGCCGCGGTGGGCCTTTTGCACGTCACCTCTCGGGTGATGGTGGTGCAGATGGGCTACCGGCTCTCCGAGCTGGAGCAGGAGGGCAGAGCGATCTCGCGCGAGCGCGACACCCTGGAGCTGGAGCTGGCCACCTTGCGGAGCCCCGCGAGGCTGGAGCGCGCCGCAAAGGAGCTGCTCGGCATGGCGCCTCCCGCTCCGGCGGCGGTAATCACGGTCCGTGACACCGAGGGGAAGGCGGCCGTCCCCGTATCCCTTTCCCGCGGGCGGGAGAAGGAAAGGGCGGATCCGTCTGACCCAGCACCCCGCTTCCGCGGGCGGCAGAGGGAAAGGGTGAGGGTGGATCCCCGTTCACCGCCTCCTCTCCCCACCGGGGAGAGGGCATTCACCGGAGCGGGACGGTGAGGGACCTTGGGCGCCAAGGCGACGAGGAAGGCCCCTCGGGCTGGATGAAGCTCCGGGTGCGGCTCGTGGGCGCCGCCTTTCTGTTCTGCCTCCTCGGGGTGCTCGCCCGCGCCGTCTCGCTCCAGGTGTTCGAACGGGACCGGCTCCGGGAGCTGGCCGAGGACCAGTACGTCCGCCAGGTGGAGATCCCCGCGCGGAGGGGAGACATCTTCGATCGCCGCGGGGTGCCGCTCGCCCAGAGCGTGGAGGTGGATTCCATCTGGGTGGACCCCTCGCTCCTCGGCGATCTCGGCCAGGCTGCGAAGAAGCTCGCTCCCGAGCTGGCCCTCGAGCCTTCGGAGCTGGAGGCCCGGCTGTCCAAGGCCAAGCGCTTCGCCTGGGTGAAGCGGCGGGTTCGCCCGGAGGAGGCGGAGGCGGTGCGCGCGCTCGGCCTTCCCGGCGTCGGCCTCACCAAGGAGCCGCGGCGCTTCTATCCGCAGCGGGAGCTGGCCGGGCAGCTCATCGGCTTCGTGGGCGCCGACGGCCGCGGGCTCGACGGCCTGGAGCTGGCCTTCGAGGACGAGCTGTCGGGCGAGTCGATGCGGGTGAGCGGCTACCGCGACGCGCGCGGGCGCAAGCTGCTCACCGACGGGCTCGCCGACTCCATCGAGCGGCGGGGCGCCTCGGTGACGTTGACCATCGACCGCCACCTCCAGTTCTTCGCCGAGAAGGCCCTCTCCCGGGCCGCCGAGGAGTCCAAGGCCGCCGCCGCCTCCGCGGTGGTGCTCGACCCGCGCACCGGCGAGCTCCTGGCCATCGCCAACCACCCGCGCTTCAACCCCAACACCCCGGAGAAGAGCCCTCCCGAAGGGCGGCGGAACCGCGCCGCCCTGGACACCTTCGAGCCCGGCTCCACCTTCAAGTCCTTCGTGGTGGCCGCCGCCCTGGAGGAGGGGCGGGTGAAGCCCCAGGACGGCATCCATTGCGAGAACGGCGCCTGGGACATCGGCCGCCACACCGTGCACGACACCCATTCCTACGGCTGGCTCTCGGTGGGCAAGGTGCTCCAGGTCTCCTCCAACATCTGCGCGGCGAAGATCGCCCAGGCGCTCGGCCGTGACGCGCTGGTCGACTACTCCGCGCGATTCGGCTTCGGAGAGAGGGCTGGGCTCTCGCTTCCGGGCGAGGGCAAAGGCGTCGTCCCCTACCCGAAGGCGGAGATTGCCGTCGCCACCCAAGCCTTCGGCCAAGGCCTGACCGCCACCGCGGTACAGCTAGCCGCCGCCTACGGCGCCTTGGCGAACGGCGGCGTGCTGATGCGGCCCTACCTGGTGTCGCGGGTGGTGGATCCCGACGGCCTGGCGCTGCTCGAGGGCCGTCCGGTAGAAGTGCGAAGGGTGGTCTCCGCGGAGACCGCCCGCACGGTGGTGAAGATGCTCGAGGCGGTGGTGGAGAAGGAGGGCACCGCTCCGCGCGCCCGCCTCGACGAGTACAAGGTGGCCGGAAAGACCGGCACCGCCCAGAAGGCCGACCTGGTGGCGGGAGGCTACTCGGACAAGCGGATCGCCTCGTTCGTGGGGCTGGTCCCCTCCGACGGACCGAGGCTCGTCATCCTGGTCGTGGTTGACGAACCCAAGACGGACGTCTACGGCGGGCTGGTGGCCGCCCCGGTGTTCAAGGAGATCGCCTCTGCGGCGATGCCCTACCTCGGAGTCGCACCCTCCTCCGCGGCGCCGGTCGCCCAGGAGAGGCCGAAGCCCAAGCCGGCCGACCGCTCGGCCTCCCGACCGCTTTCCGACGCCTTCTTGAAGGTTCAGGCACAGGATCCGGTGACCGAGCAGGTGGAGAAGGGTACGGTGCGGGTTCCCGACCTGTCCGGGGAGGTCGGCCGGGTGGCGGTATCCCGGCTCTTGGCCGCGGCACTTACGCCGCGCCTCACCGGCACGGGAAGGGTGGTAAAGCAGGAGCCCCCAGCGGGCAGCCTCGTGGAAAAAGGGGCGCGGGTGACAGTTCAGTTGGCAGGGGGCTTGCCCCCTCTGAGGCAGTGAGCTCCGGCGGGTGCGGCCGGCCGGACACAGGGCGAGAGGACGATGAAGCTAGGCGAGCTGTTGGCAGGCTGTGGCGCGGAGCCGGTCGGGGGCAAGGGCGACGTCACCGGGGTGACGGCGGATTCCCGTCAGGTGAAGGCAGGCGACCTTTTCGTGGCGGTGCCCGGGACGGCCGCGGATGGAATCCAGTTCATCGGCGAGGCGGTGAACCGCGGGGCGGTGGCGGTGATGGCCGAGAAGGAGGTGCGGGCCCCGGTGCCGGTGTTCCGGGTGGCCTCGGCGCGAAAAGCGCTCGCCTTGGTGGCGGCCAACTTCTACCGGCGGCCGGCCGGCGAGCTCAAGCTGCTCGGCATCACCGGCACCAACGGGAAGACCACCACCGCGTTCCTGCTCGAGTCCATCTGCGCCTCGGGCGGCGCCTCGGTGGGGCTGGTCGGCACCATCGAGTACCGCTTCGCGGGCAAGTCCTTCCCCGCCTCGCACACCACTCCCGACCCCCTCGAGCTGCACCGGATGTTCCGCGAGATGGTGGATGAAGGGGTGGACACGGTGGTGATGGAGGTCAGCTCCCACGCGCTCGCCCAGGAGCGCGTCCACGGGCTCACCTTCAGCGCCGCGGCGCTCCTCAACCTCTCGAGGGATCACCTCGACTACCACCGGGATCTGGAGGAGTACTTCCAGGCCAAGCGGAAGCTCTTCGCCGAGTACCTCTCGCCGGGCGGGGTGGCGGTGGTGAACGGCGACGACACCTACGCCAACCGCGTCTACAACGAGCTGCGCAACCAGCGGCGCATCGCCTGGAAGTTCTCCCGGCTGGGCAGCGGGGAGATCTCCGCGGTGGGAGTGGAGCTGGGCACCTCGGGCATCAAGGCCACCCTCAAGACGCCCGCGGGCGACATCCCGGTGAAGAGCGCGCTGGTGGGCCAGCACAACCTGGAGAACATCCTCGCCGCCGCGGGGATGGCGCTCTCCGCCGGCTACTCCCGGCGCGACGTGCAGGAGGGCATCGAGCGGGTGCGCCGCGTCCCCGGGCGCATGGAGCACATCGAGGGGAAGGGCATCGTGGCGCTGGTGGACTACGCCCACACCGACGATGCGCTTCGCCGCTCCTTGGAGTCGGTGCGCGCCCTCACCAAGGGCCGGGTGATCGTGGTGTTCGGCTGCGGCGGCGACCGGGACCAGGGCAAGCGCCCGCTGATGGGCGAGGCGGCCGGGCAGGGCGCCGACCTGCCGGTGGTGACCTCGGACAACCCTCGCTCGGAGGACCCGGACGAGATCATCGCGCAGATCCTCCCCGGGCTGGAGAAGGCAGGCCTGCGCCGGATGTCGGCCGGGAAGGCCCGCTCGGGTGAGAAGGGCTACCTGGTCGAGCCCGACCGCTCCCAGGCCATCCGGCTGGCAGTGGGGTTGGCCAAGCCCGGCGACGTGGTGCTCATCGCCGGCAAGGGGCACGAGGCCTACCAGCAGGTCGACGACGAGAGGCACCCCTTCGACGACCGCGAGGAGGCGCGCAAGGCGCTGCAAGGCGAGTGACGCCCCCAAAAGCATGGCAGTCCGCTTCTCAGACGACCAGGTGACGAAGGCGACCGGCGGGAAGAAGCTGCGCCCCGGCTCGCGCGCCTGCTACGAGGCGGTGTGCACCGACAGCCGCAGGCTCGTCCCCGGATGCCTGTTCTTGCCCCTGGAAGGAGAGAAGTTCGACGGCCACGACTTCCTCGCGGCGGCGGCGGCAGGTGGGGCAAAAGCGGTGCTCGTCAAGAAGGGGCGGCAGCTGCCGGAGCTTCCCCAGGACGTGGCGGTGTTCGAGGTGGAAGACACCTTGCGGGCGCTCGGAGGGCTGGGCCAGTTCCACCGCCTGCGCTTCTCCATCCCGGTGGGAGCGGTCACTGGCTCCAACGGGAAGACCACCACCAAGGAGATGGCCGCCTCCATCTTGCGCACCCGGGGTCGGGCCCACGCCACCGAGGGCAACCTGAACAACGAGGTGGGCGTGCCGCTGACGCTCTTCGGCTTGTCGCACGGGCACGTGGCCGCGGTGGTGGAGCTGGGCATGAACCACCCCGGGGAGATCGCCCGCCTGGCGAACATCGTCCAGCCGGACGCGGGGCTGATCACCGCGGTGCAGCCCGCCCACCTGCACGGGCTCAGCTCGCTCGAAGGAGTCGCCGAGGCGAAGGGAGAGCTCTTCTTGGCCCTGAGGAGCAAGGCCACCGCGGTGGTGAACCTGGACGACCCGCTGGTTTTGGAGCAGGCCATAAAGAGCGGGGCGCCCTCGCTCGGCTTCGGCCGAGCCCAGAGCGCCGAGGTCCGCCTCTCCCAGGTGGAAGGGCGCGGGCGGGAAGGGATGCTCGCGGTGATCGTCCATACCGGGAAGGAGCACCCGGTGCGCCTTTCCTTCCTCGGAGCGCACAACGCCCTGAACGCCACCGGGGCCTTCGCCTTGGGGCTGGCGCTGGGCTACTCGCCCGAGGAGTGCGTCCGAGGGCTCGAGGCGGCCCGGCCATACGAGCGGAGGCTGCGGCTCATCGAGGCGCCCGGCGGCTACAGCGTGCTCGACGACTGCTACAACGCCAACCCGGCCTCGGTGCGGGCCGCGATAGAGACGCTCTCTTCGCTCGCGGGAAGCGGGCGGGCGTTGGCGGTGCTGGGCGACATGCTCGAGCTGGGCCCAAGCGAGGCGGAGCAGCATCGTTCCCTGGGCGAAGAGGTCTCCCGCGCGGCGAAGCTGGTGGCCTTCTTCGGCCCGAGGTCGGCCGGCGGGCACCAGGCGGCGGGGATGGGCGAGCGGGCGGCGCACTTCACCGAGATCCAGCCGCTGCTCGACTGGCTCTCGCCCAAGCTTTGCAAGGGGGACGTGGTGCTGGTGAAGGGCAGCCGCGGCATGCGGCTGGAGCGGGTGGTGGAGGCGCTCTGTGGCCAGGCCTCTTCGGGGGCGCCCTGATGTTCTTCCTTCTCTACGAGGCGCTGAGGGACACGGAGATCGGGAGGCTCATCAACTTCCTCCGCTACCCGAGCTTCCGCATCGTGGCCGCCGGAGTCTCCTCGCTCCTCTTGGGGGTGGCGATCGGCCCCCGGCTGATCGACCGGCTGCGCTTCCACCAGCACGGCCAATCCAACGTCCGCGAAGACGTGCCCGACACCCACCAGAAGAAGAAGGGCACCCCCACCATGGGAGGGGCGCTCATCCTCTTGTGCATCGCGGCCGGCACGCTGCTCTTCGCCGACCTCAAGTCGCGGGTGGTGTGGGTGGCCATCGCCCTCACCTTGGGCTACGGGCTGATCGGCTTCTTGGACGATTGGCTCAAGCTCTCCAAGCGGAGCTCCAAGGGCCTGGCGGGGAAGAAGAAGATCCTCCTCCAGACGCTGTTCTACGCCCTGGCGGTGGGGCTGCTCCTGACCGAGTGGCGGCAGCCGGACGGCTCGATCTGGCCGCGGCTGCTCATCGACACCCGGCTGACGCTGCCCTTCGTGCCCACCCACCGGTTCAACCCGGACCTCGGCTGGCTGTACGTCTTCTTCGGCTGGGTGGTGGTGGTGGGCACCTCCAACGCGGTGAACCTCACCGACGGGCTGGACGGGCTGGCCATCGGACCCACGGTGGTGGCCTCGTTCATCTTCGCGGTGCTCTGCTACGTGGCCGGCACCCGGCTGGCGGTGGCGGACGTGGTGGCAGGGAAGCTGGTGGGCGTGCCGCTGCACGAGTACCTGGGGATTCCAGCGGTGCAGGGCGGCGCGGAGCTGGCCGTCTTCTGCGCGGCGATGGTCGGCGCCGGCATCTCGTTCCTCTGGTTCAACTCCTACCCGGCTTCGGTCTTCATGGGGGACATCGGCTCGCTCGCGCTCGGCGGCGCCCTGGGCGGGCTGGCGATGCTCTCCAAGAACGAGGTGGTCTCCGGCCTCATCCACGGCGTCTTCCTCTACGAGGCGCTGACGGTGATGATCCAGGTGGCCTCCTTCCGGATGACCGGGAGGCGCGTCTTCAAGATGGCGCCCGTGCACCACCACTTCGAGCTGGCCGGCTGGGCGGAGCCGAAGATCATCGTCCGGTTCTGGATCATCTCCGTCCTCTGCGGTGGCCTGGCCCTGGCGGCCATGAAGCTGAGGTGACGCGGGTGGGCGGGAGCGACGACAGCCTTAAAGGGCGCCAGGTGGCGGTGGTCGGGCTCGGCAAGAGCGGGCTCTCCGCGATCGAGCTGTGCCTTTCGCATGGCGCCAGGGTGCGGGCGGTGGACGACAAGAAGGAGGCGCAGGTTTCACAGGCCGCGTCGCTTCGGGCGAGGGGAGTGCGGCTGGAGCTGGGAGGGATTCCCGAGGACCTGGCCGCGGGCGCCGAGCTGGTGGTGGTGAGCCCGGGAGTGCCGCTCTCCCTGCCGCGGCTCCGCCTCGCCGCCTCGCAGGTGCCGGTGATCGGCGAGGTGGAGCTGGCCTACCGCTTCCTCGAGCGATCGGCGCCGTCGGTGCTGGGCGTCACCGGCACCAACGGCAAGAGCACCACCACCGCGCTGGCCGGCGAGCTGTGCGCGCGAGGGGGCCGCCGCGTCTTCGTGGGCGGAAACCTCGGCCGCCCCTGGTCCTCCGCGGCGCTGGAGAAGGAGCCCTACGACGCTCACGTGGTGGAGCTGTCCAGCTTCCAGCTCGAAGGAGTCGAGCGCGCGCGCTTCACCCACGCCGCCATCCTCAACCTCACCCCCGACCATCTGGACCGCTACGAGAGCCACGAAGCGTACGGCGCGGCCAAGGCCCGCATCTTCATGAACCAGCGCGAGTCGGACGTGGCGGTGGTGAACGCGGACGACGCCCACGTGATGCGGCTGGCCGAGCTCACGCGGGCCAAGCTGTACGGCTTCAGCCTGCGGAACGCCTCCCCCGGGCGCCTGCGTGGTCTCGCCCTGGCCGACGGGGAGGGGTTCCGGCTCGAGCTTTCCTCGACCGAGCGCTACGTCTTGCGGAACCGGGCGCTCCGGGGCGCGCACAACCTGGCGAACGCGATGGCGGCGTCGCTCTTGGCGCGGCTTTGGGGCGCCGCGCCCGAAGAGGTGCAGACTGGCCTGGACGGCTTCGGCGGCCTTCCCCACCGGCTGGAGTCGGTGCGCACGCTGGAGGGCGTGGAGTGGGTGAACGACTCGAAGGCGACCAACGTGGACTCCGCGCTGGTGGCGCTGCGCGCCTTCAGAGGCCGGCTGTGGCTCATCGCCGGAGGGAAGGGGAAGGGTGCTCCCTACTCCCCGATGGTGGAGGAATCGCGCGGGAAGGTGCTCGGCGTCCTCACCGTCGGCCAGGACGCCCCGGCCATCGAGGCGGCCTACCGGGGCGTGGCGCCATGCCACGGGTGTGGGACGATCGACTCCGCGGTCCGGCGCGCTCGCGAGCTGGCCCGGGCCGGGGACGTGGTGCTGCTCTCCCCGGCCTGCGCCTCCTACGACCAGTTCCGCAACTTCGAGCACCGCGGAGATACCTTCAAGCGCCTGGTGATGGAGCTGTGACCGCAGGACCAAAAGTTGCGTCCTCCCGCATCTGGGGGGCAAGGTGGGCGGTATGAGCGGAGAGGTGGAGATCTCCATCCGCGACGAGCGCTCGCGTGCGCCGGTGGTGTACGACCCCTGGCTCTTGGCGGCGGTGCTGGCGCTTTTGACGCTCGGGCTGGTGATGGTCTACTCCTCCAGCGCCATCTGTGCGCACGAGAAGACCGGCGATGGGTTCCACTACGTCATCCGACAGCTCGTGGCGGCGGGGGTCGGGCTCTTGGCGATGGCGCTCGCGATGCGGATCGGCTACCGCAAGCTCGCCCGGCTGGCCTATCCGCTGCTGGTCTTCGCGGTAGGGCTCATGGTGGCAGTGGTCCTCCCCGGCGTGGGCAGCACCGCGGGAGGGGCCACCCGGTGGATTCGCCTCGGGGGCTTCTCGGTGCAGCCGGCCGAGGTGGCCAAGGTGGCCTGGGTGCTCTACCTCGCGTACTCCCTGGCCAAGAAGCGCGAGAAGGTGGCCACCTTCTCGGTGGGCTTCCTTCCCCACGTGGCCATCGCCGGGATGCTGGCGTTCTTGTGCATGCTGCAGCCGGACTTCGGCAGCGCGGTGGGACTGGTCTTTTTGCTCTTCGTGATGCTGTTCGCCGCCGGCGCGAAGATGAGCTACCTCGTGGGCTCGGTGCTGGTGGCGCTGCCGTTCGCCTTTCACGCGGTGGCCTCTTCGCCGTATCGGATGAAGCGGATCCTGGCGTTCCTCGATCCGTGGCACCACCGCCAGGGCTCCGGGTACCAGGTGGCGGAGTCGTTGATGTCCATCGGCTCCGGCGGGCTGTTCGGCCTGGGGCTCGGCGACGGCAGGCAGAAGCTCTACTTCCTCCCCGAGGCCCACACCGACTTCATCTTCTCCATCGTCGGAGAGGAGCTGGGGCTCCTCGGCGTGGCCACCGTCATCGCGCTCTACGCGGTGATCGTCTGGAGGGGCGTGCGCGCCTCGCTCGCCGCCACCGAGCCCTTCGGCACCTACCTGGGCCTGGGGCTCACCGCGCTGATCGCCTTCCAAGCCGTGGTCAACATGGCGGTCGCCATGGGCCTGCTCCCCACCAAAGGCCTCACCCTGCCCTTCGTGTCCTACGGCGGCTCGTCGCTGGTGGTGATGATGGGCGCCGCCGGGGTGCTGCTCTCGGTGAGCGGGGCCTCCGCCAGAGTGGCTGGCGTCTTTCGCCGCGCGCTCCTCGAGGCCTCCGGGTGAGGGTGCTCATCGCAGGAGGCGGCACCGGAGGCCACGTCTTCCCGGGCATCGCCCTGGCGGAGGAGGTCTCCACTCGCCACCCGAAGAACGACGTCATCTTCGTCGGCACCGAGCGGGGACTCGAGGCCAAGCTGGTGCCGAGTGCCGGCTACAAGCTGGAGGCGATCAGGGTCCGCGGCCTCAAGCGGGTCGGCTTCCTCAGGATGCTGGTGGCCCTCTTCGCGTTGCCGTTGGCCTTCGTGGAGTCCTGGCGGATCCTCCGGAGGCATCGGCCCGACGTGGTGGTGGGAGTGGGCGGCTATTCTTCGGGCCCGGTGGTGCTCGCCGCCTGGATGCAGGGCGTGCCCACCGCAGTGCAGGAGCAGAACGCCCTCCCCGGGCTCACCAACCGCATCCTCGGCCGCTTCGTGCGCGCGGTGTTCATCGCCTTCGAGGAGGCCCGCCGCTTCTTCCCCGAGCGGAAGGTCCACCTCATCGGCAACCCGGTGCGGCGCAAGCTGCTCGACAACTACCTCCGTTCCTCGATGCCGCACGAGCGCTTCACCGTGCTGGTGTTCGGCGGCTCCCAGGGCGCCAAGGCGATCAACGCGCTGGTCCTCCAGGCGATCGAGCACCTGTGCGATCTCAAGGGCGAGCTTCACTTCGTGCACCAGACGGGCAAGAGCAACGTGGAGGCGGTGCGCCAGGGCTACCAGGAGCGGGGCTACTCGGCCGAGGTGCTGGAGTTCATCGAGGACATGTCCGCGGCCTATGCCCGCGCGGAGCTGGTGGTGTGCCGCGCCGGGGCCACCACCTTGGCCGAGGTGACGGTCTGCAAGAAGGCCTGCATCCTCATCCCCTTCCCGCACGCCACCGACGATCACCAGGCAGTGAACGCCTCGGCGCTGGTGTCCGCCGGCGCGGCGCTGATGTTCCGGGAGCACGAGGTGGACGGGAAGACGCTCGCCGAGCAGATCCGCCAGCTCAAGGTCGATCCGGGGCGGCTGCGGCGAATGGAGAAGATGTCAGGGATGCTCGGCCGCCCGGAGGCCGCCAAGGAGCTGGCCGACGTCTGCGTGCAGATGATGATCAAGTCCTGGGGCCCGCACGGACGGGACCGCCCCGACAAGAAGAAGAAGCTCGAGCCGCAGGGGTCGGCGAAGTCATGAGCGCAAGGCGCCGCGCCAGCCAGTTCAAGAGCCGCCACACCGCCCAGGTCCACTTCGTGGGCATCGGGGGAATCGGGATGAGCGGCATCGCCGAGGTGCTGCTCAACCTGGGCTACCGGGTGACCGGCTCGGATCTCAAGGAGAGCGAGATCACCCGCCGGCTCGAGTCGATGGGGGCGCGGGTGCGGTATGGCCACCGGGCGGAGAACCTGGTGGAGGCCGACGTGGTGGTGATCTCCTCGGCGGTGAGGCCGGACAACCCGGAGGTGCTGGCAGCGCGGCAGCGGATGATCCCGGTCATCCCCCGGGCGGAGATGCTGGCCGAGCTGATGCGCCTCAAGTACGCGGTGGCGGTGGCCGGCTCGCACGGGAAGACCACCACCACCTCGATGGTGGCCACGGTGCTCTCGGCCGCCGGGCTCGACCCGACCGCGGTGGTGGGCGGGAAGGTGAACGTGCTCGACTCCAACGCCAAGCTCGGCAAGAGCGAGCTGATGGTGGTGGAGGCCGACGAGTCCGACGGCTCCTTCCTCAAGCTCCACCCCTCGATCGCGGTGGTCACCAACATCGACCCCGAGCACATGGACCACTACGGCACCCTGGAGGCGTTGAAGCGCGCCTTCACCGAGTTCTGCAACCGGATCCCCTTCTACGGGCTCAACGTGCTCTGCCTGGACCACCCGAACGTGCAGACGCTGTTGCCCTCGATCGACAAGCGGGTGGTGACCTACGGGGCGGCCCACACCGCCGACTACCGGATCGAGGACGTGAAGCCGTCCGGCTTCTCGACCGGCTTCCGGGCGTTCAGGCACGGCGAGGACCTGGGCCAGTTCTCGGTGCGGATGGTGGGCGGCCACAACGCGTTGAATGCCTTGGCAGTGGTTGCGGTTGCCGACGAGATGGACATTCCCCTCGAGACGGTCCGCTCCGCCCTGGCCGAGTTCGGCGGGGTGCAGCGGCGCTTCACCGTGCGCGGGGAGGCGGGAGGGGTGACGGTGGTCGATGACTACGGGCATCACCCTGCCGAGGTGCGGGCCACCCTGCAGGGGGCGCGGAGGGCGTTCGGCCGGAGGTTGGTGGTGGCGTTCCAGCCCCACCGCTACACCCGCACTCAGCTCCTGCTCGGGGAGTTCGCCACCGCGTTCAACGACGCGGACGTGCTGTTCCTCACCGGCATCTACGCTGCCAGCGAGGACCCCATTCCAGGCATCAGCGGCAAGGGGTTGGCCGACGCAATCGTCGCCCACGGGCACCCGAACGTGACCTTCGTGGAGAAGCGGGCGGATCTCGCCGCGGCGATCGCTCCTCGGCTCGAGGAGGGGGACATCGTGATCACCCTGGGCGCGGGCGACATCACCCAGGTGGGGCCCGAGCTGCTCGGGCTAGTCGCAGGCCGCCGCAAGGAGAAGATCGCGTGAGGCCTTCATCGCTCGCCGAGCGGTTGGCGAGCGAGGTCGCCGGGGAGGTGCGGGCCGATGAGCCCCTGGCGCCGAAGACGAGCGTGAAGGTTGGCGGGCGAGCGGAGGCCTATGTGCGGCCCTCCGAGGTGGAGGCCTTGGTGGCCCTGCTCAGGCGGGCAAGGGAGCACCGCATTCCCCTCGCAGTCCTCGGAGGAGGCGCGAACACCCTGGTGGGCGACGGGGGGGTGCCCGGGGTGACGCTCAGGCTCCCCGCGGAGTTGTTCGCCGAGCAGGTGGAAGCGCGCCCGGGAGGGTTGGCGGTGACGCTCTCCGCCGGGGCGCCGATCGCCAGGCTCATCCAGCTCATGAAGACTCACCGGCTGGTGGGGGCGGAGTTTCTGGCCGGAATCCCGGGGACGATCGGCGGGGCGTGCGCGATGAACGCGGGCACCAAGGCAGGCGAGTGCATGTCGGTGGTGGAGGCGCTGGAGCTGGCGACGGCCGACGGGGTGGGCTGGGTGCCCCGGGAGGAGCTGGCGGCGCGCTACCGCGCCACCGCACTGCCCGAGGCAGCGGTGGTGACGCGGGCCCGCTTCCTCTTGCCCGAAGGGGACACCGAGAGCTCGCAGCGAAAGATGGAGGAGGACCTCGCGCACCGGAGGCGCACCCAGCCGCTCACCCTCCCCAGCTTCGGGAGCGTCTTCACCAACCCGCCGGGGAGCTACGCGGGAAAGCTCATCGAGGGTGTTGGCCTGAAAGGGCACACCATCGGCCGGGCGCAGATCTCTTCGCTGCACGCCAATTTCATCGTCAATCTCGGCGGAGCCACCGCGCACGACATCGTGGCGCTGATGGAGCTGGCGCAGGCCCGGGTGAAGGAGGAGACGGGCGTGCTCCTCGAGCCGGAAGTGAAGCGGGTGGGGGTTTTCGTGTGACGGAGGAGAGCTTGGCGGGTTTTTCGAAGGAACAGCTCGAGCGGAGGCGGATCGGGGTCGTTCAGGGCGGGCTCTCGGTGGAGCGCGAGGTGTCGCTCCGCACCGGAGCGGCGGTGTCGAAGGCCCTGCGCGAGCGCGGGTACGACCTCAGGGAGATCGACGCGCAGAAGGATCTCGCCGCGCGGCTGGCAGAGGAGCGCATCGAGGTCGCCTTCATCGCGCTGCACGGTCGATTCGGCGAGGACGGCTGCGTCCAGGGGCTCTTGGAGTCGATGTTCATCCCCTACACCGGCTCGGGGGTCTTGGCCTCGGCGCTGGGAATGGAGAAGGTCTTCTCGAAGCAGGTGTTTGTCGCCCACGGCATTCCCACTCCGCCGTACCAGGCGTTCCGGACCGCGAAGGAGGCGCTGGGCGCGGCCGATGCTCTTCTCTTGCCGTTCCCGGTGGTGGTGAAGCCCTCGCGGGAGGGCTCCTCGGTGGGCGTGCACATCTGCCGGAGCAGGGAGGAGTACCATCTGGCGGTGGAGGACGCGGACCGCTACGCGGGGAGCCTGCTGGTGGAGCAGTACATCAAGGGGCGCGAGGTGCAGGGGGCGGTGCTGGAGGAAGAGCCTTTGGGGGCGATCGAGATCGTGCCCGCGAGGGAGTTCTACGACTACCAGGCGAAGTACCAGGCCGGGAGCGGGACGAAGTACCTCTTCCCGGCTCCGCTGGACCCGCCGGTGTACGCGCGGGTGAACGAGGTGTGCCTGGCGGCGCACAAGGCGTTGGGCTGCAGCGGGGCGACGCGGTCGGACGCCATCGTGACCGAGAAGGGCGAGGTGTTCGTCCTCGAGGTGAACACGCTCCCCGGGATGACCGCGACCTCGCTGTTGCCGAAGATCGCCGCCGGGAGAGGCATCGAGTTCGGAGAGCTGTGCGAGCGGCTGCTCTTGGGCGCCTCGCTCAAGGCGTGACCGGGCTCCAGGATGCGTTCCGCTTCGGTTGCATGGTCGAGGTTCGACTCCCACTTTCCAGCGAGCTTCCGCCACGCGGCGACTTGGGCTTCGACCTCGAGGAGATGGATAATCTCCTGGGTCAGGCTGCGGCGGTCCCGCTCGGCTGCCTCGCGGAGCGCACCGAGCAGGCCATCAGGGAGGTTCTTCAGTGTGAGCGAGGCCATCGCCACCCCCAGGAAACCATCATGCAACTATTGCGGTTCCCGGACGGTTGCACGTCAACCCGAGGCCGCGTGCAGTGGTTGCGCGACGCCGACGCCGCGACGGCGGTCCGGAGATCGGCGATGATCGCCGTCCGACGTCGTACGGAAGGCGCCCGTTAGCCGATGCGCGTCGCGCTGCTCGTCACCGACCTCGAGGGTGTCGCCGGAGTGGATGGAGTGGAGCCGCTGCTCGCCGGGAGCCCCTCCTACCCGCGCGCGAAGGAGTTTTTGACCGGCGAGGTGAACGCCGCGGTCGAAGGCCTCCGGAGGGGCGGCTTCGAGATCGTCAGGGTGAGCGACAGCCACCGGGCCGCGGGAGGGCCGAACCTGAGGCGGGGCGAGCTGCATCCTGCGGCGCGCCTGGTCCAGGCGGAGGATGCCTACGCCCCCGAGCTGTTCGATGGGGTGTCGGCGGTGGCCTGCCTCGGCATGCACGCTCCGGCGGGGAGCCTAGGCTTCGCCGCCCACACCGTGGCGGTGCACTGCGCTTGGTCGGCCGGCCGCCGCGCGCTCAGCGAGCTGGACCTGATCCTCGCCCTCGCCGCCGAGCGCCGCTTGCCGGCGGTGTTCGCTTCGGGGGACGACGCGCTCGAGCGGCACGCGCGCGGCGTGCGCTTCGTCCGCACCAAGCGGGCACTGTCGATCGCCGAAGCGAGGTCGATGGAACCCGAGCAGGCGCGAGTCGAGCTGATGGCGGCGGCCGGACGGCCTCCGCTGGCCTTGCCCCCTCCGCCCCGCGGGCCGCTGCGCTTGAGCTTCAAGAGTCGGTGGCAGGCGGACCTGGCCCAGCAAGCGGGCGGCGAGCGCGTCGGGGAGTGCTCGGTGAGAATCTCCGGCGCGAGCTTCGGCGAACGATACCGGCGCGCGCTCGAAGTGCTCGCCCCCAGCGAAGAGGTGCTGGGCGGCTGCCTTCGGGGTAGCGCCGGGGACCCGGACTTCTGCGAAGACGTCCTCGGCCTGCTGTCGCGAGAGTTCGAGCGGAAGCCGACCCGAAGGGCGCCCGGCGCGGCGCGTGCAGCGCTCCGGGCGTTCCTCGGATGCACCGACGGCGCCGCGGACTGGCAGCGGGCGCTCCGGGCGCTGGTGCTTCACATGCTGGAGGCCCACGCTCCAGGCTTTTTCCGTGCCCAGCGCCTCCGTTCCTCTCTGGAGAGCGCGCTCTCGGCCCTGGCGGAGGTTCCGCAGTCGTTTCCGCCAGAGCTCGAGCCCTCGGACGTGATGGCCAGGCTCGATGCGCTCTACCTGTTGGGTGAGCGGAGCTCGCTTTCTGATGCCGGGGCCGGCGAGCTGCGGCGCTACCTTCGGGCGCTGCTCTCCGAGGGAGAGGTGCTGTACGCCTGGCTGCTCGCGCAGCTCGCCCGCGAGGTGGGGCTCGGGAGGGCAGCCCCGCGAGTCGCGGAGAGAGTGCTCCGCAAGCTCCCGCGCGACCGGAGGGCCTACTGGCTCACCCATCGGTTCTTCCTCGCGACGGGGTATCTGCGAGCTCCGCTCGAACGGAGCGAGTGGGGCGCCGCCATCGAGGAGGCGCTGCTCGCCGCCAGCTGGGCGGTGGAGCACGCGCAGGTGGATCTCGCGGCCGAGCTGGCGCTGTGCCTCCAGGCGGCCGGCGAGTCGCGGAGCGCGGAGCACCGCGCGCTGCTCGAGCTGCTCCGCCGCCACCAGAGGCCGGACGGGTGGGTGGAGGACCCGACCTCGAGGGAGGAAGCGCGCGACGAGGCGGATCTCGCAGAGATGGACGCGCACACCACCGCGGTGGCGCTGCTCGCCTTCGCCGGCCTCTAAAGCGCGCCTCAGGGCAGCACGGCGATGGTGTCCCGCGTTCCGATGGTGCCGCACGGGCGCCGATAGGCCAAACTCGCTGCCCGAGTCAACTCGGCGCTTCCGCCAGCTACATTCCTGTGGCAAAAAATTTGCGGGGGGATCCAACCAGCCTGACGATGCGGGCTGGGCTCCCTTGGGCCCGAATTCATGCGACTTTTCAGGCCCCGGAACCGCCGCAGGACTGACGCCGAGAGGTCGTCCGGCGAGCTGCGTTCAGCGGCCCGGCAGGTCGGCGTCGCGGCCTGGCGTTTTTCCGCTGCGCTCGCTTTTTCTGCGGCGGTCGCCCTCGGCGGCTACTTCGGGCGGGGCTGGGCTCGCTCCTCGCCGACCTTCGCCCTCGAGCGCATCACCTTCACCGGCGCGGCCCGGGCTCCACAGGTCGAGCTGCTCCGCCTCGCCGCTCTGGCGCCAGGGCAGAACCTCTTCTCGATCGACACCGCCGCCGCCGCCCGCGCCCTCGAAGCGCACCCGTGGGTCAAGTCCGCAGCGCTTACTCGGCACTGGCCGCGCGCGCTTTCGGTGGAGATCGTCGAGCACGAGCCCGCAGCGCTGGTCTCACTGGGCGAGCTGTACTTGCTCGACCGCGACGGCGAGCCCTTCAAGAAGCTGCAGGCGGCCGACCCGCTCGACCTGCCGCTGGTGACCGGTATCGGCCGCGAGGACTACGCCGCCCGCCCCGCGCAGAGCGCCGCCCGCTTCACCCGCGCGCTCGAGGTGGCGGGCGCCTACGCGTCCACGCCCAGCTCGCGCGAAGAGCGGCTGTCGGAGGTCCGGCTGGAAGGCGACGAGGTGACGCTCGTGGTGGGCGACGGACAGGAAGTGCGCCTGGGCGCGTCGGGCTGGCCCTTGAAGCTCGAGCGGCTGGGGCAGGTGCGCCGCGAGCTTGCCCGGCGCGGGCTCGCGGCCTCGGCCATCCACCTCGACAACCGCGCCCGGCCCGGCTGGGTGACCGTTCAGGTTTCGGCCCGTCTTTCCGAGAGGAGCGGGCCGGTGCAGTAGGAGCGCTCCTTCGCGAGAGTGGGGAGCTGGAGGAAGACACATGGCAAGCAAGAAGGGCGGCGAGGTCGTCGTCGGGCTGGACATCGGCACGACGAAGATCTGCGCCATCGTCGGCGAGTTGACCGACACCGGCATCGACATCATCGGAATCGGAACCCACCCCTCCAAGGGCCTGCGCAAGGGAGTGGTGGTGAACATCGAGGCGACGGTGGCCTCGATCCGGCGGGCGATCGAGGAGGCCGAGCTGATGGCCGGCGCCGAGATCAGCCACGTCTACACCGGCATCGCCGGCGGACACATCAAGGGCTTCAACAGCCAGGGCATCGTGGCGGTCAAGGACAAGGAGGTCCGCGACGCCGACATCGCCCGGGTGATCGACGCCGCAAAGGCGGTCGCCATCCCGCTGGACCGGGAGGTCATTCACGTCCTGCCGCAGGAGTTCGTGATCGACGACCAAGGTGGCATCAAGGAGCCGCTGGGAATGGCGGGGGTCCGCCTGGAGGCCAAGGTGCACATCGTCACCGGAGCGGTGTCGTCGGCGCAGAACATCGTGAAGTGCGCCAACCGCACTGGCCTGAACGTGTCGGACATCGTGCTGCAGCCGCTCGCCTCCAGCGAGGCAGTCCTGTCGGAGGACGAGAAGGAGCTGGGCGTGTGCCTGGTGGACATCGGCGGAGGGACGACCGACATCGCGATCTTCTCCGGCGGCTCCATCGTCCACACCGCGGTGATCGCCCTGGGTGGGAACAATCTCACCTCCGACATCGCCATCGGCCTGAGGACCCCGGCGCACGAGGCGGAGCGCATCAAGCAGCGGTACGGCTGCGCGCTCACCGCGATGGTGAACAAGGACGAGACGATCGAGGTGCCGAGCGTGGGCGGTCGGCAGCCGCGCGTGCTCAGCCGGCAGATCCTCTGCGAGATCCTCGAGCCGAGGGTGGAGGAGATCTTCCAGCTCGTCCAGCGGGAGGTGCAGAAGTGCGGCTACGAGGACCTCTTGGCATCGGGGGTGGTGATCACCGGCGGGTCGACGCTCCTGGCGGGGATGCCGGAGCTGGCCGAGGAGGTGATGGGCCTCCCGGTGCGCCGGGGGATGCCGCGGGGCATCGGCGGCCTGGTGGACGTGGTGAAGAGCCCGATGTACGCGACCGGGGTGGGGCTGGTGGTCTACGGGGCAAAGCACCAGGACCGGCGAATGTTCCGCATCCGAGAAGAGAACGTCTACAAGAAGGTCAAGGGGCGAATGCGGGAATGGTTGGAGGAAATCTTCTGAGCCGAGGCCGCTACATCCACGTAGCTGAAAACTTGCGGTATCGACAGGGCGCCCGATGATGGTGCCTGCGAGGAAAACATGGACAACTTCGAGCCGAGCAAGCAGGCCGCGAGGATCCGCGTGGTGGGGGTGGGCGGAGGCGGCTGCAACGCCGTCAACACCATGATCGCCAGCAACCTGGATCGGGTGGACTTCATCGCCGCCAACACCGACATCCAGGCTCTGGCGGCGAACAAGGCGCCGGTGAAGATTCAGATCGGCGCCAGCCTCACCAAGGGTCTCGGCGCAGGGGCCAACCCGGAGATGGGGCGGGAGGCGGCGGTGGAGTCGAAGGAGGCGATCGCCGCGGCGCTGGACGGGGCGGACATGGTCTTCGTCACCGCCGGCATGGGGGGCGGCACCGGGACCGGGGCGGCGCCGGTGATCGCCGACATCGCCAAGACCCTGGGGTGCCTCACGGTGGCAGTCGTGACCAAGCCCTTCCTCTTCGAGGGCAACAAGCGCCGCAAGCAGGCCGAGCAGGGGATCGTGGAGCTGAAGGCGGCGGTGGACACGCTCATCACCATCCCCAATCAGCGCCTGCTGTCCTTGTCGGACGAGCCGATGCCGCTGCTCGAGACCTTCAAGCGGGCGGACGAGGTGCTGCTCAACGCGGTGCAGGGGATCTCGGACCTCATCCAGTACCACGGCTACATCAACGTCGACTTCGCCGACGTGAAGACGATCATGAGCGACAAGGGGCTGGCGCTGATGGGCACCGGGAGGGGCAGCGGCGAGAAGCGGGCGGTGACCGCGATGCATCAGGCGATCGCCAGCCCGCTGCTCGAGGAGGTGACCATCGACGGGGCGACCGGGCTGCTCATCAACATCACCGGCGGGCGCGACATGACGCTGCAGGAGGTGCACGAGGCGCTCAGCCTGGTGCACGCCGCCGCCGACCCGGAGGCGGAGATCATCTTCGGCTCGCTGATCGACGAGAACGCCCGCGAAGAGGTGAAGATCACCCTCATCGCCACCGGCTTCGTGCACCGGGAAGCGAAGGTGCGGCCGGTGCAGGTGCAGCCGCAGCCGGTGCAGGTGCCGCTGATCGCGCGGCCGGCGGCGCCGCCGCCCCCTGCGCGCGAGGAGGTGGCGACGCTGGTGCCCGCCAAGGTGGGGGCGCGCACCATTTCCGGCGAGCACCGGGTGCCGGCGCCCAGCCCGCGCGCGGCCGGAGGGCGGGAGGGCAGCCTGCCGGTCGACGAAGACCAGTTCGACATCCCCACCTTCCTCAGGCGCCAGGGACACACCGAGATGCCGTAGGTCCGCCGGTGCCGGGGCGCCGATTTTCGGCCCTGGGCGGGCGTGCCCCTGGCCGGCTGGGCGCCCGCCGCGATGGCTCTCCTCGGGGGCCGCGCAAGTCGGATTGACCGGCGAAGGCCTCCGGCTTAATCAGCGGGCGTGCCGCGCGAACTCATCCTCCAGCGACTGATGCTGCTGGTGCCGCTGTTGCTCTCCCTCACCGTCCACGAGTGGGCCCACGCCTGGAGCGCCTACCGCCTCGGCGACGACACCGCCTCCCGGTTGGGCCGCCTCACTCTGAACCCGCTCGCCCACATGGACCCCATCGGCACCTTCCTGCTGCCGCTCCTCGGAGTCCCCTTCGGCTGGGCCAAACCGGTGCCGGTGAACCCCGCCCGTTTCCGGCGCGACGTCTCCATGACTACCGGCATGGCCATCACCGCCGCCGCCGGCCCCATTTCCAACGTGGTCCTCGCGGTCCTCTCCACGGTCGTGTACGGGCTAATGTTCCGCTTTTCCCGGGGCCTGGCGACCGAGGGCGGGGCGGCGCTGCTGCTCACCGCGCTCATCCAGGTGAACGTCGTGCTCGCCCTCTTCAACCTTCTCCCCGTTCCGCCGCTGGACGGGAGCCGGGTGGTCGAGGCCTTTCTCCCGCTCCGGCTCCGCGAGGGGTGGGCCCAGGTTTCGCGCTACGCCCCGTTCGCGCTCCTCGCGGTCATGCTGTACGGAGGAGTGATCCTCGACGCGCCGCTCAGGCTGGCAAGCGGCCTCCTGCAGCAACTGCTCGTGGCGGTGGCGACCTAGTCGCCCCTCAGCCGGGCCCAGTACTCGCCGGTCCGGGTGGTGAGCTCCGAGGTGCGATCCAGCAACTGATCCAGCTCGGAGAAGAGCGCCCCCACCTGCGTAGGCCTTCGCGGCGCCGGCACATCGCCCCGGTTGGACAGCCGCTCGAGCAGCGCCACCACCCTCAAGAGGTGCTGGTGCGCGAGCAGCAAGTCCCGGCCGACCCGGGTGCCCTCGGCGGTGAACAGCGCTCCGATCGAGCACAGGCGCCCGATGGCCCTCCGGTTCGAGTCCAGCGCCTGGCCCATCTTCTCCCGGTAGGTCGCCAGGCGCCTGAGCGCCCGGGCCTCCGCCAGGTCCACCACCTCGGCGAGCTTGCTTCGCTTTCTCCGCGGCACGGCGGAAACCCTACCGGCTGACCCGGTGCGGCGCAACCTCCGCCGAGCCGAAAAATCGGCCGTGGATCAATCGCGCGCGGAGGGCCCGCAGCGCTCGGCCGCCCCGGAGTGGGCTACTTCACGGCGGTCCTGATCTTCGCCACCACGTCCGGCGAGTAGTACTTGCAAGGGCCCTTGGTCGCCGCAGGGGAGATCTTCAGCTCGCTCAAGGCCTTCTTCACTTGAGCGTCCTTGAGCTTGAGCTGCTGGGCGATCTTCGAGGCGGTGAGAAGGTCGTTGGCCATGTGCATTCTCCTTCCCGGGATCGGGAGGCGAAACCTAGTGCGACCGCACGCTCCGCGCCAGGGCCACAGCTCGCGCTTGTCACTCCCTCCCCGCGGCGGCTAGCTTGCGCGCACCGTGTTCTCCAAGCTGCTCATCGCCAACCGCGGAGAGATTGCCCGGCGCATCAACGCGGTCGCCCGCGGGATGGGCCTCGCCACCGTGGCGGTGTACTCCGACGCAGACCAGAAGCTGCCCTTCGTCCGCGAGGCGAGCGAGTCGGTGCGCATCGGCCCGCCCCCGGCCAAGGAGAGCTACCTCAACGCGGCCGCCATCCTCGAGGCCGCCAAGCGGACCGGCGCAGAGGCCATCCACCCCGGCTACGGCTTCCTCTCCGAGAGCGCCGAGTTCGCTCGCGCCTGCGCCGAGGCCGGCCTGCGCTTCGTGGGCCCGCCCCCGGAGGCGATGGCCCGCATGAAGGACAAGAGTCAGGCCCGAAGGCTGGTGCAGGCCGCCGGCGTGCCGGTGGTCCCCGGCTCGGCGGACGTCCTCCCGGACGCGGCGGCGGCAGTGGCCGAAGCCGAGCGAGTGGGTTACCCGATCCTGTGCAAGGCCGCCGGAGGAGGCGGGGGCATCGGCATGGCGGTGGCCAAGGACGCCGCCGAGCTGGAGAAGGCTTTCCGGCAGTGCGCCGACCGCGCCCGCGCCGCCTTCGGTCGCGAAGGCGTCTACCTCGAGCGCTACTTCCCCGCTCCCCGGCACATCGAGGTCCAGGTGCTCGGAGATCACCACGGCCGGCTCATCCACTGCCTCGAGCGGGAGTGCTCCATCCAGCGGCGTCACCAGAAAGTGGTGGAGGAGGCCGGCTCGCCGCTCTTCTTGGGCGGCGCGCACGAACAGACCAGGCAGCGAATGTTCCAGGCCGCGCTCGCCGCCGCGCGCGCCTTCGGCTACGCCAACGCGGGGACGGTGGAGTTCCTCTACTCCGACGGGGAGTTCTACTTCATCGAGATGAACGCCCGGCTCCAGGTCGAGCACCCGGTGACCGAGCTGACCACCGGCGTGGATCTCGTCGGGTGGCAGCTTCGCGTCGCCGCGGGCGAGCCGATCTCCATCCGCCAGGAGGACGTCCGAAGGACTGGCGCGGCGATCGAGCACCGCATCTACGCCGAGGACCCGGTGAAGTTCTTCCCCTCGCCCGGCACCATCACCGCCTTCCGCGCGCCCTCCCTGGAAGGCGTGCGGCTGGATGCAGGGTACGAGGAGGGCTCTGCGGTCACTCCCTACTACGATCCCTTGGTGGCGAAGCTGATCGTCTTCGGCGCGAGCCGGGATCAGGCGATCGACCGCTCGAGGGCGGCGCTCGAAAAGCTCGTGATCGAAGGCATCAAGACCAACATCCCGCTCCACCGGCGCGTCGTCTCCGACCCGGCGTTCCGGGCGGGCCTTTTGAACACCCATTTCCTCGAGGAACACGCGAGGGCCTGAGGGGGTCGACACGCATGGCAGACGTCGCGGCGCACATCACCGGAACGGTGTGGAAGATCGAGTGCAAGGTGGGACAGCCCGTCTCGGCGGGTGACACCCTGGTCATCCTCGAGTCGATGAAGATGGAGATGCCGGTCGAGGCGCCATCGGGCGGGACGGTGAAGGAGATTCGCTGCAAGGAGGCGCAAGCGGTCAGCGAGGGCGACGTCCTGGTCGTGCTCGGCTGATTCTCGGCCGCCCTCACCCTTTCCCTCTCCCGCCGGCGGGAGAGGGAAGACCTTCGCTACTCGCCGCCGAACAGCTCGCTCATCCGCAGCTTGAGCGCGGTGGCGATCTTGTACAGCGAGGAGATCGACGCCGAGCTCTCCGCCCGCTCGATCTGCGAGAGGAGCGACACCGACAGCCCGGTCCTCCGCGCGAGCTGCTTGAGCGTCAGGTCCTGCGTCTTGCGCTGCTCGCGGATGGTGCGCCCGATCGCCCGGTGGAGATCCGCCTCGGGATCGGTGGAGAGGCCCTTCTTCGAGAGCGCCGATCGCACCGTCTGCAGAAAGGCCTGCGGCTCGATCGGCTTCTTCACGTAGTCCGACGCCTGCGCCTTGAGGCTGGCCACCGCGGTGTCCACGTTCGGGTAGGCGGTGGAGACGATCACCGAGATGTCGCTGTCCACCTTGCGGATCTGCTCCAAAACCTCGGTGCCGCTCATCTGCGGCATCATCATGTCCAGCACCACCAGGTGGTAGTCCGCCTTGCGAAGCTCCTCCACGGTGTGCGTCGGGTCGGTGAGGGTGTCGACCTCGTAGCCCTCCTTCGACAACAGGAGCTTGAGGTAGTCGCAGTTGTCCCGCTCGTCGTCCACTACCAGGATCCGAATCTGCACAGGTCGCCTCCCACCTCGGCGACAGCGGGCCCGGCCGAGCCACTGCACCCGCCTCTGAGACCGCGCGTGAACTAGCACATCTCGAAGGCGAGGGAGTGGATTTCTGCTGCGGTCCTACTTCTTGGTCGCTTCGTAGGCCTCGAGCACGTTCCGCACCCGGTCGGCGTCCTTGTCATTCGGAGCGAGCTGGAGGAAACGCTTGTAGTGGTAGGCGCCCTTCTCGGCCTCGCCGAGCTTGGCGTACACCCCCCCGAGCGCCTTGTGGCAGGCCGCGAAGGTGGGATCGACCTTGACGCACTTCTCCAAGACCGCCCTCGCCTCGCGCAGCTGCTTCTTCCCGTGCAGGGCCACGCCCTCCTCGTAGAGCGCCTTGGCTTCGGCGGCCCTCGCCTCTGCCTGCGCGGCCTTCGGGGACTCCGGCGCCTTCGCCACCGCCACCTTGGGCTCGGCCGGCTCCACCTTGGGTGGCGGCTTCACCGCCACGGCGCTCTTGCTGGCGAGCTTGGCTTGCACCGCCGCGGCCAGCCCCGCTCGCAGCTCGCGATGAACCGCCGCCAGGAGCTTGGTGTGCTCGGACTCGTCGAGCAGCCGCTTGGCCTCCTCGAGCCGGCCCTGGCCCAGCGCCTGCTCGGCCCGATCGATGTTCCGCTTGAGCTCGGCCTCCGCCTTGAGCGCCGCGAGCAGCGCCTTGGCCTCGGGGTGCAAGGAGCCGTCGGCCATGGTGCAGCTCGCCAGTTTTTCCGAGGCCCGCTCCCACTCGCGCGCCTCCACCACCAGCCTGGCCTCCGCCAGCTTCTCCGTCACCGAAGACGAAGGTGGCTCGGGGGTCTTCGGGGCCTCCGCGGGCGGGCTCTCCTCCGGGAGAGGAGCCTCGACCGCCGGGGAGGGCTGCACCGGAGGCTCCGACGGGGGCTTGGGCCTCATCACGGTGAAGTAGTAGGCCGCTGTGCCACCGGACAACGCCAACCCCAGCACCAGGGCCAGCGCCGGGAGCTTGCTCCGCGCCTTCTTTTCCTCGGGGACGAAGCGGAACTCATCTCCCGGCGCGAGGAACTTGAGCTTGACGTGCCCCAGCTCGATGACGTCTCCCCAGCGCAGGGTGGCCTGGGCGTAGGACTCGCCGTTCACCGACACGCCGTTGGCGGACTGCATGTCGATGACACGCCACTCCCCGCTCTCCTCGCGGACGATCTTGGCGTGGGTGCGGGAGAGCGAGCGATGGTCGATGGCGATGTCGTTGTCGTCGGCGCGCCCCAGTCTCAGCTCGGTCCGGATGCAGGCGAACTCCCGGCCTGCAAGCTCGGTGTTCAGCACCACCAGGCGGGGCGCCACCTCTGCTTCGAGGTCCACCAGCTTGCGGGGCCGGTCGGTCTCGAGGTCGTCGACGTGGATGATGGCGGTGGACTGCCGCCGGGCCGCCGCGGCGTCGGTCGAAGCGGCTGGCGCGTCCTCGCGCGGCTTTTGGGCCTCCTCGGCCTGGAGGGCCTCGACGGCCTCCAAGAGCGCCGGGTGCTCGGGCTTGGTGGAGCCTTCCTCTTCGGCCTTCCGGGCCAGCTTGTCGCGTTCGGCCGAGGGCGCGGTGGTCTCCTCGCCGTCCTGGGAGGGAGGCGCCGGCGGAGTGGCGGTCGGCGCCACGTCTTGCTGGATGGCCAGATCGTAGTCGCCGATCTGGATGAGGTCCCCGTCGTGGACGGCCACCTGCCCGTTGATCCGCTCGCCGTTGATCCGGATGCCGTTGTAGCTGCCCAGGTCCTCCACCACCACCGCGCCGTTGCTCCGGACCAAGCGCGCGTGCCGGCGCGAGACGTTCCGCTCGGTCAGCCGGATGGTGTTTCCCTCCTGGCGCCCGATCGTGATTTCGTCTCTGACGAAAGGCACTACGGTCTTGCGACCTTCGTCGTCCTCGATGATCAGCTTCAGCACGCGCGAGAAGTCTATAGCATCTCCAAGCCGGAAGGGAGAACCCATCCTCCCTGAATGACACAGGATTTTGGCGCCTGGGGAATGGGCGCCGGCCGCTGTCCATCGGACGAGTGGACGCGGCGTTGCCGGAAAGGGCGTGTGCGGCAGTGAGCCAACCTCTCACCTTGAGGACCGAGACGGGCGACGAGGACCTCGATCTGCCCGAGCTCGAGTTGCGCATCCGCAAGGGAGAGGTGAGTCCTCAGAGCCTGGTGCGCTTCCCGGCGGTGACCGGCGAGAGCTTCGTTCCGGCCTGCGAGCTGGAGATCTTCCGCGCCCTTCAGGAGCCGAAACGCGCCCACTTCGCCCGGGCCTTCAGCCTGGGCCGGTTCCCCTGGATCACCTCCGCGCTCATCTTCGCCAACCTCGCCGCCTACCTCCTGTCGATAAGGGGCGGCCCGCTGGACATCGATGGGATGGTGCGATTCGGAGGAAAGGCCGGCCCACTGGTGACGGACCTCGGAGAGGTCTGGCGGCTTTTGACGGCGAACTTCCTCCACCGCGACGCCCTTCACGTCGGGCTGAATATGTTCGTCTTCCTCATCGTTGGCGGAGCGCTGGAGAACGCGTACCGGGCGCTGGACTACGTCTTTCTGCTGCTCTTCTCCGGGCTGGCGACGATGACGGTGTCCTTGTTCCTCTCCGACGCGGTGAGCGTGGGCGCCTCCGGGATGGTCTACGGGTGCCTGGGCGGAGTGGTGGTATTCGGGCTCAAGTACCGCTCGATCCTCCCCTCCCGCTACCGGAGGGTGATGGGGGAGGCGGCCATCCCGACGGTGCTGGGGCTGCTGCTCATCGGGGTCACCTCGCCGGGGGTGGACAACTGGGCGCACCTGGGGGGCCTTTGGGCCGGCATCTTCTGCGCGCTCTTCCTGCGTCCCAAGCTCCTGGCCGACGCGCCGCGGGCCTGGTGGTCTCCGGCCTTGAGGGCGCTTCCCTCTTTGGCCGCCGTCTTCTGCGTCGCCTTCGGCGATGGGGTGTTCGCCGGCTGGCTTCCCCTGATGCGCGAGGTGCGCGATGACGGCTTCGGGATTTCGATGCCGGTCCCCCGCGACTGGCAGCGGCGGGCGAACCGGCTGGGTCAGCTGGCCTACTCCAACGGGCTACCCGGAGTGGGCCGGGCCAGCTTCTACGCCGCGGCGGTGGAGGCCGGCGAGCCCGCGGACGTCGCCTCGCAGGCCGCCCGCTTCATCGAGGAGGGCCTCTTGCCGACCGCGCTCGGCCCGGAGGTGCTGCAGGTGACCGCCTCGCCGCTCGAGCCGACCCGGGTCGCCGAGCGCGACGCGCTCTTGGTGCAGGCGCGCTTGCAGGAGCCCTTCGGCGCCACGCGGCTCTTGGCCTACTTCGTCCCGCGGGGGCAGCTCGTCTACCAGCTGGTGTTCCGGTATCCGGAGGACTTTCCCCGCTACGCGCGGGTAGTGGATCAGATGGTGGCGGGGGCCCGCTTCGTCGAGCCGAGGGCGGTGCGGCAGGCGCGGGCGAGGGCGCTCTTGTTCCCCAACGCGTCCTGGTCGATGGGGCAGCTCGGAGAGGTGCTCCGGCGCCAGGGTGAGCCCTTCGCCGCGGCGGAGGCGCTCCGGCCGGCGGTGCGGGCCGACCCCTCGAACCCGGCGCTGCGGAGGGAGCTCGCCCTCGCGCTCTTGCAGTCCGGAGAAACCGACGAGGCGTGCGCGGCGGCCCGGGCGGCGGTGCTCTACGCTCCGGGCGACCCCTCGTCGCTGGAGGTGGAGGCGCGGTGTGAGCTGCAGCGCGGAAACTTGCGCGCGGCCCTCTCGATCGTCTTGCGGGCCCGCCAGCTGGCTCCCGCCGACCGCCGGCTCCAGGAGGCGGAGGCGAAGCTCAGGGCGGCGCTCGGCGCGGAACGGTGAGCCGCGGCCACAGCGGGCTCACTTGCCTCCCGCGGCGCGGACCGGCGGCGGCTCGGCGAGCAGGTGGGTCCACAAGATGGGGTCGCCCGAGCAAAACGGCCGCGTCCCATACCACAGCCGGCGGAGCGATTTTCGTTGAAGCCCCTCGCGGCGCGTGGAGGAATCCGCGGGCGGAGGTGCCAGCGATGCGTCCTGACATCGTGTGGGTCGGCGCGTTGGCGATGGCGTTGGCCGCGGGCGGTTCCCTGGCGGGCGAGTCGGCGGCCGAGATCTCCCAGAAGGCGCGCGACCGCGGCGCGCTGAACCTCCTGGACCTGACCGCGGAGCTCAAGCTGATCACGGTCGCCAAGGACGGGAAGGCCAAGGAGCAAGTCGTCAGCTCCTCGTCGCGGAAGATCGGCGGAAGGGCGCACTCGCTCTCGCGTTTCCTTCAGCCGGCCGGGGTGGCCGGAGTGGCGGTGCTCACCGTGGAGGGGAGCGGGGGAGAGGGCGACGAGATCTCGCTCTACCTCCCCAAGCTCCGCCGAGTGCGGAAGGTGGCGAAGAACGAGCGCGGCAAGGCCTTCATGGACACCGACTTCAGCTATGCCGACCTCGCCGGGACCGGCACCAAGGACTCCGAGCTCGAGCGGCTGGCGGATCAGAAGCTGGACGGCCGCGATGCCTATGTGATCTCCGGCCCCGGAGGCGCCGACTCCCCCTATGGAAAGGTGACCGTGTTCGTGGACCGCGAAACCTACGTCCCGCTCAAGGTCGAATACCAGGACAAGGAGGGAAAGCCCTTCAAGGCGTACCGGACGGTGAAGCTCAAGCGGTTCAAGGACCGCACCTTGGCGGTCGAGTCGACGATGGAGAATCTCCAGTCCGGCTCGAAGACGACGATGCAAATCCTCCGGCTCGAGGAGTCGAAGCTCGGCGAGGAAGCGTTCAGCGAGCGGGCATTGGAGCGTGGGTGAGCGGAGCGGGCGCCGCGCTTCTGCTGCTCGTCGCCTCCGCCGCTGGCGCGAAGGATGCCGGCGAGCCCGGCGCAAGCGAAGGAGAAACCCCCTCCGATGCGGGGACCGGCTCTCGCCCGGCCCAGGTGGGCATCTCGAGCGAGGTCGATGGCGGCCTCGTCGAGTCGGACGGTGGCGCGGGCACCTCGGCGCCCGGCGCGCCTGTTCTCGCGATCGAGGAGTTCGAGCCCGCCGGAGCGGCTTCGACTCCGCCGCAAGCGGTGGAGTCCTTCGAGGCGCCGCCTTCGCAGGCTAGGGTGCAGGTGTTCGGCTCGGCTCGGGCGCAGCTGGGCGTGGACACCCGCCTCGAGTCCGCGCCGACCGACGAGCTTCGCGAAAACGTCTTCGACCTCCGCGGCCGCGCGCGGCTGGGGGCGGACGTGAAGCTGTCGAGCGCGCTCCGGCTCTTGCTGGAGGGGAGGGCGCTCTGGCGCGGCACCGCGGAGCGCGCCCTCCGACGCGCCAAGGCGAGCTTCGAGCCCACGCTCGGAGACGCCTTCGTGGACATCTACGCCGAGAAGGTGGATCTCCGGGTGGGCCACCAGATCGTGGCGTTCGGGGCCAACGCCGCCTTTGCGCCGTCGGATTCGCTGAACCCGCGCGACTTGCGCGAGGGGCTCTTGGCGGAGCCCGAGGACGGAAAGCTTCCGGCCCTCGCGCTCCGCGCACTCGGAGAGATCGGGCGGGTTCAGTGGACCGCCGCCTACTTCCCCTTCTTCACCCCGTCGCGCTACTCGGTCTTCGGCCAGGACGAGGCGATGGTCCAGCCTTCGCTCGGTGCGGCGATTCCTGCCCGGTTCCACGAATCCATCGAGGACGGCCTGCAGCCGCACCTGCTCGAGACGGAGCGGCCGAAGGCTTTCCCTTACCTCGGCGACCTCGGCTTGCGGGCGGTGGTGCCCACCGGGAAGGTGAAGCTCGGCGGCTCCTGGGTGTGGATGTACGAGAAGGTTCCGCAGGTTCGGCTCGATCCCGAGCTGTCGGCGCTGCTCTCGCAGCAGGCGAAGAAGGGAGAGGTGGACTCGGCGCTGGCGCTCTCGGTGCAGAACCGGCTCGCCGCAGGCGAGGAGCTGTTCACCGGAATCTACGCGCGGCAGCACATCCTCTCGATCGAGGCATCGGCGCTCTTGGGCTCTGCGCAGCTCGACCTGGACCTCGCCTACTCGCCGCGGCAGACCTTCTTCGACGCGAGCCTGGAGCCGCTCCGGAAGGCTTCGTACACCTGGGTTTTCGGAGTTAGCCAGGCAGCGGACTCGCCGCTCATCTATTCGCTCACCTACCTGGGGCTGGCGGTTCCCGACGTGGGGGCGAGGGAGCTGTTGATCCTCCTCGAGCCGACCACCGCGGAGGGCGCGCCGCGAACGGCGTGGCTCCACCTGTTGGTGGGCGAGGTGGGCTACCGGCTCTTCGACGACAAGCTCGAGCTTTCGCTCCGGGGGGCGTTCGAGCCCATTCAGCGCTCGTTCGCGCTGGCGCCGAGGGTTTCATACAAGGGACTCGAGCGGACGGCGCTCTGGCTGGGAGCGGAGCTGTACGAGGGCGGCGCCTACAGCCCGATGGGCTACTTCGACCGGAACGATCAGATCGCCGCCGGCGCAGCGATGGAGCTTTGGTAGCCGGCAGGCGGCGCCGTCACTCGAACAACTCTCCGACGCGACAGGCGAAGCCCGGGAGGAGGTCGCCGCCATCGAGGGTGTCGTCCTGCCCCAGTACGCGGACGTGGTCCGGAGGGGTGAAGAGCATGAGCCGCATCGCCTCCGGGTCGAGCACCCAGACCATCCTCGCGCCTGCTGTCAGGTACTCGAGAGCCCTCCGGGTCAGTTCTGCCGCGGACTGCTCGTCGCCGAGCACTTCGACCGCCAGGTCGGGCGCGCCCTCGAGCCAACCGCGGGCTCCTTTCCCGGCTGGCTTCCGTTCAGTCCGGACCATCCCCACGTCCGGTCCACGGAGCACGTCCGGGTCGTGGGCCAGCTTGGTGCCTGGATCACCCACGGAGAGACTCCAGCCGGGGTTCTTACGAGCGTACTCCCGAAGCGCGGCGTAGACGTTCCCGGCGATCTCTCCATGTCGCCAAGTGCTCTTGGTCACCGGCACCCACCTCCCGCGATCGATCTCGCCGGGCTGCCGGTCAGGGTCGAGCCGGGCGGCTTCATCGAAGGTCATCGGTCGCTGCCCGAGAGTCGTCTCCGCCATCCGCGCACCTCGAACGAAGCATGGCGGTGTTTTGCCTCCGCAGCTTATCCTCGGCGCCCGGAGGTACCCGTCATGGGGCGTGCGAAGGCCGTGGTGGCTTGGAGCTCGGGAAAGGACAGCGCCTATGCGCTGCATGTCGTCCGCTCGAAGGGCGAGCTGGAGGTGGTGGGCTTGCTCACCACCGTGACCAGGCGGTTTGCCCGCGTCTCGATGCACGGCGTACGGGAAGAGCTGCTCGATCGCCAGGCCCAGGAGACTGGCCTTCATTGTCACAAGGTGGAGATCCCGCACCCCTGTCCGAACGAGTTGTACGAACGCGAGATGTCGCGCGCGCTCGCCGCTCTCCGGGCCTCCGGAGTGGAGTCGGTGGTTTTCGGGGACCTCTTCCCCGCCGCGGCGGCCACCGGTTCATGACGCGGGCGACGCCAGGAGCTGTCCCAATCGGCCCTTGCCTTCGCGCGGGCCGAATGCCGGCCCGCTCGGCTCGAGCGTCGCTCGCCTCCGGCGTCTTTGCGGTCGTGCTCGCCTTCGCGCTGGGCTGCAAGAGCAAGGGGCCCGCAAACCCGTTCTCCCTCGGCCCCGCCCCGCCCGACCCGGTGCGCCGGGTGGCCACGCTCGCGCCCTCGCTCACGGAGACGGTGGTCGCGCTGGGCGCGGCGGACCGGCTGGTGGGAGTCTCGCGCTACGACGAGCTGCCCGAGGTGGCCAAGCTGCCGAGGATCGGCGGGTACCTCGATCCCAGCGCGGAGGGGGTCGCCGCGCTCGCTCCGGACCTGGTGCTGGTGCATCCCTCGCCCGGAAACCGCAACGCGGTGGAGCGGATCGCCGAGCTCGGAGTGCCGGTGCTGGTGCTTCCGGGAGACGACATCGCAGGCACGCTCACCGCGATCCGCGAGGTCGGCAGGGCGCTCGGGCTGGCAGACCGCGCCGTCGCGGTCGCCGCGGAGATTGAATCCACCCGGGCGAGCGTGCGGATGCGGGCCAAGGCGGCAAGGCCCGTGCGTGCGCTCATTGCCTACTCCTTCCAGCCGATGTACGTCGCCGGCCCCGATTCGTTTGCCCACGAGCTGCTGCTCGACGCGGGCGGGGTCAACGCCGCCGAAGGAACCAAGGGCGCCTACCCGGTTTACCCGGTAGAGGCCGCCATGCGTTCTCCGCCGGAGGTGATCATCGAGAGCGGGATGGTCACGCTCGGGGCATCCCACGTGCGGTCCCTCCCTGGGCTCCGCGACGCCAAGTGGGTGAGGTTCCCCTCGAAGGACCTGAACCACCCCGGGCCGTTCCTCGGGCGCGCGCTCGAGCAGCTCTTCTCGGCCCTTCACGAGGGAGCGGACGCCGGCGGGGCGGCTCCTCCCGGAGCGAAGTGACGGTGCGAACGCTGGTCATCGGCGGCACGCACAGCGGCGTGGGCAAGACCTCGGTCGCCATTGGGCTGATGGCCGCGCTGCGGCGCCGAGGCCTCGCGGTGCAGCCCTTCAAGGTGGGGCCGGACTTCATCGACCCTTCCCATCACCTGCTCGCCGCCGGCCGGCCGGGGCACAACCTCGACGGCTGGATGCTCTCCCGCGAAGCGAATCTGGCGCTGTTTTGCGCCGCCGCTCGGGGTGCAGACGTCGCGGTGGTCGAAGGCTGCATGGGGCTCTTCGACGGTTATGACGGGAGCACCGAGGCCGGGAGCACCGCCCAGATCGCCAAGTGGCTGGGCGCGAAGGTGCTCCTGGTGGTGGACGCCTGGGCAATGTCGCGGAGCGCGGCGGCGATGGTGCACGGGTACCGGACTTTCGACTCCTCGCTCGAGGTGGCCGGGGTGGTGTTCAACAAACTGGCCGGGCGCGATCACCTCGAATGGGTGCTCCAGGCCGTCGGCCCATCAGATGGGCTCTGGGTCGGAGGCCTCTTCCGCGACGAGCGCGCCAGTGTCCCCGAGCGGCACCTCGGCCTCCACATGCCCGAGGGCGATCGCCTGGGCGCGTCCCACGTCGAGCGGCTGGCCGAGGCGGTGGAGACCCAGCTCGATCTCGACCGACTTCTGAAGATGTGCGCCGGGCCTGACCTGCCTGCCCCGCCCGGGGGGCCTCGCCAGGCGCGCCGCTGCCGCCTGGGCGTCGCCCGCGACGAGGCGTTCTGCTTCTACTACCAGGACAACCTCCAGCTCCTCGCAGAGGCGGGCGCCGAGCTGGTTTTCTACTCTCCGACGCGAGGGCTACTGCCGCCAGGGCTCGATGGGCTGTACCTCGGCGGTGGCTACCCTGAGCTTCACGCGCCCGCGCTGGCGGCGAACCAGGCGGCACGCGAGCAGGTGCGGGAGCTGGCGCTGGCCGGCCGGCCGATCTACGCCGAGTGCGGCGGGTTGATGTATCTCGCGCAGGCCATCGAAGGAGTGGGAGGCGAAAACCACCCGATGTGCGGAGTGCTCCCCTGCCGGGTGCGCATGTCGCCCCGCCTCAAGCTCGGGTACGCGGAGGTGGAGGTCACCAAAGACTCGCGCCTCTTGCCCGAGGGCACCAGGGCGCGCGGCCATTTCTTCCACCACTCGGAGCTCTTGGGAGACCCCGGCGCGAAGCGGGCGTACCGGGTCCGCTCCTACGGCGGGGCGGAGGCAGCCGAGGGATACGGCGAGCTGTCGGTGCTCGCGAGCTACGTCCACCTGCATTTCCGGAGCAACCCGGCGATCGCGCCAGCGATCGTGGAGGCCTGCCGGAGGGGCCGATGAAGCAGCTCGCCATCTACGGAAAGGGCGGCATCGGGAAGTCGACCATCGCCGCCAACCTGAGCGCGGCCTGGGCCGAGCGCGGGCTCAGAGTCTTGCAGGTCGGATGCGACCCCAAGCACGACTCCACGCGGCTGCTCTTGGGAGGCACCTCTCAGCGAACGGTGGTCGAGCTGCTCCGAGCGCGCTCGCCCTGGCAGCTCCACAGCTCGGAGGTGGTGCTGCCCGGCTATCGAGGGGTGCACTGCGTGGAGGCAGGCGGCCCCGAGCCTGGCCTCGGCTGCGCGGGGCGCGGGATCGTGGCGATGGCAAATGCGCTCGAGGGGATCGGGTTGGATCGCTCGGCCTACGACGTGGTGCTCTACGACGTGCTGGGCGACGTGGTGTGCGGGGGCTTCGCAGTTCCGATGCGGCAGGGCTACGCCGACTCGGTGCTGATCGTCAGCTCGGGCGAGAGCATGTCCCTGTACGCGGCCAACAACATCGCCCGCGGCCTCTTGCGGACCGGCTGCAAGCTTCGGGGCATCATCGGAAACGCGAGAGGAGTCACCAAGGAAGAGCAGTTGCTACAGGCCTTGGCCGAGAGGTTGGGCACGCGCCTGTTGACGCTCCTGCCGCGCGACGAGCTGTTCCGCGCGGCCGAGCTGGAGCGAAAGACGATCATCGAGCACCTGCCCTCGAGCCAGTTGGCCGGCCTTTTTCGGAAGCTGGCGGAGGAAGTCGGGCAGGAGGGCGCCGCGGCACTTCCGAGCCCATTGGAGGACCAGGAACTGGACCAGCTCATATACGAGCAGGCGGGCGGCTCGAGGCCATCTCCCCGCGCCGGTCCTGCCGAGCTCTCCGGCGCTGGCGGGGGGACCGCCGCCGCTTCTGCCGGTGCCGTTGGCCATTCCGCTCCCCTCGAGCGTGGGGACGGCCGAGCCAGGTACAGGCTCGCCGCGGCTCCGCACGATCTTCGCTACGCGAGCAAGGCGGTCCGCTCGCGGGCCCCGCTCCACTCCTGCGCGCTCGCGGGCGCGTTCTCCGTCACCAACCACGTCCTCGACGCCGTCACCGTGATGCACTCCCCATCGAGCTGCGCCCGGATCAGCCTCTCGGCCACGTTCGCCGCGGGCGAAGCGGCTTCGATGCGCGGGCTCGACCCCGTGCCGAGCCACGCGCTCCCCAGGCTTCTCTCCACCGAGCTTGGCGAGTCAGACCTGGTCAGCGGTTGCGAGGGAAAGCTCGAAGCGAGCATCCGGCACGTCGCGCGGAGCCACGCCCCATCGGCGATCTTCGTGCTGTCCTCGTGTCCGAGCGGGATCGCCGGAGAGGACGTCGGTGCGGTCGCGCGGCGGCTCGGCCCGGCCATTCCGGTGATCGCGGTCGACACCGAGGGGGCGATGGGGGGTGACTTCGCGCAAGGGGCGATCAACGCGTACCGGGCCCTGGCGGACTCGGTCCTTCCGGCGCCCGAGGTGCGGCGCGAACCGGAGCTGGTGAACTTGGTCGGCGAAGAGCCGTTCGGTACCGGCGCCGACGAGGACCACCGCCAGCTCGAGCGGTGCGTCGGGGTGCTCGGGCTCCGCGTCAACACCCGCTTCGTGCGGCGGACCAGCCTCCGTTCGATCAGGGAGCTCCATCGCGCCCCGCTCAACATCCGCGTCTCGGGCTCCGAGCCGGCCAAGCTTGCCCAGCGGATTCTCGAAGAGCGCGCAGGCGCCCGCTTCGCCGACTGCCCCGCCCCGATCGGGTACGAGAGTACCTTGCGGTGCATCCAGGCTCTCTCCGAGGCGACCGGCCGGGCTGCCGATTCCGCTCAGCTCGCGATGGCGGAAGCGGAATGGTCGGCGGGCCTTGACAGGCTGAGGCCAGCGCTCGCGGGCACGCGGGTGCTCCTCGGCGTCTACACCCAGGAGAGCGGGTGGATCGCCGAGCTGGTGAAGTCTTTGGGCATGAGACTCATGGCGGCCGCGGTGCTCGACTCGTGCATGAACGTCGACTTGGGGCTCGAGGGGGTGCCCAGGGTGCCGGTCCGCGACGCGGCCGAGCTGTGCGAGGTGGTCCGCGAACTTGAGCCCGATTTGCTCCTCGCCAACTACCTCGTACGCGACCTTCCGCCGAAATTGCGCGCGGCGCACGTGCCCCTCTTCCCGCCGCTCGGCTTCACCGGCACCCTCAGGGTGGCGGAGAGATGGGCCAGGGCCGCAGCCCATCGGCCCGAAGGCTGGAGGGCCGACCGGCAGTTGCTGTCCACCGGCAGCGAGGAGGTGGACCCGTGAGTGAGCGGACCAGTTCCTACCGGTGGCCGGATTCGCTGTACGGGGCTCTTTTGGCCATCGAGGGCATTCGCGGTGCCGCCGCGGTGCTCAACGCGCCCACCGGATGCAAGTTCGCCCCCGCCCACCTGGCCGAGCTGCAAGACCCCCGCCACGACGGCGCCGACCCTGCGGAGTACGGGGGCGAATTCTTCTTCGGCCAGGCTCGCATCCCCTGCACCTATCTCGACGAGCAGGACTACGTGTGCGGCGGCGGCGAGAAGCTGGTGCGGTTGCTGAGGACGGTGGCGGAGAGAGGCCCCCGGCTGATTGGCGTGGTGAACGGTCCCGGCGCCGCGCTGGTGGGGGAGGATCTCGGCCGCGCGGTGCGCGCCGCGGACCTGCGCGTCCCGGTCCTTTGCATCGATGCGGGTCTGAACGGCCCGGCGTCGCTCGGCCATGCAGTGGCTCTCGAACGGATGATCGATGGGCTCACCGCTTCCGATCGGCCAGCGAGGCGCCCTCCGCTTGCGCTCTGCGGCGGCTCGCTCCTCTCGCTCCGCTGGAGGGACGACCTCCGCCAGCTCCGGTCGGAGCTTTCTCTCGCCGGCCTGGATGACGTATGCAACCTCGGCCCTGGATCCAACACCGAGGAGCTGAGGCGGGCCGCCGCCGCAGAGGTGATCGCGGTGATGCACGAGTCCCATGGAGCGAGGCTGGCCAGTCGGCTGGCGAAGCGAACGGGGGCGAAGCTCGTCGGGGAGGAGGTCCTTTCGCCCATCGGCATCCAGGCTGCCGAGGCGTGGCTTCTCGCGGTCGCCGGAGCCTCGGGCGGTGACCTCACGGCGATCCGGAGCCGCACCAGGGACGTCCGGGCCGAGCTGTACGTGGCGCTGTCCCGCTTCGCGGCGCGGTCGGGCCTGCCCGCGGGCCTGCGCTTCGTGGTCGCCGCCGACGCCGCAGTGGCGGCGCCGCTGGCCCTCTTTCTCACCGATCATCTGGGAATGGTTCCCGCGGCGGTGCTGCTCCGCGAGCGTGCCCCCGCCGCCGAGAGATTCATCGATGCCTTCGCGCGCGAGCGGAGTTTGGAGCTTATGGTCTTCACCGAAGGGTCTGTCCTGGACGAGGCGGAGACCTACCGCCGCCTCGAGCCCGACATCCTCTTCGGCTCCTCCCAGGACCGCTCGGTCGCAACCTCCGCGCTCCAACGCGCGCTCCCGTTCGTCGCGGTGTCTCTGCCGGAAACCGGCAGGGTGCTCCTCACTCCGCGCCCGCTCATGGGGCTCGGCGGCGCGCTGGTGCTCACCGAGGAGATTCTCAACGCCGTGGTGCCGCTCTCGCGCTCGGCGCTCTGCTGAACCTCTTGGAAAACTGTTGGCCTCTTGACGAACCCCGGCGAGAGGCGTCACGATAATGGTGCTATTGGGTCGCCCATCAAGGGCGCGATGAAAAGAGGGAAGCCGGTGGAAAGCCGGCGCGGTCCCGCCACTGTAACCGGGCTGCCCCAAGTGGGGCTCGGGCCTTCGGAAGTCGCCACTTCGCGATAGCGAGGGAAGGCAGAAGGCCAGACCGGGGATGCGAATGGTACGCATCCTGGACCCGGGAGCCAGGAGACCTGCCCAAAGGCACGGCAGCGAAGCTGCCGAGGAGGCCTTCTCTCTCCGCTGGAGAGAGGGGAAGGCAGGCGATGAGGCGTTCCGCAGCGCTCGGCGCGGCGCTCTTTGCCGCCGCCGCCCTCGCCCAGGCCCCCGCTTCCGGGGAGCCCGAAGGGGAGCTTCCACCGGTGGTAGTGCCCCTGCCCCCGATGGAGCCGCAGGTCGAGTCCCCCAGCCGGCGGGATCCGTCCGGGGCGATCACCGTGATCGACGCCTCGGAGCACCGAGGGGAAGCGAAGGAGACCGCCCAGCTTCTCGCCTCGGCTCCCGGGGTGGCGCTCCAGGACACCGGGGGCCTCGGGCAGGCGAAGATGCTCTCGGTGCGCGGGGCGTCGGCCACCGGCGTGCTCGTCTACCTCGACGGAATCCCGCTCAACGGCGCCGGTGGGAGCGTGGATCTCTCGCGGGTGCCGGCGGCGATCATCGAGCAGCTGGAGGTCTTGCGCGGCGGCGCCGGCGCCCGCTACGGGAGCGGCGGCCTCGGCGGCGCGCTGCACATCAGCACCAAGCGGCCGAAGGAAGGCGGTGAGCTCTTCGGCGAAGTCAGCTACGGAAGCTTCGAGACCGCCCAAGGCCAGCTCTCCGCCTCCGGTTCCCTCCTCGGAGGGCACGGGCTGCTCTTGCTGCACGGCAGCCGCTCCCGCGGCAACTTCCCCTTCCAGTTCGACGAGCAGCCCAACGTCCCCGACAACCCTCTTTTGGAATTGACCCGGGAGAACAACGACGCGGCCTTCGGCGGCGGCCTCGCCAAGTTCCTCTGGGCGCCCGCTCCCCGCTGGTTCGCCGAGGCGATGGCCGAGCTGTCGATCGAGCAGAGGGGGCTCGCCGGTCCGGAGCAGAACCCGACTCCGCTCCGGCAGAAGAGCGGGCGCCTCTCCGCCACCGGCCACGCCCAGCGGCAGTTCGACGACGGCGAGCTCTCGATCCGGGCGTACGCGCGCAGGGAGGAGATCGCGCTCGGCATCGATTCTTTGAGCGAGCAGCTGGAGCTCTCCACCGGAGGCGAGCTGGAGGGCCGGCTCCTCGTCGGCCGGGCGCACTCGCTGGGGACGCTGTTGCAGGCGTCGAACGAGTCGATCTTGCCGTTCGGGACGAATCCCTCCTGGCTGCGCGGATCGGCGATGGCGTGGGACGACATCCTGTTGCTCGAGGGGGGGATCATCGTTTCGCCTTCGCTTCGCGTCGATCAGACCGGGCCGTTCACCGGGCTCTCGCCCAAGCTGGGGGCGACCGCGCTTCTGCCCGCGGGGTTCGAGCTGCGCAGCAACGCAGGCCAGGCTCACCGCGCGCCGTCCTTCACCGAGCTGTACATCCAGCAAGCGCGGACGCTGCCCAACAAGGAATTGAGGCCGGAGCGGAGCCTGTACGCCGACCTCGGCCTCTCGCACCGCACGGCGTCCTCGTACGCGAGCGCGATGGGCTTCTACAGCCTCTACGAGGACCTCATCCTCTACGAGTACGCCGGGCCGAACGCGATGCAGCCGAGGAACATCGAGGCGGCGATGGCCTACGGGCTCGAGGCCAAGGGCGAGCTGAGGCCGCACCCGCTCGCCTCACTGGCGGTCGGGTACACCCTGCTCTTCACGCAGAACCTGAGGGACGATCCCCGCTACTACCTCAAGGAGCTGCCCTACCGGCCGCGGCATAGGCTCCATGCCCGCCTGTCGGGCGGTCCAAAGATCGCCCGGGGCAGGGTAGAGGTCGATTTCCAGTCGCAGCTGTTCATGAACCGCGCCGAGACTCTCGCCTTGCCCGGGCGCGCGTTCGTGAATCTGGGCGTCTCCTCCGCTCTTTGGCGATCGCCCGAGGTGGTCGGCTCGCTGGAGGTGAAGAACGTCTTCGACGTGCGCGCGCTCGATTGGGACCGGTATCCGCTGCCCGGGCGCGCCGCCTACGTGACGGTGTCGATCGCGATGGATGCGGGAAAGATCAACGAAGTGACTGCCGCGAAGTAAAGGAGGGAGCATGCAGACGAACGCCGTGTCATCGAGCAACGCCCCGGTGGGCCGGTTGCCCGGGTGGGTGCTGTTGTTGCTGGTCGCCGCCTTGACGCACCTCACCGCGTGCCCGCCCACCGGGCCGGTGTGTGGGCAGGGGCAGACAGCTTGCGGAAAGGAGTGCTTCGACCTCTCCAGCGACAAGGCCAACTGCGGCGCCTGTGGTGTCGCCTGCGGGGGGGGCCAGGTGTGCCAGGACAGCGCCTGCCGCTGCTCGGCCGGCGCCACCTTGTGCAGCGGATCCTGCGTGACAACCTCCACGGACCCGGCGAACTGCGGCGCCTGCGGGACTGCCTGCCTCACCGATCAGCTCTGCCAGTCAGGCTCCTGCGTGTGCAAGACCGGGACGACGCTGTGCGCGGGGAAGTGCGTCTCGACGTCGACCGATCCGCAGAACTGCGGCGGCTGCGCCGGCGCTGGAGGAACTGCCTGCGCGACCGGACAGTTCTGCGAGGCCGGCCAGTGCAAGACCACCTGTACCATTCCTGGAAACACCGTCTGTGGCCTTTCCTGCGTGAACACCAAGACCGACTCGAACCACTGCGGACAGTGCAACCAGGCCTGCCCGACCGCGCAGATCTGCGAGAACAGCGCCTGCAAGTGTCCCGGCACCGGGACGCTCTGCGGCCAGGTCTGCGAGGACCTGAGCACCAGCGCCTCCAACTGCGGGAGCTGCGGCCGCGCCTGCGACACCGCTCAGAGCTGCCACCGCGGCATGTGCACCTATGATGTGATCGCCGCCTGCTTCACCAACGGGCAGGTGGTGGGCCTGCAGGCGCCGTCCGACTTCAAGGGGCCGAGCAAGGCGCTCGGCACTGGCCCACAAAGCCTGGGGACGGTGCAGGACGTCCTTTTGGCGGCGGACGGGATCGACAAGCGGCTGTACGAGGCGCGGCTCGGAGATCTGAGTCAGATTCCCGAGAGCGTCAGCACCGGCGCCTCGCCCAACCACATCTTGGTCGACGATCCGCACATCTACCTGGTGAACTCGATGGACAACACGCTCCAGGTCCTCAAGCGCGGGGCGGTGACTCCGGATGCGGGCACGGACGCGGGCGCGCTGGGGATCGGCTTGTTGGCCGAGCTGAACTTCGGGGCCAACACCTCGCCCCAGGCGATCGCGAAGATCGGCAACGACCTCTACATCCCGCTCTACGGCGGGTGGGACACCGCGGCCAGCGCCGGCCAAAAACTGTTGCGGGTGGACGTCACCAACCCGGCCCAGCCGAAGGTGATGGACACCATCGATCTCGGGACCATCGACTTGAAGCCGTTCGACGGAGGCAGCACCGTGGCCCGGCCATACTCGGTCGTCGCCCGCGGAGCGAAGCTCTACCTCGCGCTCAACAACCTCAACGCCTCCACCTACGCGCCCGAGGGTCCGGGGATGGTGGCGATCGTCAACTCGGCCTCCAAGGCGGTCTCGGCCATTGACCTGGGCGCAGACGCCTGCCTCAACGCGAGCTGGGCGGTGTCTACCGACGCGGGGATCTTGGTGAGCTGCGGAGGCAAGGTCACCTACGACTCCAACTGGAAGGCGGTGGCGAGCGAGAAGACCGGGGTGCTCTTGGTGAGCGAGGCGGGCGCGAGGCTGTCGGTGTGGGCCCCCACCTGTCCTCCCGGCGGGATCGACGCCGGCTGCGAGCCGCCCCAGCTCGGCCGCTTCGCCATGGTCGGAAACCGCCTCTACGTGGGCGACCAGACCGCCGGGCGGGTGTTCGTGCTGGAGCTGAACGGCACCTCGCTCGCCGAGCGCCGCGGGTACTCCGACGGCGGCTCACCGGTATTGGCCTGCCCGGTGGGGACGATGGGCTTCTCCAGCGTAAACGATCTGATCGCCGTGCCCTGAGGCGGCGACCGGCCGCGGCCGGCAGGAGAGGCCGAGCGAATTCCTCGCGCTGTCGCGCTCGGCCTCGAGTCGACCCGTGACGAAGGTCAACCGCCGGGTGCGGTACCGGGACCGGGTGCGGCTTCGGGGCCGGGCCCGGTACGGGTACGGGTAGGGCGGCGGGAACGGGCGGTGCGGGTCCGCGCTCAACCCGCGGGCCCTGACGGGAAGGAGCCCTCCTCGGGGTCCAGCTCGCAGAGGTCGCCCACGCAGGCGAGCGCCCGAGCGCCGGCGGTCTGGTCCTCTCTCTCGTAGAGGACCAGGCGCGAGAAGTCGATCGGCGGGAGCCTGGAGAGGCGCGAGTGGTACTCCTCGCTCGAGATCTCCTCCAGCGGCGCGAGCTGGTACACCGTGTCCGAACGTGGGAGGAACGAGAGCCCTCCCAACAGCGCCCAGTTCCGGTAGAGCCAGTCGGCGGTGGCGATCCACTCGCCTTGTCCCACCGAGACGGTGACCGACGGGTTGTGCTCGGTGTAGCTGTGCTTCACCCGCTTCCAGTGCTCGAGCTGGTCGATCGCTCCCAGGTCGTCCCGCACCACCGCACCCTCGGGAGCCCGCACCGGCAGCTCCAGCACGTAGGTGGTCGCCTGGCCCTCCACCTGCCCCACCTCGGGGCTCAACGGGAGCTTCTGGTCTCGCAGCATCCGCAAGAGCGGGTCCACCGCGGAGATGCGGATCCGCCTGAGGTACCACCGCGCGTGCCTCGGGTGCATTCCCGAGGAGGAGTCGACCAGGAGCGACACCGTACCCGAGGGCTTCACGCAGGTGATCGCCGCCGAGGGCTGGATGCCGAACCTTTGCGCGTAGTGGCGGTTCGCCTCGATCGCCGCCTCCTTGAGCGCGCGGAGGACGCCCCCGTCGCGCGCCGCCGCGCAGTCCCACTGCCCGGTGATGGAGACCCCGAGGAGCCGCTCCTCCTCGCACTTGCGCCTCCAGTCGCTCGACAGGTACGGGAAGCGGGTGAGCGTCGACTGGTAGGTGCCGATCAGGGCCGCCAGCCGCACCTTCTCCAAGAGCTGCGCCGCACCGTCGTTCGGCCGCGCCACCACCTCGGAGAGGTTGCAGAACTGCTTGGATCTCAAAATGATTTCCCCGCAGGGGTTGGTCCCGCACGAGGCCCAGTCGGGCTCGAACAGGCGCCGGCGGCGCTCGGGGAGCTGCTCCAAGATCGACCCCCGGTTGAACAGCCCGCGCTCGCCGCTCCTGCTCCTGGCGAGGGCGATCCACTCCTCGAGGAACTGGACGGCGCTCGGCTGCCGCTCGTAGACCGCGGAGTTGTTGGCCATCGCCCGCTCGGGGTGGCCGACGTAGAAGTGGCCGCTCTTGGACTCGCGCATCTGCTCGTCGTCCAGCTCGGAGAGGGAGATCAGCGCCGAGCGACGCACCCCTCCCATCACCACCACTTCGCCGATCTTGCAGATGATGTCGTGGAGGTCGACGTTGCGGAGCCGCTTGCCCTGCGCGCCGAGCACCTTGGCCCTGCAGAACTCGAGCAGGGCCTTGAGGGTGCCAGGCCCGGAGGCCCGGCCGCCCATGGTGCGGAGCCGGGAACCCGCCGGCCGCACCTGCGAGAGGTCGAAGCCCAGGTCCTGGCCGCCGAACCAGGAGGTCAAGCCGGCTTTCAGGGCCTCGCACCAGCCCTCCTTGCTGTCGGCGACCTGGTGCGCGGGGAGCCGCTCACCCGACTGCCGGCGCACCAGCGGGAGCTGCTGCGCGAACTGGCTCTCGACCGAGAAGCCCACTCCGGCGCCGCACATGAGCAGGTACATGATCTCGGAGAGATCGGCGATGCAGGTGGGCGCGACGTAGGCGCAGTTGTAGGCCGCGACGTGGGTGGCCCGGGCGCCCGGGCCCGCGGACCACAACAGCCTCATCGAGGGCATCACCCGCTGGTGGAGGATGGCGCTCCGGACCTCCTGGTATTCCTGTTCGGAGAGCCGTCCTCCCAAGCTCTCGCGCATGAAGGCGACGTAGCGATCGATGGTCTCCACCCAGGTCTCGCGGCGGCCCTCCTCTTCGAGCCAGCGTGAGTAGGTGCGGTAGTACGTCAGCTCGGCGAGGGCGCTGGGGAAGTAGCGCCGGCTCTCCGCCACCAGGCGGGTCAGCCGCTCGGGGACCTGCCGCGCCAGCTCTCTGAGCCGCGCCCGCTCGTGGCGGTAGAGGATGTACGCCTTCGCCGTCTTGGGGAAATCGTGGAGGATGAGCGCCTGCTCCACCGCGTCCTGGATCTCCTCGATGTGCGGCGCATGTCCCACCGGGAAGCGGCGGCCCAGCTCCTCCACCACCGCCTCGCCAATCCGCTCGGCATCGGCGGGCAGCGCCCCCTCGCCCGCCGCCCTCATCGCCTTCGCGACCGCGCTGGCGATGCGAGACCGGTCGAACGGGACCACCCGCCCGTCCCGCTTGCGCACCTGAGCGAACTTGCTCTCCACCACCGTCACCCTAGCCGGTGGCGGCCCGCCTCGCAGGCCGACTCTCGCCCTCTAGCCGAGTAGCAGATAGAAGCAGCAGGCGAGTGTCTCAGGAGCCGCCGTCGGTGTCGTCGGCGATGATCGCCTGCAGGCAGGCGGTGGAGATGCCGGCCAGGTTCTGAGTGGCGCAGTTGAGCTGCGAGTTCTCCCACGCGTCCTCCTGACCCTTGGTGCAGGTGCCGATCTTGTCCAGGCAGTCCATCCACTTGTTGATCTTCGCCTGGTCGTCCCCGGTGCACTTGGCGATGGCGGCGTCGCACCGCTTCTTGTCGAACTTTTCCTCGGTGCCGGCGTCGGCGGGGGCGGTGTCGCAAGGCTTGAACTTCGTCTCCAGCGAATTCCCCACCGCCTCGAGGCGGTCGCAGATCGAGCTGCAGGCGAACAGTCCAGCGGCGGCCAGCGCAGCCGCAAGAGCCAATGCCACCTTCTTGGTGATGTCCACGATGTCCCCTCCGATGGCCCGCAAGAGTCCGGGCCACCGGCAAACTAGGCGAAGTCGCCCCGATTGCGAATCATTTCCTGGAGGCGAGCGCTGACGTTGACGCAGAGGTGGGCGGAGAAGCGCCGCCGACTACGTTCACGTCGCCGTCCACGACCACGTTCACGTCAGCGACAACGATCGGATCTCGCTCAATGCGAGTCGGGGCGCACTCGCTAGCGCTTCGGCTTGAAGCGCTGCTCCGGCCCGCTCGGAGCGTAGAACTGCACCGCCTGGAAGCCGGCCTGGGAAGTCACCCTGAAGGAGTGGCGGCGGCCGGCAGGCATGTGCACCGCCGTCCCCGCCAAGAGCGACACCACCTTCCCGTCGGCCGAGAGCTCGCCCCCGCCCTCGAGCACGTAGAGCAGCTCGGCCTCCGCGGGGTGCAGGTGCTCGGGGACCGCCATTCCGGGCTCGGCCTTCATCACGCCGAGGTAGGCGGAGCTATCGCCGGCGCTTTCGGCGTCGAAGTAGATGCGCACCGAGCCCTTCCCGCCCGCGATCGAATAGGAGGGCGCCGACGCTGCCTTCATCACTTTCGGCTGAGGCGCCTTCGGATCCGGCTTCCTCACTTCCGACGCCGCGAGCGGGGTGCCCTCTTGCGATGCGAACGCGGGCTCCGGCAAGGGCGGCGCGTGGAGCACGAGCAGTCTGGTCGGCCTCTCCCTGCTCCCCGACCAGAACCAGCCGTGCGCCACTCCCGGCGCCAGGTACACCGCATCGCCGGGCGAGAGGTCCACCCAGTTCCTCGAGGTTCCTCGCACCCGGGCCGTCCCCTCGAGGACGTAGGCCAGCTCGGCGCTCTGATGGCGGTGCGGCCACACCTCCACGCTCGAAGGGGCGGCGACCAGCACCAATGACGCCTTCTCGGCCCCGGCCCGGGCAAGGTCCACCAGCACGCGGCTCTCCGCGTCGACCTTCGGCCTCCGGATCGGAGACGCCAGCTCGACGGCGAAGGCGAAGGGAAACTTCCACGCCGGAGGCGCCTCGGCGATCGCGCCGGCGTCGGCTGGTTCGCCGGCATCGGGCGGCTCGCCCGCATCTTGCGCCAGGGCCCCCGCGAACGGAGCCAGCAGGAAAAGCAGGGCAGACGAAGTCATCGCCGCGGCCACTCTCATCGCGCCGACTCTCACGGATTGGCCGGGGGGGCGCAATGAGCAGATCCCGGCGAGCTGGCGCACGCCTGGGCGAGCCACGCCTTCACCCACCCCAGTTGCACGGCGCTCTTCTCCCCCCGCTTGGAGAAGGTCTCCGCGGCCTGGCTCGCAAGGAAGAGCGCCCGCTCCCGGTCTCCCCCGGCGCCGAAGAGGGCCCTTCCCAAGTCGAAGCGCACCTCCGCGAGGAGGAGCACCTCGTCGGACTTCTCGCGGATCGCCAGCGCTCGCTCGAGGTACGGCACCGCCTGCTGGTAGCCCTTCATCGCCATGTACGACCGGCCGATCCCTACCAGATCGAAGTCCACCGTGGCGGCATCGGCGCCCACCGCCCGCTCGCGGATCGCCAGCGCCGTCTGGAAGTGGGAGAGCGCCTTCTCCGGCCTCGATCGGAGCAGCATCAGGTCTCCCAGGTGCTTGTACGAGCGCGCCACCGCGGTGTGCGAAGGGCCGAGGGCCTTCTTGCGAGCCTCCAGCGCCCGCTCCAGCTCCAGCTTGGCCCGGTCATACTGGCGCATCCCCTGGAGCGCCAGGCCGACGTACTCGTGCGCCGTGGCGGTGCTCGGGTGGTTGGTCCCGAGGACCTTCTCGTAGATGGCCAGCGCCTTCCGCGCGTAGTCGAGCGACTCCTCCCAGCGGTGGAGGCTGAGGAGCGTCTGCGCCAAATTCCCGTAGCTCTCCGCGACATTGGGGTGCCCCTCGCCGAAGGCCTTGAGCCGGATGCCGAGCGCCCTCCGGTGCAGCTCCAACGCCTCGGTGTGCTTGCCCATGCGCGGGTAGAGGTTGCCGATCGCCTGGAGCGAGCCGGCCACGTCGGGGTGGTCGGGCCCGAGCATCATCTCGCGGATCCGCAACGCCTCCCGGTAGCGCTCCAGCGCCGCTTGGAGGTTGCCCAGCTTGGCGTGGATGACGCCGAGGTTGTTCATCGAGTTGGCCAGGTCGGGGTGCGAGGGTCCCAGCATCTTCCGGTGGATCTCCAACGAGCGCTCGTAGTGGCGGGCGGCCTCGCTCAGCTTGCTCAGCCTGGCCAGCGCGACCCCCAGGTTGTTGTGGGTGCGCGCCACCTCGGGGTGCTCCGGGCCGAGGGCTTTCTCCCTCAACGCGAGCGCCTTCTCGAAGCTCCGCTGGGCGTCCTCGTAGCGCGCCTCCGCCAGGGCCAGGTTGCCGAGGTCGCTGTGCAGGTCGGCTTCGATCTCGTCGTTCTTCCCCAGCCGCTCCATCGCCGCCACCGCCAGCCGGCTCCAGGTGTGGGCCTCGGCGTGCCGGGCCTGCACGTACCCCACCACCGAGACCAGCCGGCTCAAGGCCCGCACCGCCACCTCGTCGCTCCGGCTGGCCTCGGCCGCCACCGCGGCCTCGAACAGGCTCGCCTCGGCGCCCTTGGCGTCTCCCGAGCGGTCCAGGAGCCTCCCCAGCAGCAGGTGGGCCTCCGCCTCCAGGGCGCGGTGGCCGAGCGGGCGCGCCTGCTCCAGGGCCTTGCGAGCCACCTCGGCGCCGCGGGTGTACTTGCCCGCGTCGTTGAGGGCCTTGGCCTCGATAAGCCGGGCGCGGACCTGTTCCACTTTTTGGCGGACCGAAGGATCCTGAACGATCGGCCGGGCGGCCAGCGCCACCACGTCGGTACAGCCGCGGAGGTCGTCCAGCGCGCGAGCCGCCGACACCGCGTTGGAGACCACCTCCTCGTCGGCTTCGGCGAACAGCGCGGCCAGGGCGCTCACCTCCTTGAGGCGGCCCTCGAGGCAGAGGGTCTTCAAGGCGTAGGTTTCGTCCGAGTCGGTGCGCCGGACCAGGGCGGCCTCGCAGGTGTCCACCGAGAGGGCCAGCCAGCCGCGGGTGTACTCGTCGAGCGCCCGCTCCACCCCAAGGAAGGCATCGGAGGCGTACGGCTTCCTGGTGAGGGAAAAGGACTCTCGGATCTCCTGCTTGCGCGCGTCGTCCCAGATCCCGGCCAGCCGCTTGTCGGTGCCGCCGCAGGGAGAGAGCTGGGTGCGCGCGAGCAGCCCGTAGGCGACTCCCGAGACTCCCACCATGAGCGCCGCGGCGAAGGCGAGCAGGCGGGTGCGCCCGCGGCGGGGATCCCGCGACAGCGCCGCCAGGAGCGCGACCATCGAGGGGTAGCGGGCGTCGGCCGCGGAGGAGAGGCCGCGCTTGAGCACCTCGAGGATCCACCTCGGCACCGGGCTCTCCCGGGGCGGCTCGGGGATCCGCTGGGCGACGATGGAGGCCGCCAGCGAGCCGAGGGTGTTCCCTTCGAACGGGCGCCGGGAGTAGAGCGATTCGTAGAGCGCAACGCAGAAACTGAACTGATCGGTGCGGGCGTCGGTGGGCTGGCCGTGGAGTTGCTCCGGGGACATGTACCCCGGCGTGCCCATGATCGCTCCCACCTGGGTGATCGGGCTCTCAAGGGCGCTCTGGGTGATCGGCCGATCGAGGTCCACCTGGGATGGGCTCTGCGGTGCGGCGGGGTCGAGCTGCGCGGCCTGGCGGGCCAGCCCGAAGTCGAGCACCCGGGGCCGCCCGTCCGTCCCGATGAGCACGTTGTCCGGCTTGAAGTCGCGGTGCACCAGCCCGGCGGAGTGGGCCGCGGCGAGCCCACGCCCGGCGGCGAGGAAGATCTCGAGCACTTTCTGCCAGGGGCGCTGCTCCCTCAGCCAGTCGGAGAGGGTGTCTCCTTCGACGAACTCCATCGCCACGAAGACCCGATCCTCGAAGGTGCCCACGTCGTGCACGGCGATGACGTTCGGGTGCTGGAGGCGGGCCATCGCCTGCGCCTCTCGGAGGAGCCGGGCGCGGCCCTCGTCGGCGCCGAGCAGCCCGGGGCGCAAGAGCTTGAGCGCCACCTTGCGATCGAGCTGCGGATCGTACGCGGCGAAGACCTCGCCCATCCCGCCTCCGCCAAGGCGGTCGAGCAGCACGTAGCGGCCGAGGCTGGTCCCTTTGCCCAGGAGGGCCTGGACCTCTCTGGACCTTGGGGAGTCCGGCCTGGTCTGTGGCCTCTCCTTGATGGTTTCGGCCGCGTTCCGGGCGACCAGGGTGTTGGCCTGGCCCACGTCGCTGAGCTGGTCGAGGAGCAGGCGGCATCTGTCGCAGCCGGCGAGGTGCGCGCGGAGCGCCTCCCGCTCTGGTGGCTCCAGACGGTTTTCGGCGTAGGCCGAAAGCGCTGACTCGCCGGGGTGCTCCATCTAGGTTGCCGAGGATAGTGGCGAGGAAGGGGTGGGTCGACCTCAACTGGCGGTGACCGGGTAGCCGCGTCTGGCGAGCGCCTCCACCAGCTCGCGCCTGGAGGTGAAGACCACCCCGAACCGCTCGCGCCCGCGCGGGGTGGTCAGCTCGAGCCGCCCGGTGAAGAACGCGATGTGCACCGATTGAACCTCGCTTCGCGGGAAAGGGAATTCGAAGCCGCCGTCCGGCCCGCGCACTTCTCCCTCGGCCATGCTCAGGGCCTCGGAGGCGAGTGCGCCCGCAGCGCCGAAGGTCTCCAGCGTCTGGTTGGCCAGGCTGTCCTTCTTGCGGTACGCGGCGGCGCCCTCGGGCCGCGGCTCGGGCGGTCGCTGTGTCATGGGAGCGGGCTGGGGCAAAGGAGGGCCCGCCTCTGCCTGGAACTGGAGGAGCACCTGTCCGATCCGGTGCAGGTTGGCGAGGCGCTTGGGGGAGCCTCCGGACGCCTCCTCACGTCGCACCGCCTCGTCGAGGTGCTTGGGGAAAACCTTGCCCTGCCCGGCGACCGCCAAGAGCCTCTCTGCGCCGGCGCGGTACGAGCCCAGGTTGGCCTCGGGGACCTGGCGCGCCCTCAGCCAGCTCACGAACGCATCGAGGTCCACGTTCCCTCCGCGCGAATCATCGCGAAGAGCGCGATCGCCACGCAACGATTGAATCCGCGATGGGCGAGGGGTAGCTTCCGCGCCTCTTTTCGGGGGAGTCCCCCGAGCTCAGGAGGGAGCCATGGCAGTCACCGTCACCGTCCGCGCGAAGTTGAAGGATCCGAAGAACGCTCAGAAGCAGCACGACGAGCTGACCCGAGGCACCAAGGAGATGGCCAAGCAGGCCGGCGATATTTCCCACAAGGTGTTCATCGGCGTGCAGGACCCACGCGCCTTCTTGGGCATCGACGAGTGGCAGAGCGCGGAGCAGTTCCAGAAGTTCTTCAGCGACCCGAAGATCCAGCAGGTGTTCGGCCAGCTCTTCGACGGCCAGCCCGAGGTGACCGTCTGGGAGAACAACGGCTGGTTCCAGTGGTAGGGCGCTAGGGCTAGCGTCCGAACAGCCGGAGGGTGAGCCCGAGCGAGGCCGCCCACTCGGTGTTCCGTCCCACCCCGGCGTCGGCGAGCGCCGCTGACACCCGCGCGGTCGCGCTCACCGGATGGTCGTTCACCGCGAGCACCAGCCGCTCCACCTTGGCGTCGGCGCGCGCGCGGAAGAAACCTTCCGCGCCCGGAGCGAAGACCCAACCCGCCAGGCCGGTGAGCCGAAGAGTCCACCAGCCGTCCTCGGTCTCGAGGCCGAGGTCCACCATCCCGGAGGTGAGCGGCGAAAGCTCGTGCGCCGCCTCCTGGCCGTCGTAGCGGACCGCGTGCGAGATCGCCGGCCCGAAGGAGAGGTGCACCCTCCGGGTGGGAGAGCGCACCGGGTCGAGGAGCAGCGCCGCGCGGGCGGTCTCCAGGGTGAAGCCCGCGCCTTCGAACGGGCGCCGCTCGTAGCGGCCGGCGGTCACCGCGATGGCGATGTCGAACGGGAAGGGGAGGCGAATCGGCCGGGGCGTCGGTACGAGGATGAAGCCTTCCGCGATGTGGCGGCGGAACACCCCCTGGTAGAGGGTCGCTTCGAGCAGCGGCCGGTCCTCGCTCGGCTCGGCGCGCGCGGAGAGGATCCGGTGCTCGTTGAACCACAAGGTGCCCTCCTTGCTCACGCTCTCCCGCTCGGTGCGGAGCAGCAGCCCGGCATCCAGCGCCGGGGTGAGGCCGCCACGCTCCGCCGCGGAGAGGCCCAGCTCGATGCCGTTGCCCGGGTCGAAGCACACCAAGAACTGCCGGCCTTGCTCGTCCTCTTCCACGCAGTCCCCGAGCTGGCCGGCTGTCAGCGTGGCGAGGAGAGCGAGGGTTCCGCCGAGCATCGGCTACGGCGCCGCCTGGAGCGGGGCGCTGCGGCGGGCAGGCGCCCAGAAAGAGAAGCGAAGGCCGGCCTCGGCCCCCAGCTCCCATCCCGGCAGCACTCCCGGCAGGTCGTCTCGCCAGGCGCCCCGGGCGTCCGCCACCAGCGTGAGCGGGTAGTCGTTGATGGCGAGGAGGATCAGCTCGTAGCCGGCGCGAAGCTTGAGCCGCTGCGGGTTCCGCACACGTCCGGCGACCTCAGGCTCGAACAGGAGCTTCTCCCCGAGGGCGGAGAAGCGGAGGTGGTGGAAGCCATCCCGGTCCAGGGTGAGGTCGCCCTCCACAGCTGCCACCGGCTTGATCGCGGTGATGCCGGCGCGGGTGTCCAGCTCGAGGGCGGGCCCTCCGCGCAGCCGCACGTAGCTGACCAAGTCCTTCGAGTGCCAGAGGTCCACCGTGAGGTTCGCCGCGCCCAGGGTGAGGAAGCTCTGCCAGCGGAGGCCGCCTCGGTTGATGCTCTCCAGCCTCAGCGCCTCGAACCACCCGGCGATGTCCAAGGTGAGATCGTGCCGCGTGGGCTTGCCCACGAAGGTGGTGATCCAAAGGAGCGGCACCTCCCGGGCGACGCTCCAGTCATAGCGCGCCAGCGTGCCCTCGATGGCGGAGTTGGCGCCGAGCAAGAGCTCCGCTTCCAGCATGTGCAGCCGGCCCACCGACGGCTCGGTGGAGGAGGGGAACTCCACCTCGATCCCGAAGTCCGCCCGCACCCGGTCCGTGGTCTCCTGGCGAGAGAGGGACGGAGCGTAGGCGCCGCCCAGGTAGATCCTCCGGTTGAGATCGAAGTTCACCTGCATCACCCGGCCGCGCTCGTCCCGGACCCAGCCCGGCGGCGAATCGGCGATCGCCGGCACGAAGCGGTACCCGGCGCGAAGCTCGGCGGCCCAGGCCTCGCGATAAAGCTGGGTGCACTCGCGGGCGCGGGAGAGGGGCACCGGGGTCTCCACTCCGTCCGGCCCGAGGACATTGGTCGGCGCGGCCAGGCACAGCTTGGTCCGCTCGTCGCACTGCACCCGGAAGTGCCCCGAGGGCACCGCCCTTGTCGGCTCGAGGTATCCGCACATGACCGGGGCGTCCCAGCGCATCACTGGCAAGGGGTCGGCCAAAGGCTCGAGCCTGGGCCGCAAGCTTCGGGGAGGTGGAGCTTCCTCGGCTGGCGCGGGCTCAGGGACCGGCTCCTGGCGGAGCGGCGCATCGAGCGGCGCCTCCGGGGACTGCGAGAGAGCGAGCAGCGAGGCAAGGGCCAATGCGGTCGATGCCATCCGGACTCCTGGGAAAAGGGCGCGGCTTGAGGTTCAACTTTCGTGCCCGGCGGGGGAGTAGTGATTCTGCCGGGTTTGACCCGCCGATGCGCGAGAGGCTGCGCAGCCGTGGGCCGCCGTTGCGCAGCTGGCTCGCCCGAGCGCTGAGCGGCCCCTCTTCCGGCGCTCGACCCCCCGCCCCGGGCGCGGCTATAAGTGCCCGCTCCCGGAGGCGGAACGTGTCGAACGAAAGTGAACAGACGGCCGGCGAGGAGAGCTTCTCCGAATCGGTGCTGGGCAAGGGCTTCTTCCAGCAGGCGCGGGTGAAGAAGCTGCTCACCTACCCGGCGGATTTCCGGGTGACCGCGCTGGCCGCGATCTTCGCCTTCCTGCTGTTCGTCCCCTACCTCGGCGCGGTGGGGCTCTGGGATCCCTGGGAGACGCACTACGGCGAAGTCGCCCGGGAGATGATCCAACGGAACGACTACGTCCACCCCTTCTGGGAGAACGCCTGGTTCTTCTCCAAGCCGGTGCTGACGATGTGGATGCAGGCCTTCGGCATGCAGCTGGTCGGCACCATGCGGACGGAGGGAGCGCTGGCGCTGATGACTGAATGGGGCTTCCGCCTGCCGACCACGCTCTTCTCGATCGCGGCGACCGCCCTCCTGGCGCTGGCGGTCTGCCGGGTGGTGAGCCGCCGCGCGGGGCTGGCGGTGGCCTTCGTGCTCTGCACCATGCCGCTGTACTTCCTCGTCAGCCGCCAGTCGGTGACCGACACTCCCTTCATCAGCGCCCTGGTGTGCGCGATGGCCTGCGCCGCGATCGCCCAGCTCGACAAGACCACCCGCCATCGGACCGCCTGGTGGTACGCCTTCTACGTCTTCTGCGCGGTGGGGACCCTGGCGAAGGGCCTGCTCGGGTTCGGCATCCCGGCGGCGGTGCTGGTGAGCTACGCGATCTTCTGCGTCATCCCGCTCGGGGAGAAATCCTTCGAGGAGCACGCCAGCTGGTTCTTCAAGCACGCGCTGTTGCCGACCTTCGCCGCTGGCGGCGCGGCGGTGGTGGTGGCCGCTGGACTGATGGGGCTGTACTGGAACGACTCCGGCGACGCCGGCAAGGCCAAGGCGTTCATGCCGGCCCTGCTGGTCGCCCTGGCCACCTTCGCGGTGGTGCACCGGCTCACCGACAAGCAGCGCGCCGCGGACATAAAGCCGGTGCCGCCCTTCTTCGCGCAGCTCTACCGGATGAAGCTGTGCACCGGCATCCTGGTGTTCCTGGCGATCGCGATGCCCTGGTACCAGTACATGTTCACGTTCGAGAGCGTGGACGACGAGAGCAAGCTCTTCTGGTACCGCTTCGTGGTGCACGACCACTTCGCGCGGCTCGGCTCCGGCGTGCACACCACCACCCCGGGCGGCAGCTTCACCTACTTCATCGAGCAGGGGGGCTACGCCATCTTCCCCTGGGTGGCGCTGGTGCCGGGGGCGATCGCGGTGGCGGCGCGGCTCAGGGTCCGCTCGGAGGATCCCGCCGAGCACGCCGGGATGCTGGCGGTGATCTGGCTCGCGCTCACCTTCGCCATCATGGGAGCCTCGGCCACCAAGTTCCACCACTACGTCTTGCCGATGCTTCCGCCGCTCGCGGTGCTGATCGCCCTTTTCATCGACCGGCTGTGGACCGAGGGGATCGCCAAGCACGCGGTGAGCCTGCTCGCCGGGGTGCCGCTCTTCGCGCTGGTGGGGAAGGACCTCGCCTTCAACCCCAAGAACTTCACCGACCTCTTCGTCTACAACTACGACCGCCCCTATCCCTTCGAGCTGGTGCAGAGGCCGATCTCCCTGCTCGGGATGAGATCGCTGTGGGCGGGGGACCTGGTGGCAGTGACGCTCTTGGGCGTGGGCGGTTACCTGATGTTCGACGCCTTCTCGGGCAAGGGCCGCTCGGTCTTCTCGCGCGCGGCGGCGCTCTTGCTCACCTGCCTGGGCGGAGCGGTGCTGGTGGTGACGGCGACGCGGGGCCAGGTGTCGCCGACGACGTTCTTCGGCCTCGCCCTCTTGCTGGTGGTGCTCTACGTGGGCTACGAGGCCACCCGGCCGCAGCGGGAGCAGAAGGCCGGGCTGTACATCACCGGCGCCCTGCTCGGGGTGATCGCGCTCTCGCTGCTCGTGAAGGGCGTCCGCACCCCGGCGGCGCAGGACTCGCTCCTCAAGCCGCTCACCGAGGCGGTGATCCTGAGGAGCGGCCAACAGGGGAGCACCGGGTTGTTGGGCTTCGCGTTCCTGCTCGGCGGAGCGCTGTGCGCGGTGGCCGCGCTGATGAAGGCGAGGACGCTTCTATTCGGCAGCTTCTGGGCCTTCGCCTGCGCCTTCGCGCTCTGGTTCAACTGGTCGCACTGGGTGGACCTGTCGCACCAGTGGACCCAGCGGGACCTCTTCTGGCGCTACTACAAGCACCGAAAGCCGGGAGAGCCGATCACCTCGTTCCTGATGAACTGGCGCGGGGAGACGTTCTACTCGCGGAACACCGTCAAGCAGATCAAGGACAACAACCTCCTTCGCCAGTACGCCGACCAGCCCGGCCGAGAGTGGGCGCTGGTCGAGCACTACCGGCTCGGCGTCCTCAAGTCCGCGGTGGGAACCGACAAGACCGTGACCTTGGTGGACCGCGACATCAACAACAAGTTCGTGCTGGTGACGGTCGATTGACCACGGTCGAGGGTCGAGGGTCGAGTGTCGAGCGCTTCCGTCGAGCCGCGTCGAGCGCCTGCCGGCTCGGGAGTCGAGCTGGTCGGGCTCGGGAAGACCTTCGGGTCCAGGACGGCCGTCGAGGGGCTGACCTTCGAGGTGAGGCCGGGTGAGGTGTTCGGGCTCCTCGGGCCCAATGGCTCGGGGAAGACCACCACCGTGAGGTTGCTCACCGGGCTTTTGTCCGCCTCCTCTGGGCGCGCGAGGGTGTGCGGCGTGCCCATCGGCGTCGGCAGCCAAGAGCTGCGGCGCATCGTCGGCCTCCTCACCGAGCAACCCGGGCTGTATGACCGGCTCAGCGGCGCGGAGAACCTCCGCTTCTTCATCAAGGTCCACGAACTGGAGGAGCGCCAGGCCTGGCCCCGCGCCCGCCGCTACCTCGAACGTTTCGGACTGGCCGGCCGCGAGCAGGAAGCGTGCGGCACCTACTCCAAGGGCATGCGGCAGAAGCTCGCCATCATCCGCGCCCTCCTCCATGAGCCGAGAGTCCTCTTTCTCGACGAGCCGACCTCCGGCCTCGACCCCGAGGCCGCGCACACCGTGCGCGACGCCGTCGCCGAGCTGGCCTCCGAGGGGCGAACGATCATCCTCTGCTCCCACAACCTCGCCGAGGTCGAGCAGCTCTGCGCCCGGGTGGCCGTGGTGAAGAACCGGCTGCTCGCCGTTGCCCCCGTGCCCGAGCTGCGCACCCGCGCCTTTACCCTCGAGGTGCGGCTCGAAGGCGAAGCGTCGCGATTCCTTCCCTCGCTCGCCGGCCTTCCTCTGCCCGGCCCGCCCACTGCCGACCAGTCCTCGCTCCGCGTCCCTCTGTCGGGCGAGGAGCAGGCTCCCGACGTCGTCTCCGCCCTGGTCGCAGCCGGTGCCCGCATCTACTCGGCGGCGCGCGCCGGCCGAGCCCTCGAAGAGGTGTACCTGGAGCTCGTGCGGGAGAAGGAGGCGCTCCGATGAGCGGATTGTCCTGGCGCCGCGTCTCTGCCGTCCTCTGGAAGGATCTCCTCGACCTGCGGAAGAACCCGGCCCTCCTCGCCACCCTCGCGGTCCTGCCGGCGGTGCTCGTCGCCGTGCCTACCCTGGTCGTCTACAGCTACGTCCACAGCTCGGAGGAGCTGGCCCTGCGCACCATCGCCCAGCACTACGAGCCCAACCTTCCCGCCGACGCGAACGCCGTGCTCTTCCTGGTCCAGAAGACCGTGGATGAATGGTTCGGGCTTTTCCTCATCATGCCGGTCGTCGTGCCGATGCTGATCTCCTCGCACTCGGTGGCCGGCGAGAAAGAGCGGAGGACCCTCGAGCCGCTCCTGGCCACCCCCATCACCTCGGCGGAGCTGGTGCTCGGCAAGAGCCTCTCCGCGCTCTTGCCCGCCTTCGGCGTCACCTTGGTGGCCTTCGCGGTGCTCTGCGTCATCGTCGACCTCACCGCCTGGCCACTGGCGGGCCGCGCCCTGCTGCCGAACGCGAACTGGCTGTTCGGCATCCTCGCCATCTCGCCGCTGTTCTCCTTCTTCGGCAATGCCGTCGCGGTGATCATCTCCGCCCGGGTAGGGGACGCTCGGTTGGCCCAGCAGCTCTCCGGCCTCTTCGTCCTGCCGCTGGTCGGCCTCGCTGGGCTCCAGCTCGCCGGGTTCGTCAGCGCCGGGCCCGCCTACTACGGTCTCCTCGGTGGCGCCGTGCTCCTGCTCGATATCGGGCTTTTGGCGCTGAGCGTTCGCCTCCTCGACCGCGAGCGGCTGATCAGCCGGTGGTCCTAGCTCAGCGCCCGCGCACCGCCTCGCCGTTTCCCGCGCCGCCCCGGCTCAACGCACCCGGGAGACGGCCGCGCTCGTCTTCCTCAGATCGAACTTCTCAGGGTCTAAGTTCTCCCCGAGCCACTCCACCATGTCCTCGTGGTCGGGGTGTTCCTTGTCCTCGAGCGTTTCGAGCATCTCGGAATAGCCCCAGGGGCCTCCGGAATCCTCTGGCTGGCGGGTCGATACCGAGCAGAGTGACCTTGAGGGCGTAGACCGAGGCGGCAGAGGCGAGCTTCTTCGCGGGCATGGTGGGCTCCGGCGCGCTCATCTACCAGATCGAACCGCAGGAGGTGAACACCGCGATGTGCGGAATCCCCCGTCGCAATTCCACCCCGCCGAGGCTGAGCTGCCCAACGGCGCGAAGTGCCGGGGGTGGCTGATCCCCCATCGACGGCCACGGTCGGCACGCCCCCGCCACGCAGGCGGCCTTGCTCGACGTGGGAGCGCACAACCCGCCCCTCTTTCACCCGGGTCGGCGCAGGCGTCAGGCTGGCCGCTCGAGACGGAAGCCAAGCCCAGATCTGGAGAGGACGCGCCGCCAGATCTCCAGGTGGCGAAGGTTCCCGGCCACCAGAACCGCCTTCGAGCGCGCAGCGCAAAGACAGATGAGGAGATCGCACAGGTTTTCGCCGGGTCGAAGCGCGCCCTCCGAGCGCGAGCGGAAGCTGAGGGCGACGCCAGCCCGAAAGAAATCCTCGGCCACTGGTGAAACGAGCCGGCCTGCTTTCTGGGCGGCGCAGCGAATGATGTCGAGCTGTCTCTTCGACTCGTGATCGCGGGTGCCGGCGTAGAGTTCCATCCAAACGACCGAGCAGAGGAGCAGGGTCTCATGCTCCAGCGCGGCTTCGACTGTCCTCCGGAAGCGACCCGCCCGGAAGTACGGGACGAGCACGGAGCTGTCGAGCAGTTGGAATCCTCCTGATCTCAATAGCGACCCCGCTCGCGGATTCGTCGAAATGCCCGCTTGAGTTGCTCGTTCGCCACCACGCGGGCGATGGCTTCACGCACGGCTTCAGACTCCGTACCGGCCTGGAGCAACGCCTTTAGCTCGTCGAGCTGGGGCTGGTTGACGAGCAGCGTCTTCTTGGTGACCTGGTAGCCGAATACCTTGGGCATGGCCGTTCCTTGGTAGTGACGTCACAAAAAGATGATAGCTCCGTCCATTCAGTTCTGCAGCGGAGGTCTCGGGCTGCTGGTCATTCACACCTCCGCGCAGGCTTCGGTTCGGCGGCGTGATTGCGGGTCGATAGCGCGCCCCGAGCCATCGGACGCGCCCGGAGCCGCGATCGGTCTTGTAAAAACACTGAGAACGCAGATGCAGAGCGAGCAGTGGGCAGAGGACAACTGCGTGGCGGAGTTCCGCGACGGGTTCAAGCAGAACCTCTACGAGATGATGGTAGCCAAGGGGATGAACACGCGCGGACCCTTCGCCGAATTGGGTGAGATGACGTATCCAGAGAAGAAGGGATCCGATCTTGCGATCGTGCCCGACTTGAACTTCAAGATCGCTTTCGAGCGGCTAGGAGGCTCGGCTGGCTGGTCCAGCGTGAAGTACGTGTTCAAGGTGACTGTTCTCGGCGATCTCGTGTTGAGCGCGGTGGAACCACTCTCGGGCGAGAAGATGTGGTTCAAGAAGATCGATCTGCCTTCGCGGAGCCGGACCACGACCATTGAAACCGCGGGCGGAACAGAGGGACTGCCAGCCATTCAGAATGCGCTCAACAATGAGTGTGGTGCGCTGTTGCGTTCCTTCTTCGACAGCGCCATGCCGGCCGTGAGCAAATACCTGAGCGCCGAGGAGATGGCGCAACTCAAGCGCCAATCTCAGGAGTTGCGCACGAAGAAGGTCTTCTGACGCGCCACCGCGCGGGACGCGCCGCGCGTGCGCCCGCTCCGGTCTCCTCGATGAGCCATATGGCGCGGCCGGCATCGCGGCGCGCGTTCACTTGGGAGGGGCCCCCGCTCCGCCGACTCCTGGCCCCTCGCGTTCGAGCCGCGCCAGCATCGCTCCCACCTCGTGCGTGGGCGTGGCGATGTGACAGGCCGCTCCTCCGTGCACCAGCCCCACCACCCTCAGCCGGTGGTCCACCAGCGGCGCGCCCGAGTCTCCCGGCGCCCCGTCCACGGTGGTGAAGAGCGCCCGTGGCACCGAGGGAAGGCTCGGGCAACGGCCCAGCCGCTCCACCTTCACCAACTGTTCGACGCTGCGGTCCAGCCGGCCGGAGAAGTACAGCTCCTCGCCCACCTGAGGAAGCCGGTTGGCCACCTCCAGCGGTTCGACCGAGGCCGGCGTCTCCAGCTCGATGATGGCGATGTCCCTCCCGCGATCGATCGACGCCACCGCGGCGCGCACTTTCCTACCGTCGTGCAGGGTGAGCGAAAGAGGCGAGGGCCCCTCCGCCACGCAGTGCGCGGCGGTCAACGCGTGCTGGGGATCTCCCACCACCGCTCCGGCGCAGTCATCGGGCCCCACCCCCACCGTCGCCTGCCGGATGCGCTCGAACGGATCCACCGCGGCGAATGCAGGCGCCGCCGCCCAAAGCGCCAACCCCCACCCCAAGGTCGCTGTTCGCTTTCGCATAGTCCGACGGTACGCATCGGATCGCGGCTGGACCCGGCCTCGGCCCCCCGGAGGCCTTTCGCCCGGGCCGCCATGCGGTAACCTGCTCGCGTCCAGAGCTCGATGCCCTGCGCCGACGACAAGAGGCTGGTCGCGTACGTCCAGGGCACCTTGGGCCGCGAGGGAAGCTCTCAGCTCTGGCGCCACCTCCAGACCTGCGACGGCTGCCGGGAGCGGTTGAGCCGGCTGGTGTCGGCGGACACCGTGGCGAGGTTCCAGCCGCCCGAGCCGAAGACGATCACCGAGCGCGATGGGCCACCCACCAAGCTGGAACGCCCGCCGCCGAACCTCCTCGTCCAGGGAGACCAGGTCGGCCGCTACCTCATCCTGGAGCGCCTCGCCGCCGGTGGGATGGGCGAGGTGTACGCCGCGTACGATCCGCAGCTGGACCGCCGGGTGGCGCTGAAGATCCTCCGCGCCGACGTCCTGGCCGGCCTCGGGGCGAAGGAGGGGAGGACGAGGCTCCTCCGCGAAGCGCAGGCGATGGCCCGCCTCGCCCACCCGAACGTGATCACCGTCCACGACGTGGGAGAGATCGGCGACCGGATCTTCATCGCCATGGAGTTCATCGACGGCTGCACCCTGCGCGAGTGGCTGCACCAGCAGAAGCGGAGCTGGCGCGAGGTGCTCCAAGTCTTCCTCGAGGCGGGGCGGGGGCTGGCCGCCGCTCACCACGCCGGCCTGATGCACCGGGACTTCAAGCCGCAGAACGTGCTGGTCGGGATCGACGGAAGGGTGTGCGTGCTCGACTTCGGCCTCGCCCGCCACTCCGACGCGCCCGAGCCGAAACACGAGGTGCGGCCGAAGGTGCCCGAGACCGTCACCGCCAGCGGCTCAGGCGTGCTCGACACTCCGCTCACCCAGCTCGGCGCCATCATGGGCACGCCCGGCTACATGTCCCCCGAGCAGCTCCGCGGCGAGCCGACCGACGCCTGCACCGACCAGTTCAGCTTCTCGGTCGCCCTCTACGAGGCCCTCTACGGCGAGCGCCCGTTCAAAGGAGAGACGCTCACCGAGCTGACCGAAGAGGTCACCTCGGGCGAGTTCCCCGAGCCGAAGGACGACACCGGGGTGCCGGAGTGGCTGTACGCGGTGGCTCGAAGGGGAACCGCCGTCAGGCGCGAGGACCGGTTTCCATCGATGGACGAGCTCTTGGCGCGGCTCTCGGTGGATCCGACCGTGGCCCGGCGCAGGAAGCTCCGCATCGGCGCTCTGTTGGCCGCCTCCGCCCTCGCGGCCGCGGGCTACTTCGTCTTCCGGCCGGTGAAGGGGCCCCCCTGCGGAGGCGAGCAGCGGCGGCTGGCGGGGATCTGGGACGCCCGCGTGAAGGAGGGGGTGCACCGGGCCTTCACCTCCACCGGCGCCCCCTTCGCCGAGGACGCTTGGTCCGGCGCGGAGCGGGCCCTCGATGCCTATGCCGGCGCCTGGGTGGGGATGCGGCGCGAGGCCTGCGAGGCCACCCATGTCCGCAACGAGCAGTCCGAAGAGGTGCTGTACCTGCGCATGCTTTGCCTGGACCGCCAGCTTTCAGAGGCGCGGGCGCTGGCGAGCCTGTTCGCAAAAGCGGATCGCGACGTGGTGGCCAAGGCGGTGATCGCCGCCGAAGCGCTCCCCAAGCTCTCCGCCTGCGCCGACCCGACCGCGCTCAGCCAAACAGTGAAGCCGCCCGCCGATGCGGCCACCGCCGCCAAGGTGGAGGCGCTGAGGCCCAGGCTGGCCGAGGCGCGCGCCCTGCTCGAGGGCGGCAAGTACGAGCGCGGGATGGAGCTGGCCCGTCCCTTGGCCATGGAGGCACGCCAGAGCGGGTACCGGCCGGTGGAGGCGGAAGCGTTCCTGGCCCTGGCGGCGCTCGAGGAAGCCGCCTCCGACTACCGCGGCGCGGAGCAGAGCGCCCACGCCGCCGCCTGGGCAGCGCAGGCGAGCCGCCAACCGGAGGTCTTGGCCCGGGCCTTCATGCGGCTCACCTCGGCGGTGGGCACCCGCGACGTGCGATTCGAGGAGGGGGAGCGCTGGGCCTTTTATTCGCGCGCTGCCGCCGAGGGCGCGCCGCCCAGCCCGCTCCTCGAGGCCGATCTGGAGCAGGTGCTGGCGTACTTCTACAAGGAGGCCGGCCGCTACGAGGAGGCGCTCGGCCACGCCAAGCGGGCGCTCGCCCTCGCCGAGCAGCTCCACGGCGCCGACCACCCGAAGACGGCCGAGGTCTTGGAGAACCTCGCGCAGACCCTCTCCTGGATGGGACGGCACGAGGAAGCGATCGTCGCCGACGAGCGGGCGCTCTCCATCACCGAGCGGCGCTTGGGAGCTGAGCACCCCGAGGTCGCGCGGATGCTGAACAGCCTCGCCACCATCGAGGAGGAGCTGGGTCGATTCGAGAGTGCGCGGGCGCACCACGAGCGCGCCCTGGCGATGCGCGAGCGCATCTTCGGTCCCGACGACGTCACCGTGGCGCTCTCCTGCAACAACCTGGGGCTGGTCTACAACCGGCTCGGGCGCCACGCCGACGCGGATCGCTGCTACGAGAGGGCGATCGCGATCGTCGAGGCCAAGCTCGGGCCGCGGCACCCGAGGCAGGCCCACCAGCTTCATTCCTACGGCGACTCTAAGCTCGAGCAGGGGAAGAACGCTGAGGCGCTGGAGCTGTTCCAGAAGGCGCTCGAGCTCTCACGCCCCAGCATGGGGGATCACCACCCCGGCCTGGCCTACTACCTCACCGGCATTGGCGAGGCCCACGTCCGGATGGGGCATCCCGAGAAGGCGATCCGGCCGCTGGAGCAGGCGCTGGTGTTGCGCGAGCGGGAGAAGCTCCTGCCCTTCGAGATGGGCCGCACCCGCTCCGCCCTGGCGATGGCGCTCTGGCAGGCCCAGGCGGACCGGGTCCGGGCGAGGGAGCTGGCCAAGCTCGCGCGGCAGGACTTCAAGGTGACCGGGAAGAAGGCCTCAAAAGAGTCCGCCCGCCTGGAGGAGTGGATCGCCTCGCAGCACGTGCTCTGAGCTCGGATTCCCTGGAGCTGAGGCCCCGCTGGAGCGCGCGCGCGCCACCGGATAGCGCGTGTCGAGGCGCCAGATGGTGCTGGTGCGCGAAAAAGGGAAGAGCTCCTGGAGCAACGTGAGCAACCAGCTCCTCTACGTCTACGCCGACACCGATGGTGACGGCCGCGTGGAGCGCTACCCGCTGTTCTCCGACTCCCTCTCCCAGGCCATCGTCGACCGGAAGCCGTCCGGCGCCGGACGCCGCTCGACGGGTTTCCCTCGACGCTCAACCCTCGACTCTCGACTGCCTCAGGCGATGGCCTCGACGATCACCTCGCACCAGGCCGCCCACGCCGGCCCCGCCCTCACCTCCGCCGAGGAGAAGCCGGCCTCGGCGAGCAGCCTCCTCCAGTCGCCCAGCGAGTGGGTGTGCACCTCCACGAGCCCAAACACCCGGCGCTCCACCACGTCCACCGCCAGGCCAAATGGGTTGTCGCGGCGCGGGTCCAACAGCACCAGCAGGCCGCCCGGCTTCAATACCCGCCGGATCTCCGCCAGCGCCGCACGGTGGTCCGGATAGTGGTGGAAGGAGTTGGTGCAGACCACCTTCTCGAATGAGCCCGCACGGAAAGGGAGCTTGCCCGCGTCGCCTCGCACCAAGAGGCCGCGCACCAGCGGCTCCCGCCGCGCCCGCTCCAGCATGCCCTCGGAGTAGTCCAGCCCGAAGGCGACCGCGCCCTCCTGAGCCAAGAGCGCCGTGCCGTCCGCCGGCCCACAGCCTAGATCCAGCACCCGCTGCCCCCTGGTCACCCTCGCCCGATCGATCGCTGCCCGCTGCAGCGCCCGCAGGATCCGGCCCAGCGGCGCGTACCGATAGAAGCGGCTCCAGACGTCGAAGAACCGGCCGTGCTTCTCTAGCTCGCTCATCGCCTCGTCTGGTCAAACCTGCCCGCCAATGGCATGGTCCCCACCTTCCCGGCCGCCTTCTAGCAAGTCGGCACCGACGGAGGCAGAGGACATGGGGATTTTCGACACGATCAAGGACGAGGCGAAGCGGAACTTCATCGCCCGCTCCGACCAGGCCAAGGACGACATCATCTACCGCTATCCGGAAACCAACATCCGGATGCTCACCCAGCTCACCGTCGACGCCGACGAGATGGCCCTGTTCGTCAAGGACGGGAAGATCGAAGGCCGACTGGGCCCCGGACGCCACAACCTCGACACCAACAACGTCCCGTTCATCTCGCGCCTGCTCGAGAAGTTCACCGGCGGGAACCTCTTCATCGCCGAGGTGTTCTTCGTCAGCCTCCGCGAGTTCGCCGGGCTCAAGTTCGGAGGGCCCATCGGCGACGTGCGCGATCCGGAGACCGGCCTGGGCATCGGCACCATGGTCTACGGCGACTTCTCCATCCGCGTCACCGATCCCGAGAAGCTCGTCTTGGGGCTGGTCGGCATGCGCCACGCCAGCAACGAGGAGTTCACCGGCTGGTTCAAGAACCAGGTCCTCAAGGTCATCCGCGACCGCATCGCCGAGCTTTTGGTGAAGAAGAAGTGGCCCCTGCTCGATGTCACCTCCGGCGCCTACACCGAGGAGATCGAACAGGAAGTCATCACCGGCGTGAAGGGACACGTCAGCTCCTACGGCGTCGACATCGTCCGCCTCGGCAACTTCCACGTCTCCATCAAGGAGGAGGACGAGGCGACCTTGAAGAAGCTCTCCAAGGACGTGGCCTACTCGCGCCTCGCCGGCGGGTTCCAGAACTACGCCCAGGGCCAGGCCATGCTCGGCGCGGCGGAAGGGATGTCCAAGGGCGGCGAGGGCGGAGGCGCCGCGCTCCAGGGCATGGGCCTCGGGGTCGGCTTCGGCATGGCCCAGATGTTCGCCAACCAGGGCAAGCCCGCACCCGCCCAGGCCGCCGCCGGAGGCAGCCACTGCCCCAGCTGCGGAACTCCCGGCAGCGGGAAGTTCTGCTCCAACTGCGGCGCCGCGATGGCCCCTCAAGCGAAGAAGTGCGCCAAGTGCCAGGTCGACCTCGCCGCCGGAGCCAAGTTCTGCGCCAGTTGCGGCACCCCCGCTGGCGGATAGCGCCGGACCGCGGAGAGCGAGGCCGCCGGGTGCTGCGCGATGCCCCGAGGCGGATGAGGCCGCCCGCCAGCCGACTACGTCTGCCGTAGCACCGGAGCTCCCAGCGCTACCCAGCCTGGTGCCCGGAGACAGCCCGCGCGGGAGGCCCGTTCAACACCAGACTCCTAGAGCACCGAACAGGTTACCCGGCCTGCTGCGGCCGCCGATCCTCTCGCTGCGGCCGGCGGCCTCGTCGGTCCGCTGCTCGACGGGCCCACCAGCCCGCCTCCGCTGCTCCCTCCTCGGGCGCCAGCCTCGCTTCGGTCTC
>JACPVI010000080.1 GCA_016191815.1 Myxococcales bacterium
CCGGCGAACGCCGAAGACCGGGCTCCGCCCAAAACGACCGCATGCAGGCCGTCTCGTCGATTCCCAGCAACTCGGACTGGATCTCCCTGACCGCCGAAAGTGGATCAGTTTCAGACCACCGCCGAAGAGGTGTCCGCTGGAAGCTCTCACGGCTTCACGAGCTTCGGCGAGTTGTTTGATGCCGCCGACCCCGAGACCGAGTCGGATCGGGTCCTGGTGGCGGCGTACTGGCGCCAGGTCGCCGAGGGCGCTTCGGAATTTGCGTCCTACCCCGTCAACACGCTTCTGAAGGAGACGGGAAACACGGTCAGCAACATCACTCGAGCGTTCGATACCCTGATCGCGCAGAGTCCTCGCCTCGTGCTGCAAATCAAGAAGGCCGGTCGCAGCAAACAGGCCCGTAAGACCTACAAGATCACGCGTGAGGGACTCAGGCGGGTTGAAACGATGCTTACCGGTGGAGTGAAGCGCTCATGAGGAGGAAGACAAGCCGGCCGCTCTCCGAAGTAGTTGCAGAAGCGGAGGTCGCGGTAGCAGCAGTAAAGGACCCTGAGTTGCGGCGCGTCGCCTTTGAGAGGGTTCTGTCCTCGCTTCTTGAACGGTCGATTCCTGATGCGGCGGAGATTACTCATCGAAGGACAGCCTCCGTCCAGGCCACACCAACTTCGAAGCGCGGAGGAGCAAGTCGAGCTGGTCCCAAGGCCAGGGTTGAAGAGCTTGTCGAGGATGGATTCTTCGCCAAGCCCAAGACGATTGCCCAGGTCAAGGCGGAATTGGCCAACCGGGGGCATCACATTCCTCTGACGAGCCTGAGTGGCCCACTGCAGACGCTGACCCAGGCTCGAACGTTGCGCCGCTCACGACTTTCTGCACCAGGCGAAACGAATGGCGGCAAGGCCAGCTACGCCTACTCGAATTGGTGATCAGGGTCCTATGGCGAGCGACGTTGGCCCTCATGGCAAAGGAAAGACCCTGACGGCACAAGGTGTCCTCGGGAGCGTGACGAAGCAGGCCTTGGGCGTGGCCAAGAAGGCCGCGCGCCATCGGAAATCGCTGGTTGGGGTAAACTACTACGCAGACAAGATGGCGACACTTCGAGCCGATGCGACCAACGCGTTCGCTAGGCTCGGCGGCAGCAACGTCGGCAACACTGCCGCCCTCGCGGAGCTTGTCTCCAAGGTGTTCGGCGGGAGCACTCCTTCGAAGGAGCGAGCGCAAGCCGCACGTGACGTTCGGTTCGCTCTGAGCACGACTTTCGCCGACGTGTCCGGAGCCTCCTACGCCGAGGATTCCGGTGTGTTCCCGCTCTCCAAGTTGACCCAAACAAGACGGGGGTATCTCATTTCTGTGGGGCGACAAGCCAACGGTGCGTACTCCGCGGGCTGGTATGACGCGTGCGCCGTGATGATGAGGCGTCTCATGGAGTCCTCGATCATCGAGGCGTTCGAGGCCCTGAAGCTCGACGCGAAGATCAAGGAACCGTCGAGTGGCGACTTCTTTCAACTGACCGAATTGATTCGGTGTGCGCTCGCCGAGAGCACATGGAACCTTCCGCGCACGGTCAGAAAAGAGCTTCCCAACCTTCGGGACTTGGGGCACCGCTCTGCGCACAACCGGTACTACCTGGCTACCAAGAGTGACATCGACAAGCTGGCGAGCCCATTTCGGGAGACGATTGAGGCGTTTCTACACCTCGCCAAGTTGGTGTAGCGGCCGTGAGACCAGCGTCATCGTGTTAGATCCGACCCGCACCTGACCCGTCCCTCGCGTGCCGCGCCGGGAGGGAACACCGATGGAAGAAGGCCCCCGCGGCCTTCTTTCCGTCGAGAACTGCATGTGACGCTGCCGGGATTCGAACCTGCGCCAAAGCTGCGAACTCACCGTGGACCGCAGGTTGGCGTTGCCTTCAGAAAAGCCTCCAACCCGTCCCGCTGGATGCGGATGCTGTTCCCGATCCTCGAGTTCTTGAGCTCGCCGCTCGCGCAGAGCCGGTACACGGTGGCGCTCGACACCCCGAGCAGGCGCGCGGCGTCGGCCACCGCGATCAGCAGCAGGCCGACCCCGGATTTGTCGAACCCATGGCCTTTGGGCCAATTTCGAAAATCGATTTCGGGTAACTTCTGGGTAACCTTTTTCGTGAAAACCGGTGTCGGCATATGTGGGCCAATGCAATCCGGCGGCGCACACGGGCTCAACGAATCCGAAGGCTTGCAAGCGGGTGTGACCCCCTGTTGGCGGGCCAAAGCCCTCTCCGGAGCCAAAGGCCGAGGGTTCGAATCCCCCATCGCGCGCTGAGAATCTCAGGCCCTCTCGGCGACTGCCGAGGGGCCTTTGAGGGTTCCCGTCGTCGGTTGCTCCGTCCCCGGCGCCGGATGCGAGGAGAACTGCCCCGCGTTAGGGGAATCTGCGTATTCTCCCCGCCCCACATGTCCTCCCCGGTCCCCAAGCAGCTCGCCGAGCCAGCTCGCACCAGCCCCGACGAGGCGCGCAAGCGCGCGCTGCGCCGGCTGTGGTGGCGAGAGGCGATGCTCAGCCCGTGGACTCCAGTCGTCTTCTTCGCGCTGGTCCTCCTGCCCTACATCGCCCTCGTCGAGCTGCACACGCCCGCCCACCTGTGGGCGCGACCGCTCCTCAAGTCCTTCGGTCTCGCCATGTTCGGCTGGGTTTTGGGCCTCTTCGCCTGGAAGCTCGTCTCGCGCCCGCACCGCCGCGCGCTCCGCAGCCGCGCCGAGGCCCGCGACCAACACCGCGAGGTGAGCGGCCTGATGGCCAAGCACGGCGGCAAGCTGGAGCCCAAAGCGGCGCGGAAGATCTCCGAAGCCCTAGACACCGTCGAGGAGCAGCGCCTGGCCGGCGATATCGGAAAGCTCGCCGCCGAGACCTCCCGCCTCGCCGAGCTGGCGGACAAGCACCTCTCGATCCGCCGGCCCAACCGCACGGTCGCGTTCGCAGTCGGGATCGCCAAGGCGCTGGCGATCGCGCTCGCCATCCGCACCGTGTTCATCGAACCGTACCGGATCCCGAGCGGGTCGATGATCCCCACGCTCGAGATCGGCGACCAGATCTTCATCAACAAGTTCATCTACGGCGTCCGCATCCCCTTCACCAACTGGGTGCCGTTCGTCATCGTCCGGGAGCCGCGCCGCGGAGACGTGGCGGTCTTCGAGAACCCCACCAACTCCTCGGTGGACATGGTCAAGCGCATCGTCGCCGTCGCCGGGGACAAGGTCGAATTCCACGGCAAACAGCTCTTCCTCAACGGCGAACCCCAGCCGCTCCGCGAGATCGATCGCTCGTACGTCTTCTACGACCACGAGGACGGGGTGGGCTGGAAGCCGACCGACGGCGTCCTCTTGGAGGAACAGCTCGACGGCCGGCCTCACCCCGTCATCCACCTCCCCAGCCGCAGCGCGAACCCCGAGCACCTGGAGGCGGTGGTCCCCCCCGGCCACGTGTTCGTCCTCGGCGACGACCGCGACAACAGCGACGACAGCCGCACCGGGCTCGGCGACGGCTCTCAGAGCGTCCGCTTCCTGCCGCTCGGCCGCGTCAAGGGCAAGGCGATGATCATCTGGCTCAGCCTCGGCTACGACGGGATCGGCGGGGCGCTGTTCGGCGGCACCGGCCTCCGCACCGATCGCCTTTTCCTTCCGGTGCGCTGAGTCAGCTCTTCCTACCGATGCGCTGAGTCACCGCTGCACCGGAGGCGCCCTGCGCGCCGCCGGCCGCCCGTGATCCGCGCCTCGGCCGAAGGCGGGACTGAATTCAGCCACGGACGCCGAGGATCCGCCGCGCGCAAGTCCTGGCGAGCGTGATGATCGCAGTCTGCGGATTCACCCCGGTGTTGGAGGGGAACGCGCTCGAATCGGCCACGAACAGCCGATCGACCGCGTGGTGCCGGAAGTCCGGCCGCAGCACCGATCGATTCGGATCGGATCCGAGCCGACAGGTGCCGAACATGTGCGTCACGGCCATCGAGTAGGCGCGCGGATCGAGCGGTCCCTCCTCCTCGAAGCGGGCCATCACCGCCCGGTCGGCGACGCGCTCGTGCCAGCCAAAGACGCCGGGCGCGACGTACTCCGCTCCCGCGGCCAGCATCATCTCCCCGAGCACCCGCACCCCTCGCCGCACCTTCCGCATGTCCTCCGGCAGGAGCGCGAAACGCACCGAGGCCTTCGCCCCGGCTGGGCGGACGGTGCCGCGCGCAGCCGCCCGAATCGCCGCTCCCCAGTTCAGCCAACGGTCCAGCGAGGAGATCTCCCGGGACAGCTCCCTCCCCACACCCTTGAGCCGCGCCGCGAGAATGGCGAGATCGTACCCGAGCGCCTCGAACTTGATGCCCTCGCCGCGGAGCCCGATCACCTCGTGCCCCTGGGTGGCGCCTTCCCAAGCTCGGACCGGCTGGGGGAAGCGGCCGGCCATCGAGACCCCCGGGTGACACTGGAAGCCCTCGCCGGTCGGTCCGTGGCGGATGCCGCTCGCGAGCAGGAGCGCGGGCGTCTGCACCGCGCTCGCCGCCAGCACCACCGCCTGCGAGGCCGCAAGCTGCACGCGCGCCCCTCCCGATGAGAGCGCTTCGATGCCGGTGGCGCTCCCGCGCTCCTCGCAGACGCGCCGCACGCGGACCGAGCTGTAGATCCGCGCCCCGCGCTCGCACGCGAGCGGCAGATAGGTGACGTCCATCGAGGTCTTGTTCCCCTCGGGGCACCCCTGCAGGCAGCGCCCGAGCCCGCGGCAGCCGCGCACGTTCCGCCGGATCGGCCGGTGCTCGAGCCCGAGCGCCTGGGCGCCCTTGGCCAGGAGCAGGTTCTTGGGCCCGGCCACCGCCTCCTCGGTGGGGCCGATGCAAAGCTCTTGCTCCACCGTTTTGGCGGTGCGCTCCAACTCCTCCCAGGGAAGCGCCTGCGAGAGCGGAGGATCCTCCGACACCCATTCGTCCCACACCTCCCGCGGCAGCCGCCAGGAGATCGCCCCGTTCACCAGCGAGGTCCCTCCCACGGCGCGGCCCTGGACGATGGGCATCGGGGCGCGGCCACGGGTGAGGTTGGCTCCGAGGTCGCGGTAGAGCCTCGCCATCGCCGAGAAGCCGTCCTCGGGCAGCTCGGACCGCCGCACCAGCGGGCCTTCCTCGACGATCGCCACCCGGGCGCCCGAGCCGGACAGCTCGAGGGCCACCGCCGCGCCGGCGGGGCCGCTGCCGACCACCACCACGTCGAACGACGCCTGGTAGGAGCCGCGAAGGTCGGCTCCCTCGATGACGTTCACGACGCTCTCCGCGCCACGCGCCCGCGCAGCTCGGGCTGGCGAAAGAAGGCGAAGCACGCGACCGCCTTCGCCACCGACACCATCTGGCGCAGGAGGTAAGAGCGGGAGCCTCCGGCTCGCCTGAGAAAACCGTCGCGATCTCCCTCCGGCAGCCGGTGGAGCGGCCTTTTGAACGTGAATGCCGGCAGCCAGGTGAGCACCCACACCGTGGCGCGAAAAGCGGCCCGCAACAGCGGCGGCGCCGCGGCGAGAAAGTCGGCGAAGAACGGTTCCAGATCCACCTCGCCCAGGCCCGGGTGCCGTTCAGGATCCGGTGGAAGCACGGCTCTGAGGAGGGCGTCCCGCCAGCGCCGCTCGGCGGCGGTCCAGCTCACGAAGCCGCACCCAACGGACGAGGAACCAAGGATTCTTCGGACGCCCCGCGGATCTCCCGGTGAGCGCGGCGGGCGAAGAAGACGAAGGCGGCGCTGGTGAGGTAGTCGAAGATCGCCACCGCGAGCAGCGCTCGAAAGCCTGGAGCGGCCAGGAAACCGAAGAGGAACAGCGTGGCGTTGTAGGCCTTGAGGAAGGTGAGTGGCCAAAGGACCACGTAGAAGCGCCGCAGGTTGAGCTGGAGCAACAGGCACATCAGCGCCAACGTCATCACGTTGGCCGCTCCGAGGTAGCGCCAGAACCGATTGCCGGCCTCCGGGAATTCGATCGCCACCCCGCCCAGCAGCTCGTTGATCCGCCCCATCTGCTCGGCAGCGATCTCGGGCGTCAAGACGTAGGAGAGCGCAGGGAAGAAGAAGTTGGCGGTGAGCAAGGTGAAGACGAGCTGGAAGTCCCGATAGCGTCGGTTCGGCTGGAAAAGAAACCTGCGCACGATTCGCATCCGTCTGTCCCTCGGTCCCGGGCCGCACCAGATACTTCACGTCGCACCGCGGCACCACTCCGCCACGTCACCACAGGTGGGCGCAACTCCCATTCTCACCGCACGAGAATCACCTAGGAGCACCTGCGAGGCGACCGACATGCAAGTGAGAGCGCGCCCGGCGATCAGCCGGTCCAGCCTTCGTACACCCTCAGCACCGAGCACCGTCCGGGCTACGGCGGCTCGGCCCACCGATACCTTCAGCCCGGCGCCGGCCGCCGGCAACCGGCTTCCCCAGGTCGATCTGCGGCGGGGAGACTCCGGCGCGAGCGTGAAGGCCCTGCAGGATGCGCTGGTGTCGCTCGAATACATGACTCGCGAGCAGGTGGCCACCGGCCCGGGCATCTTCGGGCCGCGGACGGAAGCGGCGGTCCGCGCCGCTCAGGCGAAGCACGGACTGCCGCAGACGGGCCTGTACGACGCCGCGACTCGCGCCGCACTGGCCCGCGAGCTGGCTCCGCCCGTCCGTCCGCCGCCCGGATCCGCGCAGTTGCCCGGGGCGGGCCTCGCGCCTGGCTCCAGGGGCGATGAGGTGAAGGCGCTTCAGGACGCCGCGGTGAAGCTCGGCTACATGACCCAGGCCCAGGTGGACACCGGGTACGGCAACTTCGGGCCGAGGACCGAGAACGCGGTGCGGATGCTGCAGGTCCGCAACGGGCTGCCGTCGACCGGGAAGTTCGACGAGGCGACGCGCGCCGCGATGGCCAAGGAGCTGCAGCAGCACGAACGCCCGGAGTTGATGGTGAAGGAGACCTACCAGCGGCTCCTCAACCGCGAGCCCACGCCGGCCGAGCTGGCCTCGGCGGTCTCGAGGGCGGTGGCGTCGCGCGAGGGAGGAGGCTCCCTCCGCGACATGCGCAGCGAGCTGGTGGCCCAGGTGCGCAACACCGACGAGTTCCGGCAGCTCCACCCGCTCGGGTCCGGCACGGTGGGCACCACTGAAGAGGCGGATGCCTATTTCCTCACCCAGTGGGGACCGACCCCATACAACAGCGGGGGGGCGCCCTACGGCTATAACGACTGCGGGCCGACCTCCGCGGCGATGGCGCTCGCGTCGCTTGGGCTGATCGAGCGGCCCGAAGCGGCGGATGCCTCCAAGATGATCGACGCACTTCGCGACGCGGCGCTGGGCTACGACTCCACCAACTCCAAGCGGATGGGCTTCGGCTCGCTCGAGCGGGCGCTCGGACAGCATGGAGCGCAGACCCAGATGCTGCCTCCTCCGGCCATCGACTCCATCGACGGGGCGATCGAGAGAGGCAACCCGGTCATCCTGGGAGGAAACCCGTGGTCCGCCTGGGGGCGCGATCTGTCGCGGGCAGGCAACTACCTCAACGGGAGAGACCCGGGCGGGCACTTCGTCACCGTCCTCGGCAAGACGGCCGACGGCCGCTACGTCGTCGGGGACCCCCTGGTGAAGAACGGCACCATCGAAGTCACCGCGGACCAGCTCAAGACGTTCCTCGGCCAGGGCTTCGGCGCGATGGAGGTCTCCCGGCCATAGCGCAGTGAGTCGGGCAGGGACGCCCAAGTAGTCGCCGGACACACCTCCGCGCCTATTTCGTCCGATAATTAGCTGGCGTGTTCGCCGGGCGCGCATTCCGGAGACCGGGAGGAGGACCTCTTGCGCAACCATCGGGACGTTTTCTTCGCTCTGCTGGCCGGCATAGGCGTGGCCGCATGCGGTGGTAGCAAGGACAAGTGTGCCAAGGTGCAGTGTCCGGCCGGGCAAGCGTGTGAGCCGGCCAGCGGGACCTGCAAGGGCACGGACGGCGGCTCCGGGGGAGGCGGCGCGGGCGGAGGATCCGGCGGAGGCGGAGGCGCGGATTGCACCCCGGCCTGCTCCGGCGCGACGCCGATCTGCGACTCCACCACCAAGACCTGCAAGACCTGCACGGCCAGCCAGGGCTGCTCGGGGACGGCCCCGATCTGCGATGTCGCCGCCAACGGCGGAGCGGGCGCCTGCGTGCAGTGCCGTACCGAGGCCGACTGCTCGTGCCCGACGCCGATCTGCAACGCTACCACCAAGAATTGCGAGGCGGAGAGCACCGGCTTCGATGCGGGCGTGTCGGCCGACGGAGGGATCTTAGGGGAGACCTGCTCCGAGGCCGTGCCCCTCCCCCTGCCACTGTGCGCTCCCAAGCTGACCTTCGAGGTGGACACCTCGCGCGCGGCGAACGACGCCGAGGGAAGTTGCGCCTCGAGCACCGGCCCGGAGGTGGTCTACCGGCTGCAGCTCGCGGCGGCCCGCGACGTGACGATCACCTCGCAGGCGGCCGCAGACGCGGGCAGCGACCCGGTCATCTACGTGCGGTCGGCGCCCTGCGACTCCGACGGCGGCACCGAGCTGGCTTGCCGCGACAGATACAGCGAGCCGGAGGTGATTCGCCTGCGAAACCTTGCCCCCGGCGAGTACTACCTGTTCGTGGAGGGCTACGGCAGCTTCGGCGCCGGCCCGACGGAGGTTTCCATCGAGGTGGGCCCGCCCACTCCGCCTCCCCCGAACGACACCTGCACGACCGCCCAGCCGCTGATTCTGGGCACCAACGGCACGGTGGACTTCGTGGCCGACACCAGCGGAGCGCGCGACGACCACCAGGGGAGCTGCAACAGCTTCCAGCCAGACAGCCCGGAGCTGGTCTACCGGCTGACCCTCACCGCGACCAAGGACGTGCTGGTGACGGCTTCGGAGGTCGGCGATGCCGGAGTGGTCGATCCGGTGATCTACCTCACCACCGCCTGCGGCGACGCCGGGGTCGAGCTGGGCTGCGAGGACATGCCGATGGGCGACCCCGACGTGCTCAAGGCAAGGCGCCTGCAGGCCGGCGACTACTACCTCTTCGTCGAAGGGTACAGCGATGATCGCACCGGGCCCACCGCGGTCAACGTGACCGTGACCGACCCGCCGCCCCCGCCGTCGAACGACCTGTGCTCCGGTGCCCAAGCCCTGACGATCGGCAGCGGCGGCACGGTGAGCTTCACCGTGGACACCGGCCCGGCCGCCGACGACTACCAGGGCTCCTGCAACTTCAGCTCGGACAGCCCCGAGGTCGTCTACAGCGTGGCGCTGCCCGGCACGAAGAGCATCACGGTCACCACCAGCGCCGACGGCGGCTCGGTGGATCCGGTCGTCTACCTCACCGAGTCACCCTGCGGGACCGGGACGGAGCTTGCCTGCGACGACGCGCTCCGCGGCACGCCGGACAGCATCTCGGTGAGCGGCCTCGATGCCGGCGTCTACTTCATCTACATCGAGGGCTATGGCAGCGCCGGCGCCGGTCCGACGGATGTGACGGTGACGGTCGGGCCCTGATGATGACAGTCCCGGCCAGTCGAGTCGCGGCCCTGCACACCATTCGGGCCCAGCGGACCAATGGGCTCGCCTACGGGCCCGAGGACGTCCCGCGGAGCGCGTCGAGCCGCCGGCGGGCGAGGACCCTCACGTGGTCCGCCCGCTCTCCCGGCACGTCGCGCACCCGGAGGTAGCCCGCCCGGGCCACCTCCTCGAGCCCCAGCCCCTCGGCGAGCCGGCCGTAGGCGTACCAGAAGTCGTCCGAAGGCGCCCCTCCGGGGCTCCGCTCCAGGAAGCGGAGCAGCGCCGCACGCGACTCCGCCCACTTTCCCGCCTCCGCGAGGTGCACCGCGTGGGTGTGGAGGGCGCTGGCCGAATGAGGACCCTCCAGCCGGACCGCCGCCGCCGACCAGCCGAGCCCTTGGGCGAACGGCGGGCCCTTGAAGAGGGAGATCCACGCCATCGCGTTGAGCAAGGCTCCGCTCTTGGCACCCTTCGCCAAGAGCTTCCTGCCGGCCTGCTCGGCGGCATCGAAATCCCGGTGGGCGCCCACGGTTTCTACCACCAGCCCCAGCGCCACCGGATCGCCGGGCGATCGCGCCAACTCGGCTCGGAGAACGCCCAGAAGCTCCCTCCCTTGCTCCAGGCCGATCATCGCCTTGGCCCTGAGCTCCAGCGCGCGGCGGCGTTCCAGTCCCTCTCCCTCCAGCACGTCGAGGTGCAACAGCAGCTCGCGCCAACTTCCGGCGGCCTCGTAGCCGACGGCGATCGCTTCGTCGAGCGTCCGCGCCAGCGCCGGCGCGACCACCAGCCGCCGCTCCTGGGCGAGGATCTCCATCGCCCGGTCCGTCCCCACCTCCATCGCGAGGCACGCCGCCCCCACCCTCGCCTGGCGCGGCGAGCGCTCGCCACCTGGCGGCCAGCTTGCCAGGAAGGCGGCGATGGCCGGGGCCGCACTTCCCTCGCCGCCCACCGCCTCCGCCCGTGCCCAGTCCAACAGGCGCGCCGCGCGGCCGAAGTCGTTGCGCTCGGCCCAGGAGAGCGCCTCGAGCCCGAGCCGCCAGAGCCGGCGCCGGGAACCGAGGATCCGGTACTGCCCGCCGTCGCGAGCGACGAACCACACCTCTTCGCCTGCGACTCCGGGAAGCTCCACCCGGTAGCCAGTGAGCTCGCTGCCGTCGACCTGCGCCGAGATCCCGCCCAGCACGAGGTCCGCGTGCACCTGAGGCGCGGCACCGCGGTGGGCGAGCGCTCGGGACAGCTCCTCGCCCCGGGGAACGTCCCGGATTTCCTCCAGCGCGGACTCGGCGCTCCGCGCCGCGAACAGCGGGATCAAGTCCTCCTCGCGCACATCGGTGAAGACGCCGGCCAGCAAGCGCCGCACCGGAACCTCCGGGCGATCGGCGGGGGATTCAGAAAGCTCATGGCGGGCCACCGACCGCGACTGGAGCTTGGCGAGGGCGGGATCCGACGAGTTGGCCGCGGCGGCGAGCTGCCCGGCTTGCGGGAACAAGCGCACCGCCAGCAGCCGCCTGGCCGCCTCCTCGAGCACCTGGTCGGCGTCGCGGGCGAAGCGAGACCGCACGTGGGAGATGGCCTGGGCCGGCCCGTCCGAGGCGGCGATCGCGGCGACGAGCAGTCCGTCTCGCGCCGGGGACGCGGCGAGCTGCGGCGCCAGCTCCCGCAGCTCGGGGTAGCGCCGCGCGTGCAAGAGCGCGAAGAGCAGGTCCAGGTCGAGGTCCGTTCGGCCAAGCTCGGACCGGAGCGCGAGGTACTCCTCGATCGCTCCGGCCAGGCCGGCCCCGGGGCCGTAGCGCCGGCCCAACGGATCGTCCTCGAGGGCGCGGGCGAGCTGCGCCCGGGCATCGAAGTCGCGCGGGTCGAGTGATTTCGCCCAGCGGAACACGGCGATCGCGCCAGGCAAGTCGTACGCGCGGGGCCCGCGGCGGCCGAACTGGTCTCGCTCCAGCACCGAGCCGAGCTGGCGCGCCGCGACCGAGGAGGTGAGGTCGGACACCGCCGCGCGATAGGCGAGGCTGCGCCCCTCGTCGCCGAAGCCGATCCGCGAGAGCGCCCGGCCCAGCAGCGCCCGGTGCAGGGCTTCGCCCGGGTGCTTTTCCACCAGCACCCGGTGCACCTTGAGCCCGTCGTAGAGGCGCCCGGAGGCCAGGTATCTCTCGGCGGTGCGGTCGAAGACCACTGCGAGCGGCGCGGCGGCGAGCTTGGCGAGGCCGGCCCGCAGCTCCTCCACCTCGGAGGCGGAGAGCCGGGGCTTGCGCAGCTCGAATCTGAGGACAGCCGTCACCTCGCCGGTGTTGCCGATGGAGAGCGATCGGGACAATCGCGCCGGCCCGAGCGTGCCGCTCACCTCTCCTCGCTGGAAGGGACGGGCCTCGAAGCCGACCGCGGGCACGATGGTGGCGCGCAGCTCGGCGCCGTAGGGCTCGGGCAGGGCGAGCGGGTGCACCCGGCCTGCGCGCTGCCCCGGTGGGAAAAGCGCCTCCGGGAGGTACTCGAGCAGCGGAAGCAAGCTGAGCCTCACGGCCGCCGCCTGATCTCCGGCGGAGCCCCGATCTGACTCCGAGAGCTCGAGCCGGACCCGGAAGGGCCGGGAGAAGTCGTCGGGGACCGACTGCTCGGCCAAGACGAGCTGGGCGCGGTGGTCCTCGCCCGCGTAGGCGGCGAGGAGAGCGTGCCGCTGCGCCTCGGGCGCCGCGCGGAGGTGATCGCGCAGCCTGGCCGCGAGGGTGCCGCCGATCTCCCGCGTTTCCTCGACCCGCGCCCGCCCGTACTCGGGCAGGGTGTAGCGCTGGGTCACCAGCACGCGGTTGGTCCCGAGATCGGCTCCGGGCGCGCGCACCAGCCCTCGCGTCGACGCGGAGGCCACCAGCGCCTGACGGAGGCGGGCGGGCGGCGGCGGGGCGTTCAGCCAGGCATTGGGATCGGCGGGGTCGATCCACAGCTCCGGCTTGCCTCCGACCACCACCATCGGATGCGTGAGCATGCCGAGGCCGGGAAGGTCCGGCGGGAGATCGTGAAGCCCGAGCCCCACCAAGGCCACGTTCGCCTTGAGCCCGGCGGCCCTGAGCAGCGCCACCAGGAGCACCGCGGCGTCCTTGCGGTCGCCACTGCCGCGCTCCAGCGTCTCCCCGGGCGGGCTCGGCTCGAACGGCGCCTCGCCGAGCTCCACCTCAAAGATGCGGATGTGGCGGCGCAGCCAGGCGAGGCAACGCGCCGCGACGACCTCGCGGATCGACTCGTTGCCGGCGAGCTGCTTGGCGCGCTCGCGGACGTCCGAGGCGGCGATCTTCGCGTCCACCAGATCCGAGTAGGCCTTCGCCACCGCCGGCCAGGACTTGCCGGTGGAGAAGACGAGGTGCGGAGCGAGGATGACGTCTGGTGGAGTCAAGGCCTCGGGAGAGCCGAGCGGAGGCAATGGCCCCAGCTCCACCGAGCTCGTCCGGAGCGCTCCCCGCTTGGATTGTTTCAGCGGAGCCTTGGCGCCTCGGACGGTGAGCTTGAGCGGCACCGACGCCGGCAGCTCGAAGGTGATGCGGGAGCGGAAGACGGGGGCGCGCCCCCCGAAGTAATAGGTCCCGAGGACCCCGGAAGAGAAGAGCGGCACCCTCTCTCGGAGGGTGACGGTGTGCTCGACGATCGAGCCTGGCCCGATCGCGGGCAGCGCCACCGGGTCGATCCGCCGGCCGGGCTCCTCCGGGTTGCCGGAAAGCGACTCGATCGCGGAGGGCGAAAGCTCGTGCACCTCGCCGGCGGAGGTGATCACCCGGGCGCGCACTTCGGGCCGTTCGTCGCGCCACGGCACCCAGTCGACCTTCAGGGCCGCGCTGCGCGCGCCCTCCTCGGTGTGCACCCGGAAGACGACCCGGGCGCGGGTGCGGGCGTGACCGTCGGCGTCCAGGGTGATCAAGTTCTCCTTGAGCAGCACCTCGATGTCGGCGCGGACCGAACGCGGCACCTTGTCGCTCACCGCGAGGAGCACCTTGGGATCGGCAGAGAACGGCTCCCCGTCCCAGGGCAGCCCCGCGCTGGCGGCCGGCAGTGCGACGGCCACGAGCAGGGCCCAAGGGGCCCCCCGGCGATCCTTCGTCCTGATCGGTCGGCGCCCGGTCATCGGCGTCCGGATACTAGCTTGCGGCCGAGGAGAGGCGGCCCCCGAAAGAGCAGCACCGCGCAGAGCGCGCCGCCCAGGCCCATCGCCCCAAGGGCCCACCAGAGCATCGGGAAAGACATCGAGAGTACGACTCGATGCCGGCCGGGCGGCACCACGCAGCCGACGAGGGCGTGGTGCGCTCGGTGGACGGGGACCTCGGCGCCGTCGACCAGCGCCCTCCAACCGGGGTACCAGATCTGGCTCAGGACCACGAACATCCGCCCATCGCCCTCCACCTCGTACTCGTACACGTTGACGCCGTTGCGGACCAGGCGCGCCTTTCCGCCGCGGGCGTCGATCGGCTCCGGCGCCGGGCCGAGCACGGCCACCTCCTCTAGCGCGCGGGGGGAGGCAAGCGCGCGGAGGGACTCCTCCTCCGTCGCGACTGCACGCACCGACGTGGCGACGATCGCCCCGCCGATCGGGCGGCGCTGCCTCCACACGTGCACCGGCACCGTCCGGTTCCCCTCGTAGAAAGAAGGAACCACCACCGAGGGGTGGACGGCCACTTCCTGGTAACCCAGGTCCTCGACCGGCACCGGAGCGTTGGCGACCACGTGGGTGACGTTGAGCAGGGAGAGCAGCTCCGGGCGGGCCAGGCTCTCGAGGTCCGTCCACACCTTCGGGCCACGCGGGGCGCGCGCGGCGTCGCCGTACTTGAGGACGGAGAGGAAGTCGACGTAGTGCTTGAGGTTCAGCGAGGCGTAGCCGTTCACCAGGTCCACGCCGTAGTGCGCCGCCATGCCGTAGGGAACCGAGGTCCGGCCGATCGCCGCCACCCTGCCCATGGTGCGCTCGCGCCTGAGCTCGGCGTGGAGCGCATGCTCGGGGAAGGCTTCGGCCATCGGCGAAGTGCCCAGGCGCGGCAGCATGCGGACAGCCGAGTCCAAGAGCGCTCCGGCGATGGCCACCGAAGCCACCAGCACGGGTTTCCGGAAGAGCGAGGCCAGCTCGTCCAGCCCCCTCCCCGCGAGCAGCACGGTGAAGAGCTGGGCCACCAGGAGCATCCGCCCGGGGATCCGAAAGAGCGAAAACCCCGGCAGGTAGTCGAACGAAAGCCTGAGGAGCGGGGTGTCGAAGCAGAGGAGCACTGGCACCAGCACCCCCGCCACAGCGAGCGGGCGGCTGGCTCGGACCAGGGCCAGCGCGGCCAAGGGGAGGGAGACCAGGCCGAAGTAGAAGTTGTACTCCCAGTACTCCGGCTGGGCCCCGGCCGAGTCGAGAGGATCGAGCAGGGTGAGGAGCCGGCCCAGGCCCGGCGGCCGATAGAGGAAGAACGAGTAGCTCGGCTCGGCCCGAGTGCTGAGGGCGGCCAGCTCGATCCTCGGCAAGAGCACCGGGCAGGCCAGCAGGACTCCGGCGACGGCGCCCAGGGCCAACCAGCCAAGTCTGCCCGAGGCGCCGCTGGCTCTCCCCTTCCACGCCAGGACGGCGGCGTAGGTCCCCGCCGCCAGGGCCGAATAATACAGCTGCTGCATGTCTCCCTGCGCCAGCCCCAGCGCCACCACCAGCGCCAGCAGTGCTGACCTGCGGCCACCGCCCTTGCCGACCGCCTCCCCTACCGCCCACAAGAGCAGCGGCGCCAGGGCGAGCATGCTCATCTTGGGAAGCCACCCCGAGTGCACCATCGCCAGCGCGCGGTGGCTGAGCATGTAGGCGGTCGCGCAGAACAGCGCGGTGGCGGGATGCCTCACCCGCCGCCAGCAGAAGAGAAGCATCCCCAGCCCGCCTGCGAGCAAGTTCAGCGCCACCACCAGGTTGGTCGCGCGGTGCACCGGCAGGAAGAGGTAGAGCAGGTCGAAGGGGAAGACGTACATCGACTGGGGGTTGGCGAAGGCCGGCGCCCCCGAGTTCATGGAGGGGTTCCACAGAGGGAAGCGGCCTTCCTCCAGCACCGACTTCCGGAAGATCGTCTTCACCCCGACGTGCTCGAAGACGATGTCCGATTTGTCCGAGCAGACGATGCCCTTGCCGGCCCAGATCGGCGCCAGGAAGCCGAGCCCCACCGCGAGAAGCAGGCCGCAGCACACCGCGCCAGCTCGTCTGTCGCGCGCGGGCGGAGGCAAGTCGGCCATTGCGTTCCTCAGGGAATGCGGTAGGCGAGGATCGAATCCCCGGCCCGGCCGATCGGACGCAGGTTGTCGCGGACGCCGGCGAGCCAGCTCGTCAGGAGCCTCGAGGCGGCCTCGTCGACCTCCTCGCGCTCCGCGAGCCTGTTCCGGACGAGCCAGTCCGCCAGGCGGGGGAACCGTTCCCCGCCGCGGGTACTCTGCTCCCTCTGTCGATCGAACTCGCGCAAAGCGGCCGGCGACACCCGGCCCCGAGCGTACAGCACCATGCCCAGATCGAAATCGTGCTCGAGGTACAAGCCCTGGAGGAGGTTCACGCTCACCGCGAGGACATCTCCCGAGCGCGGGCGCCGCTGCGGCTCCTCGGGGCGGAGGTCGGGCACCATCGCCACCTTCTGGTAGCGGACTCCGTGGGCGCGCGGGTCCGCGGTGCCGAAATACGCGAGGTAAACCTCGGGTATCCCGTTGTCCTCCATCCACTGCTTGAGCCTGGGCAGGTCCTGGCCCCAGTCCACGTTGGAGTCGCACAGATGCCGCCACCCATTGGCGGACCCTCCGGCGAAGGAGTTGAAGTACGACAGGTAGCGGGGCGTGGCAGCGGCGAAGGAGCCGGCGTAGGCCGAAAGCAGGAGCGCCACCGCCGGATAGGCGAACCGCCTCGCCCTCGCCAGCTCCGCCACCCGGCCGCAAAGGACGAACAGCAGCGGGTAGAGGGGCGCCAGATGGCGGTGGCCGATGTTGAACCGGGTGGCGACGGAGAAGGCGAAGTAGAGAGCGGCCGGCCCGAGGAGGTACCAGAGATCGAAACTGCGCCTGCGGTCGCGGACGAGGCTCGACAGCGCCCAGGCCAGGAGCAGCAGGAGCGCCGGAGGGCTTTTCAGCGCGAAGGCCTCCGGGAAGTACGACCACCAGCCAACCTCGGAGACCTCCCCGTCGAGGAAGGCCGCCCGCCTTCCGGTGGAGGCGACGAACGCCATCCCGTACAGGTAGGCCTCGGGCAGCAGGCCTGCCTCCCGCGCCACCCTCACCGCCGGCGAGAGGCCGCCGGGGATTTTCTCCAGCGCCTTCCAATCCAGCTCGTACGCCGGGTCGGAAGAGGCCTGCCGGCGAAAGCCGTAGCCGGCCCACAGCACCGCGAAGGCGACGAGAGCGGTCGCGACCCAGCCAAGGGCGAGCACCGCCGCGCGCCGGCGGGGACGAACGCCAGCCGAACCGGAGGAGAGCGCCCACGCGAGCCCGCCCGCGAGGAGCATCGGTCCGAGCAGCAGCGCCGAGAACTTCGCGAGCAGAGCCGCGCCGGCCGCGAGGCCGCACAGCGCCAGCCATAAGGCCCCGGGCCGGACGAGGAACTGGCGGAAGGCAAACAGGGCCGCGACCATGCCGAGCGCCGCCGCGAGATCGGTGGTCACCAGCCTCGTGTGCGCGAGCATGGTCGGGCAGAGGGAATAGAGGAACAGGGACACGAGCGAGCCCGGGACGCCGAAGAGAGCCCGCGCCCACGCGTACACCAGGAGGCCGAGGAAAACCCCGAGCAAGAGCATCGCCAGCCGCGCCGGGACGAGCATCGCGAACGGGTCGCGCCGCTCGGCGGCAGAGACCTTCCCGTTCAGCAGCTCGAAGCCGTACAGCCACTGGTCGGCGGCGGTGCGGGGCCGGCCCAGAGCTCTCGCGCGGCCCCGCCAGGCCGGGGAGTCGTAGTCGCCCCGCATCCCCAGGGCGTACACCGGCAGCGCCGCCCAGAGCTTCGCCAGCGGCGGGTGCTCGGGGTTGAGCCGGAAGTCCCAGCGCTCGAGGTAGCTGAGCCCGGCCGGCAGGTGGGCGGTTTCGTCGTAGGTCGCCGATTCCTGGCCGAGCGACCAGGTCCCGCTCGCGGCGAATGCCGCCAAGAGCAAGACGACGACGAAGCCGTGCGGAACGCGAGAGGCCAAAAGCGCCAGCCGGCGGAGAATGGCCAGTGACTCATCGCTCATGCCTGGGAGCATCGCGAGACGAAGCCTGCGGTTTGCACCGCGGCGCCTACTTCGGGCCTGCCACCACCCGGTTCCTACCGGACCGCTTGGCCTGGTAGAGGTTCCGGTCCGCGGCGGCCACCAGATCCTCCGCGGTGGGGATCTGGCCCCCGGGCGACGCGCAGGCGACGCCGATGCTGATCGTCACGGGGAGCTTCGTTCCGCCGAACTCGAAGGAGGTGGCGGCCAGCGAGGCGCGCAGCCGCTCGGCGCAGATCGCCGCCTGCTCGAGCGTGGCCTCCCGCAGGATGACCGCGAACTCCTCCCCGCCGTAGCGGGCGGCCAGGTCGTCGGCGCGCAGGGCCTCGCCTAGCTTTGCTCCGAGCGTCTGGAGGACATAGTCGCCCGCGGGATGGCCGTAGGTGTCGTTGACCTTCTTGAAGTGGTCCACGTCCAGCATCAGCAGCGCCAGGGGCGCCTGGTGGCGTAGGGCGTGGGCAAACTCCTTGGCCAGCGCCTCGGTGAAGTACTTCTTGTTGTGAAGCTGGGTGAGGCCGTCGCGGGTCGCGGACTCGTAGAGGTTCTTCTGCACTGCCTCATCGAGCGCGTCCTGGTAGGAGAACTTGAGGATGGTCGCCGTCCCGACCTGAATCTTGTCCCCGTCCTGGAGCGCCTTGGTGGCCACCCGCTCCCCGTTCAGGAAGGTGCCATTGGTCGATCCCATGTCCGAGACGATCACCGAGCCGTCGGGCCCGATCGAGACCTTGGCGTGGCGCCGCGAGATGCCGTCATCCGCCAGGTGCACGTCGGTGTCGTTGCCGCGGCCGATCACCATCTCTCCGGAGATCTTGAACATCTTCCCCACCGAGCTGCCGCCTCCAATGACGATTAGGTAGGCGGCGTGCGGCTCCGACTTGGCGCGCACCAGCTGCGATACGTGTTGGATGGTCGTGACGTCGTCCAGCCCGTCGTCGTGATCATCGATCATCGCCGCCGGATTCTACGAAACAGACGGCCTTCGTGCACGGGAAGCTCGCGTGACCCCTCCCGGTAGCGACTCGGGGCGCGGGGGTGCCTTCGCAGAGCCCCCGGAGACTGCTCCAAATAGCTGGCAGAATGGGCGTGCGAGGTGGGGCGCGGTCGGATCTTCGTGCCACGCGGCCGATGGAGTAGAGTGGGCGTGCCTCGGAAAGGGCTGCGACTGCGCGCGAGTGCACCCAACTGCGTGAAGATCGTCCTCGTCACTCCCGCTCCTCCGGGCTCAGTGTCCGGCAATCGCGTGACCGCGCAGCGCTGGGCGCGGCTCTTGACCGATCTGGGGCATTCGGTCGAGGTCACCGAGCAGTGGAGCGGAGCCGAATGTGACGTATTGGTCGCCCTGCACGCGCGGAAGAGCTTCGCCTCGATCGAGCGGTATCGCCGGGAGCGCCCCGACGCGCCCCTGGTGCTGGCCCTGACCGGGACGGACCTGTACGCGGACCTCCGGGTCAGCGCCGAGGCGAGAAGCTCGCTGGAGATGGCGACCCGCATCGTCACGCTCCAGCCGCTCGCCGCGGAGGCCGCACCGCCCTCTTCTCGCGCGAAGATCCGGGCCATCGTGCAGTCGGCGCGGTCGCCGTCCTCCTTGGGCGAGCCGGACCGGCTCGGATTCCCGGTCTGCGTGCTCGCCCATCTGCGATCGGTGAAGGATCCGCTGCGGGCGGCGGAAGCCGTCCGCTCTCTGCCCGACACCTCGTCGATCCGGGTGAGCCACGCCGGGGCACCGCTGGAGCAGGCTCTGCGAGTGTCCGCCTGCGCCGAAGAGGAGCGCAACCCGCGCTACCGCTGGGTGGGCGAGCTGCCCCACGCCGAGGCGCAGCGGCTGCTGGCCGGCTCGCGCCTCCTGGTGGTCTCCTCGCGGTCCGAAGGGGGTGCCAACGTGGTGAGCGAGGCGATCGTCGCGGGAGTGCCGGTGCTCTCGTCGCGGGTGGACGGCTCGGTGGGAGTCCTGGGCGCCGACTACCCCGGGTACTTCGAGGTGGGGGACACCGCGGGGCTCAGGGAGCTGCTCCTGCGCACGGAGTCGGACGCGGCGTTCTACGAGGTGCTGCGCCGGCGCCTCGAGGCCCTAAAGCCACTGGTCGACCCGGCCCGAGAGCGCAGGAACTGGGAGGAGCTGCTCTCCGAGCTCTGGGCTACGGCTCGCAGGTAGTGGTGTAGTGGTGGCACTTGCCCATGCTGGCGTGGGCGCACTTCTTGTGAGCGCCATCCGCCGGGTCGAACATGCAGGCTGGCTCGCAGGTGGTGGTGTAGTGGTGGCACTTCCCCATGCTGGCGTGCGCGCACTTCTTGTAGGTCTTGTCCGCCGGGTCGTACATGCAAGCGGGCTCGCAGGTGGTGGTGTAGTGGTGGCACTTCCCCATGCTGGCGTGCGCGCAGTTCTTGTAGGCCTTGTCCGCCGGGTCGTACATGCACGGGCCCGAGCCGGAGCGCGCGGGGGCGGGAAGTATCAGCGCCAAGGCGAGCGTGGCGGCGGCGACGAGCTTCGGTTCTCTCACGGGAATCCCCTCCTGTAGGTGCGCTCTATCGAGCTGCAGGCTCCGGTTCAAGCGGCAAGCGCCGTCGCCCCACGCGGCAGGTGTCCCCGGGCATCTCTTCGCGTACACTTCCAGTGTGCGTTGGCTGCTCGTGCTCACCCTGGCCTGCGTGGCGCTGGCGGTCCACCAGGCGACCTTGGCGAAGAGCTCTTACTCGGCCTACTCGGCGAAGCAGCTCGATTTTATGCGGGCCGAGCTGGAGAGAGTCGACCGGGGCGAGGGGGAGGACTTCCAACTTGCGCTGCTTGGGGGTGAGACGCGCCGGAGGGTCCTGCTGCCGGTTTCCGCCGGCCTGTCGGTGGGTCTGGGGGCCGCGACGGTGCTCGCGTGGCGCCGGCGCCGGTCGGGGAAAATGACCGACGAGGAGCTGCGACTGCTCACCGCTGTCTCCCCGCCGCCCTCAGGCCAGGGCGAATTCCAGCGCGCCGCGGCGCTGCTCGGGGTGGCGGCGAATGCCCCCGCTCATGTAATCGACGCCGCGCTGGCAGCGCAGATCCGCGCGCAGCCTCCGGAGGCACACCCAAAGCTGCTTCGGGCCAGGGACGTGCTCCTCAAGAAACACCCGCCTCCCGCACCGTCCGTCAGCTCGCAGTGATGCCGTCCCCCTTTCCCGTCATAGCGGAGACTGGACGCGCCGGGGTGCTCCTCCAACTCGGAGAGCCCGATCGTCGGAGAGGACCAGGAGTGGTCGTTCCTCACCGCGGGGCGCTGAGCGCACTGCCTGGTCGGTTCGTGCGGCGCCTTCCGGTATAACCGGGGGATGGAAAGAGACCAGCTCTTTGCCTATCTCTCGTCGTTGCTGGCGCACCTTCCATTGCTGATCGCCTACGGAGTCGCGGTCAGCCTCGCCGTCGCGAGATGGCATCGGCACCCCAGCGTCTCGGCGCTGGTTGTGATCGCCACGGCGGTTCTCCTGCTGGAGGCTCTCGTGGGCCGGTACCTTGGCATGTGGCTGCCCGTCCGCATGCACCAGGAGGGCCGCTCCGCCGCCGAGGTCGGCTTGATGTTGGGCGCCTACTCCTTCGGCATGTCCGTGGTGGCCGCGGGGTGCTGGGGAATGCTGATCGCCGCGATCTTCGGATGGCGGAGCAGCTCCGTGAACGATCCGCGCTGACGGACGTTCGGCGGCCGCCGCGAGGCGGCGGAAAGGCCGGAAGACGAAACGCGCGGGTGACGCCCGAGGTGGACCGGGCGTGCGCGCGGGATCTCGGTGACGGCTAGGATGCGCCGTTTCGCGCGGGTACGGAGCTGTCGATGATCACAGGTTGGGCCCGAATTCTCCTCGCCGCGACGGCCGCATCGGCTTGCGGGGTGCCGCCCGGGTCGGACTTCGCCGACGCCCTGGCTGAGCTACCGGATGGCGCGGCCGAACCCGCGGTCGACGGGGACGCCGGACTCCAGAATGATGCCGGCGCCGTGGATGCCGGCCCACAGGATGGGGGAACCGCCGATGCTGGGCTCGCCTGTCCCGCGGGCATGGTCTGCGTGGACAGCTTCCCCTTCCGCTCGAGCGCAGACACCAAGGCCTCCAACAGCCGGCGCTTCGACCGCTACGGCTGCGCGCCTACCATCGACGAGTCCGGGCCGGAGCTCGTCTATCGCGTGCCGGTGCCCTCCTCCGGCTTCCTCAGCGCCGCGGTCTCCGAGCAGGCGGGGGTGGACGTGGACGTGCACCTCCTCTCCGCCCTGGATGCGGCGGCCTGCCTGCACCGCGGAAACTTCGACGCGCGCGCCGACGTCGCCGCCGGAATCCACTACGTCGTGGTGGACACCTACTCCGGAGGCGGCGTCGAGCGCAGCGGCGCCTTCCGGCTGGACATCGGCTTCGTAGAGCCCTCCGTTGGCCCGTGTGAGATGCAATCGGGGTGGATGAGCCGCGTGGGCGACAACGGAAACTCCCTGCAGATGCCGGCCACTGGGCCGATCGTCCGGGAAGCGCACCTCGTCACCCAGGAAGAGCCCCCTCCCTACCCGAGTACTTCCACCGAAGAGCTGGAGGCCCACTACGAATTGTCCCAGTCACGAGGCTCCTTCGTGATGCACCGCCGGGAAGTTTGGGCGCCGCTCGAAGGCGGAACCTTCTACGGGGCGGGCATCGGTAGCCCCAGCTTGTTCCCGGTCCTCCACGAGGCCTGGTACGTCAACATGTACTGGACGAGCACTTCACGGCCCGCGCGCGGCACGCGGATGATCCTCCGGGCGGCCGATGGCGGAACGCGGGCCGTGGTAGTCGCCGCCGGCTACGAGACCGGCCCCGGTGATCTCAACGCGGTTGGCGGCACCACCGAGGAATCCCACTTCTACATGGGCACCACTCACCGATCGCAGATGACGCTCGGCATCGCGGCGGACCAGGCCCTCCCGTTTGGACCACGGACCTGCTCCTTCTGACCGGCGCTATCGGCCCGTGGCGGCAGTCCGCAGCCTGGCGAGGGCCTCCTCGTGGAGCCGCTCGGCGCGCTCGGCGCGGATCAGCGGCTCGGCGTAGAGCAGCGTGAGGCTCATCCGCCCTCTGAACGTCTTCGCGACCAGGAACGGCGCGGGCCCGTAGGCCCCCGTGCCGGCGGCGAAGGAGAAGCCCTCGAGCGCGAACGGCCCCTGCCGAGGCGCGAGCGAGAGCGCACCGACGTTGGTGACCGCCACCGAGCCCCACATCGGGTGGCTCAACGCGGCTGCGGCAGTCTCGGGCGACAACCGCCTCGGACTCAGCTGGCCCAAGAGGCGGGCTACCGCACATGCGGCGGCCCCTTCGACCTGGGGACGAAGCGCGGCGCGAACCTCCCTCGCCAGGGCCCAGAAAGAGCCCTGCGGCCGGATGCGGTGGTAGGTCACCGCGGAGCCGACGAAGTATCCGACCGCGTCGCGAGCCTCCCCCTCGAGGAAGGGCCGCAGGTTCACCGGCGCAAGACAGGAGAGCCGCGCCTCGCCGGTCACCGCCTGGGTGGCCGTCAGCATCGCCGCGGTGAGCGCTCCCTGCACGGTGGTCTGCTCTTCGCGACAGCGCGACCGCAGGGCCGCCGTCTCCGCGGCAGAGAGCTCTCCCGAGCGAAAGCGGGGGCGCCGCACGCCGAGCGCGGCTTCCTCGTCCGCATCGAGCTTTCGCGGGCGCCGGATCGCAAACGAGGCGACCTGCCGCAGCAGCGCCCCCGCTCCTCGGAAGAATCCGCGGAGGCCGCGGGCTTCCGGCGGGAATAGCGCTTCCAGTGCCCTCACCCGTGCGACCGGCGAAACCACCGGCGCCTTCCCGCTAGCCAGCACCGAAAGGTCGTCGACCAGGTCGCTGACCGCGCGGACCGCCGAGAAGCCGTCTCCGATGGCGTGGTGGAAGGTGAGCACCACGTCGCTCGCCTCCGTCGATGCAAGCGACGACGCGCGCCAGAGCGGCCCCTCCCGCCAGCCGAAGGGCCGTCCCACCTCCTCGGTGGCCTCTCTTCGCCAGTCGTCCGGGTGAGCGCGCCGCAGCACGCGCACCGGCGTGGGCGGAGTGCCCTGGAGGGTGAAGTGCGGCCAGCCCTCGGGCGACAGCTCGATCCGCGCCCCCAAGAGAGCGTGCCGCCTCCGCATCGCGGCCACGGCGCCGCGCAGCCATTCTTCCTCCACGCGCCCGCGCAGGTGAACGGCCACCACGAAGTTGAAGGAGCTGGCCTGGTCCAGACACCAGATGTTCCGCTCCAGTTTTCCCAACGGCCGATGCACCAGGCCAGCCTAAAGCAGAGACCGCTCGAACTGCTCTAGCACTCCGCTCAGACCGGAGTCGAGGGTGAGGCTGGCACCAGGTGATCGCCGCTCTAGACGACCGGACATGGCTCTGATCGCGGAGGCTCGTTCGTCCCCAGCGCCTCTGGCACTGCGGCGCGAGCTCTCTCGCCGCGCCCGGCTTGCAGCGATTCTGGGCGTAGTTCGCCCCAGATTCCGAGGCGAAGTACGCCCAGAATGCCCGAGGCGCGGGGCTCCAGCCGGGCAGCCCCGAGCGAGAGGTTGCCCGAAGCCGCCACGAAGAATTGCGAATGGCCGGCGGGCAGCGTGCGGGCACTCGAATACGTGGTGAAGGAGGCGCAGCCCGAGGCGAGGAGCGCCAACGCGGCCAGCGCGCCGCGTTTCATCGCCCCACCTCCAGCGTGGCCAGGAGGCCCTTGTGATCGGAGGGCCAGAGCACCTCACAGATGCCGGTCGGCACGTTCTTCACCACCACCCAGTCGTCCGCGGGCAGCTCGGGCTCGGGCACCTTCTCCAGCCGGAACGGCGACCACGCCCCGGCGTACGCGCCGGGGTGCAAAGCGCCCAGGATCTTCGCGGCCGCGAGCCTGGCGAGGCTGTAGCGAAAGACCAGCGCTTCCATGGGGGTGCCGGACCCTACCGGGGGGTGCCGGACCCTACCGGGCGCCGCCACCAGCCGCAATCCACCTGGGCAGTTGCACGAGCCGGGACTCGAACCCGGACGGCCTGCGCGGCCCGCGGATTTTAAGTCCGCTGCGTCTACCGGTTCCGCCACTCGTGCATCAGCCTCTCCATACCACCCGCCGACGCGCTCTTCACCGCCGGCCACCCCCGCCGGGCCATCGAGCCAGCCGGCAAGGCGCCCGAGCGCCCGCCACACCCTTTGCCGCCAGCCTCGCAGCCGTGCTAACCGTGGTCCGAAAAATCCCTGCTCGTCCGGAGGCCCCACCGGGGTCGACGCATGACAACCTGGTCGCAACACTTCGAGCTCGTCGATCGCCAAGACCTTGCGCCCAAGGTGACGCTCTACCGACTGCGCGCTGCCCAGGTCGCCACCTCCCGGAAGGCCGGGCAGTTCGTCATCGTCCGGGTCCGCGAGGGCGGCGAGCGCATCCCCCTCACCATCGCCGACGCCGACCCCCAGGCCGGCACGATCACCCTGGTGGTGCAGGAGGTCGGCAAGACCACCGCCCTGATGACCGGCGTGAAAGTCGGCGAGACCTTCGCGGACGTGGTGGGCCCGCTCGGCTCGCCCACCCACCTGAAGCGCGTGGGCACCGTGGTGTGCGTGGGCGGCGGCATCGGAATCGCCCCGATCCACCCCATCGCCCAGGCGATGCGCGCCGCCGGGAACCGGGTCGCCTCGGTATTGGCCGCCCGGGACAAGGACCGGCTCTTCTTCCGCACCGAGATGCGCCGCGCCTCGGACGAGATCCGCATCTGGACCGACGACGGCTCCGAGGGGAAGAAGGGGCTCGCCACGGACGCCATCCGCGAGCTTCAGACCGAGCTTGGGCGTATCGACCAACTGGTCGCCATCGGCCCGGTGCCGATGATGAAGGCCGTCTCCCAGCTCACCCGTTCGCTCGGCATCCCCACTCTGGTCAGCCTCAACCCGGTGATGGTCGACGGCACCGGGATGTGCGGAGGCTGCCGCGTCACCGTGAACGGCCAGAGCAAGTTCGTCTGCGTCGACGGCCCCGAGTTCGACGGGCACCAGGTCGACTTCGATGAGCTCTCGCGGCGCCAGGCCCTCTACCGCGAGGACGAGCGGCTGGCCTACGCGCGGCACCAAGAGGGCCCCCGATGAGCGACCGGCCCCCTCCACCCAAGGATCTCAAGCTCCGCTACAAGACGCCGAGGCAGCAGATGCCCCGGCAGGACGCCGCCGCCCGCGGCCGCAACTTCTTCGAGGTCGCCCTCGGGCTCGCCGAAGAGAGCGCCAAGCGCGAGGCCTACCGCTGCATCTACTGCAAGGAGCCGGACTGCATCAAAGGTTGCCCGGTGACCATCGACATTCCCGGTTTCTTGCACGAGGTCGAAAAGGGAGATTTCCGCGCGGGCGTGCGGGTGCTCAAGCGCACCAACCTCCTGCCGGCGATCTGCGGCCGGGTCTGCCCCCAGGAAGAGCAGTGCGAGCTGGTCTGCAAGGTCGGCAAGGGCAAGAACGGAGTCCCGGTCGCCATCGGCCGGGTAGAGCGCTTCCTCGCCGACTGGGAGCGCGCGAACGGCACCGAGCCCCCTGCGATCGCGGCGACCACCGGGAAGAAGGTCGCGGTGGTCGGCTCGGGGCCGGCGGGGCTGACTGCCGCCGCCGACCTCGCCCGGCTCGGCCACCAGGTCACCATCTTCGAGGCGCTCCACAAGCCGGGCGGCGTCTTGGTCTACGGCATCCCGGAGTTCCGGCTGCCGAAGGAGATCGTCGCCTACGAGATCGACAACCTCCGGAAGATGGGAGTGGAGATCGTCTGCAACTTCGTGGTCGGGCTCACCCGCACCGTGGACGAGCTGCTCAGGGAGTTCGACGCCATCTTCCTCGGCACCGGCGCCGGGCTTCCGTACTTCATGGACCTGCCGGGAGAGAACCTGGGAGGCGTCTACTCCGCCAACGAGTACCTGACCCGGGTGAACCTGATGGGCGCCTTCGAGCCCTCGAGGAACGACACCCCGGTGGTGCGCGGCAGGAACGTGGTGGTGGTGGGCGGCGGCAACGTGGCGATGGACTCCGCCCGCACCGCGGTGCGCCTGGGCGCGGAGAAGGTCCGCCTCGTCTACCGGCGCTCCCTCGAGGAGATGCCCGCCCGCGAGGAGGAGATCCACCACGCCCAGGAAGAGGGCATCGACTTCACCCTCCTCACCAACCCGGTCCGCTACCTGAGCGACGAGAAGGGCCGGGTGCACGAGGTGGAGTGCCTCCGCATGGAGCTGTCCGAGCCCGGGCCGGACGGCCGCCGCAAGCCTTTGGAGGTGAAGGGCAGCGAGCACCGCTTCCCGGCGGACACCGTGGTGGTGGCGATCGGCAACGGGCCCAACCCGCTGGTGCCGCGCTCCACCACGTCGATCGAGACCAGGAAAGGGAAGATCCTGGTCCGCGACGAATCGGGCCGCACCTCGCTCAAGGGCGTGTTCGCCGGGGGAGACATCGTGCTCGGGGCCGCCACCGTCATCCTGGCCATGGGGGCCGGGCGAAAGGCCGCCGCCTCGATTGACGAGTACCTTCGCACCGGCGTCTGGTAGGCCAATACCCCGGGGGTTATAAGACCGACCGCCATGCTCGAGACGGTGTCCAAAGGCTTCCGCGCCGCCAAGAACCGCCTGGCGGGGAAGACCGAGATCGGCCCGGAGGCGGTGGACGAGTCCCTCCGCGACATCCGGGTTTCCCTGCTCGAGGCCGACGTGGCCTTCGAAGTGGTGAAGAAGTTCGTCGCCCGGGTGAGGGAGAAGGCCATCGGCGAGGTGGTGAAGACCACCATCACCGACAAGCATGGGCGCCGGATCCGGGTCACGCCGTCGGACCACTTCGTCAAGATCTGCCACGACGAGCTGGAAGCCCTGATGGGGCCGGTCGACGCCACGCTCAAGCTCAAGCCCAAGGGCCAGGTGAGCGGGGTGATGATGGTGGGCTTGCAGGGCTCCGGGAAAACCACCACCGCCGGGAAGCTCGCCAACTACTTCCTCAAGCAGGAGAAGAAGCCCCTGCTGGTCGCGGCGGACATCTACCGGCCCGCGGCGGTGGAACAGCTCCGCGTCCTGGGCGAGCGGCTGGGAGTGCCGGTGTTCTTCGAGCCGGACACTTCCCCGCCGGAGCTGGCGAAGAAGGGGTACGCGGCGGCGCGGGAGAAGCGCTGCGACGTGGTGATCATCGACACCGCCGGCCGGCTGGCGATCGACGAGCAGCTGATGCAGGAGCTGGAGGCGATCAAGTCGGCGGTGGCGCCGGACAACGTCGTGCTGGTGGTGGACGCGATGATCGGCCAGGACTCGGTGCGCACCGCCGCCGAGTTCGACCGCCGGCTCTCTTTGGACGGCTTCATCCTCACCAAGCTCGACGGCGACGCGCGCGGCGGGGCGGCGCTCTCCATCAAGGAAGTCACCGGCAAGCCGATCAAGTTCCTCGGCATGGGCGAGGCCCTGGACCGCCTCGAGGAGTTCCGCCCCGACGGGCTGGCCAGCCGGATCCTCGGCTTCGGCGACATCGTCGGGCTGATGAAGGACTTCGAGGCGGTGGTCGACGAGGAGAAGGCCGAGGAGGACGCCAAGAAGCTCCTCTCCGGCCGCTTCAACATGCGGGACTTCGTCGAGCAGATCCGCATGGTCCGCAAGATGGGGCCGCTCAAGGACCTGCTCGAGAAGTTCCCCATCTTCGGGGAGTGGACCGAGCAGCTGAACCCCGACGAGAAGGAGCTGGGGAAGATCGAGGCGCTCTTCGACTCGATGACCGAGAAGGAGCGGCTGGACCCCTCGCTCGTCGATGACGCGCGGATGAGCCGGATCGCCAAAGGCTCGGGGCGGAAGAAGCACGAGGTGGTCGAGCTGATGCAGAAGTTCGGGATGATGCAGCAGCTGATGGGCTCGATCGGCCAGAACCCGGGCCTTTTGGGGCGGATCCCCGGCTTCAGGCAGCTCGGGCAGCTCTCCCAGCTCAAGGGGCTGGACCTCAAGGAGATCTTCGGCAAGGACGCGAAGATGATGGAGCAGGCCCTGGCGCCCGAGCCGATGCAGCTCCCCCAGCTGGCGCCGGGCTACACCGCGCCGATGGGGCAGTCGGCCATGGCCCGGGCGCGGCTGATGGGCTACTCCACCTCGCCCCAGGGAAAGAGCAAGACCGACCGCGAACGCGAGGCGCTGAAGGAGAAGCGCAAGCGCGAGCGGCAGGCGAGGAAGAAGAACCGCAAGCGCAAGTAGCATCCCGGCGATCGGCCTTGCGCCCCCTCGTGAGCCGGTCGCGTTCGGAGCAACCCCGTCAGCTCGCCGGGGGCTTCGCCTCGCGCCGCCGCCGGGGCACCACCAGCCCGCGCGCGAGGCGCCGGAGCACCTGCCGCCGCTGCCGCTCCTTGTAGCGCTCGTGGGAGTTCTCCCCCACCTCGTTCTCCATCGCCGTCTGCTCGTCGCAGATCTGGAGCTCGCAAAGGGCGAAGACGATGCGGCTCTTGCGCGGCCGGTGGTCCTGCTCCGGCCGGGGGAGGTAGGCGTCGAGCCGGATGGGCACGTCGACCACGAAGTTCAGGATCCGGTAGCCGACCCCCGAGAAGCGGTTGCCCGGGCGCCGCCGGAGCCGGTCCTCGTAATCCATGTCCAGGTGCAGCTGCTCGGAGTAGTGCCGGAAGTGGGGGTGCTGCTCGAGCAGCCCCTGGAAGGACAAGAGCGAATTCTCCGTCTGTCCCGGCACCACGAAGTTGAACGGGAAGAGCCGCTGGGTGAGGAAGTAGAGCACCGGGAGGATGTCCTCCCGGGTGCGCGTCACCAGCCGGAAGCGGGTGCGGTCGTAGATCTGCGCCGCCAGCGTGTCCTTCTTGGCGAGCAGCTTGGTGATGACCGACTCGCGGGTCTTGATCGAGTCGGTGAACTCCACCACCGGCAGGCCCTTCTCCCGCATCTCCTCTGCCACCGCCATCACCTTCTCGGTCACCAGTTGCGCCAGCTCGGCCTCCGAGGCGGCGATGCGGAAGAGGAGATCCCGCCCCTCGATGTGCTGGATGACGTGCATCACCTTCAGCACCACGCAGGCGATCTTGCGGTACCTCTTCGGCTCCTTCGCGCCCGAGGCGTAGAGGAAGAGATCGTGGATCTCCTTCGGCTGGGCCACTGCCTCCGCCACCCGGTAGTTGAAGCTCCGCCGCAGGTACTCCACCGCATCCGAGAGCACCACCCGGGCCCACTGCTCGTCGTACGGATTGGAGGGGTCGATCTGGCAGAGCCTGAGGAAGCGGTCGACCTCCTCCCGAGTCATGAAGTGCAGCCGCCGCCACTCGATCACCGAGCCGCCGCGGAGGATGAGGCGGACTCGCTCCAGCTCCTTGAGCCCCATCTGCTGCACCGTCCGCACGGGCAGGTCGGGCAGCCTCGGCTGGAGCGGATTGGCGAGCACCTTCATCGGCACCCGAGGTTTTACCGTGAAGCCCCGCTGGCCCACCAACAGAAAGGCCCTGCCACCCCGGAGGCGGCAGGGCCCAAGCTCTGCCTTCTTGGCGGCCTAGTTGGCCGAGATGGTCGAGCAGACCTCGTTGCCGTCGACGAAGTGCAGCGCCGCGGTGTAGCCGGAGGTCGAGGTGGAGCAGAAGTTCACGTAGAAGACCGTGTTCTTCCCCCCGTTGGTGGTGTTCACGCACTGGATGTCGCCCGCGCCCGAGGTGACTTCGTTCCCCTGCGGGTCGACGAGATGGAGCTTGGCGCGCATCGAGCTCTCCGGAGCGCCCGCCGCCGCCCCCGGGTTGGTGCAGCTACCCGCCGGGAAGCCGCCGGCCGGGTCGTACGCCTCGATCTTCGCCTTGTACCGGTTCGGTCCAGGCGCGCCGGAGCAGAAGCCGGAAGCGACGGTGTACGACTCCTTGAGGACGTTGTGGATCACCGCTCCGTTCTTCCCGGGGCCCCAGCTGATGCCGTGGGTGCTGCCGGTGAAGCCCGAGCAGGCCGCCTTGGCGACCTCGGAGCAGCTCGTGCCGGAGCAGAACTGGCCGTAGGTGCAGGCGTCAGGCTGCGGGTTGGTGGAGACGCAAGCCTTGGGCGCCTCGCAGACGCCGGTGGCGAAGTTGCAGACCTTCCCGGTGCCGCAGGTGCCCTGGCCGCACTTGTTCACGCAGGCCGGCGGGCTGGCCGAGGTGTCGCAGACCTGGGTGCCGGCGCACGCCGGGCTGCAGGTCGTCGCGGCAGTCTTGCACTGCCCATTCTCGCACTTGCGGCCGGTGCCGCAGGCGGCGTCGGTCGAGCAGGCCACCACGCAGACCTTGCTCTCCACCGAGCACACCGCCGAGCTGCCCAGGCTGCCGCCCTTGCAGAGCTGATCGGTGGCGCACCGGCAGACCTTGGTGGTGCCGCCATCCACGCCGACGCCTACCAGCGTGCCGCAGTCCTTGGCGCTGTCCGGGCAGTCGGCCCCGGCGCTACAAGTTCTCACGCACACCTTCTCCACCGGGTGACAGATCTCGTTGGTCGCGCATGCGGCGCAACCGGTGGGCGGCGTTCCGTCGTCCGGGCCGCAGCCGACAAACCACAGCGCCAGGGCCGCCGACGAGACGGCCAGACCGATCCTCTTGAGCTGCATCGTTCCTCCCTTCGAATCCGGGCCGGCCCAGGCCGAGGGCCAGCCGAATGACCCCACGGCAAGCGGGGTCAGCGTTTAGCCCTTCGAGATCCGGCGTGTCAACGAAAGTTGACCCCCGGCCTGAGGCAAGAACCGGACCCCGAAGAGCCCCGACGGAGCAGCGCATCAGCCCGTGCGGACTGCGCTTTTCGAGCCCGGCGAAGCTGGAGCGAACCTGTCCCGGCCAAGTTGAGGCACAACAGCCCTGGCGCCGAAGTCAGAGCGGCCGAGGAGCTAGAACTTGAAGGGGAAGGTGACCGGATCCCCCGCCTTCTTGTGCTTGGGGAAATTCCAGCTCTTCACCAGACCGCCGATGCAGGCAGCCATGTAGGTCGCCTTGAACTCCTGCGACACCACCGAGACGTTGGAGGTGCGCCCGCTCGGCTGCACAGTCCAGCGCATCACCAGCGTGCCCGAGACTCCAGGCTCCTTCTTCCGGTGCTCCTCGGCGCACCTTGCCAGCGCCGACCGGTTGGAGAGCACCACCTGCATGATGTCCGACTGGCCGAGCGACTCGGGGACGTCTCCGCCGCCGCCGGGCTCGGGCGGAACCCAGACCTTCCGGGAAGGCTTCTCCTCCTTGGTCTTGGCCTTCGGCTCCGGCTTGGAAGTCCCCCCGAACTCCCGCGCGAAGTCGTCGTCGTCTCCGCCCACCGGCTCCTCGATCGGCTTGGGCGGCTTTCGATCCGCCGCGCTATCGCTGCTGCTCGATCGATCCGGCTTCTCCGTCCGCTCGGTGCGCTCGCGGCGGTCCACCCCGCCGATGCGCGTGGGCTTCGACCTCACGCCGGAACCAGTCTCCCTCGAGGTGACTCCCTCGATCTTGCTCGGCGCCGCGGGCGCCGACGGAGCAGGTGCCGCAGCCGCCGCCGGAGCCGAGGGAGCAGCCGCCGCGGGAGCCGCGGCCGCCGGCTGGCTGGGAGCGGCCGGCGACGCAGGCTGCGCCGCAGAGGCAGGGTGAGGCGCCGCCACCGGCACCGGCTGAGGCTGCGGGCGCAACAGCAGCACGAGGATGACCGTGATCAGCGCGATCAAGAGCACCCCGCCCCCCACCGCGAACCCGACGATGAGCCCGGTGCGCGAAGGCGGCTTGTAGGTGGTGAAGCCGGGCGAGGTCTGGAACCCCGCCATCGGGTAGTGGCTCGGCATCCGGGCCCGAGGCTCGGTGTCCTCGCGCATCGCCGGCGCGCGCGCCACCGCCCCGTTCGACTTCCCGTTGGAGGCCGGCTTCTCCTCGAGCGGTGGCAGGTCCAACAGCCCGTGGCTCGGGGCGGGCTCCTCGGGGGGCGGCGGCGGAGCCTTGGGAGCCGGCTTGGTGAGGGCCTCGATCTCCTCCTGGACCAGCGAGGCCAGCGCGGAGGCGGCCGAAGGCTTCCAGCCCCCCGAGGTATCCTCCACCGGCGCGGCGGCCAGCGGCACCTGCACCTCGGATCTCACCGCCTGCCCTACCCCTCCCGCGTTGAAGGCGGACTCCACCGGCACGCTCACCACCGGAGCCACCGTCGCGGGCGCCACCATCACCGGCTTGGCCGGACGAGGCGCCAGCACCGAACCCAGCTCGCCGACCTCCGAAAGCGGCATCCAGTCGGAGAAGCCCGCCCGCCAGCACAAGGAGTCGGGGCCGATCTCGCCCTTGTTCCAGTGGTCCTTGAGCTTGTCCATCGACATCGGCCCGACCTGCTTGTCGTCGATGGCCACGAACCAGTCGTGCTGGGCCTCGCCGTTCTTCGGCTTGGCGCCTTCGGAAGGAGCGGCGCCGGATTCCCGGGCGAGCTTCTTGACCGTCTCCGCGTCCAGCACGCGGGTGCTCATCCGGTCGTCGTCTTCATCGATGCCCAACGCCCCGGGAGGGCTGGCCGCCCCATTGCCCGGCTCCGGCGGCACGGTGTGCGCTCCGGAGTTGAGCACCTGATCGAACACCGCGCCGATCTCGTCCTCGCCCACGCCCCCCAAGAGCCGGTTCGCCTCCTGCCGCTTACCGGCGGGCGCACGAGGCGCATCGCCAGGGTGGGTGGCGTCCAGGTCCGAGCTCGCAGCTCCCCCCTGCTGCTCGAAGGGGTGCTGCATCACCTGGGTGGCGCCCTCGTCCTCGGCCTCCTTGGGCGGCGGAGGTGGCTTCGCCGCGTCGATCACCGGCATCGGAGCCGCCGCCTCCGGCCTCCGGACCAGGATCACATAGCCACACTTCTTACAGCGGACCTTGACGCCCTTGGCCCCGACCTTCTCGTCGGAGATCATGTACTGCGCGCGGCAGCTGTCGCAGACGAAGCGCATCGAATCCCCGCGTGGGCGCTCAGGGCTCTAGCACGAGGTGGGACAACTCTAAAATCGTAGAGGTCACCGGTAGGGGGGTCAAGGATCGCACCGCTTCCGACGCCCGCTATGGGTCGCCGGTTCCCCCCGGGGTGCGTGGATGTGTGCCGGGCTGAACTTCCGCCCTTCCCCGGCGCCTGGGCCGCCTACCCCTTCCGCTGATGCACCTCGACCTGGGTGCCCACCGCGACCCGCAGCGCGTGCAGGTCCTCGGAAAGCGCGAAAACCATGAGGTCCCTGATTTTCGAGCGAACCTGGACTCGGTGGGAAGCGCCGCTCTCCCCGAGGACCATCTTCTTCACCGGCTCGATCTCCCCCGCCACGAAGAGCCCGGTGCGGACCGCCGACAGCTCGGCGCCCTCGAGGTAGTTGCGCAAGTCGTTGGAGGTGGCGGAGCGCACGTACTCGCGGGTGACGCGGGCGAGCGGATCCCGTGCTCGCTCGGGCAGGATCCGCTCCAGCGCCTTTCGCTCGGTGTCGATCGCGCGCGGGTCGGCGGTGAAGCGGAACTTCTCCACCGAGAGACTGATCGCCGCCTGGAAGACCGCCTCCAGCCGCTCGGCCGACAGCCAGTGGGAGAGCGCCAGCTCCGGCCTGAGCAGGGCCATGGTGCGGCCGAGGAGGTAATAGACCTCCTTCTGCCCGGTCTCGCCGAAGAACTTTCCGCCCACCTTCAGGGACAGCGGGTGGGTGTGGCAGATCTCCACCCCGAGCAGCGGGTCCGGTGCGGGCTCGTTGGAGCGCTTGGCCATCCGCTCCCGGGTGGCCAAGAGGAAGGGCGAGAAGAGGGCCACTGCCTCCATGCCCAACAGCCGAGCCACGTAGCGGAAGTGGTGGATCTGGTACTCCTGCGCGCCGCCCACGTCGATGAGGTGGCGCTTGGGGTTGATCTGGTACTTGGCGTACTCCTCCTTGTAGAGGTGGCCCGCCTGCTCGAAGAGGATGGCCATGAGCTGGGAGATAGGCCCGCGGATCTTCGGGTGGAACAGGTGGGTCTCCCACAGCCGTTCGGTGAGCGGCCGCTGGGCCACCTCCTTCTTCCTGGCGTACGGAGTGAGCTTGGTGAGGATCTCCCGCTCGCCGGGGCCGGCGTCGCCGATGAGCCCGCTCACCACCTGCGCGGCGAGGTAGGCGGAGTCATAGTCCTTCCTCCGCGCGGCCAGCTCGGCGAGCGCCGAGGCCACCTTGCCGGGGTTGGTGGTCTGCGGCAGCGCGCGCCGGTAGGCCTCCACCGCCTTCTCGTCCTGGCCCGCGGCGGCGGCCAGCTCGGCGAACTTCTCCTGCACCGGTGAGTCCTCGGGCAGGCCCGCCGCCACCACCTGGTAGGCCATCAGCGCGTCCTGCGGCTGCTTGAGCACCCTGAGGTAGAGATCTCCCAGCGCCCGCCAGAGGGTGAGGCGGGCGGCGTTGGTGTCCTCCACCTTGGGGAGCCGCTGGAGCATCCGGGTGTAGTTGGCCTCCAGCGCCTTCCACTTTTTTGCCCGGACCAGCATGGCCTCGATGGCGCTGAACGCCTCGATGAAGCGGTAGTCGGTGTCCAGGGCGGCATTGAAGGCGGCAGCGGCGGCCTCGAGATCTTTCAGCTCGTCGCGGCTGATCTCCCCGAGCGCGAAGAAGACGCGCTTGGCCTTCTGGGGCTCCTTCCGCAGCGCCGGCTGCTCGAGCATCTTGCGCAGCACCTCGGCGGCCTTCTGCCCCTGCTTGCTCTCGCGGTAGAGGACGTAGAGGGCGTCCATCACCTCGAGCGAGTCCGGCTTGAGCTTGTGCGCGGCGACGTAGGCGTCGATCGCCATGTAGGCGTCGGAGAGCTTCTCCTTGGCGAGCTTCCCCAGGTCCAGGCACACCTGGAACTTGGCGTCGCCGTCGAGGATCTGGAGCAGGCTCTGCCGGTACTCGGCGGACTTGTCGAACTTCCCCGCCAGGTCCGAGAGCGAGACCAGCGCCCGGAGCGAGGGCTCGTGGCCGGGGTCGATCCCCAGCGCCTTCTCGAAGTGGTTCTGCGCCCGATCGGGCTGCTTGAGCTGGACGTGGACGTCGCCGAGCTGCCAGTAGATCTCCACCACCTCCAGGTCGGTGAGATCGTCGCGGTGGTGGAGGAGGATGGTCTGGTAGACCTTCAGCGCCTCGTCGAAGCGCTTGGCCTGCACCAGGAGATTCCCCAGCCCCTCGAGCGCGGGCAGGTAGGTGGCGTCGAGCTGGTAGGCCTTCTCGTAGCTCTTGAGCGCCTTGTCCTTCTTCGAGCGCTTCTCGCCGACGTAGCCCAGCCGGTAGAGCTGGCGGCACAGCTCCTTGGCGACCTGCTCGTCCTGCTGCTGCACCGCCTGCTGGGCCATCTTGAGGGCGACGACGTCGAGCATCCGCTCGGCGCCCTCCCAGTTCTCCTTGGCGATGTAGATGTCCGCCAGGGGCCGGGCAGCCTCGAGGAGGTCCGGGGCCAGCTTCAGCGCCTCCTCGTACCACTGGGTGGCGCCGTCGCGGTCCTCCTTCCGCTCGGCGCAGTAGCGCGCCACCTCCAGGAGGGCCCGGGCCTTGGCCTCGGGCTCCTCGGTCTGCTGGGCCTCCTGGACCAGCGCCTTCTCGTAGGAGCCCCAGTCCTTCTCGATCTCGTGGATGCCCTTGAGGGCGCGGATGCAGGGCAGGTATCCGGGGTCGATCTTCAGCGCCTCGAGGTAGCAGCCCTTGGCGCTGCCGGGGTCGAGGAGCATGTCCTCGTTGATCTTCCCCATCCGGTGGTACAGCTCGACCGCCTCGGAGGTCGGCCCGGCGACCCGCGCCTCGCGCTGGAGCATGTCCAGGGCGAAGGGCCAGTTGCCGCTGCGCTCGTAGAGGGTGCCGAGGGCGTGCATCGCCGGACGGCAGCGCTGATCCAGCTCGAGGGCCTGGTGGTAGGCGGTGACCGCGCGGTCCACCTGCTTGAGCTCGTTGTGGAAGATGTCACCCATCTCCACGCAGAGCCCGGCCTGCTCGGTCGGGTCGTGGAGCAGCTGGATGTGGCGGTCCACCACGCCGATCAGCTCGTCCCACCGCCCTTGCGTCTTCCGCAGCCGCTCCAGGGCCTTGATCGCCTGGAGGTTCTGCGGATCGATGGTGAGCACCCCGTCGATGCAGGCGTCCGCGTTGGCAAGGTTCTCGTAGCGCTCCTCCCAGATCGCGGCGCTCTTGAAGAGCACCTTCACCCGCTCGCGGTAGTCCGGCGATAGCTCGAGCTGCCGCTCGTAGACCTGCAAGAGCTCGGCGGGACGATCGAGCTTGGTGTAGAGCCGCTCGAGCGCATCGAGGGCCGCGCGGTTGGTGGGGTCGAACTCCAGCGCCTGGCGGTAGGCCTCGATCGCCGCCTCGTCGTCCTCGACCTCGCGCTCGTAGAGGAGCGCCACCTCGGCCTGGATCTGCGACCTTTGCTCGGGGGTGGGAGCGAGATCTCGCGCCCGAAGCAGCGTGCCGGCGACGTTGGCCCACTCGTTCTGCCGCCGGTAGAGCGAGGTGAGCACCTCGAGGGTGCGCGGGTCGGGCTCCAGCTCGAGGGCGCGCAACAGCGCGCTGGCGGACTCCTGCGGGTTCGAAAGCTTCTCGTCGTAGACCCGGGCGATCTCCCTAAGGATGTCCTTCCGCCGCTCGATCGAGCCGGCCGCCTCGAGCTTCTGCTCCAGGGCGACCACGTACTCCCGGTCGCGGCCCCTCCGGGCGAACATCGCGGCCAGCGCGTCGAGCGCCGCCTCGTTGGTGGGATCGAACTCGAGGATGCGCCTGAGCGCCGCCTCCGCCTCCGGCGCGTCGTCGAGCTTCTGGTCCTGCACCCGGGCGAGGACCAGGTACATCCGCTCGGCCAGCGGGCCCCGGGGGAGCGCGTCCGCCACCTCCTCGTAGACCGCGGCCAGCTCCTCGTACGAGCCGGTCTCGTCGGCCAGCCGCTCCACCTCCGACCGCACCTCGTCGTCCGAGGGGTTGAGCTGCAGGGCGCGGCAGTACTGCAGGAAGGCCACGTCCTTCTGGCCGAGCCTGGACTCCTGCACCCTCCCCAGCTCGCGCAGGGCGGCGAGCTTCTCCTCCTCCGTCACCAGGTGGGGGAGGTAGCGGTCCATCACCTGGGCGTAGGCGCGCCAGTCGTTGTGCTTGGCGTACAGCTCCACCGCCTGCTCGTAGGCCTTGCGGTTGGCGGGGTCGAGCTCGAGGATCTTCTCCAGCGCTCCGCCGGCGGCCTCGGTCTTCCCGGCCGGCCCGCGCCAGAGGTCGGCCACCTCGAACATCGTCGCCACCGCCGCCTCGCGGTCCTCCTGGGCCAGCTCCGCCTGCGAGCGCAGCTCCAGCGAGCGCACCGCGTCGCCGAAGGCCCGCAGCTTCACGAAGACCGCGAAGACGCGGTTCATCTCCGGCTGGGAGTGCGGCTCCACCTCCAGCGAGCGGCGGCCGGCGTCCAGCGCCTCCTCGCGCCGGCCCATCTCGGAGAGCACCTCGGCCAGTCGGATCCGGAGCGCCTTGACGCCCTCGGCGCTCTCCTGCAGCGGGATGAGCCGCCGGAGCACGATCACCAGATCGTCCTGGCGCGAGAGCTGCTCGTAGATCTCCTTCAGGCTCTCCAGCGCGTCCCTGTGGCGGGCGTCGCGCTCGAGGGCGGCCTTGAAGTGGGGGATGGCCTCCTCCGGCCGCTCCAGCATCCGGAACAGCACCCCGCCCAGCCGGTCGTTCAGCCGCACCAGCTCGCGCGGATCGATGGTGTGGGCCAGCTTGCCCAAGAGCAGCTCGCGCAGCTCGTCGAACCGGCCGCCCTTCTCCAAGAGCCCGTCCATCGCCGCGAAGGCCTGCTCGTTGCGCGGGTTCTTCTGGAGCAGCTCCCGGTAGATCTCGATCGAGTGGGAGACGTCGGAGAGGCCCTCCGCCGAGACCACCGCCATCCTGGAGAGGATGCGCTCGCGCTCCGGGCCGGAGACCAGATCGCGCTGGGCCTTGAGGACCGCGTAGAGCTTATCGCTCTTCTTCGCGGCCTCGTACAGCCCCTCGAGCAGCCGCATCGAGGGAAGGTGCTTGGGGTCCAGCTCGAGCAGCTTCTGGTAGGCCTCGGCGGCGCGGTCGGGGCTGTCCAGCCGCTCGGCGCAGAGCTGCCCCAGCCTGAAGAGGAAGCCCACCTGCTCGCGCGGGTCGGTGCCAAGCGCGGCCAGGGCCTCGAGCACCCTCGCCAGCTCGGCTGGGCGGTCGAGCTGGTTGTAGAGCCGGTCCAGCGCGGGGAGCGCGCGGCCGTAGACGCCGGAGTCGAGCTGGTGGGCCTTCTCGTAGAAGGCGGCGGCCTTGGAGGGCTCGGCGAGCTTCTGGTCGAGGACGAAGCCCAGCTTGAGGCAGACCTCGGCGGCGTCCTGGGCCTCGGCGATGCGGGGCAGCTCCTCCTCGTAGGCGCCGGCCAGCTCGTCGTAGGTCTTCGCGGCGTCGGCGGCATTCTCCAGCTTCTTGCGCAGCTCGGCGTCGTTGGGGTCTTCCTTGAACGCCCGGTAGAACGCGAGGTACGCCATCTCCGCCTCTTCCTGGCTCTCGCGCAGCCCACCCAGCTCGAGCAAGAGCGCCTTCCGCTCGAAGGGATCGGCGGAGACCGACACCCGCGATTCGATCAGCGCGGCGAGCTTGGGCAGCTCCCCGTTCTGCCGGTAGGCGCGCATCAGCACCTCGCAGGCGGGGCCGTTCTGCGGCTCCCGGGCGGCGATGGCCTCCATCCGGCCGAGGGCGCCCGAGTGGCGGGGGTCGGCCGCCAACAGCTCGGTGTACAGCTCGATGCCGCCGAACTTGTCCAAAAGCTTCGACTCGCGGAGCAGCCCCAGCCGGAGCTTGAGCGCCGGATCTCCCTGGGTCCCCTGGAGCGCGAGCCTTTTGGCCAGGACGTCGGCCAGCTCCGGCCAGCGCTCGAGCTGCTCGCAGAGCTGATCCATCCGCTCCAGCGCGGCCGGATCATCGGGCTTGAGCTCGATCAGCCGCCGGAAAGTAGCCAGGGCGCCGGGAGCGTCCTTCACCTGCTCGTGCTGGAGCGAGCCGATCTGGAAGAGGAGCGCCGCCCTGCGCGATGGCTCCTCGCACAGAGAGAGCTGGCGCCTCAAGACCTCCAACAGCTCGCTCACCTTCCCCTGCTTGCCCAACAATCTCCCGATGGAGTCCAGGGCCTCGGCGTCGGAGGGGACCACCTCGAGGACCCGCTTCCAGCTCTCCACCGCCTCGGCGTGCTCCTGGTGGTCCACTTGAAGTCGCGCCAGGGCGCGGAAGAGCGAGGCGCGGGCCTTGTCGTCGGAGGCCTTGCTGGCGACCTCGGAGAGCAGCGCGGACAGCTCGTCGGCGGCGTCGGCGGCGTCCACCAGGAACAGGCACAGCTCGAGCGAGCGCTCGTCGTCCGGCACCTCGCGCAGCGCCCTGGTGGCGGCGACGAAGGCCATCTCCGGGTTGTCCATCTGCTGCGCGTAGAGATCCGCCACCTTCCTGAGCAGCGCGGCGCGGTTTTGCGGGACCGGCTCGGTCGAGGCGCGCGACTCGAGCATCTGCACCAGCTTCAGGTGCTCGCCCACCGAGCTGAACACCGGCTCGAGCATGGTCGCCGCCTCGCCGCGCAAGGGGCTCTCGGAGCGGGCCATCTCCTCGAGCGCCCCCACCGCGCCGGGCTGGGCCGGACGCCGCTTGAGGATGGCCGCGAAGGTGTCCAAAGCGCCGCGCCCGTCGGAGAGCCGGGTCAGCTTGAGCCGGCCGAGCCGCACCAGGAGATCCATCGCCTCCTCGGTGGCCCCGCGGGCCTCGGCCAGCTCCGCCTCCCGGGAGATGAGCTGGGCCAGCTCGGGGTAGCGCTCGGCCTCCGAGAGCACCCGCCCCAAAAACTTCACCGCGTTGGCGTCGTCCGGCTTCCGCTCCAGGATCGCCTGGTAGCACTCGGCCGCCAGCGCCTTGTCCGAGAGCACCTCCTCGGCCAGGTTGGCCAGCTCGAAGAGCAGGTTCGTCTGCTCTCGCACCTTTGGCTCGAGGGCGATCTGCTTGCGCATCACCAGCGCGAGCTCCTTGAACGCGTTGGCCTTCCGGAAGATGCGGGCCAGGTTGTCGAGCACCGGGAGGTTCTGGGGATCTCGCCGGTGGACCTCGCCAAAGGCGCGGGCCGCCAGCTCCGGCCTGGAGAGCCGGTCGCCGTAGATCACCGCCAGCCGCCGCCACAGCTCGCCGGCGGTCCTCTCCGAGACACCCCGCTCGAGCTGGTCCTCGTACGCCGCCGCCAGCTCCTCGAAGGAGCCGGTGTCCGCCGCCAGCCGCTCCAGCTCCTCCTGGACCTCGGTGTTCTCGGGATCCTCGGCGAAGGCGCGCAGCCGGGCGGCGAAGGCGAGCGCCTTCTGCCCCAGCATCTCGCGGATGATGGCGATCTCGTTGAGCAGCGCCCCGCGGAGGCTCGGCTCCGCGAGGGCGAGCCTCATGTCCAGGACCTCCACCAGCCGCTTGAAGTCGTTCTGCTTGCGGTAGATGGGCTCGAGCAGCCGCGCCGCCTCCGGGCGGCCCTGGTCGGTGCCCAAGAGCCGCTCCAGCCCGCCCACCGCCACCGGCTCGCCCACCGACAGCTCGAGCACCGCCCGGTAGGTATTGATCGCCTCCGGCACCTGCATCTCCCGCTCGAGGAGCTGCCCGCGCCGGAGCAGGTAGCCCTTCCTCCCGGCCTCGTCGGGGCGCATCTCCGCGAGCTGGTCCAACACGTCGGCCTGCTCGGTGAAGCGGCGCGCCTTGCCGAACAGCCGGTCCAGGGCGGTGAGGGCGTCGGCTCCCTTCTTGATCGCCAGCACCGACTTGAAGACCTCGATCGCGAGGGCGTCCTCCCCGGCCGCCTCGTAGGCCTGGCCGGCCTTCATCAACAGCTCGCGCCGCTCGGCCGGCTCGGACGCGAGCTGTGCCTGCTTGGCGTACACCTCGGAGAGCTGCCGCGCGTTCTGCGATCGCTCGTAGAGCTTCCCCAGGTTCTCCAGGGCCTGGCGGTCTTGCGGCGCCTCGCCCAGCAACGACTTCCAGGCCCGGATCGCCTCCTCGGTCTGGCCGAGCTGCTCTCTCAGCTCCGCCGCCCGCCTGAGCAGCGCCACCGCCTGCTCGTCTCCCGGGAGGCACTCGCCCGCCGCGGTCTCGTAGATCTCCGCCAGCTCCTCGAACGAGCCGGTCTCCCGCGCCAGGCGCTCGAGGTCGGGGCGGATGCCCTCGCGGTCCAGCCCTTCGCTGAACGCCCGGAGCGCGGACATGAAGGCCGACTGGGATTGTCCGAGATCCCGCTCGTAGATGGCGCGGATCTCCGCTCCCAGCCGGGCGCGCTCGCTGGGCGAGCCGGTGGCCATCCGCGCCTCGCGCAGGGCGATCCGCCGCTGGTGCTCGCTGGAGTGCGCCAAGACCGGGTCCAGGATTTCCATCGCCGCGCCGCTCTCGGGCTGCTCGGAGCCGGCCCAGGCCTCGAGCGCTTCCCGCGCGCCGCCGTGGCTGGGATCCTCGTCGAGGATCTGCCTCAGGAGCTGCAGCGCCCCGGGGCCGTCCTCGAGCCGGGACTTGCGAAGCTGCGCCAGGCGGAAGGCCAGCTCGCGGCCCTTGGGGCTTTGGCCCTCCTGGTTTCGCCTCAGCTCGAGGGCGAAGGCCAGCTCCTCGGGCCGATCCAGCTCGCCGTAGAGGCGGTCGAGTGCGGCGGCGGCCTCGCGGTCGAGCACGTCGCGCGCGGCGATCTGCCGGAAGGCGGCAGCGGCGCGCTCCTTGTCCCCGAGCTTCTGCTCGTGGAGCACCGCCGCCTCGCGCCAGAGGGCGATCTTCTCCGCCGGCTCCGGCTCGACCTGGGCCAGCCGCTCCACCACCGCCGCCAGCTCCGGCCACTGCTCGTCGGCGCGGTGCAGCCTCTGGAGGGCCCTCAGCGCCTCGGAGTTCTTCGGCTCCAGCTCCAACACGCGCGCGAGCTGGGCGACCGCGGACTTGCGGTCGTTGAGCTTCCGCTCGTACACCTCGGCCAGCTCGCGGCGGAGCGCCTGCGCCACCGGGCCGGCCTGGCCTTCCAAGAGCTCCGAGACCACCTCGGCGTAGCTGTCGACGGCGTCGGCCTCTTCGGCCGCCTGGCGGGTAGCGGCGCGCACCGATGCGTCTCCGGGCGAGAGCCTGAGCGCCTGCGCCAGCGCGGCGAACGCCTGCTCCGGTTGCCTGAGGTGGTGGGTGTGGATGTACGCCGCCTGCTTGAGCGCGAGGACCTTCTCCAAAGAGTCCTGGGCCGCGTCGGCGATCACCGCGAGCGCCGCCACCAGCTTCCGGTGGTCCTTCACCGTCTCATAGGCGGGGACCAAGGCCCGGGCGGCCTCCTCGCGGCAGGAGGGATCGGCGAGCAGGTGCTCCAGTGCCGCCAGCGCGTCGGGATCCGAGGGGCGGGCCTGCAAGACCTCGGAGTACCTCTTCACCGCCTCGGCGCGGTCGCCCAGCGAGGCCTCGAGGAGCTGCGCGCGCTTGAGCGAGAGGTTGGAAGCGCGCTCCCGATCGCCCTCGGCCTCCGCCAGCTCGATCATCCTCCCCAGGGCGGAGGACAGCTCGCTGGTCCGCCCTCCCGCCTCGAGCAGCTGGCACAGCCTGGGCAGATTCGTCTTCTCGTCCGCTCCTGCGCGGATGGCCTCCTGCACCGCTTGCGCCGCCTCCCTCGGGCGGCCCAGGTCGGCGCTCACCTCTGAGAGCGCGAGGTACAAGGATGCCTTCTCGGCCGGATCGGCCACCAGGATCCGCCGGCGCAGCGCCTGGTCGCAGTCGGCGTGGCGCCCGGCCCGGCGGTAGAGGGAAACCAGCCGCCCCAGAATCTCCGGGTCGTCCGGGCTCTTCTTGAGGGCGGCCAAGAGCGCGGCGGCGGCATCGTCGACCGCGGCGGCCTCCTCGGCCAGCTCGGAAGCGCCGACCAAAAGTGAGGTGGCCAGCGCCGGGTCGCCCACCTTCCCGCCGAGATCGACGAGCGACCGCGACAGCTCGATGCCGGCGGAGAGCACCCGGGAGAGCCTCACCGCCTCCGAGCGGAAGGTTGGATCCGATGGATCTGCCGCCAGCCCGCGAAGCCGGAAGTCGAAGGCGGCCCGGCTGTCCATCAGGTGCTTCTCGCTGGTCTCCGCGAGCAGGGAGAGCAGCCCCTTCTGCTCCTCGGCGCCTTGCACGGTGGAGAGCTGCACCAGGAGCGAGGCCACCTGCCGCTGGTAGTCGCCCGATTTCGCGTAGTGCGGCGCCAGCGCCTTGGAGATCTCCGCCTGGCGCACTCCCTGGGAGGCCAGCCGCTCGAGGCCGCCGACCACCGCGGCGGTGGTGATTCGTTCCTCGAGAAGGCCGAGGTAGAGGCGGGCCGCCTCCTCCTTGCGCCCCAGCCGCTCGGCGTAGAGCTGGGCCAGCCTGGAACGCCACTCCTGGCGGTCCGAGGGAGACTCGGACAGCTGCAGGAGCTTCTCCGCCACCTGGGCCACCTCGTCCCACTGCGCGAGGGCGGCGCACGCGGCGCCCAGGTGGCGAAGGGCGGCGACGTCGTCCGGCCTCAGCTCGAGCATCCGCTGGTACACTTTCTTGGCGGCGGCGGGGTCGGCGGCGGTTCCCTCGAGCTTCTTCGCCTGAGCCTCGAGCTGGGCGGCCTGCGCGTCGGTACCCTCGTCTACCGCAGCAGTGCGCTCGAGCGCGGTGAGCGCCTCCTGTGCGGCGGCGTCGCCCGGGGACAGCCTCAACACCTCCTGCCAGGCGGCCTCGGCCTCGGCGGGGCGGGAGAGCGGGTTCTGGAGCACCGAGGCGAGGTTCCGGTAGATCAGCGCCGCCGCCTTGGGAGGGGCGACTTGGGCGGCGCGATGCAGCGCCACCGCCAGTTGCTCGAACGCGCCCGCCTTCTGGGCCGCCTCTACCACCGTCCCCAGGAGCAACGGCCGGGTAGGCTCGAGCTGGAGGGCGAGCGCCAGCGCCTGGAACGCCTGTGGGAGCTGCCCTCTCTCCTCCAGGCCGGCGGCGAGCCTCTCGCAGAGAGCGACCCGCTCGGACAGCGGCGCGGGAGCGGTGGTGGCGAGCTCCAAGAGCGGCCACACCGCCTCCACCTCGCCCGCCTCGGCCACGAGCTTCGCCCACCCGAAGGCGGCGTAGGCGTTGGAAGGCTCGATCTCCAGGGCGGCTTCGAGGTGCCGCCGCGCGCGATCGGGATCCTTGGCTTCGAGCCGGCACAGCTCCGCGAGGCGGAGGTGCAGCGAAACTTGGCCAGGCCGGTCCTTCAAGGTCGACAGGTGCCGCTCGAGGACGGCGATGGCGTCGGCGATTCGCCCTTTCTCGATGCACAGCTCGGCGGCGAGGCTGCACGCGTCGGGCCGGGTGGAGTCGGCGGCCGCCGCGCGCTCGAAGGAAGCGAGGGCGCCGTCGGAGTCCTGGAGCTTGGTGAGCTTGAGGATTCCCGCCCGCATCCACAGCTCGACCTGAGCACCCCGGTCCTTGGCGTCGGTGGCCAGCTTCTCGAGCTGGGCCACCGCGCCGGCGGCGTCCCCCAGCTGGGCCGCCCGCCCTTCGATGAAGCAGAGGGCGTCGGGCATCGCGGGCCAGAGGAGGAAGCAGCGGTCGAGCGCGTCCTTCACCTTGGCCGAGCCGGTGCCGTCGTAGAAGGCGTGTAGCTTGGCGACCAGGAGTGACAGGCGCGCCGCGCTCTTCCGATCGCGCTCCTCGAGCGAGGCGGCCCTGAGCGAGCGCACCCGCTCCCGCCAGCCGTGCTCGTGCTTCTCGATGGCGGTCTGGACCTTCCCCAGTCGCTTGTGCTTGGGCTCGATCTGCTTGAGGGTGTCCAGGGCCGCGAGGGCGGTGGCGTGCTCGAAGGGATCTTCGGCGAGGCGCTCGGCGATCGCGGCGTACTCGTCGGCGAGGCCGTCTCCGCCGAGGGCGGCCCTCTCGCGTTCCAGGCACTCCAGGGCCGGCCGGAGGCGATTCTCCGAGAGGAAGAGCTGGCGCACTCGCTGGTAGGCGGCGCGCTCGCGGGGCTCGGCGCGGGAGGCGAGCTGGGCGCACACCGCCGCGCGCTCCTTGCGGCCGAGCTTCTGCTCGTGGAGATCGGCGGCCTTGAGGTACAGCGCGGCCGCCTCGGGACCCGAGCTGGCGGCGGCCATGCGCTCCAGGACCTCGGCCAGGGCCGGGTGGTCCTGCTTCTGCTCGCAGAGGATCCGAAGGCCCTGCAGCGCCTCTTTGGCTTTGGGGGCGGCCGTCAATGCCCTCCGGAACAGCTCCTCGGCCCTGGAGTGGTTCTTCAGCCGGTCGCGCGCCACCTCGCCAGCGCGCACCAAGAGCACGGCGGCCTCTTGGGGGGCCGACAGCTCCTTGGAGCGAGCCTCGTACAGCCGGATGAGATCCTCGATCCTCCCCGCCTTCTCCAGGGAGGCCTCCATCTCGGCGAACGCTGTGTCTCCCTGGGCGCGGTTGGCGCGCTGCTTTGGCCTCGACATTCCGAGCGGCAAGGACTCTAGCTTGCGGCCGGGCGAGCGTCGACGCTTCCGCGGCCGGGGCGTCCGCTACTGCCGCCCGAGCTCCCGGAGGTAGGGGGCCGCCTGTCGGGCCAAGGCCGGCGAGGCGCTCGCCGCCTGTTCGAGCCAGTGCCGTGCCTCGGCCCCCTCTCCGAGCTGGAAGTGGAAGGTTCCCAGGCCGAGCATCGCCTCGCCGTCTTTGGGGTCGACCTCCAGGGCCCGCTGGAGGGCGGCGATCGCCTCCTGGCGGCGGCGGCGGCTCCACTCCGCCGACGCGAGCCCTCGCCAGCAGGCGCCCGAGGCCTGCTCGAGTTGGAGACACTTGGCGTAGTACTCGGCGGCGAGCCGGGAGTCCCCCTCTGCCCGGGCCGCCTCGGCCACGTCGTAGAAGAGCTGCCAGGAGTGTGCGCCGCGCCGCTCCAGCTCCCGGTACTCGGCCAGGGCCGCTGGGCGATCGCCGATCCGGTGGAGCAGGAGCGCAAGCTCAACCCGGGGCCCGAGCGCCCCAGGATCCGCGGCGAGCTGGTCCCGGAACGAAGCAAGCTTCGGTTCGAAGGCGACCCGCAGCTTTTCTCGGCGGCCCCTCGCCTTGCCTTTGATCCCGGAACCATCCACCTCTCCGGACCGGAGCACCCGGTCGTAGAAGTCCATCGCCTCCTCGAGCCGGCCGAGCTGCTCGGCCGCGACGCCGCTCAGGTACAGGGCGTCCATGAAGTGCGGGCGGCCGGAGGTAGCCGCCTTCGAATGCTCCAGGGCGGCGGCGGGGTCGCCGCGCTTGAGGGCGAGGTTTGCGCGCGCGTAACCGACGTAGCCGATCCCGGGAGCCAGCGCCTCCGCTCGCCCGAAGTGCTCGAGCGCCCGCTCCGCATCTCCCGCCTTCAGGGAGAGAAAGCCAAGGTGTACCCACGGGCCCACAGACCCGGGCGACGCCTCGATGGTGCGGGTGAAGAGCGTGAGATCGTCCTTCCAGGCCGCGTTCCGGGCGACGGCGAGGGCGGACCACCCGGCGACGACGAGCGTGGTGAGCCCCAGCGCGGCGGCCCGCCAGCGCGTGCCGAGCATGGCCAGCACCTCCGCCACCGCGAGGCAGAAGCCGAATGAGCCGAGGAAGACGTAGCGGTCCGCCACCAGGCTGGCCGTGGAGAGAAGGCCAAGGACCGGGAACAGCGTCGCAAGGAACCAGCCGACAGCTACGGCCTGGGCCGGGAGGCGCCGGCGCACGTAGGCCGCCGCGGCCGCGAGCGCGATCAACAAGAGTGCCCCACCCAGCGCCGCAGGCGACGCCAGCGAGCGGGGGAAGGCGACGTCGTACTCGGCCGACAGGCCGACCGGCACGGTGAGCTTGAAAAGGTAGAAGGCTGGGATCTGCAGCGCCGCCGCAGCCCGGCTGGAGAGGCTTGCCTCCCCCAAGCGGATGATCTCGTTGACCACACCGACCCGCCGGCCGATCTCCGCCGCGAGGACGGCGAAGGCCACGCCCAGGACCGCGAAGGGAATGAGTCCTGCCCAGCGGCGAAGTGACGCCCGCTCGCGGCTCGCGGCCTGGAGCACCGCGAGCACCGCCGGGAAGGCGACCGAGGTGGCTTTCGACAGCAGGGCCGCGAAGAAGAAGGCTAGCGAGGCGCCGTAGAGCACTACCCTTCCCCGGGAATCCTGCAGGTGACGCAGGTAGGCCCAGCAGGCCAAAAAGAAGAAGAGGCCGGAGAGCAGGACGTTTCGGCAGACGGCGAAGCTCGTCACCTCGCTGTGGATCGGGTGGACGGCGAACAGCAGCGCCGTCACCAGCGCGGCGCGATCTCCTTTGGTGGCGTCGGCCTCCGGCCGGAGCAGCCGCGCCACCCGTCTGCATACCGCGTACACCGCCAGCACCACGCCCAGGTAGAGCAGCGCGTTGACCAGGTGGATCGCCCATGCCCGCCAGCCGAAGAGGGCGAAATCGACCGCGAAGGAGAGATCCCGGAGCGGCTGGTACTCCAGCCGGTTTCCCAAACCGAAGAACATGGCGCGGAGGTCGAACTGCTCGTACACCGGGTTTCCGACCAGGATCTGGTGGTCGTCCCAAACGAAGCCGTTGGCCAAGGTGTTGGCGCACACCGCGACCGTCACGGCGGCCAACAGGGCCACGTGCAGGCGGGCAGCCCTCAACATCGGGAGAGCTCGGATCGCTCGGAGAGGGCCGACCACAGGGCGGTTGCGGTGGGACGGGGGCTTAAGTTAACCCTCGGGCACGGCCGGCCCGCGGGTGACGTCGGGCTCGGCCTCTGCGGGGGGAGGCGCGGCAGGTGGTGCCGAGGGAGCGGGCTTGGGGAGCGCGGCCACTCGTTCGGCGTTCAGCTTGTCCCCGGCCCGGTGGAACAGCTCCACCGCCTTGTCGTACTGGCCGACGGCCTCGGCACACTCCGCCGCCCGCTGCCAGCTGCCGGCCTGCTCGAACATCCCCAGGGCCCGGTCCTTGCGTTCGGCGGCCAGCCACGCCTCGGCGGCGGCGGCGAAGTCCCCCAACAGCTCGAGCCACCGCGCCTTTTCCCCCGGCCGCTTTTGTTCCTCGGCGATGGCGATCTCCCTGTGAGCCAGCGAGAGAGCCTCCTCGTCGAGCTTCGCCTTCTGCATGAAGCGGAACGCCTTGCCGTGAGGCAGAAACATCAGCACTTCGACCGCCTTCGCCCGCTCCCCCGCGCCCGCCAAGAGCACCGCCGCGCTGAGGCGATCTCCGCGCTCGATGAGCTTCTTCACCTCGAGACCCTGTACCCTCGCCGCTGCCGCCTGGTCACCGGCGCGCTCGAATGCCTTGCGGGCCTGGCGCAGCTTCCCCGCCCGCTCCCAGGCGAGCGCCGCCTGGTCGAATTGCTTGGCCCGCTCGTAGAGCTGAGCGACGCCGTCGAAGTCCTGCGCCTCGACGCAGTGCTCCATGAGCAGCTCCCAGGCGTCAGCCTTCTCGAGAATCGGGCGAGCCTCAGCGGGCTTGAGCGACTTGAGGAGCCGGCGGGCGGTCTCGTTGTCTCTCCCCGCCAGAGCTGCGCGGAGGGAGGAGCGGTGGTCGCCCCCGGCCTCGAAAAGCCTCGCCGCGTCGGAGAACGACTTGTTCCGCTCGTGGATGCGGGCCGCGTCGCGAGTCTTCCCCGAGGCCTCGAGCACGGAGGCCTGCTCCCTCCAGTCGCCGGTGCGCTCGAGGGTCTTCACCGCCTCGACCCGGTCGGCGGATCGGCCGCTCGCCGCGAGGGCGAGCGCGGCCCTCCGCTCGTCTCCCACCGCGCGCCAGATCGAGCCCACGAGATACATCACCTCCTGGTAGGCGACGGCCTTCTCATCGACTTGCGCGGGCGGAGCAGACGGAGCCGGGGCGCCTGCTGGCCCAGCCGGTTCGCCGGCCGACTCGGCCGCGGCGGTCGGCGCGGCTGCGGGCGCTTCTTCCGCAGGGGCGGCTCCTGCTGGGCCAGCCGGTTCGCCGGCCGACTCGGCCGCGGCGGTCGGCGCGGCCGCGGGCGCTTCTTCCGCAGGGGCGGCGCCCTCCCCGGCCACGGGGGACTCGGGGCGAGCCTCCTTCGTGGCGCCTGCAACATCGGCGGGCAGGGTCTCCGCGGCAAGCTCTGGGCTCGCCGGCCGCGACTCATCCTGAGGTTGGCCGCTCTCCGCCGGCGGCGTCGCTGCGGCCGGCTCAGGAGCAGGAGTCGGCTCGACCTGCGGCGCGGCGCCCTCCGCCGCTTTGGCTTCTCCTGTGGTCGCTTCGACTTCTAGCTGTGCGGGTGGAGATGCGCCCTCGGGTTGCCCCTCGGCCTGGGCTCCCGGTTCCTCGGCGGCTTGAACGCGAGGCTTTGCTTGGCGGGGGGCACCCGGCTTCGCCTGGCGGCTCACCCTGAGCAGCGAGGTGATGAGCCGTCCCCGCGTTCCCAGGTCCAGCTCATCGATGGATCTCAGCTTCAGCGGGCGCAGCGCCTTGAGGATCGCCTCCAGCGGCCCCTTTTGCGCGGCGAGGTCCCCCTTGCTGAGCGGCTTTTCGAGAGCGGAGAGCTCCGCGACGATGCGGTAGGCGCCGCCGCCCTGGCCCTCGTCGCGCCGGCCGTGCCGTTGCCGGCCATCGCGGCGATCCGGGCGGCCTCCTCGGCTGCGTCTTTCCTTGTCCACGGCGCTAGAAGGCGTAGCGGATCCCCGGGGTGAGGGCGAAGCCCCAGGAGGCGTCCGGCAAGAGGAAGAGCCCAGTCACCTCGATATTGATCGAGAAGTGGCGAAGTCGGGTGTAGTACTCGACTCCCGGACCGGCGAAGATCAGCACCTCGCCGTCGGGGATGAGCGGCTGGGGAGTGAACATCCCGTATCCGGCCCCGCCTCGTACGTAGACCCAGGTCCTCCGCACCTCCTGGCTGTCGTTGAAGCCGACCAGGTTTCCGCGCACGGTGACGCCGGGGATGATCGCCGAGAAGTCGCCCGAGGCGATGCCCTTGGACTTGCCGGTGTACTCGGCGCCCGCCCGGTTCGCGGAGCCGAGCAAGAACACGCCTGCGGAGAGCCGGTCGCCGATGTCCATTCCCACCTCGACCCAGGCCGCCTGGCCGGGGGAGAAGGGGTTGGGCTGCCTCGAGGGAGCCGTCATCGGGAGATTGCCGAGGAACCAGCCGCCGGCGTTCACTCCAAAGTAGAAGCCCCGCTCGATCTCCTCGAAGGTGATGGCTTCCTTGTCCTTGGCGAGTGGTGCGGCGGCCTCCTGAGCCGAGGCGGCGAACGAAGCGAGGAGCGCGAGCGCAAGTCCCTGGCGGGTGCCGTTCATGCGCGGGGAAACTACCCCAAGCCGGCGGGCCGGTCACCACAGGCGCGTCATTCGCCTGACGGCTTGAACAGGAACGGGTAGGTGACGACCACCACGCCACCTCGCGGGCGCGGGAAGAGCCAGGTCCGGACCCGGCCGGCGACGCACTGCTCCAGCGCCGGGTTGTCGACGCTCGAGTGAGCAACCTCGGACCTGGTGACCACGCCTCCCCCGCCGATGACGAAGCGGACCGCGACCTTTCCGGCGAGGTGCGGAGTGCGGACCAGCTCCCGTTCATAGCAGTACCGGATCTGGTTGACGTTCCTCCGGATCACCTGCCGGATGAGGTCCTTGCTCACGCAGGCGCCGGTCTCGCCGTCCCGGCCGTAGCCGCCGCAGGTCACCACCGGGCCAGGATCCACTGCGATCAGGGGCTTCTGCGGCCCAGGGAGGGGAGGCAGCTGCGGGTCGCCCACGGTCCCCGGGCCTCCTCCGCGCGTGGGGATGGGGCCGATGCCCACGCCTTCGCTGAGACCCCCGCCTCCGTCCTTGCCACCGCGGAGCCCGAGACCATCGAGGCCGGCCGAGTTTCCGATCGAAGGGCCGGAGAGGCCGCCGAGAGCTTGCAGGAGGGCGCCGTCGAGCCCGCGTGGAGCGAAGACGCCGCTCATGCCCGGGCCGGCGAACAGGCCCTGGAGGGCGAGGCGCGGGGAATTGGGCGAGCCGCCGGAGCCGCGCCTGGCGGCCGCCGGCGCCGAGGGAGCCCCGGCCTTCCCTTCCGGGGATTTGTGCGCCCCCGCGAGCCGCCGTTCGGTGCTCAAAGCCACCCGCTCGCGAAGGGGGTTGGGGGGCGCCTCGGCGAGCCGCGCCTGGACCATGCGGATCTCGGCGCGAGCTTGTGAGAGGTCGTCGTACCAGGCCTCCTCGTTGCCGGCGCGGTTGACCGCGGCGATGACGAACAGGGCGCCGGCGAAGAACGCGGCGAGGAAGGCGTTGAGGGCGGTGTAGTCCAGCCGATCGATCATCTCCGCGGCGACCAACGGAGGAGCGTGGCGCCGGGAAAGCTCGACGTCGACCCCGCCGAGCTCGATTCGGGCGGAGTCACCGGGGCGGAGCTCGACTTCCCATTCCCGCTCGTCGCGGTCGGCCAGCTCCTCTTCGACGGCGTCGCGAAGGGAGAGTGTCCGCGGGCCTCGGCGCAGCTCTCCCCGCATCCGCTCGCCGAAGTGGAGGAGGAAGCGCCGGCCGTCGGCGCGTACCAGGTCGAAGCGCCTTCGGGGGAGCGACCGGTCTGGGGTGGTGAAATCGACGCCCGCGCCAGAGCCGACGGAAAAGGAGGACGGGGCCCCGGGGCGGAGAAAGCGTTGATCGATGAGCCGCCCGCCCCAAGTCATTCTCAGGGCGAGTCCGAGCGGCGCTCCGCCGGCGGGTGCGAGCTGGAACGCATCATTCGGGTGCATGGGTGCCTCCGCAGTCCGCAGGCACCAGACCACGCAAGGAGTCGACGGGTTCCGGAGGGCGCTGCTCACCTGCCAACCAAGGCAGTCGACGTCATGCCTCGACCGCCGACGGTCAGCCCCCGACGGCCGCTGGACCGGTCGCGCTCGACACTCGACGCTCGACTCTGGACCGCCGCTATTCGCCCGACGGCTTGAAGATGAACGGATAGGTGACGATCACCACTCCGCCGCCCTTCGGCTTGGGGAAGACCAGGGTCCGCATGCGCCCGGCCACGCAGGTCTCCAGCTCGGCGTTGTTCGCCGTGGACTGGGCCACCTGCGAAGAAGCGACGCTCCCGCTCGCGGAGATGACGAACTTCACCGCTACCTTCCCCTGAAGCTTCGGGAACCGGGTCAGCTGGCTCTCGTAGCAGTAGAGGAACTTCTGGCGGTTGGCCCTGATCACCTGGCGGATCAGCTCCTTGTCCAAAGAGCCCATCACCATCGGCTCCGAGGAGGTGATGCCGATGTCCACGCCCTTCTTCCCGCCCAAAACCCCCACGCCCGAGCCGTAGGAGCCGGTGCCGCCGCCGCGGCCTTTGGTGCCGATTCCGCCGATGCCGATGGTGTCCCCCACCCCGCCGCCGCCCGAGCCGGTGCCACGCAGGCCCAGGCCTCCGAAGCCGTGGGCGTCGCCCGGCGCCGCGCCGAACATGTTGCCCATCGCCGCCTTCAGCTCACCGCCCAGCCCGTTGTGCCCGAAGATGGTGGAGATGCCTCCCCCACCGGAGCCGAAGATCTTCTGCGCCAGCATCCGGGCCTGATCCTTGTTGTTGGGGTCGCCCTTCGGCGCCGCGTGGGCCGAGCGCTTGGGGGCGTCCTTGCGGCCCATCTGGCCCTCGTCCCCGCGGTGCTTGGCGGCCATCTCGCCCTGCTCTTGCTTCTGCTTGGCCAGCTTCTCGAGCAAGGGGTTCTTCTGGATCTCCGGCGGCTTGATGATCAGCTTGGCGATCCGCGCGTGGTTGGAGGAAAGCTCGTCCAGGTACTCGTCCCCCTCCAGCTCGCGGTTGAGCGCGCTGATCACGAACAGCGCGCCCAAGAAGAACATCACCAGGAAGATGTTGAGCGCGGTGAAGTCGATGCTCTCGGTGAGCGGGACCAGCACCGGCTTGGGCACCGGCTGGAAGAACACCTCCAGGGTGACGCCGCCCAGGTCGACGCACGCGAAGTCGTCGGACTGGAGCGAGATGCCGTAGCCGTCCCCGTCGCTGGAGGCGATGCGGGACTCCACCGCGTGCCTCAGCTCCATCACCTTGTCGCCGCGGTGCAGCTCGCCCTTCATCTTCTGGGTGAAGCGCAGCACGTAACCCTGCGCATCGGCCTTCACCACCTCGAACTTGGGCCCTCCAAACTTGGAGTCGCCCATCAAGAAGTGGACCCCCGGGGCGGAGCCCACCGTGAAGGTGGCCGCCACTCCCGGCTTGAGGAAGTACTCGCCCACCATCTGGTCGCCCCACATGAAGCGGAGCTCCAGGCCCAAGGGCCCGCTGCCCTTTCGCCGCCGGGGCTTGGCGCGGGCTTTAACGCCGGTCTGCTCGTCCTGGACCCTCGGCATGGCCGGTTCGGTGTAGGCGGCCGGCGCCGGCACCGGGGCCGGAGCGTGAACCGCAGGGTGAACCGGGGCGGGCGCGGCCTGGGCGGCCGCCTGCAAGGACGCCGCGACGTTCGGGTCGGTGGTGACCTCCTCGGCCTTCACCACCTTGGTGGGCGCGTCGAAGCTGGCCGCGGCCGCCGCGGCGGCCTGGGGGCTCTCCAGCTTGATGGTGGTGTTGCCGACCTTGATCTCGTCGCCGAACGCGAGGGTGCCCTTGTTGACGCGCTTGCCGTTGACGTAGGTGCCCTCCACGCTGCCCATGTCGATGATCGACAGCGCGCCGTCGGCGCCGACCTCGATCACCGAGTGGATGCGGGAAACCTTGTCGTCATCCAGGCAGAGGTGCGCGGAGGAGAGGCGGCCAATCTTGATGATGTCCCGATCGTAGTCTTTGGTCGCGATCAGCTCGTCGCCCTTGTAAACCTTCAAGGTCAGTGGGACGGCCACGGAAGCCTCCTCTCAAGCTGCTCTTGCCTTGGACAATCGACCGCCCCCGGAGTTCCCCTGGGAGGGCGTACGGCGCACCATGACTGTCACAGCTCGCCGACCGACTGCATCACCTTGTCTTTGAACTCCTCGCGGATCCGGATGAGGTTGGAGTGCTTCACCTTCTTCCGGGCCTCGACGTATTCGCCGTCGGGTTTGGTGAGGTCGCCCTCGATGGTGTCGTCTTCGAAGTTGATGGTCGTCTGCTTGGCGTAGCGGACGTTCCCCTCACCTTTGTCCTGCGCCAGCGCCGCGCCTGTGAAGGCCAGCGTCGCCAGCAGGAAAAGCCTGCTCATGTCGGTCTCCTTGGCCGCACCACCTGGGTACGGCCGCAGACCCCCTTGTGCGTGGGTGTCATGCTAGCACAGCCGAGCCGGGGGGCGAGAGCCGCGCGGCGGGTGTAGGCGTCGAGCAACGTCAAGCGCTTGGCGCCGGCTACAGGCCGTCGTCCGGCTCGCCGGGCTCTGTGGTCTTCCCCTTGACAGGCGCCACCTTCTCTTCGCGCTTGGGGGCGGGCGCAGGCGGCTCCGGCTTATCGGGAGCAGGCGCCTTCACCGCCGCGGTCTCCACCTTCTCGCACTGGGCCCGTTCCTTCGCGGTCTTCGCCTTCTCCAGGCACTTCTTCCTCGCCCCTCCTCCCTCTCCGTCCTCTACCCCCTTCGCCGCCTCCTCCACCGCCTTGCCCTTGGCGTCGTGCTGCGCCTTCTTGAGCTCCTCCTCCTTCTTCTTCTTCTCCTCCGCCTGCTGCGCGGCTTCCTGGCGCTTCATCTCCTCCTCCATCCGCTTCGCCTCCTCCAGCGCCTGTTTTTCCTCCTGCCGCTTCTGGATCACGCCTTCCTGCTCGCGGATCAGCGCGAACACCTGGTGGTCCGCCGGCACCGCCACCTCTCCCCCCGCCAGGTTGACGAACTGCTTGAAGTGGTCGATCGCCTTCTCCGGCTCGCCCTTGAGCGCGATGATGATCCCCTTGTTCAGGTAGATCTGCGGCAGGTTGGGGCTGAGCTTGTGGGCGGTGTCGTACGCCTGCATCGCCTTGTCGAGCTGCCCCATGCCCTTGTAGGCCACGCCCAGGTTGAGGTGCGTCTCGGCGTTGTTCCCGTTCGCCTGGAGCAGCCGCCGCAACGACTCCTCCGCCCCCATGTAGTCCTCCTGCTTGAGGGCGATCTTCGCCAGCACCAGGTGCGCCGGGAGGTAGTCCGGCCGCTTCTCCACCGCCGTCTTGAAGTGCAGCCGCGCCTTGGCCGGCTCGTTCTCCGCCACGGCGATGAGCCCCAGGGTGTAGTAGATCTCCGGGTCGTTCTCGTCGAGCTTGGTGGCCCTGAGCGCGACCAGCTTCGCCATCGAGAGCTGCTTCTGACGGTAGTAGGCCTGCATCATCACCTTGTAAGCGGTGAGCGTCTTCGGCTCGCGGAACAGGGCCTCCTTGGCCAGCTCGATCGCCCGCTCGGTCTCGCCCCGCCTGAGGAGGATCTCCGCAAGCCTCGCCCGGCTGGAGGCGTCGTCCGGGTACTTCTCCAGGATGTCCTGGTAGACCTCCACCGCGCCTTGCTCGTCGCCCTCGTTCTGGGCCATCACCGCCAGGTTCTCCGCCGCCTGCTTCAGGGTGGGCTTCTTTCTCAGCGCGGTCTCGTAGTGCGCCTTGGCGGCCTTCTTGTCCCCGCGCCGCTCGGCCAAAACGCCCATGTTGTAGTAGGCCTCTCCGAAGCTGGGGTCCGCGTCGGCGGCGGCCTGGAACTTCCGCTCCACAGACGCGTAGTCGATCGCCTTCGCCTTCTTCTGCACCTCCAGCGCCTTGAGCGCGTCCTCGAAGAGCAGCTTCGCCCGCGGGGACACCTGGGGCACCTGCTCGGTCTCCACCGGAGCGACTGCGGCGGCCGAAGGTGACGCAGGCGGCTGCTCGCGCACCTTGGGCCCGGAGACCTCGACCCCGCCGCTCGCCCTGGGTCCGGCGCACCCAAGCACGCCTCCCAAGGCAGCCGAGAGGATGACCACGCCGATTCGCGTCTTCATGTCGGCTCCCATCAGATCGGCTCGGCCTCGTCGGAGGGCTCAGAGTCCTTGGTCTTCGGCTGCTTCCCCTTCACCGCCGGCGGAGGCGCCTCTTCTTCCTCGCGCGGCGGCCGGTCCTCGATCACCTCGCGGGCCACGTCCTGGCCTTTCGGCCTCTTGAGGTCCTGCCGCATCTCCTCCAGGCGCTCCCTGGACACCACCGGGACCGGCTGCACGGAGACCAGGATGTCGCCGCCGATGGCCTGCCGCTTGGCCTCGGCCTTCAGCTCCACCGTCTCCTCGGACATCTTGGGGAACTGCTCCGGCCGGTAGTTTTCCCGCAGCTGCTGGTAGGCGAGGTTGGTGCACTCGTTGAACACCGACAGCTCCTGGCTCTTGGTGACCGCCGAGGCGAACGCCTCCGCCGCCTTGTCCTTGATCGGCTGGGCCTGCTGCTCCAGCTGGATGCGGAGCTCGGTCAGCAGCTCTTCGGGCATCCCCTTTGGAGTGGGTGCGTTGGTGAGCGACTTGGCGAAGTGGTCGTAGGCCAGGCCGATCTTGTGCAGGGCGCAGATCGCCGGATCCGCGGACTTGTAACCCACGGTGACGGTGTAGAGCTTCTGGATCCCCTCCAGCGCCTTCGCCTTCTCCTTCACCGAGGTCTTGAACTCGTTCACGTTCTGGAGCTTGGTCCAGCGGAGCTTGAGGCCGGCGTACTTGCGGTACTCGTCCTCGCTGGTGACGAAGTGCGACCGCGCCACCGCGTCCAGCGCGGTGATCTCCAGCGCCTTCTTCGTCTTCGAAGGCAGCTTGTCGTAGTAGGACCAGATCCGCTCGTAGATGCGCCGGGCGGCCTTGGCGTTCTTCTGCCTGTCCTCGTAGATCGAGGCGATCCGGCCCTCGGAGGTCAGCACCTTGTTCGGGTCCTTGTACTTCTTCTCGTATTCCTCGAGCTGCTTCATCGCCTTGCCGTAGACGCCGTTCTTCTCGTGCAGGTCGGCGATGGAGAGGAACACCTTCTCGGCGTCCGGCGAGTCCGGCCACAGCTCGAGGTACCGCTCGCGGTTTCTGAGCGCCTGCTTGTACTGGCCCAGCCCGTCGCGGAAGACCCCGGCGTTGAAGAGGGAGATCTGCGCCTTGCTCTCCTCCCACACCTGGGCGGCGGTGGGCGCCTTCGGCTCCACCTTGCCCTTCTTCGCCGGCTTCTTCCCCTTGGGCGCCTTGCCGGTGCTGCGCTCGAACTCCCGGGCGTAGGCCTCGTAGTAGTTGGAGGCGTCCTCGAAGTCGGCGATCGCCTCGTAGCCCTCGGCCAGCGCGTAGACCGTCTGGGGCACGAACTGGGACTTGGGGTAGGACTGCACCAGGCGCTTGCGCGTCTCGATCGCCTTGTCCAGCATCCGGGCGTTGAAGAAGTCGATCGCCGCGTTGAACAGCGCCTTGTCGGCCAGCTCGGACTGGGGGAACTCCTGGACGAAGCCGATGTACGCCTCGGCGGCCTTGGCGTAGTCCTTCTTCGCCTCGAGCTGGTTCACCAGCTTGAAGGCCGACTGCTCGATCAGCTTGGCGAGGTCCTCGCGGAACTTGCCCACCGCCAGCTTCTCGGAGGCGTAGAACTTCCGCGCCCACTCGTTCACCTTCGCCCAGTCCTGCTGGAGGTTGAACGAGTCCAGGACCAGGTTGGCGGCGATCTCCCCCGCGCGGTCGCCGTTCTCGAACTTGTAATCGGGGAAGTCGAGCGCGATGTGCGAGAAGCGCTGGACCGCTTCGTCCAGGTAGTTGTGGTCGTAGTAGATCTTCCCCGCCTTGAAGTTGATCTCCACCACCTTCTCGCCCTCGGGCACGTACTTCACGTAACGCTCGCAGGCCTCGAGCAGGGCTTGCTTCTCGGGAGAGATCTTCAGCTTCTTGCGGATGTCGGTGTTGGGCTCGGCCTTGAGCTTGCCGCTCTCCTCGGCCTTCTTGACCACCGCGTCGTAGGCCAGGATGGCGTTGTAGGCGGCGTTCACCATCCACTTGCCGGGGCACTTGTGGGCGGTCTTCTTGTCCTTGTCCTCGCCCTCCTCCTCTTTCTCGCCCTTCTTTTTCTTGGCGGGCTTCCGGCTCTCCACCTCGGCCTTCTGGCCCTTGTCGGCGCAAGATGCGTCACGCATCAGCACCAGGGTGTACTGCTCGGCCGCCCGGGCGTAGTTCTGCAGGTTGTCGTTCAGAAGCTCCGCCCAGAAGAAGCGCAGGGAGTAGGACTTCGGGTTGTCCGGGAAGAGGGTGAGGTAATCGGCGTACACCTCGTTGGCGAAGCCGAAGGTCTCCTCGTCGCGGGTCTTCTTGCCCTCGTTGTGCCAGTTCACCGCCAGGTTGGAGATGGTGCGCTCTGACAGCTCCCGCGCCTCGTCCAGGGCCTTCTTTGCCTTCTCGTCCTTGTTCCCGACCCCGGACTTCACGACGTCGTCCATCACCTTCACCAGCCGGCGGACCTGCTCCACCGTCATCCGCTTGTTGCCGGCGCGAAGGACGCAGTCGACGATCTTCCCCTGGAAGCCGGGCGCCTCGGGGGAGAGCGGCTTCTCCTTGATCAGCATGTTGAAGGCGAGCGCCGCTTCCTTGTCCTTGCCGTCCTCGTAGTAGAGCGAGGCGAGGTTCTTCATCATCGTCCAGCGGTCCTCTTCCTTGGAGGCGAGCCTGGCGAACTCGGAGCGCGCCTCGGCGGGCGAGCCGCCGCACCGGGCGAAGGAGCGCACGAAGTCGTTCCGCGCCTCGCGGACCAGGCCCGCCTTCCCGCCTTTGGGGCCGCCGCCGCCCTCGGCGACCTCCTTGCCGGCGATCTCCGCGTAGAGGACCACCGACTTGAACATGTCCATCGCCTTCTGGCAGTCGGTGAGGTTGTAGTAGCACCACCCCTGCTTGTAGAGAGCGAAGCCGTAGACCGCGCTGGAGGGATCGGAGGCGGCCTTCTTGTACGAATCCAGGGCCTTCTCCAGCATCTCCCGCTTGCCCTTGGAGCTGTTGAAGTAGTACTCGCCGAAGGCCAGGTGCGCATCGGAGAGGTACCTGGACTTGGGGTACTTCTCGATCAGCCGCTTGTAGGCGACCAGCGCCTTGCGGTCCTCGCCCGCCTCCATCAGGTTGTGGCCGAGGAAGTAGAGCACCTCGTCGGAGCGCTCGAAGTCCTTGTACTGCTGAACGATCTTCGAGTACTCCTCAACCGCGAGCCGGGAGTACTCCTTGCTCTTCTCGAGCAGCTCCTGCTTCTCCGCCTTGGACCGCTCCATCGCCGCCTGGTCCTTGCGGTTCATCGCCTGGATGTACTCGTCGTCCTTCCGGTTGGCCTCGAAGAAGAAGAACTTCGACTCTTCCCAATAGAGCTCGCCCAGCCGGAACAGCAGCTTGGGCATCTCTCCACGCTCGTCCCTGGTCTCCACCGTGTAAGCGATGATCCTCTTGAGGTCGTCGATCTGCGAGCGCCGCTTGCTGGCGACCTGGATCTCCACCTGCAAGCGGAACTGGTCGTACTGCAGCGCCGGCGCCGCCTCGCCGCTCGTCTCCTTCTTTCGGGTCAGGTCTCCCGCCAGAGACTTGTCCGGCGCGGCCGAGGTCTCCTTCTTGCCGAGATCGGCGTCCCGGGCGGCCTTCTTCTCCTGCGCGGTGGAAGCGAAACTAAAGACCAGCGTGGCAACGAACAATCGGCGCATGGCTTTCCTTGTGAAGTCCTTCTGGCGCGGCACCGCATCCACCGTGCGCGGAGTCACCTGCCCTCTCCCTCGCACCCATCCGAGCAAGTAGGCAGGACTCCTTGGGAATTTTTCCCTTTGGCGGACGAAATCATGCGCGCAAAGGGGCGCGGAGGTCAACCGGACAAACGGCCGCGCTACTTGGGGACTTTCATCAGCCGGCCGCTGCTGCCGCTCACCACCCAGTAGACGTGGGTCGAATCGAGGGCGATGCCGTAGGCGTTGAACTGTCCCGTCGCGAGCGTGCGCGTGCCGCCGTCGGCGTAGAGCGCGGAGAGCGCCCCGTTGCCGGAGTTGGTCCAGTAGACGCCGGTGTCGTCGGCGGCGATGTCGAAGGCGCTCCGGGAAGAGCCGACGATCGAGGGGAAGCCGCCCGACTTGGGGAGCCGGTACACCGAGCCGAAGGTGGAGCTATTGGTCCAGACCAGGTTCTGGCTCTCCAGGGCGAGCGCGCGGGGCGTCGAGGAGAGGCTCGAGAGGCTCTGGGCAGGCGTGCCTCCGTCGATCGGGGCACGGTAGGCCTGGAAGCTGGAGAGCCAATAGATGTCGGTGGGATCGATGGCGAAGTCGACCACCGTGCTCGAGGCGGTGGCCGCGAGCTGGGGCGTGCAGCCTCCGCCTCCGCAGCCGCCGTCCAGCGAAAGCCTCCAGACGGAGGGGCCGCCGCTCCAGTAGAGATGATCGGCGTTCACCGCCACGTCCAGGGGGCTGAGCTGGTTGGTTGCCCAGATCTCCACTCCCCCGCCCCCCTTCGAGACGCGCTTCACGTAGCCGTTGGTGGAGAACGGGAGCCGTGAGGTGAAGTAGACGTGGGTGCCGTCGATGGCGATGTCTTGAGGCTGGTTCTCCCCACCGGCGATGGAGACCGGAGTCCCTCCGGTCTTGGGGATCCTCATCACCTCGCCCGCGTCGGAGGTGAAGCCCTGGTTCAGCCAGTAGATGGAGTCCTGGTCGACCGCCAGCTTGCGAGGGTTGTTGAGCCCCTGGGCGAGCGGCACCGGTACGCAGCTGCCCGCGTCGCATGGGCCGCCGCAGGATCGGCCGCAGGCGCCGCAGTTGGTGGGGTCGCTCCTCAGATCCGCGCAGGTGGAGCCACAGCGGTTCTGCACCGGGCAGTCGCAGCTTCCTCCGTCGCAGGCGCCGCCGCTGCCGCAGCTGATGCCGCAGCCGCCGCAGTTGGAGCGGTCGCTCTTCTTGTCCACGCAGGAGCCGCTGCAGAGGTTCTCCGGCAGGCAGAGGCACTGCGAGCTCTGGCAGGTCATGCCGGCCCCGCAGAGCGCGTCGCGGTCGATGAAGCCGTCGCAGTCGTTGTCCCGCCCGTCGCACAGCTCCCGGACCGAGGTCAGCGTGCAGACGCAGATCTTCCCCAGGCCCTGCTGCTGGGCGCAGGAGTACTCCGGCGGCGAGGGGCACTCCGAGCCGGAGTTGCACGAGCGCGTGCAGCGCCCGGCGAAGCACATGTTGGACTTGCAGTCGGAGTTCTTGGTGCAGACGTTGCCGAGGTCGGCGGTGCCCGCGGGAGGACAGCCGCTCAGTGCGGCCAGCGCCCCGGCCAGCAAGGCCCAGCTCCGGGCGACGGAGGCGGCTCGCGACCGCAGAGCGATCGGTAGGCGGCCGGGTCCAACGTGTTCCACCAGCATCAGAGTCTCCCCTTTGGGACCGACCTCGCCGGAGTGCGAAGGGATCTTCGCGCCCCGTCCGGCGCCGAGCAAGTCGCCTGCCGTCGGGGCAGGCTGGTAATAAGGGCCGGTCGCCCGATGAGCCTGCTCCCCGACACCGCCAGCTTTGAGGAGCGCGTCCAGGACTGCTTCCTCGCCTACCGCGGCGCCGGAGTGATGCTCTCGCCGCTCGATGTGGAACTGGTGGAGGCGTGGGCCAAGCTGGACGTTCCCTTCGAGGTCTTCGCCCGCGGCATCCGGCTCGCCGCCGAGGCTGCGCTCTGGGACGCGGCGCGGGGACAGGGAGGCCTGAGATCGCTTCGCGCTTGCGAGCGCCAGGTCGAGGTGGAGGTCAAGAAGTTCCTCGGCCGCACCGCCGGGCGGACCGCAGAGGCCGGGCGCAAGACCGACCCGCCTCAGCTCTTCCGGCACAAGAAGCTCCTCGCCGGGCTGCGGAAGCTCGCCCGCGAGCAGCCCGCTGCTGCCGCCTGCGTCGGGAGGCTGATCGAGAGCGCGCTGTCGGCGCCTCCTTTCGACCTGGCGGAGACCTCCGCGCGAGAGGAGCGGGTCTACGCCGCGCTCCTCCGGGCACTTCCGTTCGGAGAACGCCTGGGCGTCCTGCGGCAGGCTGCGGAGCTTGCCGCTGGCTCGGGGGCGATCTCCGTCCGGGCCCGGAAGCTCGCGCGGCGGCTACATAGGACCGCGGCGCTCAGGCGCCACCTCGCCCTGCCCGCCTTCTGGTGAAGGCGGCAGGATTCTTTTCTGCAACACTCCGCACTTCTGCCCAGTTTTGCAGAAAAGAAACGTGGGCTGGCGTGGGGAGAGGCCCCTTGCGCGGGATGCCCCGGTTGGCGCAGAAGGTGACCTGGCTCAGCGCCCCCCGAGCCCAAGGAGCAACGCATGGAAGCCGTTCAGCCCTCGCGCGCCTGCCCCGAGTGCGAGGGGAGGATGTACCGGTTCCTCCGGAGGGAGGAACGCGCGGCCGCAGAGGCCTGCTCCTGCGTCCGGGCGTGCCAGCGTTGCTCGGGGACGGGCTACCTCTACGTCACCCGAGAGGAGACGTTCAGCCACAAGGTCGGACCCAGGACCTACCAGTCCTTGGCTCCGTGTCCCTGCAAGCTGCTCGAGCGCAGGCTGGCGCGCTTCGATCAGGTGGGCATCCCGGCGGTGCACGCGGGCGCCGACTTCGAGCGCTACCGGCCGGCTTCCTCCGAGCAGGCCCGGGCCAGAGAGCTGGCCGTCGACTTCGCCCACCGGTACCCGTCGGCCCGCGGCTTCGTCATCAGCGGACCGGTCGGCACCGGCAAGACGCACCTGCTCGCGGCCGCTCTCGCCCACTCGGTGATCGAGTCGGGCGCGCGCGCGAAGTACGTGGAGATGTCGCTCCTGTACGCCACCATTCGCCGCGGCTTTCAGGAGGGAAAGAGTGGAGGGGAGATCATCGGCCCCTTGTCGGAGGTGGACCTCTTGGCCATCGACGAGCTGGGGAAGGGGCGCGGCAGCCCCTTCGAGCTGGAGACGCTGGATGAGCTGATCGCCCGCCGGTACAACGCCGGCCGGACCACGCTCTTCGCCACCAACTACTCGCTCCGGCCGCCGGAGCAGAAGGCGCGCCTGGGCTACGAGTCGACCGAGGAGCGGAAGGAGGCCGGCAAGGAGTCACGGCTGCTCTGCGACCGCGTGGGGGACCGCATCTACAGCCGCCTCTTTGAGATGTGCGAATTCGTCGAGTTCCTGCTTGACACGCCCGACTTCCGGCGGCACCGGCAGGAGCTTGCGCCCGCCGCGACCCGGAAGCCCGCGCGGCGCTGACCCCGGCCGATGGAATGCCGCCCCTGGGTGCGAGCTCCCGCGGGGGTTTCAGGCCGCCCGCCGCAGCTCCGGGCGGACGCGGGTCTCGGCGCGCCGGCCCAAGCGCCACAGAGAGAGGCGAGCTTCGGGCGCACGGTCATACGCGAGAATCCGCTGGAGGTCGTCCACGCCCCTCAGCTCCTCGCCGTTGACCGACAGCAGCAGGTCCTCCTCTTTCAGCCCCCCGCTCGAGGCCGGGGTGCCAGAGCCGACGCCGAGCACCCGCACCCCGCGCAGCTGGCCGATCTGGCCGGCCAGGCCCGAGGGAAGCGACTCGCTCCTCGCGGCGATGCCGAGGTAGCGGCGCCGCACCGCCCCGTCGTGGATGAGCAGCGCCGCCACCCAGCTCACCGTCGAGGCAGGGACCGCGAATCCGATTCCCTGCGCGAAGGGCAGCATGGCGGTGTTGATGCCCACCACCTCTCCGCGGATGCTCAGGAGCGGCCCTCCGGAGTTGCCGGGGTTGATGGCCGCGTCGGTCTGGATGAGCCCGTCCAGCACCACCTCGCGCGCGGGGAGCCGTCGCTCCAGGGCGCTCACCACCCCGAGGGACACCGAGCGCTCGAAGCCGAAGGGGTGGCCCACCGCGACGACGAGCTGCCCGACCTTGACCTTGGACGAGTCCGCCAGAGGTAGCGCCCGCGGCGCCGAGCGGCCGGAGCGGAGGACCGCCAGGTCGCTCTGCGGATCGCTCCCCACCACCTCGGCGGCCGCCTCCTCTCCGTCGGCGAAGCGAGTGCCCACCTTCGCCGCCCCGCGCACCACGTGGGCGTTGGTGAGGAGGTAGCCATCCTGCGCGAGCACCACCCCGGTGCCGTGACCGCGGGAGTGCTCCAGCGCCACCACGCCTGGGGCGACCTTCGCCACGAGCTGTTCCAGCTCCTCGGAGAGCGTCTCGAGCAAGGTCATCAGCTTCGCTCCCCGATGGTGATCGAGAGGTCCACCACCTGGCCCGAGCGGTAGAGCTTGACTGGCACGGTCTCCCCCAGGTGGCCGGCGCGGAGGAACGCTTGCAGGTCGGCGAGGCTCTGCACCTCGTCGCCGCCCAGCCGGAGGATGGTGTCTCCGAAGTGGATGCCGGCTTTCTCCGCGGGTCCTCCCGGTTCGACGGACAGCACCAGCAGGCCCACCTCCTCGCCGGTCTGGCCGCGGACCGAGTCGGGCAGCGCCAGCGGCTGTGCGCTCAGGCCGAGGAACCCTTTTTTCACCGCTCCCTCGGCGAGGAGCTGATCGGCGATTCTCTTCACAGTCTCCGAAGGCACGGTGAGGCTCACTCCGCGGAGCAGGCCGCTGGTGTTGATGCCCAGCGCCTTCCCGTCGAGTCCGACCAGGGGTCCGCCGGAGTAGCCCGGCTGGTGTAGCGCATCGGACTCGAGGTAGCGGGCCAGCTCGGCGCCGCTCGGGGCCCTCCACGGACGCTCGCCGAGGGCACTCACGATGCCGGAGGTGGCCCGGACGGTCATCCCAGGCCTCGCGAGCATGAGCACCAGGTGGCCGACCTTGAGGTTCGCGGCTTCGCCGAAGGCGGCAGGGCTGCCCAGCTCCGAGTCCAGCTTGAGCACGGCGAGATCCACGCCCGGGTCCTGGCCAGCCAGGCGGGCAGAGACGGACTTCTCGCCGAGGGAGACAGCGATGTCCTCAGCCCGCTCAAGGACATGCGCGGCGGTCACCACCGCGCCTGGCGAAAAAACCACTCCCGAGGCGGGACGGTGGCGCCGGCCCTCCACTCGGACCACGCTCTTGCCGGCCGACTCGACCGCCGAGGCCAGCTTCTCCGATAGCTCGTGCACCATGACTTTCCTCCGGCGCAAAGGGTAACGAGCGCCCTCCGGCGCCACATCGCCCGAACGGGGAGGAGCGACCTGGCCAAACGGGCAGGCTCGGGCTGGCTGGATGCGCCCGACGGCGCGTGCCATCATCCTTGGTACATGGAGACCCATGACGTTGAGGACACGGTTCCCGTCCCCAGGCGGGTGGTGAGGTTCCCGATCGAGCTTCGCCTGCCTCCAGGTTTCCGCCCGGAGGCTCCGGGCACCTGGCCGAAGATCCCGGGGAGACTCGAGTACGTGGGAGGGAGGCTGCTCTACATGTCCCCTTGCGGAGACGTGCAGCAGATCGTGTCCGTTGCGCTCGTGACACTTATCGGAAACTGGCTCGAGCAGCATCCCGAATTCGACGCCGGCGGCAACGAAGCGGGAATGATGCTTGGGGAGGACGTGCGTGGAGCCGATGCGGCGATCTGGCGCGTCGACCCATCCGAGCGCCACACCGGAGGGTTCAAGCGGAAGGCCCCGATCCTCGCCGCGGAAATCGCCGGCCAAGACGAAGACGAAGCGGATCTCCGCAAGAAAGCCCGCTGGTACTTCGAGCATGGCGTCCAGATCGTCTGGAACATCCTCCCGGACACCAGGGAGGTGGCCGTGCTCCGGCCCTCCGGCGAGCAGCGCTACGGCGAAACGGACCTCGTGCCCGCGCCTCCGGAGATCCCCGGGCTGGAACTGCCGGTGGCCCGCCTCTTCCGCCGGCTGCGCCGCTGAGGCAGGCGCCCGCTCGGTGATGGGCTCCACGGCAACGCCGCCGATCTATAGCTCGATGATCCCCATCCGCGCCGCGCGCACCACCGCCTCCAGGCGCTTCTGCGCGCCCAGCTTCCCGAGCACCGAGTTCACGTGGAACTTCGCGGTGTGCTCGCTGATGGAGAGCCTCGCGGCGATCTCCTTGTTGGACAGCCCCTCCGCGAGCAAGAGCAGCACCTCGCGCTCGCGGGCGGTGAGCGGCTCGCGGACCTCGGCCGCGCCGGCGCGTGCGCCTCGAAGGAGCGCCAAGTAGTCCCGCTCGACCACCGCCAGGCCCGCAGCGACCGCACAGAGCGCCTTCGTGAGAAGCGAGGGACCGACGCCACGGTCCAACACACCCGCCGCCCCCGCGGCCAGCGCGACCTCTACCTCCTCCGGGCCGCGCACCAGCGCCAAGACCGGGGCACCCTCCGCCAGCTCGAGCGGGCCTGCCGGCCCCACCTCCCACAACACCACGTCGTGCGGCTCGCCCTCCGCAACGGCGGCCGCCTCCTCCCCGAGCATCCCGCCCAGCGCAAGGCGGACGAGCGGATCCGCCGAGAGGATGCGGACCCGCAGCGACTTGCCGTCGGGAAACCCTGCGCGCACCCCCGATGAATAACCGCGCGGCGCCGTCCGGCAAGCGTGTTGACTCTCGTCCTGATCCCAGAGTCCCGTCCGGCCGAGAGCGGATCGAGCCGGATCGTTGCAAGCAAACACCGCGGTCAGCGCATCACGTGCTCGCGAAGGTTGATGTCGAAGATGTGGTAGGTGCTCCAGCCAGGGAAGTAGACGATCCCCCGGTATGAGATGACTAGCAGGGCAAACACGAACAGACACCATCCAGCCAGCCGCTTGCCCTTCCAGCCGGCGAACAGGTGCATGTGCATCACTGCGCCGTAGGCGAGCCAGGCGATCAAGCCGAGGATCTCGATCGGGTCGAAGCTCCAAGCCTTGCCGAACAGCAGGAACTTGTAGAAGGAGCCGGAGGCCATCATCGCCGAGTGGAGGATGAAGCCCACCTCCAGGGTGCGGGGAACGGCCAGTCCCGCCGCCTCCTCCCGCATCAACGCCCGCAGCGAAAGTCCCGCATTCAACGCGAGCGCCCCGAACGCGGCCCAGGCCACCACCGCATGCACGTCCACCACCCAAGATCGCTCGGAGATGGTCAGCGCGTAGGCCGTGCGGTCGTAGCCCAGGCCATGGGCGAGCAGGCCCCCCGCGATCGCGGCGGCGATCGGAGCCACGCCCAGCCGGAGCTTGGCTCGAACCTCCCAGGCGGCGCCGGCGAGGAGCACCGCGACGGCGAGCGAGAGCGCGCTCTCGTACGTCCCGAAGATCGGAAGGTGGCCCGCAAAGACCCACCGGGCCACCCAGGCGGCCACGGCCAGCGCGCACAGCGGCAGGCAAGCCCCGAGGACGAGGCGCGAGAGCCCCGAGCCGCGCCGCCGCCACGTCAAGAGCCCCGCCAGAGCGACCACCGCGCACGCCACCGCCAGCACCCGGTAGAGCGCCTCATCGAGCATCAGCGGCGCTCCTCCTGCTCGAGCAGCTCTCGTGGAGGCGCCGATCCTCGCCATCCGCGCAGGGTCCCCCCCACCCAGATCGCCTCTGCCCTCGGCCCACGCAGCTTCATCCAGAGCCCCAAGAGCGCCAGCGCGAACCCCACGAAGAGGATCGGCGCGCCCGCATCGTGCACCAGCGAGAATTCTCCCCAGTAGCGGATCTCCGGGAACCGCACCGAGAGGCCTTCGAACTCGAAGTCCTCGCCGAGCCGCAGGAGCCGCTCCCCCAGGTCCAGCTTTCCCCGGAAGAGGTGAACGCGGATGGCCGGGTTCGCGAGGTTGAGCGAGCGGATGACCGGCTCCGCGCCCTTGGGATCCAGGTCGGGGATCACCTCCACGTACGCGCGGTGCGGAGCGCGCTGGGGCCTGAAGAAGTCCCGCTGCCCGGGCGGAAAGACGTTCATCTTCACCACCGCGGTCTCGAGGAGCCGGCCCTGGCCGTCCCGAAGCTCGTAGCGCGGCGCATAGCCGAACCCGGACAGCCTGAGGAAGGTGCCAAAGCCGGTCCAGAGCGGGCGGTTGATGCGCGTTCGAGCCTCTCGGCCGTCGGGGAAGCGCACGCGCGCCTCGAGCGAGGTGAAGAGAAGCTGATCGCGCCAGAATTCGGGTGAGACCTCCTCCACGCTCAGGCGCGGGGGCGCAGGCCCAAGGCCATACGCGTCCAGACCGCTCCGGGAGAGGACCTGCTCCTCGGCGAAGGTGAGCTCCTCGCCGACCGCCGCCCAGGTCTTGATCTCCCCGCGACAAGCCATCGAGCCGAGGAACCCGAGCGCGATGAGGAAGAAGGACCCGTGAAAGAGGAAGGTCCCCAAGGCGGAGAAGCGCCTTCTCGTCCCGTAGGCCGAGCCATCGGGCCGCGCCCATGAGGAGTACCCGAGGCGGCGGAGCGTCGCCCGTGCGGCGGCGGCGGAGGCAATCGGGGCCGGGCACTCCCAGTCGGGCTTCCCCGGTGCGACCGGCTCGCGGCCGATCTCCCGCGCAAGCGACGGGAGCCGCTTCCACAGGCACCAGGCCGCGTTCACCAAGAGCAGAAGGTACGCGGCCCAGAAGGGGGCGAGCTGGGCGATGTTCCTCACCACTTGGGAGGGTGAGGTGTACGACCAGCCGGCCAAGAGCACGTAGTAGAGGATCGCCGCCACCATCACCACGACCGACGTCTTCCAGGAAGACAAGAGCCGGCCCGCGCCGGGCAACACGCCTCGGAGGGCGAGCTGGAAATCAGCCCACATTGAAGGTGTGGGCGGTCGCGGTCATCACCAGATTCACGCCCCAGTAGGTCATCAGCACGGTGATGATCGCGAAGACCAGCACCCATGCCAGCCGGCGGCCCCGCCAGCGGAGCGTGGCGCGAAGGTGGAGGGCCAGCCCGTAGGTGAGCCAGCTCAAGAGCGACCAGGTCTCCACCGGGTCCCAGCTCCAGTAGGAGCCCCACAGCTTCTTGGCCCAGATCGCCCCGCCGGCGATCATCCCCGCGTCGGTGATGAAGCCGAACACGGTGGAGCGAAACATCAGCTCCTCCAGGCGGGCAAGCGCCTGGGGCGGGGGATTCTGTCCCCGGCGGCTCTTGGCGAGGTAGACCACCCCCGCACCGCAGGCCACCGTGAAGGCCCCGTAGGCGAGCCAGGCGAAGAAGACGTGGATGTACATCCAGAACGATTGCAGCGAGGCCACCAGGGGGCCCGCTCTGGTGTCCGACACCCCGCCCCAACCGAGGATCACCAGGGCAAAGGGCAGCGCTCCGGCGGCGAGGAGCGGGTGCCGCTGCTTCCACCCCGCCCACAGCGTCATCGCCACGATGAACCAGCCGCCCGAGAGCGCGTTCTCGAACGTGCCCATGGTGGGCACATGGCCGGTGGAGATCCACCGCCAGGCCAACAGAGCGGTGTGCAGCGCGGCCCCGAAGAGCAGGCCGTAGCTGGCCCTGCTGTTCCAGGCGGGCCGCTGGAAGATCTGCCCGAACAGCTGCGCGGCCACCACCAGGGCGTAGACCACCAAGGTAGCCCAGAAGATCGCGGCGAACGGTGTGCTCATGCGGCGGCTCCCGGCTCCTTGGCCCCGCGCGAGAGGAGCAGCTCGCCGATGGTCTTTAGCTCCTCGCGGAACCGAAGGGGAAAGTACTCGGTGCGGCCGCAGAGGGTCATCCCTCGCTCGTCGAAGACCACGCCCACCTCTCGCCGGTGCCAGACCATGCGGAAGGTGATGCCTAGCACCGCCAGCAGGAATCCGGCGATCAACAGCGCGCCTCCCCGCTCCTGGATCAGCCGGAGGAACACCCAGTAGCGGACCTCCTCCAGCGCGAGGAAGTGCTCTCCCACGCGCACGACTTGCCCCGGGCGAAGCTGGCCATCGAAGAGCAGCTCCCGCTTGCGCTCGACCCGGACCTTGACCGCGAAAGTCGCAAGCTGCTCGCGCATGGGAAAGTCCGGGCCCACCTCGACCGGCTGGACGGCGACGTCGATCTCGTCCTGGTCGAGTCGAACTCCTGATGGCCGGCCCTCGGAGTTGAACATGGCGACCACGCTGAAGCGCTGGACGATGAAGCCCCTCCCGTCCTGGAGCCGGAAGACCGGCGCCAGCCCGGCCCGCTCCACCAGCACGGAGAGCCCTCCCCACTCCGCCGGGCGGTTGATCCACGCCGTCTGCGGCGGGCCCGCCCCGGGCTCCTCTAGCTGAAGCACGGCGCCGAGTTGGATCGGGCGTCCACCCTCGAGCTTCGGGTCGACACGGATGAGCCGAATGCGCTCGGGCCGCGGCTCGCCGAGCGGGGAGTGGCGCGACACCTGGCCTTCGATGCTGGAGAAGGCCTGCCCCTCGGTGGCCACCGTCGCCACCGCGTGTCGCGTGTAGTAGATGGCCACGCCCCCGGCGCAGAGCACGAAGAAGCTCAGGTGAAAGAGGGGGAAGCCGAGGAGGGCGAGCCGGTTCTTCACGCCCCAGACGCATCCCGGCCCCGGTCGGACCGCGCGATAGCCCAGGGCCTCGAGCACCGCTGTCGCACGCGCGGGCTCCATCCCCTCGGGCAGCGGAAACGAGACGGCCTGCGGACCTTCCGCCAAGGTCCCAAGCTGCGCCACGGTGGGGGGATGGGCCGAAAGCCTGAGCCAGGTGGTCCGCGCGCGGTCGCTCAGCACGCAAGCCAGATTGAGGAAGAAGAGCGCCAAGGCGGAAAGGAAGATCGGGCTTCTCGACAGCCGGCCCAGCTCCAGCGTCTCGAGGAAGAAATGGCTCAGCGCGTTCCTGGACGCCAGCTCCGCGTAGACCTCCGCGGGGGTGGTCGCCTCCTGAGGAACGACCACGTTCAGCAGGAGCAGCCCCGCCAGCACCGCCAGCACCAAGGCGGTGGTGCGCATCGAGGTCATCAGAGCCCAGGCCCGGCGCACTCAGCCGCTCCGCTCGCCATCGGCGAGCTGCCAAGCGTGGATGCGCCAGCTCGACCCTTCTCGCCGCACCATGTACTTGACCTGGACCTCCTGGGCGCGGACCGGCGCGAGAAGCCCTCCGTCCAGGAGATCGGCGAGGCGGAACACCCAGTGCTCGCGGGTGCGGACCTCCACCAAGCCCTCCCCCAATTCGCGCGCGTCGACCACCTCGAGGCTGAGCAGCACGGCGTCCTGCCGGCGGAGCGAGTGCTGCAGGTAGGCGATGTCGGCGAGCATCTCCTGCCCCACCTCGTCCGAGGCGGGAAGCCTTTGCGCGAAGCGGCGGTCTCCCCCACTGGAGTAGAGATGCCGGGCCACCGCGTTGAATACCCGGACCGCGTCTATAGCACCGGCGGTGTCGCCACCCGCCGACTGGCCGGGGGGAGGCGGTGATCTCGGGAGGAAGGGACGCACCACCGTGTCCCATTCCTCTATTGCCGCGGCCAACATGAAGAAGAGGAAAGCACCCAAGAGTATCTTGAGCACGCCCTTCACCGCCGCCGACCTACGCGCATGATCCACTGCCTACGCGAATGGGTTGAAAACCGAAACCCCCAGCCCATCGAAATGGCCGGTGTTCCGCGTCGCCACGATCGACCCGCTGATCTGAGCGGTGGCGGCCACCAGGAGATCCTCGAGCGACCGCGGCCGGCCTTGACGCTCCACCACCCCCCTGAGCCGCCCCGCCGCTCGAGCCACCGCCGTGTCGATCGGGACCACCCGCACCGCCGGCGAGGCGAGCAGCGCCTCGAACCACTGCTGGAGGAGCTTCCGCCTTTGCTCAGTCGACCGCTCCACCCCGAATTCGATCTCCATCAGCGAGACCACGCTCACTGACAGCGCCTCCTGCCCCGCCAGCCAGGCGGTGACGCGGGGTGAGGGGCGCTTGCGGGTCGGCTCGCACAGGACGTTGGTGTCCACCAGAAACATCAGCGCCCTCGGCCGAAGGGATCGCCACGCCCGGAGCGGGGCACCCGCCGGGGCGCTCGAAGCTCCAGCTCCCCCTCGCGCTTGAGCTCCTCGGTCTTGGCCAGCCACGCGGCGATCGCTCCCGGACCGCGCTCGGCCGCGCGTTCCTTGAGCTGCGAGTACTCCTCGACGGGCAGGACCACCGCGATGGGCTTGCCGCGGCTCTCGATGACCTGCGGGGCCTCGCGGGAGCGCACCAGGACTTCCGAGAACTTGGCCTTCGCTTCTGCCACGCTCCAATTCATGACCATCTAGATAGTAGAAATGACCATTCAGAAGGTCAACTGGGCGCAGATCCCGTTTTCGGCCCGTTTCGCACCGGAGCGGGTCCGCGCGGCGGCGCGAGGAGCGCCAGGACGCTCAGCCCCGCCGCGCTCTTTGGCGCGCCTGGACTCCGAGCAGGAGCAGGGCCCACAGAGGAGCCGGCGCCACCTGGCACCCGCACGAGCCCAGGACCGGGTCGGCGGAGGACACCGGCTCGAGGCCTGGACCTTCCACGCGGGGAGCTCCGGCTCCACCCGGCGCCTCGGTCCCCACTGGCGGCTCCGCCCCGGCATCGGCCGCGCACGCCTCCCCTTCGTCCGTCGTGCCATCGCAGTCGTCGTCGCGCCCGTTGCAGCGCTCGAGCTCGGGCTGTGCCGCCTGCGCACAGGTGTGCACCCCGCCGTCGCCGCAGTGGAGCACTCCCGCCGCGCAGGCCCCGCTCTCGCCGGTGTCGCAGGGACCGAGGCCTCCGTCGGGCTCGACCGCCTGGCAGCCGCCCCAGGCCTCCCAGCTGCAATCGGTGCGGCACGCGCGGCTCTCCACCCCGCAGTCGCCGCAGGCCAGCGACTCTTTCTTCCCGGGGCTGCAGACGCCCTGCGCCGAGCACGTCCCCCACGCGCCCCACTGGCCGTCCTTCCCGCAGCCTCGCGTCTGCTGCCCGCAGTTGCCGCAGCTCTGCGTCTGGGTGTCACCCGGCCGGCACTGAATGGTGCCGGTGCGGACGATGAAGCCCCCGGTGAACGAGGCCGTGGAGTACGTCGCCGAGCGCGTGCCGTAGTTGCCCCAGCAGTTCTGCTCGGTGACGGTCACCTGGCTCGTCGAGAAGCCCGTCACCCACGCCACGTGCCCGTACGTGCCGCTCGCGTTGCAGGCGATGCTGCTCGTCACCGGGTACGAGAGCGCGTCGTACGAGGGGTGGCTCTTCGCGTTGCCCGCCCACTGGTTGGCGTTGCCCCAGCCGGGCAGCGCCACCTTCCAGCTGCAGCAGGCCGAGTCCCACGCGGACCAGGTGCAGTTGCCGCCGTTGTCGCAGCAGGGATAGGGGTTGTTGCCGCCGCAGGGGCAGTCGTCTTTCCTATCGCCGCACTGGTACACCGCCTGCGCGGGGGCGGCCCACAGCGCCGCGGCGAGCGAAGCGGCCAGCACCAGCCAGCGGCGCCTTTGGGGGCTCATCTCCGCCCCGCCTCTTCGAAGGTGTCGAGCAGCCGCTCCCACGCGGCGAGGGTGTTCCGGTCGTCGCGGTTCACGCAGGTCACCCGGAACACCCGCTGGCCGAGCGTGAAGAAGGCCACCTTCCGGGCGAAGGCCTGCCCGGTGCGCGGCTGCTCGAGCACCAGCGCCTCGACCTTCTGCCGCGTCGCGCTGCGGGAGAGGACGGCGGTGTCCTTCTCGAGCAGGAAGGCCTGGTGCTCGTGGAACCACCGGCTCAGCTCGAGGCGCCGAGGGTTGGTCCACACCTCCACCGCGACGGTGGGGCCTTCCTGGCCGAAGAGGGTGAGGGCGTGCTCGAGCATCTGGCCCGCCGGGTCCGGCTCGAAGTGCCGGGACTCGAAGAGCACGCCGGTGAGCGGCAGGTCGAAGCGCAGGCCGGTCACCTCGTCGGTGTGGCTGCGGAAGCTGAAGCCGTCCCACCCGGGGCCGGGCACTCCGCCACCGCCGGCCTCGACCACCAGCAACACGGTGAAGGCGATGCGCACCACGAAGAGAAGGGTACAGAGAGCTGCGCGCGCACCCCAACCCGCGCCCGGGCCGGGTGAAACCCCACGGAGTCAGGAGGCCACCCCACTCGCATTTTCAACCCGGGAATCGGGAGCTGCACCCAGGTCAACTCACCTGAGACCGGCGCCTCCGGAAGGTGGCGACCAGCCCCAAGAGGCCGACCGCGGCGGCCAGCGCTCCCAAGAGCACCACCTCTCGATAGTTGCGGCGGGTGAAGTCGATCTCCGACCACCGGCCCAGCCCGGCGAAGCCGACTCGATAGCCCCCTTCCAGCTCCACGAAGTGGCCGAGGGTGAGCTCGCCGTGCCCCAGCCCCTTTTCGCCCTGCCGGACTTGCACCCTGAGCACGGGGTGGCCCTTCATCCGCTCATCGAGCGAGGAGATGTCCAGCGCGCCTTCGACCTGCAGGCCTTCGCGCTCGATGGCCAGCTCACCGCTGAAGGTGAGCGCGCCATTCCCCTGGGGCAGGGTGCGGAACGGCACCGGCTGATCGAAGAGCTTGGCGCCGGATTTCTCGACCACGATGCGCGGGGCGAAACCGAAGGCGCCCTGGTAGAAGCGGAGCCGGCCCTCGCCACCGACCTGGGAGTGATCCACCTCCAGCTTCGTCGGCGTGCTCGCGCCGGGCCTGAGCAGTTGGAGCTTGCTGCGCGGATAAAAGAGGCCGCCTTCGGCCGGCAACAGCTCCAGCTTCTCGAGCGCGATCGTCATCTCCAGCTCTTGAGGCCAGGCCAGTGGCCCGAGGCGGAGCTCCAGCGCGTGGTGGCGATCTCCCAGGGGGACCGGCTCCCGCTCGAAGAGGATGATCGCTCCGCGAATCTGGAGGACCCAGTTGGCGAGCCCGCCCGCGCCGACTGCGACGAGACCGCCCAAGAGGAGCAGCTTGGCCCCTCCCCGCGCCGGCCGCTCCGTTTTTCGGCCCAGGGAAACGGCGACCAGGCTGGCGTTCAAGAGGAGCAGCGCCAGGGCGCCGCCGACCAGCGCGGCGAGCACCTCCGGGTGCGAGGGGAGCCAGTCCCGCCTCATGGCGAACCAGTACGCCACCGAGAGGGCGATCAGCGCGGCCGGGCCGAGCTTGAGCCACCGCATCGGGCTAGTGGTTCCGCTCTGTGGCGCGGCCGGGCTCACTCTGGGCTCCCTCTTCGACATGCTCGGCGAGGAGGTTTCTCGCCACATGCTCGGCGAGGAGGTTTCTCGCTACGCTGAACTCCAGAAGGGGCCGGTCGTCGGTGTTCAACTCTCCTGGCTCGCTGCGAACGATCTGTTGGATCTCCTCGTCCCCGCGGGAGAGCACGAACTCGAGGGGAATCCCACGCCAGTTCATCGCCCGAGCCCTCGAGGCGATCTCCTGCGGGGAGCGGCGGAAGGGAGACTTGGAGCCGAGGAGGATCAGGTCCAAGGTCCCCGGCACCTTCCACAGCAAGGCGTGTGGGAACGAAGCGGTGAACGTCCGCAGCATCATCGTCACATCGTCATTGTCCATGAAGTAGTACGGGAGCCACTGGCAGAAGACGCCTTCCTCCGGGAGGCGCTTGGCCGCAATCCCGTAGAACTCGCGCGTGAAGAGGTTGGCGGCCGCAGCATCGGTCGGGTAGGACGGCTCGGAGGTGATGACGTCCCAGGTCTCCGATGCGCGCATCAGCTCATTGCGCGCGTCGTTCAACCGGATGCCCACGCCGTCCAGCACTCCCGGGGGGCCAAACCGGCGCACCGCCTCGACCACCCCGGGGTTGATCTCGATGAGGTCGACGCTCCTCCCGCTTTCCCTTGCTGCCGCGAGTGTCACTCCGGCCCCGAGGCCGATGACCAGCACTCGCGGCGGCTCGGGCAGGGCCGAGACGGGCAGGTAGGCAAGCAAGAGCGTATTCTGCACGTCCCGGACCGAAGTGCCCTCCGGCTTGCCGCCGACCTGGACGATCAGATTCCCCGCCTCGGCCCGCAAGGCCCTCACCGAGCCTTCCGCGTAATGCCGCTCGGATAGCTCGGACACCGCCCGTCGTTCTCCCGCCTCTATCTCCCGAAGAGAACCAGTCCGCAGGTGGCGGTACGCGCTGTAGTAGCTCACCGTGCGCGGAGGCTCCCCGGCGGCGAGCGCCCAGGCGGCGGCAGGAAGGAAGGCGGCGGCGAGGATCAGGACCGAGGCCCGTCGGCCCGCTCGGGCCGCGGCGGTCATGGTCACCCCCACCAGGAGATTTAGCGCTCCGGCGGCGATCACCGCCCCCGTGAGCCCAGCGGTGGGGATGAGCACGAAACCCCCCAGCACCGATCCGAACACGGCACCGACGGTGTTCAGTGTGTAGGCGGCGCCCACCCGCGAGCCCATTCGCTCGAGAGAAGTCGTGGTCGCCCGGCTGACCAGCGGGAAGGTGGCGCCCATCAGCGTCGTGGGAAGCAGCATCACCAGCACGCACAGCGCCATCTGCGCACAGAAGAAGAGCACCGGGATGCCGTGGAGGGCACGAAACAGGGCGAGGTACGCTCCCGGAAGGGAGTGGATCAGCGGCACGCTGACGATTCCGGCGACGGCGATCCCCAGCTCGCACAGCCCGAACGCGAGGACCAGGTTTCCACCGCGGTCCGCTCGCCGTCCGCCGAGGTGGGCCCCGAGGGCCAGTCCGCCCAGGAAGGTGGCGAGCATCGTGGAGACTGCGTAGGTCGTGCTGCCAAGGACAAGCGACAGCGCTCGCGTCCAGGTGACCTCGTAGATGAGCGAGGAGGCGCCCGAGACGAGGAACGCCGGCAACAGCAGGCGCGCGCCCGCACCACGCTCGTCTGGCGCAGTGATTCCCATTCCTCGCGGGCAACTTACCGCAGCCTCCTCGCGCCGATCGGGGAAAGAACCTTCCGCAGCCGCCGCTCGAACGCCCGTTTGCCCGGAACACCGATCGCAGCAGGCAGGCCCCCCGACCCGTTCGTGATCGAGGGCGTCATTCAGCTCGCGCCCTCACCGCTCGAGGTTGGGCGGCGGCCGGAAAGACATGGCGACCGGCCGCAACGGCGCGAACCGAAGACCCTGGCCGGTGGCCAGGAGGTACAGGGGCATGCTCGCCAGCACCACCGCGACCAGGTAGACGGCGACAGCGCGCCCGCGCGCCTTCGACGCCAAGCGCGCCGCCGCCGCCGCGACCGCCGCCAGCGCGAACGGAAGCACCCCGTGCGCGGTGTGCAGCCAGATCGGCCGTCCGACGAAGACCAGCGGCACATAGGACGCCAAGAACAGTGCGGCGAGCAGCAGGTGGCGTTCGCAGCGGAGGCGCACTCCAGTCATCACCACCCACCCCATCGCGGGCAGGACGAGCATCCACACCAGCGGGTTGGTGATCGCCACCACCGCCACCGGCTCCGGGCCCGGAGCGAAGTCCGCGTATCCGACCGGGCGGATGAACCAAGTCCAGGGACGGTGCTCGAAAAAGGCGTCCGCCGGGCTGAGCCCCTGGTGGACGATATTCTCGGCGAGCATGGCCCGCTGCAGCGCGAACCACTCGCCGGCCGAGTGGCCCGCCGAAAAGTACGGCGTGAACGTCGCCAGGTAGACGGCCAACCCGATGAGCAAGAGCGCGCAGGTCCGGAAGACGAGCAGCGGCACGGCGCGCTCCTTGACCGCCCTGGCCGCGAGCCAGATCCACAGCACCAGAGGCGTGGCGAGCGCGTGCCACTTGGAAGCGACCGCCAGCCCAAGGCAAGCGCCGGCCAGCAAGAGCGGAGAGGCGCGCCCTCGGTCGCGGTGCCACAACGCCAACCCCACCCCGGCCACCGTGAAGAACGGCAGGTAGACTTCCTGGATCGCCTGCCGCGAGTAGTCGATGTGCAGCGAGTCCAACCCGAGCAGCAACGCCGCCAAAAGTCCCGCGGTGGCGCTGCGAAAGAGGGCGCGGGTGACGACTCCGAGCAGCGGGACCGAAAGCACACCCAGCAGCATGCTGAAAGCGGTCAGGCCGATCTTCCCTGGGCCGAGCAATGAAACAGCGAAGTACACCAGCAGGTCGCGCAAGTGAGGGTGCTGCCACATCGTCGGCCCGAGCCGCCCGCGTTCGACGAAGTTGATGGCCGAGACCCTGACCCCGACGTCGTCGGCGAAGAGGGGCAGCTCGGCGAGCCCCCATGCCCGCAGGCCCAGCGCCGCCAGGCTCAAGGCAGCCAGCACCACCGCGAAGCGCTGCTCGGCCCAGCCGGAAGATTCCTGGCTTGCCGGCGTCATCGCACCGCCCCGAGCGTGCTCCACCCGCGCGCCAGCTCCTGCAAGCGGGCCCGGGCTGCCTCGCTCACGTCCGGAGCGCCCTCAGACAGGCACAGGGTGACCACCGCCGCGCGCAACTTGGCCGCTCGGAGCGCCGCGACCAGCGCCGCCTCGTCGCTCTCGTCGAACCAGGAGGCGCTGATGTCCAGAAGGACGGGCTCGTCCGTGCGGGGCGCCCGCAGCCCCATCGAGCGGGGGAAGCCTTCGAAGCTGATCTCCGCCTCCGCGGCGGAGGCCGGCCGGCCCAGTGCTTCCAGCCTGGCCCGCAACGCCGCCGGAGGCGAGAGGTAGTCCACCCGGCGGGCGACGCCGGTCTCGGCGGCGACCCAGAGGTAGTTCTGGTGATCGACGCGGCCTGCGAACGCGCGCAACAGCCGAGGCGTCGAGCCGGGCCGGTCGAGCAGCGCGACTGCTTGTGCGGAGGCTTCGGGCGGGACGACGAAGTGCAAGAAGCGGCCCGCGTGGACCACCCTGCGACCTCGTTGGCCGGAGTTGGCCCAGATTCCATAGACCTGCGCCCCGTCGCGCGTGAGGTGAACTGGCGCGACAGTAGGAGTCACCGCCGCTCGCGACGCGTGTCCCCAGGCGTCGAGCAGGATGAAGGCACCTGCCACCAAGAGCACGCAGGAGGCGGAGAGTGTCCAGCCCAGCCAGGGACGCATCGGGGCGGTGCAGCCTAGCCCTTCCAGGGCCGGACGGCGCGGAGCGGCCGAGGCCCGCCCGCCGCCCAGGTCAATACTGCAGTGGCCGCGTCATCGGGTCTGTGGAACTGGGGCTCACACCGGAGCCACCGTGCTTGACGCACCCGCCGAAGTTGTCGGCGTCGGTGCCGGACTTGTCGGAGTACACCGTCCAGCAGGTCCCGGGGCCATTCCAGTTGGTGGCCGGAATGTAGTACCTCATGCTGTTGCCGTTCATGAACCGGTACGCCTGCCGGGTCCCGCTCCCCCCCGCTTGCCCCGTGTTGATGATCTGGCTGGTCCCGTGGATGGTGCCGAACTGCGGCGTCGGATCGCTCGGACCCCCTGCCTCTTTGCCGCCGCCGTGGCAATTCCCGCAAGCGAAGCCGTAGATGTTGCCAGACGGTGCAGCCGCGGTGGTCCGATTCGTGCCATTGCTGGTGCCGGTGTCGTACCAGTTGGACGCATTTCCCGAGTGGCCTGCCCCCGGTGTGTAGCCCGCGCTCGTGCTGTCCGAATGGCAGCGGTAGCACACATAGGTGGGGCGGTAGCCCTTGTCGACGGCGGCTTCGGCGGTGCCGCCAGCGTTGTCCTTGAGCATGTACTCGGTGTTCGAGCCGTGCGCGTTCCCGAGGACGCCGTTGGCCCCGTCCACGGTGTGGCAGTCGGCGCAGCCCATCACCGCGTTCGAGCCCCAGAGGCTGGTGTTCATCCAGTACGTGGAATTATCCCAGAGGGAGGTCTGCAGCCCCCCGTAGACCGACGGCGCCATGTTGAAGTACGTGCCGGTGGTCGCCGGCGGGCGAATCGCATGCCGTGAGTAGACTCCCTCGGGCGGGTCGTAGCGGGTATCCGTGCCTCGCGGCTCGGAGGACAGGTCTCGGTAGGTCTGGGCGTAGGCCGCCCCGCTGGGCGGGCCGTTGCTCCAGGCGCTCGCCACCCGAGAGGCGATGTCGACGACCCGGCCGTTGGTCGCATACCCGCCGTCCGGGGCCGCCCGAACTACCTGGTCGTAGTTGTTGATGATCTTGTTGTCGTTGAACGGGTTGAGCGAATTGCCCCCGTCAACCCAGAAGCCGCGGGCGCCGTTGAAGTCGTGGCAGGACAGGCAGAACGGATCGAGGTTGTCCCGGGTCTGCTCCACCCAGGTCGCGTTCTGGCTGCCCCAGCCGGCGACGTTGCCCCACGGGGTGGGGTTGCTCTGGATGGAGGCGGTGATGCAGTCGGTCTCGCACTGGGCCTGCGTCTTCCCGCCCGCCTTGCACACCTCGACGCAGACCTTTCCCTTGTTGAAGTAGAAGACGCCGCCGTCATCGACGTTGCGCAGGTTGATGCAGTGGCCGCCGTCGCAGCCGCCCTCGTTGTGGTAGGACGTGGTGTTGGGGTTCCCCTGGGCGTCGATGGTCCCCTCGGCGTGGCAGACGATGCAATCGTCGTAGGTGAGCGTCCCCTGCAGGGTGTTGGTGCTGCCGCTGCCCACGTGGTGGGAGCGGAAGCCGTCGGTGGTGCCGGCGTCCAGGTCGCGGAAGTCGCCGTCCGCCGAGGCGAGGGCGCGGCGCTTGCCGCCCTGGATGTTGGAGTGGCAACCAGAGCAGTTGCCTCCGGCCGGCGTGAACGCCTTGTTGGAAACCTGGCTGTGCTTGTGGCACGACTCGGTGCACCGGGTGCCCTGGTTGTGGGGGGGATTCTCGGGCGGCCAACCGTCGGTTTGCCGGAAGCGGGCGGTGTTCCAGTGGCAGACCTGGCAGACGCCCCGGTACGTCCCGCCAGTCTGGGTGCTGATCACGTAGTCCTCCCAATCGAAGGCGGCCAGGTCTCCGCCTCGTGCCTTGCGGAAGTCGGGAGCGGGAGCGAACTGAATGGGGATGCCGTCGCCACCTCCGTCGTGCAGCTGCGTCGGCCGCTCCTGGATCATGTACCCGAGCCGCACGGAGGAGCCGTAGTTGTAGTCGCCATGCGGGTCGTGGCAGTCCCAGCAGAACCGACCGGCTGAGCCGCCGTCCGCCGCGGAGTGATCGTCGCCGAAGTGATAGGAGTTGATCTTCACGGTGACGCCGGTGCTGACATCGCTGATCCCGCAGACCGCTCCGCTCGCGGTGGAGCTGTGGCACTGCAAGCACGCCCCGTTCTTCCCGTCCGAGCCGCCGACGTTAGACAGACGGAAGTAGTTGGTGGAGTCGCCGTGGTTGACGCTGGCGCTGTGGCAGCAGAGGCAGCCGTTGCCGCTGCTGCGGTTGTCCAGGTTGGCCATCGCGTTGCCGGACTCGACGTAGGCGCCGCCGTCGCGCCCGTGGCCGTACAGCCCCCAGTCCTCCGCGTCGATCACCGCCGCGGTGCCGGTGCCCGTGTTGAACTTGTCGCTCCAGGTGAAGTCGTCGACGTCCTGGTTGCCGGCGCCGGAGGCGAGGTGGCAGTCGCGGCAGGTGGCCGAGGACTTGCCCCACTTGATGAGGCCGTTGTTGTGGCAGGCGGCGCTGCACTCCTTGGTGGTGTTGTTGTAGCTCGCGATGTAGGTGGTGTTGTTCACGTCGCGGCTGCCGTTCAGGTGGAAGGTCGGGTCGGTCCCGTTGATCGCCGCTCCCGTGCTGGTGGTCTTCTGATGGCACCTGGTGCAGGGGAAGCTCTGGGTGTCCACGTGCATCTGGTGTGAGTTCGCGTCGATCGCGCCCTCGCCGCCGTTGGCGTAGTCGGGTCGCCCCGAGGAGGTACTTGGGCCGTGGCAGCCGTTGCACTCGAGGGTGGTGACCTGGTCCCACTCCGGAGCCCGGTACACGCGCACCGTGGGGTCCTGCCCCGAAGAGTGGCAGTAGACGGTGCAGGCCATGGTGCTGGTGTTGTAGGTGCCTCCGTCGGCGAAGACCACCGTGGACAGCCCGTTGTTGTGGTTGCCGTAGTTGGCGATTTGCTGGCTGGTGTTGTTCACCGTACTGCTGTGGCAGTCGTAGCAGACGCGATCGACACCGATGATGCCGGCGTTGTTGACGTGGTTGGTGTGCTTGCCACTCGACATCACCGGCCCCCCAGCGTCCACCGTGAAATTGTGGCACGACGAGCAAGTCTTGCTGGTGCCCCAGGCAATCGACGGCCCCGAGGTGTACGGCGCCGACTTGTCCTGGCCATCGGAGTGGCAATAGGTGTTCGAGCAGGTGCGGGTGGCGCCGCCGCCGTCGGCGTAGCCGCCGGAGTTGTTCACCCCGCTGCTGTCGAAGTACACGTCCTTCACGCCATTGGCGTGGTAACACTTGTCGGCGATGCTGCTGCCGGTCGTGGTGGTGTTGATGTGGCAGCGCGGGCAGTTGAAGGCGTACTTGGTGGTGTCGGTGTGGATCTCGTGCGTGGGCGAGAGGGTGGTGGAGGGCGCCGCCTGCCCATGGCAGGAGGTGCAGGTCATCGTCTGGCCGCCCGCGGTCCAGGTCGGAATCGCGCCGCCGTTGGCGTAAGCATTGACCGCGCCAGGCCCGTACGGGTTCGCCCGGGAGTGGCAGTAGTTTTGGCAGGTCCCGTCGCTGTACTGGAACCACCTGCTGTTCGGCCCCTGCTCGGCGGTCGGCGACGAGCCGGCGTCGTAGTAGTTGCCCAGGTCCGAGCTGAGCAGGAACGTCAACTGCACCACGTATGGGTCGGCCTGCACCGCGCCCTTCGAGGCAGGCTCGCTCTGGTGGGTGGCGTTGTGGCACCTCACGCAGGGGTGGCTGTACAGCGTCGTGGTGCAGTTCGACGCCGTGCCTTGGTAGCTCATCTGGTCGGCAGGGAAGGGGTTCTCATCATGCTTGGGATGCTTGCCGATCGTCGGCGGGGCGTTGTGGCAGGAGTCGCATCGAGGCGGCGCGAAGCCGCTGTTGTGCAGGTGGCACTCGGTGCACCGGTCGTTGGGAGCATCGCTGGGCCGGCAACCGTTCGACGAGTTGTGCTTGTCGTCCTGGGTCTGGTTGTAGTGGGCCGGCAGGGTTGACCCGCCGTCGTAGGCGTGGCAGTTCCTGCACAGCCCGCCCACCACGTAGTCGCGGAAGTCCAGCTTGGTGCTGTCGGTGGTCGCGACCGTCGGAGGAGTGTTGCAATCTCCGCTGGCATTGCCGCCGATCGCCTTGTTGAACTCGATCGCGTTGGCGAACTTGGTGGGTAGCCCGGCGTCGTCGCTCTCCTGCCACGGCCGGCTGTGCAGCATGTAGAAGATGGGGCTCCCGCCGTCGCTCATGTCGCCGTGCGGCTCGTGGCAGTCCCAGCAGAACAGACCTCCCTTGTCGTGGTTGTTCGCCCCGCCGTGCTTGGTGCCGAAGTGGTTGCTGTCGACCTTCCGCGATGGGTTGATCAGAGCGTAGGCGGTGCCCGTCCCGTCGGGGTCATAGCCGCCGTTCGAGCTCTTGTGACACTGGAGGCAGACACCGATCTTCCCGTCCGGTCCGTCGGCGTTGGCGAGCCGGAAGTAGTTGGAGAGCTGGGTGTGGCCCACCTGGTCGGTGTGGCAGTACTTGCACCCGCGGTCCCCCAGCAGCGCGCCCTGGTCGTTGAAGTTGACCGGCGGATCGGGGTTGCCCGAGGGGAAGCCGCCTCCGTCGGGGATGCGGCCGTGCCCGTAGGTCACCCACTCGCCCTCGTCGATCCTGGCGCCCGCATCGTCGTCGGCGAAGTTGTCCAGGTCCCCGACACCCAGGTGGCACTCCGGGCAGCCGGTGGGCTTGAACCCCTTCTGGTGGGTGTGGCACTCGGTGCAGTCCTGGGTCCCGGCCGAGAGGGAGTAGTGGTTGTCGGTCCCTCCGTCGTTGCGCCAGCGTGGGGTGCCGTCGAGGTTCTGGGTGCGCGTGTGGCAGACCTGACAGGGGCCGGTGTTGTCCGGGTTGACGTAGCTGAACGTCCCTCCGTCGCCGGCCCCCTCCCGGCTCCAGAACTTGACCACCCGCGCGGGCTGGTAGCTCGCCACCGGCGGGGGGGTGATCATCTTCCGGATGAGGAAGATGTTGGTGGTGCTGTGCGGGGTGTGGCAGTCGCGGCAGCCGACCGCCCAGGCGCCGTACCTGCCGCTGATGTTGGCGCTGGAGTGGGCCTTCACCGCGTGGCAGTCGAGACAGAACTGGCTCGAGTTGTCCCGCCGGAGCAAGGTGCCGCCGCCCCTCCTCTCCGCGTTCACCACCACCGCGGCCGGCGAGGAGCGCACGGTGGTGGTCCCGTCGAACGCCTCGGCCACGAAGGTGTAGGAGCCCGGGTTGCGGTTGATCACCTTCTCGAAGACGCGGCTGATGGAGGTGTCGTGGTTGGTATTCGCGGTCAGGTTCTCCCAGGTGCCGCCGTTGTCGGTGCTGATCCTCGCGCTCAGGCCCGCCACTCCGTCGGTGTCGTTGACCTGCACCTGCACCAGGAAGTTCGGCCCGGTGACCGAGGCGCCGCTGAACGGGTTGATGATCGCCGCCGCCGGGGAGTTCGCCTCGGTGGCGCCGCCGTCGACGTTGCCCGCGAGTGCGCCCGCGCCCATGGAGAAAGAATTGCCGCTGATCGGGCCGCCGAGCTTGGTGGAGGTGGCCTGGGTCTTCACGTCGGCAGCGGAGACCTTCATCACGAAGGTCCGGCCCACGGTGGCGCCGGTGGACGCGGCGAGCTCGACGCGGACCGTCTTCGGGCTGCCGGCCGGGACGGCGAGGGAGAGGCCCTTGAAGTCGTACAGCGCGCCCGTCCAGCCGGCGGTGCCCAAAAGGTTCCCGCTGGAGTCGTCGAAGAGCTGTAGGAAGGCCACGTCGTTGGCGGGCAGGGCCGTGTTGGGGTTGGGGTTCTCCACCCCGATGGAGGTGATGGTGATCGTCCCGGTGTTGGCGCTGAACTTCACCTTGCCGATCGACGCCGAGGCGCCGGCGTTGATGGTGGCGCCGGTGGGCTGCCCCGGAGCGTCAGGCGAGAGGAGCGACAGCTCCGGCGGGCACTGGGGCGTGGTGTACGGGTCGGAAAGGTCCTGTGGATCCGCGGGAGGAGTGACCACGCCATTCACGTCGGTGAAGTCCACCCGGTAGTAGTAGGTCGTGCTCTGCGCGGCGGTGGTGTCCTGGCAGACGCGCGGGCTGGCGGAGCTCAGGGTGCACACCGTGGTGGGGTAGGTCCCGTAGGCCGTCCCTCTTTTGAAGGCGGTGGAGCTGTTGGTGTTGTTGTCGCCGACGAATGGCGCAGTGATGTCGATCCGGTTGCAGCTCACCACGCTGGCGGAGGCCGTTCCGGGCTTGACCCAGTCGCTGAGAACAGTCAGCCCGGTGGATCTGAAATCCAGGCCGGTCGCCCCGGTGTCCGGCGAGGCGACCCCGACCGCGGTCACTTGACTCTGGATGGTCTTGGTCACCGCTCCGGCGGGGAGGTCGTAGACGATGAAGATGTACTTGGGCGTGGGGTTGGTGACGGTCCTGTCTCCCACCGTGCCGAGGTTCAACGACACCTGCGTCGAGGTCCCGTCCCAGGAGGCCACTTGCCCGATCAGCACCGAGCCGGCCGGGAAAGACTCGTTGGTGTCGATGTAGATCTTCAGGTTGTCGAAGTCGCCAGTCCCGGCCGTCCCCAGGTCGTTCACTGTGATGGTGGAGAGGAGGATGGAGCCGTTGCCGCTGGCGTTCGAATCCACGCGGAAGTGCTGCATGTCCACGCCGGTGATCGGAGCGACCGGGTTGGTGCCCTGATCTGCCACGTTGAGGGAGGCGGTGAGCGCGTCGGCGCAGGCGTCCGTCAGCCGGCTGCCGGTGGCCGGGGTCAGCTTGTAGTTCGCTCCCTGGTCCACCCCCGCGGTGTCCGCCGTCCCCTGGTGCTCGTACACCGCCAGGTAGTACGTGGTGCCGCAGGTCAGTCCGGTGACCGGAACGCTGCCGCCGGTGCTCTTGTACACGACGTAGTTGCCGGTCCCGAGCTGCGTGCCGCTGCCGAAGACCGTGTTCGCCGTGTAGGTGGTATAGGTGCCGTCGGCTGGGTTGGAGTCCACCGCTGAGGCGGCCTTCATCAGCACGATGACGCCGCTGCCGTTGCCCCGCGTCCAGTTGACCGTCATTCCGGTCCCGGAGACGCCCGTGAAGTTGACCCCGGAGGCCTGGGTCGCCGGCTCCGTGTAGAAGCTGCCGTCGGGGGAGTAGCCTCGCCCCGTCCCGTTGTCCGCGTAGCCGCGATAGTAGAGCCGGGTTCCCGCCGTCAGCCCGGTTCTGGCGTGGGTGTAGACCCCCAAGCCGGTGCCGCCCTCGGCCACGCAGTTGCCCGTCGGGTTCGCCGTCGTCCCCCAGCACGTCCCGCGCTCGGTGATCGCCGACCCGCCGTTGTCCGTGAGGTTCGCCCCCAGCGTCGCCGTGGTGTCCAGGATGGACGTCGCGGTCGGCGAGGTCAGGGTCGGAGGAGCAGCCGAGCTCGCCAGTTGACTGCCGGTGGCCGGGGTCAGCTTGTAGTTCGCTCCCTGGTTCACCCCTGAGGTGTCCACCGTGCCCTGGTGCTCGTACACCGCCACGTAGTAGGTGGTGCCGCTGGTCAGTCCGGTGACCGCCACGCTGGCGCCGGTGCTCTTGTACACGACGTAGTTGCCGGTCCCAATCTGCGTGCCGCTGCCGAAGACCGTGTTCGCCGTGTATCCGGTATAGGTGCCGTCGGCGGGGTTGGAGTCCACCGCCGAGCCCGCCTTCATCAGCACGATGACGCCGCTGCCGCTGCCCCGCGTCCAGTTGACCGTCATTCCGGTCCCGGACACGCCGGTGAAGTTGACCCCGGAGGCCTGGGTCGCCGGCTCCGTGTAGAAGCTGCCGTCGGGGGAGTAGCCTCGCCCGGTCGCGTTGTCCGCGTAGCCGCGATAGTAGAGCTGGGTGCCCGCCGTCAGCCCGGTTCTGCCGTGGGTGTACGTCCCCAAGCCCGTGCCGCCTTCGGCCACGCAGTTGCCCGTCGGGTTCGCCGTCGTCCCCCAGCACGTCCCACGCGCGGTGATCGCCGACCCGCCGTTGTCCGTGAGGTTCGCCCCCAGCGTCGCCGTCGTGTCCAGGATCGACGTCGCGGTCGGTGAGGTCAGCGTCGGCACGACAGGGGCAGGCGGCGTGTAGGTCACGACCACCCACACCTGAGTGACGAGCACGTCTGGGGCCGCATCGGCGGCCTGGACGCCAATTTCCAAGGTGCTCCACGCCGACTCGGCCAGACTGAGGCTCGTCCAGGCGTTGGATCGCTCCACGTATGGCGCAGAGTTGAGAGTCGTGATCCCCGTGGTGGTGTTCACCCCGTTGACACGGTAGAGCAGTCGAGTGGAGCTGGTTCCACCGCCGTTGCTCACATAGGCGTGCACATCGAGCCCGGTGACGGTGCTCCCGGCGGGAATGTTGCCGGCGGTGGTAACGGTGTACGCGTCGAGGTCGTTGTTGCCCGCGAGGTTGACGTTCGTCGTGGCTCCGTCGTTCGCCGCCGGCGTCCCGGTGGCCCCGTTGCTCGATTGATCGTTGACCGCGTCCCAGTTCGTAGACGCGCCCGTCGGGGTGCCCATCGTGCTGTAGCCCGCCCCGGTCGGGTGCAGAGTCACGGTGTCGGCCCGCGCCGGTGCCGCCACCCAAAAACCCATGGCCGCAATCGCGGCCGCGATTATCACCCGGAACCTGTCGCTGTCCCGGGCGCCCATCAGGAGTCCTCGGTCTGCGAGTTGGAGTCAGCGCCATGCGGGTAGTGGCAGGTCATGCAGCGGACCAAGCCGTTCGGGTCGAGCCTCAGGTCGTTGTGCCCCTTGCTGTCGCCGCCGGCGTCCTGGGCCATCCCGTTCACATCGAGGATGCTGCCGCCGTCGCGAATCGACGGCCCCGAGAGCGGAACGCCGACCGGGTGGCTGAACACGAAGCCCCCGTCGCCGCAGCACTCCACCATCCCCGCGTCCATCACCCGCTCGCGGTGGCACTCCTCGCAGAGCTGGCTCGCGTCGTTGCGGATCCGCAGCATCGGGTAGGAGAGGTAGAAGCGCCACTGGTCACCCACCGCCATCGTCCCCGAGAAGCCGACCTTCACGTTCGAGGTCGGCGAATCGTTCAGCTCCACGTTGCTCGCGGCGGTGAGCTTCCCGGTGCTCACGGCCGAGTCCCAGGGGCCGCTGGGGAGAATCCACCCGAACCAGCTCCGGCCGTTGTCGTTGGAGAGGACGAACCGGGCGGTCCCCACTCCACCACCGGTGACGACCTTGAGCTGGTAGGCCTTGGCGTTGGAGCCAGCCGCTGGCGTCTGGAGGGACAGCCGCGCGTCGGTGCCGGCATCGAAGCCCAACGGCGCGTTCCAGTCCCCCGCCGCATAGGAGGTGTACTGCGAGGCTCCCTGGGAGTTGAGGGTGGCGCCGTTGTGCTGGTCGTGGCAGACGGAGCAGGAGATCTTCCCGCCCTCGATGCGCTTTGACATCCTCAGGTCGAGCGGCGCCTTGGCGCCAAAGTCGGGGTTTTCGGCGACCGCGTCCCAGCGGTGCGACTTGCCCTGCGAGCCTGGCACTGCCTGATCGCCGCTGGTCCACGGGAAGCCAAAGATGCCGGTCCCCGCGTCGGCGCCGGGGCGGTTGACGTGGCAGCTCTGGCAGAGGTTGGCGTTGCCGGCCACCGAGGTGAGCGTCATCCCGGGCGCGTTGTGGAAGGTGTGGCAGCTCTTGCAGCTGAAATCGAGCTCGGTGCCCGCCCAGTGCGGCGGGTCCATCGCCCACGAGGGAGAGGAGCGCACCGCGAAGGTGGCGAGGCCTGCCAGGGCGAAGAGGAACGCGGCGCGCAGCAGGAGGCGGGCGCTCACGGCGAGGCACCTCCGGATTTCGGGAAGACCGTCACGCCCACCGTCGCCGGGGCGCTCCGCACCTTTCCGTCGTCGACCACCAGCTCGAAGACGTACACGCCCGGGGTCCGCGGCTCGAACCGCGCCAGCGCGTCGTCCCAGTCGTCGATCCCCACCCAGGGCCCCGACACCTGCCGCCACCGGTAGCCGAGCAGCGCGCCGTCCGCGTCGGAGGAGGTGGTGCCGTCGAGCTCCACCTGCTTGTTGACCGTCGCTACCGAGGGCGCGGTCGCCCTGGCCACCGGCCGCGCGTCTCCGGCCGCGTCGGCGTCGACCCGGACGAAGACCGGAATGCTCTCGGCGCCCGTCTCGAAGACCGTCAGCTCGAAGACCGACGTTCCCGCGGCGAACGGAACCACCGTGGCGACTGCTCGATCAGCGTCGGTCAACCCCACCGCGGGGCCATAGACCTGCCGCCAGCGGTACTTCAGAGGATCGCTCCCGGCGGCGGTGCTCGCCCGCCCGTCCAGCTCGAGCGGAACCCCCACCAACCCGCTCAACAGCGAGCCGGCCGAGGCCACCGGCAGCGCCAGCTTAGCCTTCGAGACGAACACCGACACCTTGTCCGGCGGCGAGGAGAAGCCTCCGGCCGAGGCGACGACCTGGAGGTCGTAGCGGCCAGGCTTCGGCGCGACGAAGGACGGCCGGGAAGTCCCCGAGCCCGAGAGCGATACGGTCGGTCCGCCCACCTGGGTCCAGGCGAACTGGAGGTTGCCGTTCGGCCCCACGCTGTCGGACGCATCCAGCGCCACCGTCTGGCCCTCGGCGGCGAACACCGGCGTCACCGCCAGCGCGGTCGGCGCCTGCTGCCCGGAGTTGACCACCACCACCGGCATCTCCGACGAGGCGGAGAGCCCCGCCGGGTCGGTGGCGGTGAGCTGGAACGAGAGGAGCCCCGGCTGCTTCGCGTGGACCGAGGCGGCCGGCGAGAGAGTGGTGCCGAGCAGCGCCGGGCCGAGCAGCTGATCCCACTCGAGCGAAGGCGCTCCGCCGTTTGCGTCCCAGGAGAAGCCGCCCTCGAGCTGGAAGGACTTCCCCGCGTGGATCGCAGAGGGAGCGATCGCCACCTCGCGGGGCGCGACGTTGCGAATGGTGGCTACCAGCTCCGCCGGATCGCTCTGGAGGCCATTGCAGTCGGCCACCCCGGTGAACCGGTAGGTGTCCGCAGCGCGGCCCACGAAGCTCGGGGTGGTGGAGTTGCCCCCGCGCAGCACCACCGCCGGCCCTGCGTTCTGCGTCCAGCTCACCGAGCAGCTGCCGCGCCCCGAGAGCGTGGAGAACAGCTTCAAGAGCCCCGGGTCGCTCGTCACCGCCGAGCCGGCCACCAGGACCGGCTTGTGATCCAGCGGATCGAGCGGATCGAACCCGTCCCTGACCTCCTCGCCGTCCGAGTAGCCGTCGCCGTCGCTGTCGGCGCTGCCTGGGTTGGTGCCTCGCTTGTACTCGTCGCGGTTCGACAGCCCATCGCCGTCCTTGTCGCCGAATGCGTCGCGCGGATCCTCGGGGTTGAGCCCGTTGGCCTTCTCCCATGCGTCGGGCATCCCGTCGCAGTCGGAGTCGCCGGCGCAGCTCGGAAGCGGCGCTCCGGTGCCGAAGCGCTCGAGCTTGCCCGCATCCAGGTTCGCCACCAGGAGGTCGCCGTTCGAGAGCCAGGACAGACCCTTGGGTAGGCGGAGATCACCGTCGCCGGTCCCGAACTTGCCGATCTGCCCGACGTAGGCCCCCGCGGAGTCGAACACGCTCACCGCGCCCTGGAAGGTATCCGCCACGTGGACCTTTCCGCCTGCGCCCACCGTGACGCCCCCGCCGCGGGTGAGGCCCGAAGGTGGCGTCCCCCACGGCACTGCCGAGCGCAAGTGAGCCCCCGACAGGGAAAAGGCATGCAGCATCGAGCCCAGCTCGTTGCTGTCGAGGAGCACCCAGAGCGCGCCGGAGGCCACGTCCACCGCCACGTCCGCCGGCACCAGCAGCGCCGCGGTGCCCGCCGAGGTGAGCATGAAGTCGGTCGTGCCGTCAGGCTTCACCGCGCGCACACGGTTGACTTCCCGCTCGGCCACGAAGACTCGCCCGGTCGCCTCGTCGCAGGCCATGCCCACGGGCCAGGCCAGCGGGCCGTCGGCGAGCCCCACTTCTCCCAGTTGCCCGCCGTGCTCCGGATCCAGCCGGAGCAGCCGCCCGTCCTTGGTGGAGACGTGCACCGCCCCCTTGCAGTAGGCCACCGCGGTGGCGTGCTCGGCGGGGATCGGCGCCGCCATGATCTCCCCGCGGCGCGTGAGCAGCCAGAGCCGGCCGTCCGAGGAGTCGACCACGAACAGCTCGCCGGTGGGGGTGGCGGTCAGCCTCGAGGGCGCCCGGAAGGAGGCCCCGAGCGGGCCCTGCTGGAACTCCAGCTCCACGCTGATCGCCGCAGAGGCGGTGGCGGAAAGCCCGGTGGGATCGGTGGCGGTGAGCTTGATGGTCTGCGCGCCGGTGGTGGCCGGGGCGACCCAGGTCGCCTTGGTTCCGCTCGCCTGGAGCGTGCCGCCGGTGGCGGTCCAGGCGTAGGTCAACGCGTCTCCGTCAGGGTCGCTCGCCGCGGCGTCGAACAGCACCGTGCCACCCACCAGCACCGCGCTGGCCGACGGCGCGAAGGTGCTGATCACCGGCGGCTTTCCGAGCGGCGCCGAAACCACCACGCTCACCGTCTTCTGACCGATGGCGTAGCCTCCGAACAGGCCGCCGTTGTCCTGCGCCTTGCAGGTGATCGAATAGGTCCCCGCCGCCGGGGTGGACCAGGTCCAGGTGGAGGTCACCGTCTGCGCCGAGAGCACCGTGAGCGTCTGCCCGGTCAGCCCGTTCGGCAGAAGGCCGGCCGAGACTTCGATGCGCATCTTCACGATCTTCCCGTCCGGGTCGCGGGCGGTGCAGCTGATCGTCGCAGTGGAATTGGGCGGCGCCGGATCCGGAGCGATGGAGATCGAATCGATCACCGGAGCGCTGTTTCCGTAGGCGGCGGCGGAGCCCGGGCTCGCGAGCACGAAGGCCGCACACACCAGCCCCATGGCTGACCGCATCGGCACGAGCCTCCTAGAATTTTATGGCTGCAAGCGACACACCCCATGGGTGCGGCTAGACGCGGCGCGTTGGTCGTCTAACCAGCCTCAACCGTTGGGTTTGTATGTGTTCGGTTGCCCTCCAGCCGCCTACGTGGCTGCGCGATATGGCGCAGGGTGGGTGATTTGGCGCAGCTGCTTGACACCATCGGCGAGTAGGGATCGGCTTTCGTCGTCTGGGCCGCTCGCGTCGAGCGCCCATCGCTCGTGCGGCGGACACCTCTGCGGCCTTCCAGGCGAGGGTCAGTTGCGGTACAAATAGGGGCGTGCGCGGAATCGCCCTTCCCGCCCTGATCTCGCTGTTGGCGTGCACCAGCACGCCCCCGATGGACTGTCCCGAGCCGAACCCGAACGACGATCCGGACGCAGGGGCGTTCGATCTGGTGGGGCCATTCAAGCTCGACCCGGTGATAATCAAACCTGATCCGGCGAGGCTCGGCCGCCACGTGGTGAACCTGGACGTGAAGGACGCCCGCGAATCGCCGGTGCGGGGTGCGCTGGTCACGATCGACCCCGAGATGCCTTCGATGGGCCATGGCTCTTCGGAGCAGGCGGTGGTTTCCGAGCTGGGCCGGGGCGCGTACCAGGCGTGCCCGGTGACTTTGCAAATGCCGGGGCCGTGGGTGGTGACGATCAAGGCGGCGCGGGGCGGCGCCAGCGGCGTGAGGGTTGTAAGCTACGTAGTCCAGTGATGCGGCTCATCGGCCAATGCATTCTATTGGGGATCGCTCTCTGCGCTGGCCGCGCCGAGGCAGCGGCCTGCTGCCGTTCCGCCAGCACCTTCGGGGTGGGGCGGCTGGCGATCTGGGAGCAGGCAGCGGTGATGGTCAACGCCACCGGCTCGGTGGGATTCGGCCGCTGGGACGCCAGTGGAACCTGGAGCTCCAGTTCGGCCGGCACCGTGGAGAACGAGTGGCGGGCCCAGGTCGCGGGCATCGGTATGCTTCACGAGAAGGTCCAGGTGTACGGCCGGGCCCCGCTGGTGATGAACCAGCGGGCCTACTACGGGCAGGCGGATTTCTTCGGCGGCTTGGGAGACGTGCTCCTCGGCGCGAGGGGGGAGCTACTGGCGATCGGCGAGTACACCGAGCTCCCGGGAGTCGCGCTCTCTTTGGGGCTCAACATCCCGACCGGGCGCGCCACCTTCGATGCCCGGCGCCCGATGGCCACCGACGTCACCGGCCGCGGCTCCTGGGACATCCTGGTGGGCAGCACTTTCGACTGGGCCCAGGGCCAGTGGTACCTGCAGCTCGGCGGCGGGCTGGTGGTGCCGCTCCCGATGCGCAGGCCGGATACCGGGAGCGTCCAGCGTTACGGCCTTGGCCTGGAGGCCTTCGCCGCCGGCGGATGGGAGTTTGGGGAGAAGCTCATCCTCTCCATGGTCGCGCGCGTGTCGAAGGCGAGCTGGATCCGCGACTGCGGGCCAAGCCCGACTTCGCCGCAGACGTGCTTCGTGGTGCCCGAGTCCGACACCTTCGGGGTGTACCTCGGTCCGACCATCGCCTGGAGGGTGACGCCTCACTGGACGGTGCAGGGGGCGCTGGAGGTCCCTCCTTTCGGGACCGGCTTCGGAGACAACATCCCCGGGCAGCTGGCGATGAGCCTGGGGATCCGCCACGGTTTCTTCTAGGAGGTCGCCATGCGCGCGCTCCCCGTCGTGTTGTCTATTCTGGGCTTGGGTTGCGCGGCGGGAAGGAGCACCACCATCGCCGGCTCTTCCTTGCCGCCGAACCACAAGCTGTATGACTTGCAAGGCAAACCGGTGGAGCTGGCCAGGCTGGTGGCCGACAAGGACGCCACCGTGCTCGTCTTCTGGGCTTCAGTCTGTCCTTGCGTGAAGCGTTACGATGGCCGGGTGGCGGCGCTGCCGGCGCATTACCCGAAGGAGAAGGTCCAGGTGGTCGCGGTGTCGAGCAACGCGGACGACGACATGGAGGGACTGCGAAAGGAGGCCGCCGAGCGCAAGCTGACCGTGCCGCTGCTGGTCGACCTGGACGGCACGCTTGCCACCGCGCTCAAGGTGAGGAGCACTCCGAGCGTGGTAGTGCTGGACCGCGCCGGCTCGCTCAAGTTCAAGGGCTGGATAGACAACGAGCGGCTGCCGGGGGAGCCCGACCGTGAGCCGTACCTGGAGCGCGCCCTCGATGGCCTGTTGGCCGGGCGCAGCGATTTCTCATCGACCTCGCCGACCTACGGCTGCCAGATCACCAAGAGCGTCGACTTCGCTGCGCGGACGCTTGCGCCACCTCCGGATCCCCACGCGGAACACCGCGCGCCGGCGCCGTCGAACTAGCCCTCGTCCAGGTAGGCCCGGTAAGCCTCGAACGAGTAGTCGCGGCCGAGGAAGTCCCGCACCAGCTCGGCCGCCGGCTTCGAGCCGCCCGGCTGCAGCACCGTCTGGCGGTACCGGGTGGCGGTCGGGGCGTCCAGGTAGCCCTTCTCTTGGAACAGCGACTCCAGATCCTTGGCGATCGCCGTGGACCAGACGTAGGTGTAGTAGGCCGCCGAGTAGCCGTCGAGGTGCCCGAAGGCCGCCTGGAAGTAGGTGCCCTCGCGGTGCTCGTGCCGGAAGGGCGAGAGCTTCTCCTGGATCGCCGCCATGGAGGCGGTGGTGTCGAAGCCGGGCTCACGGCTGAAGTAGTCCAGCGCGACCGCGGCGAGGAACATCTGCCGCCTGGTCCACATCCCCTTGCCGAACTCCCTGGAGGCCCGAAGCTTCTCCACCATCTCGGCGGGGATCGGCTCGTCGGTCTTCTGGTGGCGCGCGAAGAGGGCGAGCACCTCCGGCTTGCTTGCCCACTGCTGGAGCAGCATCGAGGGGGTCTCCACGAAGTCCCACTCCCGCACCACGGTGAGGCCGTGCCAGCCCTGCCGCCCGCAGAAGACGAAGTGCAAGAGGTGGCCGAACTCGTGGAAGAAGGTCTCTACCTCTTCGTGGGTCATCAGCTCGCCCGGGCGGGGGAAGTTGCACACCAGCGCTCCTTCCGGTTGGCGCTTGGCGCGCTGCCCCACCACCACGTCGAACTGGGCCGCGTGCTTGTACTTGTCCTCCCGAGGGTGCATGTCGAGGTAGATGCGCCCGAGCACCGCGTCGCCCTCGAGCACGTCGTAGGCCTCGACCTCCGGGTGCCACAGCTTCGCGTCGGCGACCCGGCGGAAGCTGATGCCGAACATGCGGGAGGTCACGTCCATCACTCCCTGCTTGACGCGCGAGTACTCCAGCCACGGGCGGATGGCCTGCGAGTCGAAACCGAAGCGCTCGGCCCTGAGCCGGTCCTGGTAGAAGTCGACGTCCCACGGCTCCAGGGTGGTGGCGGTGGGCTCGTCCTTGCGCTTGCGGGCGAGCAGCTCGTCGTGCTCCCGCACGGCTCGGGACTCCGACAACCTCGTCACCTTGTCGATGAAGTCGGCGGCCGCCTGCTGGGAGCCGGTCATCTTCGTCTCCATCACGTAGGCCGCCCAGGTGGTGTAGCCGAGCAGGCCCGCCAGCTCGTGCCGCTTGGCGATGAGGTGCGAGAGCGCTTCCAGGTTTTTCGGGTAGGCGCGCAGGCGGTAGGTGCGCCAGTACCGCTCCCGCGCCGCGGCGCTCTTGGCGTAGGTCATGAAGGGGAAGTAGTCGGGGTAGTTGGTGGTGAGCGTCACCTTGCCGGTAGGGCCCGGGGCGTGGGCCTTGAGGTAGTCCTCCGGGAGGCCATCCAGCTCCTCCGGCTCCAGCTCGACGGTGCGGACGTCGGAGGCGATGTTCTTCATGAACTCCTGCCCGAGCTTTACCAGCTCCTCATTGAGGGCCCTCACCTTCGCGCGGGTGGCTTCGTCGCGGTCCACCCCGGCGCGGCGGAAGTCGAGGAGCGTCCGCTCCATCCAGTAGCGGGTTTCGGCGTCGTACCGAGACAGGTCCACCGTCGCGAGCGCGTCGTACACCGGGCGGTCCTGGGAGATCTCCACGTTCGCGGCCTCGACCTTCTGCTCGCAGTCCCGCGCCGCGTCGCGCATCCGGGCGTCCGGGTGCACCTCGCGCGTGAGGCTGGAACGGACGCCCGCGTTGCCGAGCGCCGCGGTGGCCTCGTCGTAGGCCTTGAGCACGGAGAGCCCATGCTGCTTTGGGTCGATCCGCTTGAGCGAGGCGATCTGGGCGCGCGCGGTGTCGAGGGCGCTGGCGCAGGCGGCGGCGAAGGCCTCGGGACCGGAGACGAGCAGCCGGGCGCCGTCAGGAGCGGGAAGCGAGCCGCCCTCCTGGTCGGCCCGGCGCACGCAGGCGGCAAGACAGAGGAGGAAAGTGAAGGCGATGGTTCGCACGTTGGCACTCCGGTGGAGAAGGGAGCGCACTGTAGCGGCGGCCGCCGCGAGGCGCAGCAGTCACGAGATGCCTCGCGCCCTGCTCATGGCGGGGCGATGCCCGAGTAGATGGCCAGGTGGTCGGACCCCGAGGTGTTCACCGACTTCCCGGGGACCGAGGTAGTGCCTCGATAGAAGATCCAGTCCAGCCGCTGGGGAAAGATGCCGAGGCCGAGCTGGGTGTACCCGTTGAAGCCGGCGGTCCCGTCGAGCCAGCCGGCGGCGAGGAAGTCCTCGACGAGCTGCTCGGCGGCTGGCGCGGTGGTGCAGTCGGCGACCGCGGGGTTGCACTCGAAGGTGTTGAGATCCCCGCCGACGACTTGGTGAGCGGGCCGGCCGGGCGCCGCGGCATCCGCGCGGATCTCCGCCGCCTGCTTGGCCCGAGCGGCCTGTCCTCCCCGAGTGCAGAGATGGCTGGAGTACACGCGCAGGCGCTTGCCGCGGATCAGCAGGTCCGCCCCGAGGGTAATCCGGCCGCCGTAGCGCTGGTCGTCCTTCCACCAGTCGATCGCCGGCGTGTGCCGGATCTGCGTGGCGTTGCCGATGGGGTACTTGGAGAGGATCACCACCCCGTGCTCTCCCAGCTCGGAGGGCTTGTTCCTCAGGTCCCACTCCACCGCGAAGGCGTAGTCCATCCGCATCGCCTGGGCGATCGCCCGGGCCATATCGACGTTGTCCGGGTTGGAGGTGAGACTTTGGCGAGCCACCTCGCTCATCAGGAGCACATCGGCGTCCTTGATCTCCGCGCGGGTGGTGAGCTGGCTCAGGACCTGCGCGTGGTCCTTGCCGTACTGCACGTTCCAGGCGACGACCTTGAGGAGCGAGGGCGCCGCCGCCGGGTCCCGGTCGCTGAACCGGTCGCCGCCGACGCGGCAGTCGAGGTAGGCCGCCTCCAGTCCACCGTCTGGCACCCATCCGGGCGGGATGTCGCACAATGGCCCCTGAGGCGCGTAGACGGGGACTTGGGCGAAGTCCGCGGGGCCGGCATCCGCACCGCTGTCCGGCGCATTCTGCACGCCCGAGTCGAGGTCGCCAGCATCTGCCATCGTTCCGCCGTCTGCGCCGGCACCGCTCCCGCTGTCCGAGCACCCCTCGCACCAGGCGCCATCCGGAGGATCGGTGGGCGCGGGCCGGCCGCAGGCCACCAGGCAGATGATCGCCGCCGCGACTTTCCCCCGCATGGCGGCGCACCCTGCTCCAATCCCGCTCGACGCGTCAACTCGCCGCGCTCTGCACACGCAGTTTCCGGCCCTCCAGCCTGTTTCGGTGACGGCCAGAAGGAGAGCGCCGGCAGACTCTGGGCCTCTCCGCGGCGGTGATCGATCCGCGCTCGACGGGCCTGGGGGAGCGAGATTCCGCACGTGAGGAATCGAACTCGGCTTCGGCGCTGCCCCACGCCCCTTCAGGGCAGCAACGACTCCTGTTCGAGCCCCGACCAAGGGGCGATCCGGGTGAAGTCGGAGTCGGCGTGCAGGAGCGACGCAACCGCCTCTAGAGCGTGTGCCGCGACCAGCGCGTCCGGCGCCGGAAGAGTCTGGCCCCGCGAGCGGGCCTCGGATGCGAGGCGCTGCGCGCGCTCCCAGGTCTCGCGGGAGCACTCGAGCTGCGCCAAGACCGACAAACGCGCCCGCAAGGCTTGAGGGTCCTCGCCTCGGGCGCGCCCGGCGAGAAGCTCCAGGACCACGATCGGGCAGATCGCCGCTTCACCCGAGGTAATCACCTCGATCAGCCGTTCCTTCGCACGGGAGTCCTTCCTCTGCAGCGCGAGCACCCAGGCCGAGGTGTCAACCAGCATCAGTCGCACGTGGCCGCCTCAGCCTGCGCAGGCCCTGCGGAGTCAGCCCGAGCTTGCCGCCCCGCACCCACTCGATCAGCTCGCGCCGCCGCTGCTCGCGCACCAGCGCCGCCAACCCGAGATTCACCACCTCGCTCGGTGACTTGACTCCCACGACGTCGCGGGCATCCTCGAGCAAGCGCTCATCGATGTTGACCGTCGTCCTCATCGAGCATCACCTTCGCGCATCAATCTAGCCCTGAGTTGATGCGCCGGCAATCGCCTCGCCTGCCAGGCAGCGCGCCTCAGCGCTTGACCGTCCCCAGCTCCACGTAGGCCTGGTTGACCATCACCACGTAGGGGCGCTCTTCGAACCGGAGGCCCCCCTGCCCGTCGTGCTCGATGATCTGCACCTTGCCCATGCCGTACCCCATCGGCCCGATCGAGTAGTAGTGCGCGGCGAGGCGGTAAGGGTAGGCGCGCTTGCCCGGCGGCAGCCGGATGGTGAAGCACTCGGGCCCGTAGCCCGTGGTCACGTCGGCGTAGAGCTCCCCGCCGCTCTTGAGCGAAGGCTGGCTGTAGTAGGCGTGCCCTCCGCGGGAGTCGGCGATGTGGAAGTCGACGTCGTTGGCGTCGGTCTCCCAGTTGAGCACGAACCGGAGCGAAGGGGCTTCCTCCGCGGTGCCGCCCGCCTTGGAGAGCCGCGAGAGGATCTCCGCCCGGCGACCCGGCTCCGCCTTGATCCACGCCGCGGCGGCGAGCCCGAGATCCTCGCGGAGGATCCGGTCCACCCCCGCGAAGCGCCCGGATGGATATCGCTGCGCGAGGCCGCGCTCGAGCACTTCGAAGGCCCTCCTAGGCTCTCCCTGCTTGAGCAGCGCAAAGGCGAACAGCCGGTGGCTCGCGGGGTGATCCGCCCTCTGCTCGGCGGCCTTGGCGAACGAGTCCACGGCCAGCGCGAGCGCCTCCCTGGCGCTGATTCTCTCGAGGCGGACGCCGGCGAACCTGCGCATGTCTGCGCGCGAGGGGAAGAGATCGATGATCGAGCCGTAAGCCCGCGCCGCGCGTGCCTCGTCCCCCGACGCCTCCAGCGCCTCGCCGAGCGCCACCAGCGCCATCACGTCGCCCTGTTCCTCCTCGTGCCACCCGGCAGCCAAGGAGAGCGCCTTGGCCTTTTCCTTCGAGGCGAGGGCCTTCATCACCTGCTTGTACTTCCCGACGTAGGGATCGGCGCCGCGCGGCCATGGCTCGGAGGCCCCAGCGGCATCCGCCTCGCGCTCGGCGCGGCGCGAGTCCTCGCCGCGGATGATCTGGATCGCCGCCCGCCGCCGCTCCTGGAGCAGCGGAGCGGGCTCGGCAGGTGGGGCTGCCGGCGCCGAGTCCCTTGCCACGGTGCTCGGCTCCGGTCTGGACTCGGGGGCGGCCTCCGCCGCCGGTGGAGGCGCGGCGTCCTCCTTCGCCTCGGCCTTCCCCGTCTCCACAGACTCCTCGGACGCGGCGGGCGCGCCGTCTTCATCGTCGCCGTTTCGCGGCCCGGCCATCTTCTTCGCGAGCGCCGGCTTGGGAAGCGGCGGGGGCTTCTCGACCACCGGAGGCGGCCGGTCGCTGGCGCGCTTGAGGATGGCGATCTTCCCCGCCTCCACGGTGAGGATGTCGGCGAGCGCCCGGCGGTCGATCTGGAAACGCTGGTAGTCGGCCTCGGTCTCCAGCACCAGGAGCGCGGTGAAGGGAGAGAGCACGCGGTGCTGCACCGAGAGCGCCACGATCTGTTCCTTGAGCTTGGCGCGCTCGCCCGGGCCGTCAGCCAGCCGCTCGTGCTGCTCCAGCAAGGAGGCGATCCGGGCCTGGGCCCAGGCGCGCGCGAGCAGCGGCCGCTCCACCGACGCAAACGCCCGGTCCCCGGAGATCATCGCCGCGCCCACCGAGAGCTTCACCGGCGCTCCCGGTGGCAGGGTGGCGTAGATCAGCGCCTCGTCCCCGGCCTGGATTCCGTCCAGGGACTTGGGCCACACCCAGCCCGCGCCGGGGAGTGCCACCTCCAGCCTCGAGCGCGTCGCGGCGGTCAACTTCCGGGCGATGGCCGCAGCCTCCAGTCCGCCGTCGATGACCGCGCCGTCGCGCTCCAGCCCTGCGGTGGCCAGCCGCTGGAGCGCCGCCTCGTCGCGGATCCCGCCCACTGCGATGGTGTCCAGCCTCCTCGCGCCGGCCGGCTTGAGCTTGAGCGCCAGGGAGATCAGCTCCTGGCCGCCAATGGCGCCCGCGGTGGCCACTCCGTCGCTCACCAACAGCAGCCGGGCGCGTGGCTTGGCCTTGAGCTGCCCCTCGGCCCAGCGGAGCGCCTGCTCGAGGCTGGAAGCGCCGAGCGCACCGTGAGCGCGCAGCTTCTTCGCCTCCCCGTCCCCGAACCCGGCGATGGTCCCCTCGTACACCACGCTCACTCCCTGGTCGAAGCTCGCCACCGTGAGCGGCGCGGCGGGCTCGGACTTGGCGAGCTCCCTGAGGAGCTTCTGGACCAGGGCCACCTGTTGTTGGAACCCGAGCGCTCGGGATCCGCTCGAGTCGACCAGCATCAGGAGCGAGCCCACCGGCTCGGGTTCCGTCTTCTCGATCGGCCGCACCCTCGCCACCAGCATGTCGCCCGAGCGCAGGCCCATGCGGCCCGCCCTGGGAGGGGTGACACTGAAGTCCGAAGGCGGGACGAAGCGCGACTTCTTGAGGCTCGCCTCGGGGAGGTCGAGCCCGGACACCGCCACGTCCAGCTCGCCGATCTCTGGCAGCCCCCGAAGCGGGACCAGGTACGCCGAAGAGGAGTTGGGAAGCTCGTGCGAGTAGGAGACGATCAGCTCCTTGTGCGCGCGGGGGGGAATGGGGAACACCCGGGCGGTGAACTCGTTGGCGGCGCCCTGCTCCAGGAGCGCCGGGTCCTGCCTGCGGTGCAGGAAGTCCTCGTAGGCGCGGCGGGCGGCCTGGCGCTCCACGACTTCGCCCTCCTGCCAGTGCTCGCCGAGCCTCATCGCGAAGCGGCTGATCGCCGCGCCCGGCGGCAGGGTGATGCGGAACTGCCCTTCGATTTGGCGGGCCTCGGGGTTCTCGAAGGTGAGCCGCAGCTCGGTGAAGGCGAGCGGGTCCTGCACCACGCCCCGGGCGACCAGGCGCACCAGCTTGAGGCCGGTGCCGTCGGAGGCGGTGAGGCTGATCGGGGCCTCGGAAGCCTGCGCGCGCGGCGCGAGCGCGAGCAGCGCGAGGACGGTTGCGAGCCGGTATTGCATGGAGGCCTCCTGGCGACCGCGCAGTGAACGCATGGCGGCTCGGAAACGGTCCGTCGCCGCGGTGATGAGGCGGCGCATCCTAGCGCGGCGCGGGCGAGAGGCCGGCGGCAATCTGGGCGCCGAGCTATGCTCCTCGCCCGGCGGCGCTCTTTGCCGCCCGCCTCGGAGGTGTTCGTGAGCGAGGCAACGCGCGGGCGTGCCACCATCGCAGGCGTGGGCGCGGTGGTCGCGATCTTCATCCTGATCTCCTGGCAACAGGACGACAGCCCCAACGGGGACGGCTTTTTTCCTCCCCGCCGCCACGACCCGTGGAAATGGCCGGAGCGCTAGCTCTGCCCGGCCACCAGCTCCCGGTGAAGGCGCCGGGAAAGCTCGGGGAGGTGCTGCCGATCCACCAGCAGAGAGAGCATCAGGGGCGAGGTGTGCACCGCGTGCACCTGGGCCCGCAGCTCCTCGGCCACCTGGAGCGCCCGCCTCAGCCGCGACCAGTCGGAGTTGATCCCCGCGCCCACGCAGGTCACCGTGCCCAGGCCCTCCCTCAGCTCCACGCGCCCGGAGAAGCGCACCGCAAGGTCCGAAGCCAAGGCTTCCAGCCCGTGGAGGTCCTGGGTGGGCGCTGCGATGAAGGCGTCGCCTCCGCCCGCGGAAACCGAGTCGAACGAGAGCACCCTCCCCCTCACCCCGCGCGCGTCGAGGAAGTCCAAAAGCTCGGGGAGCGACCGGGCCTCACCGCGGGCTGATAGCACCACCAGCTCCGGCTCCGAGGCCACCCCCTTCACACGCCCGTCGGCGCTTGGGCTGCTCGGGCCGACCACCGTGCCGCTGCCGCCTCCGTGGGCGCTCCGGGCGAGGATCACGATGCCCTTTTGCTTGGCGAACTCCACCGCCTGGGCGTTGAGGACCTTCGCCCCGGCCGAAGCCAGCTCCTGCATCTCGTCATGGGAGAGCAAATCGAGCTTCCTCGCCTCCGGCACGACCCGGGGGTCCGCCGAGAAGACCCCGTCCACGTCGGAGTAGATCTCGCAGTCGGCCCCCAGCGCCGCCGCGAGCGCCACCGCGGTGGTGTCCGAGCCCCCACGGCCCAGCGTCGTCACCTCGCGCTTGTGCGAAACTCCCTGGTACCCGGCGACGATCACCACCTTGCCTCGCTCCAGCTCGTCCTGGATCCGGTAGGGCCGCACCTCGACGATGCGGGCCTGGGAGTGGGCGTCGTTGGTGATGATCCCGCTCTGGCTGCCGGTGAAGCTGATCGCCGGAACGCCAAGCTCTTGCAGCGCCATCGACAGGAGCGCCATGGAGATCCGCTCGCCGCAAGTGAGCAGCATGTCCAACTCGCGCCGAGGCGGGTCGGGCGACACCTTCTTCGCCAGCGCCAAAAGCTCGTCGGTGGTGTCGCCCATCGCGGAAACCACCACCACCGGCTCGTCGCCCGCCTGCCGCCTGGCCTTCACCTTCTCGGCGACCTTGCGGAGTTTCTCCGCGCCGGCGACCGACGAACCCCCGTACTTCTGCACCACGATCGCCATCGAACGCTCCTCCCGCGGCCCGGCTGCCGCGCCTTATGCCCGAGAGTGCATGCTCCTGGCCAGCAGCACGCCCGGGAAGCACTGCGGGCGGGTGGCACGAGCTGCACGACCGGCGGCCCGCGATGGGAATTGCCCGAGTCCTCCAGGCGTTTTCGGCGCCTTGACAGGGGTACGGCCACCTCTATATTGCGCCGCCATTTTCCTTCGAGGGTCGCCGCGCTCGGGAGGCCGCTCATGGCGATGATCGAGGTGAAGAACCTCACCAAACGCTACCGTGACCGCGTGGCCATCGACTCGCTCGAATTCGCCGTCGGAGAGGGCGAGATCCTGGGCTTCCTCGGCCCCAACGGAGCCGGCAAGTCCACCGCCATGAAGATCCTCACCGGGTTTCTCCCTCCCTCCGAGGGCTCGGCCAGGGTCGCCGGCTTCGACGTCTTCGAGCAACCGCTGGAGGTCAAACGGCGCATCGGCTACCTGCCGGAGAACCCGCCGCTCTACCCGGAGATGACCGTCCGGGCCTACCTCAAGTTCGTCGGCCGGCTGAAGGGAGTGAAGGACCTGGGGCAGGACATCGAGCGCGTCGCCAGGGCCACCGGCCTCTTCGAGGCGGGAGTGCTCGACCGGCTGATCCTCAACCTCTCGAAGGGCTTCAGGCAGCGCGTGGGGCTCGCGCAGGCGCTGTTGGGCTCGCCGCCGGTGCTGATCCTCGACGAGCCGACCGAGGGGCTGGACCCCCGGCAGCGCGCCGAGGTCCTGGGCTTGATCCGGCGCCTCAGGGGCAAGCACACGGTGATCCTCTCGACGCACATCCTCCCGGAGGTGAAGGAGACCTGCGAGAAGGTGCTCATCATCCACCGGGGGAAGATCGTGGCCCACGACGCCATCGGGAAGCTCTCCGGCGGCGAGGCCGGGCTGGAGGACGTTTTCATCAAGCTGACCGCGGCCTGACGAACGCGGAGGGACGATGCGAAACACCCTGGCGATCGCACGCAAGGAGCTGACCATCTACTTCACCACTCCGTGGGCCTACATGGTCTTCACGGCGATGGCGTTCATCTCCTCCTTCTTCTTCATCGGGTACCTCTCGGAGTTCAAGGAGGTCCAGCTCTGGGCGCGCCAGATGGGCTGGGCCCGGCTGCCTTCCGAGTACAAGAACCTCACCGACGGCGTGGTGGTGCAGCTGTGGGGGGCGGTGCTGATCATCACCCTCTTCGTGGCGCCGTTCCTCTCGATGAGGCTGTTCGCCGAGGAGAAGCGCCAGCGCACCTTCGAGCTGTTGATGACCGCGCCGGTCCGGCCGATCGAGATCGTGCTCGGGAAGTACCTGGGCGGAGTGGGCGCGATCTCGGCCACGCTCGGGCTGACCATCGTCTACCCGCTCATCCTGGCGGCGTTCGGGTCCTCCGAGTCCGGGAGCACCCTGGAATGGTCGACGGTGGCCCTGGGCTACCTGGCGCTCCTTTTGTGGGGCGCCACCTGCATGGGGATCGGGATGTTCATCTCCTCGCTCACCGAGTCGCAGATGCTCGCCGCGGTGCTCAACTTCGCGGTGCTGCTGCCCTGGTGGCTCTTGAGCTTCCTCACCCGCTCCGCCGAGGAGCCCTTCCGCTCCATCGCCAACCACCTCTCCTTCGGAGTGCAGGTGCAGAACCTCATCAAGGGCGTGCTGGACTTGAAGGCCCTGGTGTTCTTCGCCTCGCTGATCCTCTTTTCCATCCTCCTCACCCACCGCTCGGTCGAAGCGCAGCGCTGGACGTAGGAGTCGGCCATGCAGACACTCGGAAAGATCCTCGGGGGACTGGGGCTGTTGGCGCTGCTCTCCAGCCCGGTCACCCTGCTCATCTCGGGAAACTCCACCTACGCCGGGATCAAGGCCCTGGTGGGAGTGGCGCTGATCGGCGCCTTCGTCGCCACCAACTACCACCGGCTCCTCAATGCCGACGCCAAGCGCGCTCCCAAGCCGGGCAGCGAGGAGGCCGAGGGCCACCACCCGATGCCCCAGAGCTCGCGGGCGAGCTTTTTCTACCTTTCGTCGCTCCTCATCGCGGTGGTGGGGGCCGGCGCGCTGGGCGCCGCCAACTTCATCGCCGCGAAGAGGAACAAGACCTGGGATCTCACCCAGAAGAAGATCTACTCGCTCGCGCCGCAGACCCTCTCCACGCTCAAGGAGCTCAAGGAGCCGATGAGGGCGATCGGCTTCTTGACCGCGGGGCACCGCGACTACGAGGCGGTGGAGGATCTGTTCAAGCGCTACGCCGCGGAGTCGGACAAGTTCTCCTTCGAGATGAAGGACCCGGCGCGAAGCCCTGACCTCGCCGCCAAGTACCAGCTCCGCGAGGGCCAGAACACCGTGGTGCTGGTGCGCGGCCGGGGCGAGAACGAGAGCCACACCGCCCTGAGCGTGGTCTCCGAGCAGGAGCTGACCAACTCCCTCGTCAAGCTCAACACCGTGGGCGAGCAGAAGGTCTACTTCGTGGTGGGCCACGGGGAGTGGCCGCTCGAGGCCCCGCCCACCTTGGGCCCCGAGGACCGGGAGCCGCAGAGCCTCGCAGAGCTTGGGCGCAGCCTTTCGCAGGAGGGCTACACCGCCGAAGAGCTGAACCTGGTGGAGAAGAGGCACGAGATCCCCAAGGACGCCTCGCTCCTGGTGATCGCCGGCGCGAAGGCTCCCATCACCGAGCCGGAGCGGAACGCGCTTCGGGCCTTCCTCGACCAGGGCGGGCGGCTGCTCTACTTCGCCGAGGCGAACGCGGACCCGGGGCTGGACCCGGTGCTGTCGGCCTACGGCGTGCAGGTGGACCAGGGCCTGGTGGTGGACGACAAGCTGAACCCGCTCAACCCCTACGTGATCGTCTCGCCCTTCTTCGGCGACCACGAGATGACCCGCATCTTGAAGCAGCTCCGCCTGAACGTGGAGCTTCCGTCCGCGCGCGGGCTGTCGGTGGTCCGCGAGGGCACCGCCGAGGGCGTCACCGCGAGTCCGCTGGTGCTCACCTCTCCCTTCGCCTGGGTGGAGAGCACCCCGGACGAGCGGCCGTCCCTCTCCGACGGCGAGAAGGCGGGCGCCATCCCGCTGGTGGTGGCGAGCACCCGGAACACCTCGGCGGCCAAGGACAAGCGCTTCGACGAGGCCAGGCTGGTGGCGTTCGGCGACTCCGAGCTGCTGGTCGACGCCAACTGGGGCCACGAGGCCAACCGCAATCTGGTGATGAACGCCTTCGCCTGGGCGAGCCAGCAGGTGACCAAGATCACCATCCGGCCGCCGGACCGCGACATCTCCACCATCGACATCGACGAGCCGATGCTCGCCCGCATCCGCTTCATCTCGATGGACCTCTTGCCGCTCTCGCTCATCGGCGTGGGGCTGGCGATCTGGCTCTTGAGGCGGAGCAAGTGAGACAGACCACCCGGACGCTCTGGATGCTCGCCGCGCTGGCTCTCTTGGCGGCCGGGCTCGGGCTCTACGCCTACTACGGCGTGGAGAAGGGCGACCAGCGCGAGCAGGAGCGCAAGGAGGTCACCGACCTCCTCTTCTCGCTCAGGCGGGAAGGAGAAAAGGCCGCCGACGGGAGCGCGCTCCAGCTCGAGTTCACCTCGATCACCGTCTCCGCCAAGGGCGAGACCACCGTCCTCGAGCGGGAGGGCGGCGAGTGGCGCATCACCTCGCCGATCCGCGCCAAGGCGGACAAGGTGACGGTGGATTCGCTCACCAGCCAGATCCAGACCGCCAAGCTCAATGCCAAGGTGGAGGAGAACCCCGACCAGGCGGCGCTGGCCAAGTACGGCCTCGAGCCTCCCGCCTTCACCGTGAGCGCCTACGCCTACGTGCCGGACGAGAAGGGCGGAGGCAAGGACGATCCCTCGCGCCGCCGCGAGGCCACCGTCCACGGCGGGATCGAGAACACCTTCGACGGCTCGGTCTACCTCAAGAAGGAGGGGGACCCGGCGGTGTACTCCGCGGCCGGCGGAGTGCGCTGGTCGCTCGAGAAGACCACCTACGAGCTTCGGGACAAGGAGGTGATGTCGGTCGACGAGGCCAAGCTCAAGTCGATCGAGGTCCGGGCCAAGGCCAACTCCTACGCGCTGGAGCGGGACGAGAAGAAGGCCTGGAAGATGATCCGGCCGGTGGCGATTGAGGTGGATGCCTCCGCGGTCACCACCATGCTCAGCTCCATCCGCTACGACCGGGCGACCGCCTTCCCCAAGGACACCCCGGAGGAGCGCGCCGCCCTCGGCCTCGAAGCTCCACAGAGCGACGTCACCTTCACCCTGGAGTCGGGTGAGAAGGTCCGCCTCCGGCTCGCCAGGCGGGCGCTCGATGCCGGCGAGAAGGCCCACGCCCTGCGCGAGGAGTCGAGCGGCGCCACCCTGGCCGAGGTGAGCCCGGTCGCGGTCTCGGCGCTGGACAAGTCGCCCGCCGACCTCAAGGACAAATCGCTGCTCGCCTTCGACAAGGAGCAGGTGGCGCGCATCGCCTTCAAGCTCGCCTCCGGCCAGGAAGTCCTGGTGGAGCGCTCGCCCACCGACGCCGGCTGGTCCGAGGACTGGCAGGTGGTGGCGCCCGAGCGCGGGCCGGCGAAGAAGTGGAAGCTCTCCTCGCTCCTGTGGAGCCTGGCCTCGCTCAAGGCGGCGCAGCTCGGCGAGGTGCCCAAGGACTGGAGCAAGTACGGCGTCGACGCGAAGTCGCGCTCGGTGGCGCTCTTCGGGCGCGACGGCCAGGAACTGTCCCGCCTTTGGCTGGGCAAGGAGGTGGACGGCAAGCCCGGCACCCTCTACGCCCGCGGGGTGAAGCCGGAGCTGGGCGAGGTGGACTCGGGCAGGCTGAGCGAGCTTCCTTCCGCCTTGACCGACGTCCTCGACCGGCCCGCGCCCACCGATGCCGGCCCGCCCTCACCCTAGGCCCCGGAGGATCCAGTAGGATGCGCGGCCCCGTGCGCGGGAGGATCCGATGAGAGACAGGCCGCTCAACGAAACCGACAAGCGAAACCTGGTCGCCCAGTGGGCCTTCGACACCCGGCCGGTGCTCCTGCGCTTCCACCTCTGGCTGGAGGACGTGGAGATCGAACGCGCCCAGCAGGAGCCGGTCTCCGCCTTCACCTTCGCCCCCCGGGGCATCGCCCGCTGCCTGGCGATGACCTCCGCCACCACCGCCCTCGGCACCAGGCTGTTCGGCGAGTTCGGCGCCGGCATTGGCGCCGACAAGAACACCTACAACCAGGTGAAGAAGGCCGCCGACGCCATCTCCGCCTACGTGATGAGCGAGGGCCTCTGGCACCTCACCCGCACCCTGCCGGAGAACCACGCGATCATGGTCAGCCTTGGCGAGGGGCTGATGCCCAAGGCGGGAGAGACTCCCGAGATGGGGGCCAACCCGCTGCTCGGCTTCGGCCGCGTCTACGCCAGGCCCGAGGTGGCCCGCTCCGTGGACGGGGCGGTCCGCCGGCTCCTGAACGACCCCAACCATAGCTGGTCGGACTTCTACGGCGGGCTCAAGCAGGCGGGCATCACCGTGTGGGGCGCGGCGGTGGACACCCTGGAGAACACCTCCCGCTTCGCCGAGGGGCGCACCACCGGCCCCATGTCGGTGCTCCACCTCTTCGACTCGCCGCTCACGATGACCCGGCCCTACGAGTCTTACATGGGCTGCCTCACCGTCCCCCGGAAGGTCACCGAGGCCGCCGAGCGCAACTCGGTGCTGCTCGACTACCGCACCCCCCGGGCGAGGCTGGTGGAGGCGATCGAGCTGGCCTACCCCGGCATCAAGCGGGAGAACATCCACGTCTGGACGCTCCGGGGGAAGAGCCGCGCCCAGAGGCTCGCGCGGCTGTGGGAGGAGTGGAAGGCTTTGGGCGCGCACCTGGTGGACGAAGGGTGGAAGGCGCCGTCGGGGATCGAGGTGTTCACCGACTCCGGCACCTACGCCCCCACCTTCATGGTGAAGAGCTGGAGCGATCCTTCGGGAGCCACCCACATCTTCATCTGCGACGGATACGCGGCCACCGCCGAGGCGATGCAGGCGGCCAGCCTCTCGGAGGTGCTCGAGGTCGACTCCACCATGGCGGTCTTCTCGCCGAAGTTCGAGCTGCCTCACGACGAGGAGTACCGCTTGATGAGGCTTGCGCCTGACGCACCGGACTTCGCCCAGAGACTCGCCGAGGTGCTGGGGCAGAACCCGGTGGCGCCGGAGCGGGTGGAGTACTACGGCTCGGCGCTGCGAGAGGCCGAGCAGTCGAACATGCCGCTGGGGCGCAGGGTGATCCGCGCCGACGACTTCCTCCCCGAGAAGCAGTGGCGGGTGCTCGCCTGCACCGGTTACATGTGCGACGACCCCTACACCGGCACGCCCGGGGTCACCAAGCTCGACGAGAACCGCTTCCAGGTCACCACCCAGCTCGCCACCCGCAACGCCAGCGCGCGCATCACCTTCACCTTCCGGCTGATGGAGGACCTGCCCGGGAGCCGGCTTGTGTTCAGCCCGCTCCTGGTGCGCTTCCTCACTGGGGTCGACTACACCAAGCGCGCGGTGAAGGTGTCGGACTCCGGCAGGATCCGCAACGAGCTGCAGACCATGCTCTCGCAGGCCCTGGAGTACGTGGGCGAGCGCATCCGGGTGAGGTTGGACCGGATCGACGAGAGGGTGATCCCCAAGGAGAAGCAGCAGATCATCCGGCGCGCGCTGGAGTGGTACAAGGCCAACCACCCGGTGTGGTTCAACTGGCTGGAGATCGCCTGATCCACCCGGCCGCGCGAGCTGAGGCTTCCGCTGCGGCGGGCGGCCGGCTAGCTTGCCGGCGATGATCGCCGTCGAGTTCTTCTACGACTTCGCCAGTCCCTACTCCTACCTCGCTTCCACCAGGGTGGAGGAGGTCGCCCGGAGAGCGGGTGCCGCGGTGCGCTTTAGGCCCTTTCTCCTCGGCGGCGTCTTCAAGGCGACCGGAAACCACCCGCCGGGCGAGGTGCCCGCCAAGGCGCGCTACCTGCTCGTGGACCTCCACCGCTGGGCGGAGCGGTACGCAGTCCCGTTCCGCTGGCCGAGCACCTTCCCGATCCCTTCCCTGCTCGCTCTCCGGTCCGCGCTGGTGGCGGAAAAGCACGGGAAGCTGGTGCCCTTCACCCACGCCGTCTTCCGCGCGATCTACGAGCAGGATCTGGACGTGGCACGGCCCGAGGTGGTGGCGCGGATCGCCGACGGCGTCGGCCTGGCCGGCGAGGCAGTGGCGAGCGAGGCAGAAAGGATGCGCGAGGCCCTGAAGGCCCAGACTCAAGAGGCGGTCGACCGCGGCGCCTTCGGCGCGCCGAGCTTCTTCGTCGGCGAGGAGCTGTTCGTGGGCAACGACCGGCTCGACTTCGTGGAGGAGGCGCTGGCGAGATCGCGCGGCGGCTGATCGATCGCGCTGTCTCCGCGGCTTGGGGGTGGGTAGGCTCGGCGCCATGTCCACGACCCAGATTCGCCGCATCGCGATCAACACCGGCGGAGGCGACGCCCCAGGTCTCAACGCCGTGATCCGCGCCGCCACCCTCGCCGCGCTCGCCCGAGGCTGGGAGGTGTGGGGGGTGCGCCACGGCTACCGCGGGCTCCTGGACATGAGCCACCTCGTGCCGCTGACCGCGGAATCGGTGCGCGGCATCACCCACCGCGGGGGCTCGGTCCTGGGGACCGCCAACCGGGGAAACCCGTTCGAGCTGCCGGTGAAGACCGACAGCGGGACAGTCACCGTGGACCGCTCCGCCGAGGTGGTCGCCAACTTCCGCGCCCGCGGCCTCGACGCCCTGGTGTGCATCGGCGGAGACGGCTCCTTGCGCATCGCCCACCGCTTCGTGCAGAAGGGCATCCCGGTGGTGGGGGTGCCGAAGACGATCGACAACGATCTGTCGGGGACGGTGGTCACCTTTGGCTTCGACACCGCAGTGGGCACCGCCACCGACGCCATCGACAAGCTGCACACCACCGCCGAGGCGCACGAACGGGTGATGGTGGTGGAGGTGATGGGGCGCTACGCCGGCTGGATCGCGCTGAACTCGGGCCTGTCCGGAGGCGCAGACGTCATCCTCATCCCGGAGCTCCCCTTCGACATCGCGAAGGTGTGCGAGAAGATCCAGCGGCGCGAGGCGGCGGGAAGGCGCTTCTCCATCGTGGTGGTGGCCGAAGGGGCGCGCCCGCTGGGAGGCGAGCTGACCACCCGTGGCCCCAAGGAGGCCGGCCGGGAGGTGCTTTTGGGCGGCATCGGCCAGCGGGTGGCGGAAGAGATCGCCCGCCTCACCGGGAAGGAGACCAGGGCGCTGGTGCTGGGGCACCTCCAGCGCGGCGGTGGCCCCACCACCTTCGACCGGCTGCTCGGGCTCAGGTTCGGCGCGGCCGCCGTCCGCGCGCTCGCCGAAGGGAAGGTGAACGTGATGGTGGCCCTCGACCCGCCGCAGGTGAAGACGATTGACCTCGGCCAGGCCATCGAGCGGATAAAGACCGTGCCCTTGGACTCGGACACCGTGCTCACCGCGCGCTCGCTCGGCGTGTGCCTGGGCGATTGAGCGGAGCCCTACTCCACCAACTGGGTGTCCCCGCCGCTCTCGAAATACCGGTCGACCAAGGGCTCGAGGCCCCGGTGAATCTCCTCCAGCGTCTTCCCCTGGTTCCTCTCCCACCAGCTCGGCCAGTCGCGCACCTGGAAGAGCTCTCCGCGCGGCTTGAACACCCGCTCGTGCGGAGAGCGGTAGCTCGGCGTGAGCAGGCGGTGGAGAAGGTCGCGGCAGACGTCTCCCACTCGCACGTCGGCGAGGATCGGCGGAGGCGGCGGCTTGTGGGCCGGCAGGCCGAGGTAGTTCTGGACGTCGCGACCGCGCTCGTAGATGCGGGCGTCGCCGAGGTGGGCGATGAGGACCGGAAAGGCGTCGATCCCGGCGCGGTAGATCTCGCCCTGGACCACGCGCTTGCGCTCCAGCGGAACCTCCTCGCGTCCCAGCTCCTCCACCAGCGCCTCCACCGTGTCGCGAGCCGGCAGCCGGACGACCTCCGCCGCGTCCAGGTGGCGGACCCGGAACTTCCGACCTCCCCCAGGTCGCGCCGGCTCCGCCTCGAACTCGAGGGCGGTGCCGGCGAGCCGCACCCAGGACCCCTCCTTGGGCTTTTGCCCGCGGACGTAGGCCACGAGTTGCCCGCGACCCAAGGTGTCGAGGTAGACGGCGTCGCCTCCCCGCCCGTCGGCGATCGGGTGCGCGTGCGGTATGGCGGAGACCCGGCCCTCCACTACCCATCGCTCGCCCGACCTGGGCGGAGCTTCGCCTCCATCCGCGCCGATCACCAGGGCTAGGAGCAGTGCGCCGGCCACCCGCAGACTGTACCGGCTCGCGCGCCGGACTGCTCGCGGTTGAGGTAACCTGGGGGCGATGTCCGAGGTCCAGAAGCCGCCGCCGGTCGCTCCAGCTCCCGCCGAGCCGGACGGCCAGGCGATGGCCCGCCCGTTGGTCCTCTCCGCCACGATCGCCCCCGCCAACTCCAAGCTCCCGCCCGCCGCGCCGTTCATCCGGATCGAGCTGGGCAACCTCACTCCGGGCTGCCGCGCCGAAGTCTTGAAGATCAAGCACGACTTCCGCCCGCAGTTCGGATCGGCCGCGGCGATATCGCTCGAGCTCTCCGAGGTGGATCCGAAGGAGAAACGCGGCCTCGCGGCGCTCACTCGGGAGCAAGCGGCGGCGGCAGGCCTGACCCTGGGGGATCGGATGATGCTCCGCCTGGTAAGCGCAGAAGGGAAGGCCAGCTACCCGGTGGAATTCGCCCTCGCCCTGGGAGAGCGCGAGTCCCCGGTCGGGTCGGCGCGGTTTCTCCAGCGCCAGAAGGAGCTCCCCGGCCTCGATGAGCGGGAAACCCCTCGGCCGCGCTCGGGGCAATCCGCCCGGCCAAGCTCAGGACAGTCTCCCCGGCTGCAGGGTGGCAAGCTGCCGGCGGACCAACTGGCTCCCCGGGAGGGCGAAGGGAAAGCGCCCAAGGTGGTGCTCGATCCGAAGCCCAAGTCGGCCGGGGCCGCTCCGTCCGGGCAGTCGCTCGGGGACGGGAAAGACGGCGTCGTCGACTGGAAGTGAGCGCGAAATCGGTGGACGTGGTGGTGGTGGGAGCCGGTTCGGCGGGCGCCGCCGCTGCGGCCGCCTGCGCGCGAGGGGGAATGAGCGTGCTCTGCGTCGACCGCGGACCGCTCCACGAGGCAGGCGCGCGGTGGGTGAACGGCGTCCCGGGTTGGGCCTTCGACACCGCGGGGATTGCTCGACCAGCCGGAGAAGAGCTGTACGGCGCCGGCGACCAGCACTTCCATCTCGTCGCGGGCTGGGGTCCGACCCGGCTGGTGATGCGGGGCCACGGCGTCCTCGAGGTGGACATGCGGCTCCTGGTGGAGAGGCTGCAGCGTCTCGCCGCCGACTGCGGCGCCCGGCTCGAAGGACAGGTCACTGCGGTACGCATGAAGGGCGACCGGCTGGAGACGGACCGCGGAGAGGTGAGGACCCGCTGGGCGATCGATGCCTCCGGTCTTGGCGGCGCAACCCTTCTCCCCTGCTCCCCGGTGAGGCCGTCTGATCTTTGTGCGGCCGCCCAGTACGTGCACGAGGTCCGCGAGCACGCCGCGGCGCGATCGTTCTTCGAGCGGCACCAGGTGCCCCTAGGCCATACGCTCTGCTTCACCGGAATCGCCGGAGGCTTCTCGGCGCTCAACCTCCGAAGCGACGGGGACCGGGTCAGTCTGCTCGCGGGGAGCATTCCCGCCGAAGGGCACCCCTCGGGAAGCGAGCTGCTCCGGCGATTCATTTCCGAGCAGCGGTGGATTGGCGCCAGGATCTTCGGCGGGGCCCGCGCGGTCCCGCTGCGCCGTCCCTACGATCGGCTCGCCGGTGGCCGGGTGGCGCTCTTGGGCGACGCCGCTTGCCAGGTCTTCGCCGCGCACGGCTCGGGAGTCGGTGCAGGTCTCGTCGCGGCGCATCAACTCGCTGCCTCGCTCCTCGGCGGAGGCGGCGTCGAAGAGTACGCGGCAAAGTGGCACCGGCGATGGGGGGGCCTGTTCGCTTCGTACGATCTGTTCCGGCGTTTCTCGCAATCGCTCTCCTCGGCGCAGATCGCGAGGATGATGGACGGCGGTCTGCTCGATGCGGAGCTGGCGACCGACGGGCTCGCGCAGCGGCACCCGCGCATCGATCTGCGCGCGTTCCCGCGGAAGCTCTTCGCCCTTGGCCGGCGTCCCTCGCTGGCGAGGAGGCTGGGCGCGGTCGGTGTACGCATGCTCGCGGCGAGGGCGCTGTATGCCCGGCATCCCCGCGCGCAGAAGGGGCTGAGGAGTTGGTCGAGGCTGGTGGCCTTTGCGCTCGGAGACACGCCCGACCCTATTGATTGAGGGAGTCGGGCGCGGCGCATCGCGTTGCGCGCGCGCACTCCACCGTCAACCGGATGCGACACCTGCCTGGTCGCTTCCAGGTGCCCTCCCCCAGTCCTTTCGAACGGTTGCGACGCCGCCGACCGGCGACTGTCGCTGGCCCTGCAGTTGCGATGGGCGACTCCGCCCCCTTTCGCGGAGGAGTCCATGCGCACCTCATCGCTCTCGGCGCTCGCCAGGCCGCTGTTGGTCCTGCTCTGGCTGTCGGGGTGCGCCGGGGTGGTCGACTCCGCGCAGGAGATCGACTACGCCGATGCCGACGAGGGCACGCCGACCTCCGACACCACTCCGCCGAGCGTGGCGATCACCAGCCCCGCCTTCGACGCGACGTTCGCCGCCGCCCAGACGGTCGCCATCGACGTCACCGCCTCGGACGACGTGGGGGTGGCGAAGGTGGAGCTGTTCGAGGGCTCCACCCTCAAGGGGACGGACACCTCCTCGCCCTTTGGCTTCTCCTGGAGCGTCACCAGCGCGGAGAACGGGAGCCACACCTTCACCGCCAAGGCCACCGACGCCGCGGGGAACTCGGCCAGCTCCGCCCCGGTGACGGTGGTGGTGAGCATCACCTCCACCGGGACCGGAATCCCAACCCAGCCAAGTCTCAAGGTGGCCTTCATCGGCGACTCCGGCGCCGGCAGCAACTTCAAGAACGTGCTCAACCTGGTCAAGTCCGAAGGAGCGGACTTCGTGATGCACCAGGGGGACTTCGACTACCAGAACAACCCGAGCGCCTTCTTCAGCGCCATCGACAGCGTGATGGGGCCGGGCTACCCCTACTATTTCGCCTCGGTCGGCAACCACGACGCCTCCCAGTGGCCGAACTACGCGGTGGAGCTCAAGAAGCGGTGGACTGCCTCGGGCGCGGCGCTGGACGACCCGAACCTCGGCGACGAGATGTACACCCTCCAGTACAAGGGCCTGTCGATGGTGATGGTGGGGCAGAACGGGAGCAACACCACCTTCGCCAACTTCCTCAAGACAAAGCTCGCCGCCGACAACCACGTCTGGAAGATCTGCAGCTGGCACAAGAACCAGAACGCGATGCAGGTGGGCGGAAAGAGCAACGAGATGGGGTGGGACGTCTACGAGAACTGCCGGCTGGCGGGAGGCATCCCGGCCACCGGCCACGAGCACTCCTACTCGCGGACCAAGACGCTCACCAGCATCACCAACCAGACGGTGGACTCCACTTGCAACGACCCGAAGACGGTGTGCGTCGGCGCCGGGAGGACTTTCGTCTTCGTCTCCGGCCTGGGAGGCGTGGGCATCCGCAACCAGGACCGCTGCCTGCCCTTCACCTACCCCTACGGGTGCAAGCAGGAGTGGGCGATGATCTACTCCAGCGACCAGGGCGCGAAGTACGGGGCGCTGTTCATCGACTTCAACGTCGACGCCAACCCCAAGAAGGCCAGGGCGTACTTCAAGAACATCTCGGGCCAGGTGGTCGACAGCTTCACGATCCTGAAAGATTGACGGCGTGAGCAAGCCCGCCCAGCGGTCCGCCGCCGTCCCTGGGCGGGCGCCCGAGCGCTTGGCGGTCGCGCTGCTCGCGGTGCTCTGCCACCTCCCGGTGCTGTGGGGAGGTTTCATCTGGCTCGACCATGGAGACATCGAGCTGGGGACGGCGATCGCGCCTCCCTCTGGGTGGCTCGAGTTGTTTGCCCGCGGCTTTGCCAGGACCGGCTTCTACCGGCCGGCGATGGCCCTGTCGCTCTCGCTGGACGCGCTTGGGGGAGCGCCGTGGGCCTACCACCTCGACAACTTGCTGTGGCACGCCGGTGCCGCGGTGCTCGTTGTGGCAGCAGGAGAGTGCCTGGGCCTGAGCCGCCGGGCCGCGGTGACGGCGGGGATGCTCTTCGCCGTTCACCCGGTGACCGGGCTGGTGGCAAACGCCATCTCCTACCGCGCCGACGCGATCGTCGCGGTGGCGCTGCTCGGGCTGTTGATCTCCCACGCGCGCGGCTGGGCGCCGCTGGCGGCGGTGGCGATGCTCGGAGGCTCGCTCGCCAAGGAAACGGCCCTGGTGCTGGGCCCGGCGTTCGTCCTGGCGCTGGAGATTGGCTTCGGGGGGAGGCTCGGGCCCTTGCGCCAGCGGGCGAGGCTGCTCGCCGCTGAGGCGCTCGGGCTCGGGGGAGCGCTGGCGCTGAGGCTCGCCTTTGCACCGCCATGGCGCGCCAGCTTCCACGCGCTCAGCCCATCCGAGGCGTTCGGAGCTCGCGCCGCGGCGCTGGCGAAGAGCGCGGTGCGGATGCTGGTCCCGTTCGATGCGAGCATCTGCGATGCGTTCCCCATCGTCGGGGCGCTGCACCCTACGGCCTTGGCCGGGTTGGGGGTCGCGGTGGCGATTGGCTCCCTCGCCGCGCGGCGCCGCGGCCCCGCATTGCTCTTCGGCCTCGCGATGCTTCCGTCGCTGAGCTTGGTGCCGGTGCCGCGGTTTTGGTCGCCTCATTACCTGTACCTGCCGGCCGCGTTGCTCTCGTGGATGGTGGCGGAGCAGATCGCCCGTGCGGCCCAGGGGAGGTTGCGGTCCGCCGCGTTCGGAGCCTTTTCGGTTGTCGTGCTCGGACTCGCTTGCTTCTCGGCCTACGACGCGAGCAGGTACGTGAGCGATCGGACGCTGTTCGAGCCGGAGGTTGCGGCGCAGCCGGCGTGCCGGGAGGCTCACCTCTACCTCGCCGATGAGCGGCTGCGGGGCGGCGACCTGGAGAACGCGGCAGAGGGGTACCTGGCGGCGGCGCGGCCGGCGGTGGGGTTCATCTCCTACTCGAGCGAGGCGACCGCCTGGCAGAACCTCGGGCTGGTGCGGCTGAGGCAGGGCCGCCTGGAGGAGGCGGAGGAGGCTGTGCGAGCCGCCCAGGCCTACCCGGGGGAGGAGTCGGAGCGGCGAAAGTTGACGCACAACCTGGCAGCGGTGGAGGCGGCGCGGGGCAGTTGGGAACAGGCCGCCCGGTTGCTCTCGGCCGAGTGCGACCGGGAGGACGCGCTGGCGGAGTCCATCCTCTTGCGGGCGCGAGCGCTGCACGAGCTGGGTCGGGCCGAAGAATCGCGGGCGCTCGTATCGCGGCTTCGCCAGCGGATCTCCCAATGACCGGCGCCCTCGGCTCCTTCGGCAACTGGCGGGTCCGGCGAGCGATGCCCCCCGGCCGCCGGCCGCAGGAGCGTGCGCCCGGCCCCCAGGAAGAGCGCAAGGCGTGCCTTGTCTGCAGCGAGGGGGTCGGCATCTTCTTGGCAATACGGAGGTCGCGCATGGCTTCGTCGCCAAGAGAGCGAGGAGGAACGCCTCGCGGACGGAAGAACAAGGGCAAGCCCTCCCCTGCCGGCAGAACGACCCGCCGCTACTGGTCGCGCGAGGTGACCGAGCGCAGCCACGCGCTGGACCTCGAGGAGCGGGTGTTCTCGCGTTCGCCGAAGGAGCTGGCCCGGTCGCTGAAGCGCTCCGCGGAGCGCAGCACGAGACGGAAGGCTTCTCCTTTCCAGTCGGCGATGTCGATGCTGACCTTCTACGAGAATCGCGCAGGGCGAAATCTATCGCCTTCCCGAAGAGAGGCCGTCCGCTCAGCCAAGGAGGAATTGCGTAGGCTCTTCGGCCGCGCGCCCGAGGGTCGCTGACGCCTGGGCAGCCGCAGTACCCTGGCCCCGAGCGAGGCGGAAGAGGTGGAGGCTGTCATCTTCATCGGCATCCAGGGATCCGGAAAGTCGAGCTTCTACCGCGAGCGCTTCTTCGACTCGCATGTCCGCATCAATCTGGACATGCTGCGGACCCGCCGCCGAGAGGGCCTACTCTTGAAGGCGTGCGTCGCGGCCGGGCAGAGGTTCGTGGTGGACAACACGAACCCCACCGTCGAGGACCGTCAGAGGTACATCCGCCTCGCGAGGGAGGCGGGGTTCCGGATCACCGGGTACTACTTTGATCCGGACATCGACGGAGCGTTGCAGCGCAACGCTCGGCGCCCCGAAGGCAAGCGGATTCCGGTAGGCGCGATTCGAGCGACGCGGAAGCGACTCCAGGCGCCGGCGCGGGCGGAGGGGTTCGACGAGCTGTTCCACGTCCGCGTGGGGGAATCGGGTGACTTCTTGGTACAGCCCTCGGAGGAGTGACGCTTCGTGCTGGGCCAGCGGCTTGTCGCCCGATCCCGGGTTGATGTTTGTTCGGCTCCAGGATGCGCCGGAGACTCACAGCGTTCGCCGTCGCCGCCGCCGTGGCGCTGGCGTGCCGTGGGCCTCCCGACACGGGTGACCCGCCGGCGGACGCCGGGCTCGAGCCGAGAATCTGTGCGAGCCGGTTCCGACTCTCTTCCTCGGGGCTGAGCTGCGAGCCTTTGCTCCCCACGGGAGACTGCGCTCCCGGGACCCTCCCGATCCTCGGCTCGGAAGAGTGTCAGCCGGTGGGTTGGCGCGCTTGCCCCGCCGGGTTCGAGCCGGATCCGTCGGGCTGGGGCTGTGTCGAGGTGCTCCCCACCGCGGTCTGCGCGGGCGCCTGGATGGAGAGGCTCGGGTCCCCCACCTGCCAGCCCATCGGCGACTGCGCGCGGGTGTTTCCTCCAGCGCAGGCAACCCTATTCGTCGACGCGCAATACGCCGACTCGCAGCTCGACGCCACGCACTTCCGCACCCTCGGCGCTGCGTTGGCTGCCGCACCCGCGGGCGCCACGGTCGCGGTGTACGACGGCAGGTACTTCGAGCGGCTCAAGCCCGTGCAGAGCTTGAAGCTGGCCGGCAGGTGCGCCGAGAAGGTCATCATTCAGAGCACCGGCGCCGACCTCTCCGGAGTCCGCGCCTCCGGTCCGATCTCAGTCGAGATCAGCGGGGTGACTCTCATCGGCCACCGGGTCGGCGCCTGGGTGGACAGCGGCGGCTCGCTCACCTTGCGCGAGGTGCTGGTCGGCTCGAACCGCGAGCTGGGCATCTATGTCACCGGCGCGGGGAGCAAGGCGGTGGTGGAGGCCTCAGCGATCCGGGACACCTTGAACCCACCCGGGGCGAGCCTGGGCCAGGGAGTGAACGTCGAATCGGGAGGCACGCTGGAGCTTGGCGACAGCGAGATCCGCTCCAACCGCAGCCTTGGGCTCTACTTGACCGACGTGGGAAGCCGGGCCGAGGTGACGGGCACGGTGATCCGCGACACCATGCCCGACGGGCTGAACGAATCTGGCATCGGCGTCCTCCTCGAGAACGGGGCAGCTCTCGTCGCGTCGCGGACCGCCCTCATCGCGAACCTGGAGCGCGGCGTGGACGTGGTGGGCGGCACGATGGACCTCACCGACTCGGTGGTGCGGGACACTCGCTCGAACCGGCCGGACCTGCTCTCCGCGTCCGGAATCAACGCCGAAGGAGGTGCCCGCCTCCGCCTGAGCCGGGTCTCGCTCGTCTCGAACAGCACCATCGGCCTCGTCCTGCGCGGCAGCGGCACTACGGCCACGCTGCTCGACACGGTGGTGCGCTCCACGAAGCCTGGCCCCTCCGGCCGGGGGGCGGGCATCGAGCTGGTCGAAGGCGCCGAGCTTTCCCTCGGGGGCTCCGCGCTGGTGGACAACCCGATGGTCGGCCTGGTGCTGGTCGGCTCGAGGGCGACCGTGACCCGCTCGCTGGTGTTGGGCACGGTGCCCACGCAAGCCATGCCGAGCGCGGCCGGAGTCAGTGCGGAGACGAGCTCCTGCGTGAGCCTTGCGGACACCGCGGTCGTCGGCAACTGGGGCCTTGGAGTGCTGCTCCACGAATTAGCCGCCGGTTGCGAGGCGCAAGTAACAGGAAGCCTGATCGCCCACACGCGGCCCACGCTCGATGGCCTTCGCGGGCGAGGCTTGGCCGCACAAGGCGCAAGGCTCACGATGAGCGACAGCGCGGTGGTTTCCAACCGGGGCATCGGCCTTATGGTGTCGCGGCCGTCGAGCCGGCTGGTGCTCGAGCGCTCCGCGGTGAGGGGCACCGTCCCCGAGCTTCCCCAGCGGTTCGGCCACGCGGTGGTCGCCTTCCCGGATACTTTCGTGAAGCTTTTGGACACCGACCTCGAGGCCAGCGCCGGCGTCGGCCTGGCGGTGTCGGGGGCGTCGGCCGCGGTGGTGGCGGGGGCGATCAGCGGCAACTCGGTGGCCGTGCACGTTCAAGACGGCAGCGAGCTCCAGGTAGCCGACATGGTGCCCGAGCAACCCGGCCCGCGCGAGGTGGTGATCTCCGAAGGGACAAGGTTCATCGACAACCTGGCCAGGACCGGAACGGGGGTCATCCCGCTACCGGAGCCGGTCGGTCCGCTGAAGCAGTGACGCCCGAGGGAGGCATGGAACGGGGCCCGGGCACGCCCGGCGTCATTCACGGCAGGACTGATACTCGATCCTCACCGTGCCGCCCTCGGGCGGGCACGGCTGGACTTCGATGCTTCCCTCCCCGTACTGCTCGTCCGGAGGCCGGTACAGGTACTCCGCCGGCTCGCCGTTCACCTGCACGGAGATCCGCACCTCGGGATCAAGCCGCCGCCTCAAGGGGACGATGCACGGCGAGTAGGCGATCCGGCTGCTCACCGCCTCCAGCGTGCTGGTGTAGTCCGAGGTGCAGGTGGAGACGAACCCCCGCGGCCCGAAAGACCGCGCCAGGGCGACGAACCTCCAGCTCGACTTCGTCGCGTCGCAGCCCAGGTACCACCGCATGTCGAGGATCGCCGCCACCGTCACCGTGTCCGGCCTCTGCTTGAGGCCCCGCAGAAAGCCCGAGAACTCCGCGACGGTGCCGGTCGACTGGTCGTCCTCGTCGGCGACGTAGAGCACCGCGAGATCCGCCGAGGGACGCAAAAAGCCGCGGTTGTCGTTCGAGGTCAAAGGCTCGCTGAGCGCGGCGCGGGTGGCGGCCAGCCCCTGCTCGCGCGCGCTGCCGCGGGTGCCCACGTTCACCATCTGCTGAAAAGCCGCCTCGAGGTTCGTTGTCTGGGGAGTGAGGTAGGGCGCCACCAACCTGCCGCTCCGCGTGCTGCTCCGCATGTCGGTGGTGACCGCGCCGAGGTGGAAGTCGAGCTGGTGGGCGCGGAAACGCGAGATGAACGCCTGGAAGTTGGAAGCCAGCACCGACTGGTCGTTCCGCATGCTGCCGGAATCGTCGATCACGAGCAGCACGTCGACGGGCCGGCGCTCCATCGGCGGGAGCGTGAAGCTGTCCTCACCCCAGGGCTCGCAGTCGCTGCGCAGCTCGTCGCCCCCGTCGGACGCGTATCGAAGCGGCTGGGTGCGGCCGCACGCCGACAGGGCCAGGACCACGGCACCGAGCAGGATGGCGGCTCTGGACGGCAACTGAGCGATCTCCGGCGTCCGGCCGACGCAGTGGCGGTTCCACTTGTAGCCCGGTCGCGACGGCCGCGGCAAATTGTCCCGGAGGCCCCTAGCCCGGACTACTCACCCGGCTGGCTACTGCGGCCGACGATCTGCCGCCTGCGCCGGGCGCTTCCGCCGTCCGCGCCTCGACGTGCCCACCAGCACGCCTGCGGTGCTCCGGCGTCCAGCGCTCCGGCTCGGCTGGCATCTCGTCGGCCTCGCGACGCCACCCGGGTGAATAATCCGGGCTAGCCTCCCAGCATGCGATCGATGTCCTGAACGCTGATCGCCAACCCTCCGGCCTTGGCGCTCTCCATCACGCGCCTGGCGGCGGCTTTCTCGAGCACTCCCTGCCCATGGAGGATGCCGGCCGCCTCCGCATAGTTGGAGACGAGGTGCATGCCGGCCACCCGCTCCGGCGGCACGGTCGCGGTGACCTTGTGGATGAACACCGCGGTGATCCGGCCCGGGTACTTGTCGAGGATCTGCCGATACACTTCGGGATCCTTGTGGTTCGAGTCCCCGAAGAGAACGAACTTCTGCCCGGGGTTCGCCTCCAGCACGCGCGAGATGTCCGCCACCTTCTCCTTGAGGGCCACCCACGGGACGGTCGAAGTCCCTGTCTCGATCGGCCCCGCGGGAAGACCGTGGTCGGCCAGATACTCGTCGACGTCCTCCGTCCGGTCCGGTGAACGAGCGGTGACGTAGGTGACGTCGCCGGCACTGCCCTCTCGCGCGAACTCCAGCTCGTGGAAGAGCTGGGCCACGCCCGGGTACGGCGAAGGCATCGGTTGTCCCAGCCGGTGCGCCGGGATGACCGTCTTGTCGAGGTCCGAGACGACGCCCAGCTCCGGCTGCGCGCCGGCCAGGGAGCGGGCGGCCGCCTCCAATTCGGTGCGGTTGAGGTACCCGTTGGTGTCGCCGACCCGCGCGGCCTCCAGGAGCGCCTGCAGGTCGGTGAGGCCGTGGGCCGCCATCACCTCGCGCACCACGTTCTCGCTGTAGCGCGGAGCCGAGACGTTGCTCAGGTAGTTGAAGTCCGCGCGCAGGCCGGAGGGAAGCCGCGCCGCGTCCGCCTTGGACAAGACGCCGTCGCTCCCGGCAGCGGCGGCGGCCGCCTCGAAGGCGTACTTGCGGCCGGCCGCGAGCAGGGTGCTCACGCTGGCCCGCGTGGAGACCCCGGTCGCTGCGAACACGTCGCGGGTGTTATCCGCCGCGAGCCGCGCGGCGCCGGTGAGCGAGTCTCCCCGCGCGGCTTCGTTCGCGGTCAGCTTGCCGTCGGCACCGGCGAGCTTCCGGATGGCCGGCTCGAGCACCTCTTTGGTCCAGGCGTCGGCGAAGGCCTGCGGAGTGGGCTTGGGCGGGAGCTTCACGGGCATGCGGCACTCCTGTAGGGGCGTGAATCATACGCCGAAACGGCACCCGCTTCCCCTCGCACCTCGGGCGAGGGAGACTTGCCGCGCTGGGGGTGTGATGGTCTGCCCGAAATGCGGACACGAACAAGACGATCCGGCCCGTTGTGAGCGTTGCGGCACCGCTGCGGAGCCGACCTTCGTGCCTGAGATCACCGACGTCGATCCGGCCGGTGAGCTCTCTTCCGAGCCGAAACGGACGGTGAGGAAAGCCTGGCGGTTACCGGCCGTGCTCCTCGCCCTATTCGCCGTAGCGGCCGCGGGGGTTGCCGCCCTCCTCGCACCGGAGGAGACGCCGCCGCCGAGTCCCCCCTCCACCGCCTTCAAGCCCGTCGTTCCGACCCGGTGGTTCACCGGTCCGGACGGCCTGGCCGAAGCCGAGCGCCTCCAAGGGCCGGCCGGCGCCCGGCTTCTCGTCCTTTTCACTTCGGACGTGTGCGCCGATTGCGAACGGGTCGATCGCTTCCTCTCCTCGGATCCCATCGCGGGCAAGCTCGAGCGAGTGGCCAAGGTGCGCATCTCCGTGGGAACCAGTCCCGCCGAGACGGCGGTGGTAAACCGCTTCAAGCTGCAGGACGTGCCGGCGGTGTTCCTCATCGCGGCAAGCGGGGTCACTCCGGCCCCGCTCCCGGCCTCCTCGTTCTCCTCGCCGGACGAATTCGTGGCGGCGCTGGAGACCGCATCTGCGGCAGGAGCGCAGGAGCTGGTGGTCGGCGGGAACCGGCTGGTCGAGAACGGGCGGGTTCAAGAGGCTTCGGAGGCCCTGAGCCGGGCCATCGAGCTGGACGCAGGCAACGCCGAGGCCCACTACTGGCGAGGCGTGGTGCGCGCGCGGCTGGGCGATAAGGCGGCGGCGGTCGAGGACTTCCAGCGGGCGGTGGAGCTGCACCGAGACTACGCCGAGGCGTACGACTATCTGGGATACCTGCTCATCGACGCTGGCCGGCTCGACGAGGCCATCGCCAACCTCGACCGGTTGATCGCCCTCCGCCCGGAATACCAGAAGGGCCGGGCCTACTACCTCAGGGGCGGAGCGCACTTTAGGAAAGGCAACCTCGCGAGCGCGCTCGCCGACGCGGCAAAGGCGTGCGAGCTGGGCAGCGACGAGGCGTGCCGGGTGCGCGGCAGCGTCGGGCAGTGACTAGTAGAGGGACGCCCGCCGCCTGCGGTACCTCCTGATGGACTCCACCGCCGCTCGTGGCAGCACCCGCTTGGCCACGCCGCGGAGGAGCCGTTCCGCCGATTCCCCGCGCGAGAGCCATCGGCCCCTGCCACCCTTCTCCCACACGCGCACCGCCACGGTGCGCCGCTCCTGGGTCGTCCAGTCCGCCTTGTAGGCCTCGGTGCCGCGGAGGAAGTCGTACTCGGAGAGCCCCGATTCGATCGCGTCGCGGAACGTCTCGCCGGTCAGCACCAGCCCCACGCTCCTGGACGCCCAGGTGGGGTCGAAGCCCGACTGGTAGTAGATGAACTTCGAGCGGTGCGCGATTCCGTAGACCGACGCTACCACCTGCTTCCCCACGAGGAGCGTGAACAGGCGCAACCAGCCCCGCTCGGCCAGGTACTCCGCCGCGTCCCGGTGGAACGCCTCCACGCTGGGGCCGTTGATGCCCTGCGAGCCCCCGTCCCTCGCCCACCTCTGCGCGTGCAGCCGCAACAGCTCCGCCAGCGGACGCGAAACCTCGGACGGCGCGACGGTCCGCTCGATCCGGAAGCCCTCCTGGCTCGAGAGCCACTTGCGCCTCCTGAGGAAGTTGTCCCTCCGGCCGGTCTTGCGGAGGAAGTCCTCGAAACGCGTCCCGGAGGCGAACGTCTCGAAAGGACAGGTGAACCGGTCAGACACCTCCACCTGCCAGGCCGGCGAGACGAAGGCTTCGCGGAAGGCCCGTAGCGCCCAGGAGTCCTGGTCGACGTCCGAAAGCTCGAGGACGTCCCAACCCGCCCTGGCGTCGCGCACTGCGCGCGCGAAGGACGCCGCCACCAACGGCTCCATTCCCGCCCGCGCCACCACGTCGAGGTAGTCGCTGCCAACCCGGCTCTCGCCTAGGAAAGACAGCCGCCGCAGCCTCCGGCCGGCGGCCCAGGTCCAGGAGAGGCACAGCGGCAAGAGCCCGACCAGCTCTCCCGCTTCATCGCGCGCGAGGAGGATCATCAATTCGCGATCGGGGCCGATGCGGTGGTACCAGGGGTAGAGCCACTCCCAGGAATTGAAGACTCCCGCCCCGCTCCTCTCGAGCAAGGCATCCCATTCGGGCCTCAGGCGGGCGAAGGAGAGTCCGTCTCGCACCGACACGAGACGCAGCCTGCCCTCACGCCCACCCTCACCCTGACCCTCTCCCGCCAGCGAGAGAGGGGATGGAGCTAGCTCCTCTGCCTTCCTCATCGCCGCTTTCCTTCGGCGAGCGACCTCGGCCGCGAGGCCAAAAGCGCCTCGCGCACCACCAGCGCCAGGCGGGCCATGGTCTCGGAATCGAGATCCTGATGGCAGGGCACCTCGACCACTGTCCTGCGCAGCGCGGCCACCTCGGGGAAGCGAGCCGCCTCGCAGGCCGGGTGGAAGCGAGACCAGAAGTCGATCGCCTCCACGCCCTTCATTCGAAGCCGCGCGAGCAATTCGGCCTTTCGCTCCACCACCAGCGGGTAGAAGAGCGGGCAGACGCCGGGCGGGAGCTGGTTGTGGACCGGCGGCGAGAGATCCCTCAACCTCCCCATGAGGAAGAAGTAGTTCCGCCGCCGCGACTCGACGATAAACCTGAAATCCTGGGCCAGGGCGATGCGCCGCGCCAGCTGACTCATGCCGAGGTCCACGTGCGCGCGATCGAAGTGGGCGGTGCCGGTGGCGACTCTCTCCAGGCGCGTGGACTCGGCGGTGCGGCGGCCCAGCGCGCGAACGAGCAGGCGAACCGCCCTTCCCAAGGTGCCTCCGCGCAACTCTAGATTAGAGAGGAGCGAGGAGAGCGCGTGGCTCACCGTGGAGGCCCAGGGCGGAGGCGGCGGCTCGGGGAGGGCGTAGCCGCGTCGGCCGTTGACCACCAGCGCCCCTCCGTTCGGCACCGGCAGCGTCTTGTACAGGCAGAAGATGCCCACCTCGCCGGTGGAGCCGAGCGGCCGATCCCCATCCGCAGACAAGAGCGAGAGGGCGCAGTCCTCGAACAGGAAGAGGCCATGTCGTTCGGCGAGGGCTTTCATCTCCGCGGCGGGGCCGGGGAAGCCGGCGTAGTGCGTGAGGTAGAGCGCGCGCGTGCGCGGGCCGATCAGCCGCCCCACGTCCTCGAGGTCCACCTCCCACCTCGGCCCCACCCGGTAGAAGCGCACCGCGGCGCCGGCGTCGAGCAACGCCTCCACCTCGACGCCGTGATGGTAGGCGGGCACCAACACCTCGCCGCCCGCCAGCCCCAGCATCCTCACCGCGGTCCAGACCGCATTCCGGGCGAAGTAGAAGTAGCGGACACTCGCTGCCGCGAACGGGTAGAACCCGGACGGCTCGCGCCGCTTTGCCAGCATGCTCGGCCAGAGCGTCGGCAGCACCGGGACGAACAGCCCCGGAGCCTCTCGGATCATCGCTTCCATCGCGCCACCGCCTCCTTTGCCCTGGGCAGCCAGCGGAACTTCGCCCTGCAGAGCGCCTTCATCAGGCCCGTGTCGCGGAACACGAACAGCCAGTGGTGCGCCCGGAGCCGATCGGTCCAGTCGCGCTTCCACGGCATGTCCGGCCCCAAGAAGTCCAGCTCGCGCAACCCCGAGGCGATGCAGTCGCCGAGTACCTCGTCCAAGAGGAGCTGCCCCGGACTGCACTCGGCGAGCTTCTCGTCGTAGGCCGGCTTGAGCAGGAAGTAGCGGCCTGCCTGGGTCAACCCGAAGTGCGAGGCCACCGGGCGGCCGTCGAGCCTGAGGAAGAAGAGGGTGAGGTAGCCTCCGTACTTCGCGGCCCGCGCCAGCTCCGAGTAGAAACCGCGGGTGGCCTTGGCCTGCGAGATGGCCGTGCCCCGCCGCCCCTTCCAGCCGCTCTGCTCCAGGGCGAAGGCCTCCTCCAGCTTGGCGTCGACCTGCTCGCCGCCGGTCACCTTCTCGAGGCAGACCACGCCCTTCTCCTCCAGGCGGCGGCGCCGGCGGCGGCAGTTGGCGCGGAACTTGGCATCGAGCCTCCCGTCCAGCTCGGCCCGGCTCCGCGGCAAGGGGACATAGGGCGAGCGCATCGACTCCCAGGCGCCAGTGGGGAGCCCGGCCGCCGCGGCCGCTTCCAAGAGCCGCCAGCCGTTGCCTCCCTCCGGCACGTCCGAGAGCCGAAGCAGGTCCCAGGAGGTGTCGCGCCGGAGGTGCTGGAGGAAAGCCCGGCCGGCGCTCGCCGGCTCCTTCGCCACCAGATCGAAGCGGCAAGAGTGGGAGTTGGAGGTGGAGACGAGCTGCCGCACCGGAACGCCGCAGAGGAAGGCGCGCTGCTCCATCAGCGGGAGCACCGCGCTCAGCCGCCCGGAGGCGTCATGCGCCAAGAGCACCCGGAAGCGTGCCCTGGGAGCGAAGTTGTCGATCCAGATCCGGAAGAAGTCGTGCTGGAGGAACACCTCGTCGCGCGTGGAGCGGACCAACTCGTCCCACTCCGGCGCGAGCCCCATCAGGGAGGCGCGACCGCCAACCTCGGAGACCGAAAGCTCGAGGCTGCCTGTGGCGAGCGCTTCCATCGGCTCTCCCGGCCTACACGCCGCTCCGCGCGAGCCTGAGCAGCCAGCGCGCCACCTTGCGCCCGTCGTGCCTCACCCGCCGTCCCTCCCTGAGCAGATCTGCCTCGATCGGCAGGACTCCCATCGCCAAGAGCCCCCTCCGGTCGAACTCCAGAGGGTGCGCGCCGCGGGCGGCGTAGCGCGAGAGGGCTTGCGGGTTCGGGAGGGTGGAGTTGTAGATCGCCACGTCCACCACCGGGCCGGCGTGCTCCAGGAGGGCTCGCACGTGGTCGGCCCCGCTCATCCCGTCGGTCTCGGTGGGCTGGGTCATCAAGTTGCAGACCAGCACCTTGAGCGCGCGGGACGCTGTGAGCGCCTTCGCCACTCCGTCCACCAATAGGTTGGGGAGCACGCTCGAGTAGAGCGAGCCGGGGCCGATCGCCACCAGATCCGCGGCGGCGATCGCCTCGAGGATGCCGTCCGCGGGCGGCGGCCGCCTTGGCCTGAGCGCCACCCGCCTCACCTTCCCGCGAGACCGCGACAGGTTCCGCTCGCCGATCACCGTCCCCTCTCCCTCCCGCTCGGCGACCAGCTGGACCTGGGTCAAGGTCGAGGGGAGGACGGTTCCGCGTGCGTCGAGCAGCCTCTGGGCGGTGCGCACCGCCTCGAGGAAATCGCCCTTGAGCTCCGCCAGCGCGGCGATGAGCAGGTTTCCCACCGCGTGTCCCGCCAGGCCCTTGGCGCCGCCGAACCGGTAGCCGAAGACCTCCCGGAGCATCGAGTCTCCCCCGGCCAGCGCCACCAGGCAGTTCCGGATGTCCCCGGGCGGCAACAACCCTCGCGTCCGGCGCAGCCGCCCGGAGCTCCCGCCGTCGTCGCTCATCGCCACCACCGCGGTGATCTCGACTCCCGCGTCGCCGGGGCGCGGCTCGGCGAAGCGGGCGAGGCCGCGGAGCACCACTGGTTGGCCGGTCCCTCCTCCCAGGCACACCACGCGGGTTCGCCGCTGCTTGAGCAGCCGGTTCCGCTCCGGGAGGACCGCGCGGTCCGCACGGGCGCGCACCGCCTCCCAGGGCGTATCGATCGTGTGGCCAGTCATCACCCGTGCCGCTGCAACCCGGGTGCCCGCCGAGGGCACCATCGGTCGCGTTCAGCGCGCCCCCCTCCCGCGAAGGACATGCCTCACCGTGTGGAAAATGATGGCCAGGTCGAGGAGCGGCGAACCGTTCTTGATGTAGTAGAGGTCGAGCTCCAGCTTGTTCCGCGCGTCCTCGATCGAAGCTCCGTAGGGGTAGCGGATCTGCGCCCAGCCGGTGATGCCGGGCTTCACTGCCTCGCGCAGGCCGTAGAAGGGGATCTGCTTTTTCAGCTCCTCGACGAAGACGGGGCGCTCCGGCCGGGGGCCAACGAAGCTCATCTCCCCGGCGAGCACGTTGAACACCTGGGGGATCTCGTCGATCCGGGCCCTGCGGATGGCGCGTCCTACCCGGGTGACACGGTCGTCCTGTTGGCGGGCCCACACCGCGCCGTCCCTCTCGGCGTCCACCCGCATGCTCCGGAACTTCCAGAGCCGGTAAACCTTTCCGCGGTGGCCCACCCGCTCCTGCCGGTAGAACACTGGCCCTCGGGAGTCGAGCTTGATGAGCAGCGCCACCGCCAGCATCAGCGGAGAGGCGACGCAAAGCAGCACCAGCGAAGCCACCACGTCCAGCGCGCGGCCGAGGGGCGAGCGCCAGCGGCCGAGGTTCAGCCCGTCGGCGTAGGCCAGCTCCGAGGGACGGAGGGTGCGGACCGGAAGCCTCCGGAGGACGCGCTCGCAAAAGGCCGGTGCGTCGTAGACCTCGAGGCCGGCGAGGCGGCATTCGATGAGGCGGTCGACGAACGGCTGGCCGCGAGCCTCGTCGAGGGCGGTGACCACCACCCTCGCGCCGAGGCCCCGGGCGACTTCCACGAGGGAGAGGACACTTCCCTCACCCTGACCTTCGCCCGCTCGCGAAAGAGGGGTGCTTGCGGGCTCGATCATCGCGCAGACCGCGAAACAGCCCTCGGAGCCGGACTCCACGGCGCGAGCGAGCTGCATCGCGCGCTCGCCCCTTCCGAGGAGGAGGATTCGGGTCGGCTCGCCGATCACCGCCGGCATTCCCCATCTGGAGGCGAGGCATGCCACGGTGGCGCCCAGGGCGCCGCCCAGGAGCGCACCTGGCGGAAGAGTCCCCTCGGGGAGCGCCATCGACGCCAAACCGACCAGCGCCACCGCGCTGCCGCCCGCCCGAAGCAGCCGCACTCCGCGCTGGCGGTCCTCCCTCGCGAGCTGCAAGTCGTAGAGGTCGGCGAAGTACAGGGAGGTGACGATCGCCGCGGAGGTGCAAAAGCCGAGCGCAAGCACCGCCGACGGAGTTGCGGCCAGGCCGGCGAGCAGCGGCGCATGAGCGCCGGCCGAGGCGGCTGCGGAGGAGCCAAGGGTTGCAAGGAGCGACGCGGCCAGCGCCTCGAAGAGGAAGAACCAGGCCTTGCGGCCGGAGAAGTAGTGGTGAAATGCCCGGGTCATCGCCCCATCACCCTGCGGGCGGCGCGCTCATCGAGGGTAGGCCTCCGAGAAGGCGCCGCCGGGCTCCGCCGCGTTGAGCACGCAGCCGATCAGCCGGGTGCCGGAGAGCCGCTCGATCGCCTCGGCGACGAAGCGGTGTGAAGTGGCGCAGGCGCGGATGACCAGCACCAGCCCGTCCACGCTCGCCGCGAGGATGGAGGCGTCGGCGAACGGGAGCGCCGGCGGCAGGTCCAAGTACACCTCGTCGAAGCCCTCGCGAAGCGAATGGAGCAGCTGTCGCATCCTGGGCCCGGCGAGGGCCTGGCCGGGCTCCTCCGGGGGAGCGCCGGCGGGAATCACCACCAGCCGGCTCGAACGGAAGCGCCGCACCGCCTCGCGCCCCTCGCAGTCGCCGGCGAGCAGCTCCGAGAGCCCCGGCCTGGGCTTGATGCCCAGGTAGTTGGCCGCCCGGCTCCGGCGGAAGTCGGCGTCCACCAGCACCACCCGGCGCTCCCGGTTGGCGCGAGCCGAGGTCAGGGCGAGGTTGGCCGCGGTGACCGACTTGCCCTCCGAAGGCAGGGCCGAGGTGAAGGCGACCAGCTTCATCGGCGCCAGCTCGCGCATTCGCTCCAGCCGGTAGTAGAGCGCCCGGTATTGCTCCGCCGCGGCGGAGGCCGGAGCGGTGAGGGTGACCAGGCGGCGGTCGACCTCGTTCGATGAAGGCGCGCCCTCGCCCGCCCGCGAGAGGAAGTTCTGGGCCTTCTCCAGGGTGTGCTCCATGGTTTCCTCCCTCAACTGGACCCCGGCGCGAGCACGCGCCGCTCGGTCCTCAGGCCGTCCAGCCTCGGCACCACCGCCAGCACCGGGACCGGAAGGCGCTTCCGCACCTGGGCGGCGTCGCGCAGGCTCTCGTCGCGCAGCTCCACTACCACCGCCACCAAGGAGGCAAAGGCCAGCGCGATCACCAGCGCCAACCCCAGCCCGGCCACGCGGTCCGGCCGCGCCGGCTCGGAGGGCACGCCCGCGGCGGAGACGACGTTGAAGAGCGAGCTGGCGCCCTTTCGCTCCAGCTCCTCGGCGATCTCCGCCTCCACCCGGCGGGACACCACGCTCTGGTACTTGGTGCGGGCGATCTCGTAGTCCCGCTGCATCACCGAAAGCTCGTGAGTCCACCGTGGCGTCCGATCGAGCCGCCGCTGGTACACCTCGGCCTGCTTCCTGATCTCGGCGATGTCCTTCTGTGCCGAGGACACCAACTGCGAGGCGCGGGCGCGCTCGGCGCGCTCGGCCCAGGTGCGCTCCTCGGCGGCGATGCGCTTGGCGCGGAGATCGTCCAGCTCGCGCTCCAGCCTCTGCACCTCCGGGTGGTCGGCGGTCCAACTGGTGCGCGCCGCCACCAACGTGCGGGTGAGGCCGTCCTCGGCCGACTGGAGCCTCCCCGCCTCGCTGTCAGCGGCGTTTCTCGCCCGCGCCAGCTCGGAGCGCCGGGTCTCGGCCACCCGCAGCTCCTCGCTCTTGGTCTGCATCAGCGCGCCCAGCCGCTCCAGGGCGCGCATGTTCATCTCGAGCTGCTCGGGCAGCTCGCCCATGTGGTCCACCTTGAACTGGGCGATCTTCCGCTCCCAGTCGCTCACCAGCCTCTTGAGCACCGAGAGCTCGTGGTCGAAGAGCGCGGTGACGCGAGAGGCCTGCGCCTGGCGGATGTGGGTGGCCTGCTTGGCGTAGATCTCCGGAAGGAGGTTGGCGGCCTTGGCCGCCAGCTCGGGATCGACCGAGGCGTAGGCAATCTCGAACGCGCTCTCCCCCTCCACCCGCACGGTGAGGTCGGCGCGCATCCTTTCCACCGCCGCGTCGAGGCCCTTCTCCTTCACCAGCGCGGAATAGAGGCCCAGCTCGGCGATGGCTTGCTGGAGGACCGGCCGGGCGAGCAGCTCCTGGCGCACGGTGAGGAGCCGCTGCTCGATCAGCTCACTCACCGTCCGCTGCACCATGTCCTCGCCGGGGCGCTGCGGCTCGACGCGCACCACCGCGGTGGCCACGTACATCTGCGGTTGGACCATCACCACCGCGGCCCCGAGCCCGAGCGCGAGCGCGAACAGGAGCAGGACCAGGAGCTTCCGCCTCCACAGCGCCGCCAGCACCTGGTCTGCACTCATTTCCCGGTCCATCAGCCTTCCTCCTTCGCCCGCTACCACGGCGAGAGCACCGCCCGGACCGCGACGATGTTTCGCGAGAGGTCCCCCGCCGCCGGCACCTCGCCGAGCTGTGAATAGCGATCGGCGGTCGCGGCGAGGGCGAGATGTTTGGAAAGCCTCCACTCCAGGCCGGCGCCCACCGCGTACCCCTGGGTCACCCTGCTCCAATCGCCGAGCGGATCGATGCCCACGTCCGGGGCGCGGCCGTTCCTGAAGTAGCTCGCCGAGGCGTAGGGCCTAAGCGCCCCCGCCGGGCGGGCGGAGACGGCCACCGCGGCGTACTGCGCCCACAGCGCGGCGGTGAAGCCGCTGGCGCCCACCAGCTCCTGACCGGCCGAGAAGTAAAGCTCGGCGCGCCGCCCTTCGTGCGCGAGATCCAGCCCCGCCCTGGCGACCACGCCTCGGCCGCCTCGCTCGTCCCAGTAGAGCGCCGGTCCTGCCCTCGCCGAGAGGGTAGTCTGCCGGCTCAGCCGGTACCGCAGCCGATTGGCCAGCGAGTGCGCCTGGGCAAGCTCGCCGCCCAGGGTGAAGTGCTGAAAGCGATACTCCAGGCCCCCCTCGGTGCGGCGGGAGAGGGCATAGGTCAGCTCCAAGAATGGCGCGTGGTACAGCCCCGGGAGGCGGCCCGCCTCGAGGATGCGGGCG